>DASZTV010000088.1:0-49172 GCA_035548125.1 Mycobacteriales bacterium | reverse complement strand
GAACCCGCGGCCGTTCTCCCCGGCGCGGGCGGCTTCGATCGCGGCGTTGAGGGCGAGCAGGTTGGTCTGGTCGGCCAGGTCGTTGATCACGTCGAGGATCCGGCCGATCTCCTGGCCTTTCTCCCCGAGGGAGAGCGCGCGTCCGCCGATCTGCTCCACGCTCGTCGCGATCGCGTCCATCGCCATCACTGAGGCGGCGACCGCCTCGCGGCCTTCCTCGGCGTGACGCAACGTCTCCGCGGCGTAGCGGGCCACCGACTCCGACGTGTCGGCGATCTGCGCGGCAGTCGCCGCGAGCTCCTCGATCGTCGAGGTCGTCTCGGACACCGCGGAGGACTGCTCGGTGGCCGACGCGGCATGCTGCTCGGCACTGGCCAGCAGCTCGTGCGCCGAGCTGACGATCTGGTCCCCGCCGACCCGGATCTGTCCGACCAGCGCGCGGATGTTGCCCAGGGTGTAGTCGAAGGAAGAAGCGAGCCCCGACAAGATCTCCTCGTCGACCTCGGCCGACTCCACCTTCACGGAAAGGTCCCCTTGCGCCGCCATCGCCAGCGCCGATGAGAGGTCGCGCACGGTGGTACGAAGCTGCTCCCGCTCCGCGTCGCTATCGGCGCGCTGCCGCTCGAGCCTCGTGGCGACGGCGCTGCCCAGCATCGTGATCAGCGGGATGCACATGCCGATCAGCACGATCGGACCGATGCTGGCGTTGTTGAGCTCGTGCGCGATCGCCGTCCCCCCGACCACGACGCCGACGTAGGCGATGCACACGCCGTACGCAGCGATCTTGTTCGGGCCGATCACGGCGGCTGCCGCGGTGTTGACGATCACCAGGACCCAGAACGGGCCGGTGACCCCTCCGGTCAGCCCCAACACCGCGGTCACGACCGCGAAGTCCACCGCGCCGATCAGCGCGACCAGCAGGTTCTCCAACCCGGGCGCCCGGGTCCTCGACCAGGCCAACGCAGGGACCGCGGCGACCCCGACGAGCCCGATCGCAAGCCAGAGGTAGATCACCGCGGCGTGGTCGTGCGTCGGACCCGTGGTCCAGTGATGCAGCGCCGTGACAGCGATGGCGGTCGCCACCAGCTTGCCGAAGGAGACGATCGTCGCTTCTAGCCTCAGCCGGTCATACATAGGTAACGCCCCCTCGCGATGGCCCCAAGAGAGGTTAGAGAGCCGGCTCGCAGATCCTGCACGGTTTCATGTTCTTGGCTTGTGCGCTCGTGATGCTGCGTAAGCCGGTCTTGCCGGCCACGATCGGGCAGCTCGGCGAGTGGAAGTTGCTGCCACTCGCCGTGGCGACAAAACGCGCGCCTGCGGCCGATGCAGCGCGCTCAGTGGTCGATGCCCCGCCGGACCCCGCCTCGCGCCCGGTCAGCGCGCGCAGCAGCTCCTGGTGCTGCTCCGCCTGCACCCGCATCAACTCGAGGTGGTGGTAGTCGGCCTGGTCGTAGATGCGGTAGAGCCAGTGCGCCCAGAAGAAGAACCCGCCGATCAGGACCAGCGCGAGCCCGAGGATGCCGCCGCTGATCAGGTAAGGGATCTGCTGCTGGTCGACACGGCCGTGCGCGGCTCCCTGCCACCCCAGGATGATCACCGCGATGCCGACCGGCAGCAGGATCGCACCGGCGACCACCTGCCAGGTGTTGCGCAGGTCGAGCCCGTCGGCGCTCAGCCGATCGCGCCACCGGCGCCGCGGCGCGGCGGCGACCAGCCGGCCCGGTTCCTCCGACACGGTCGAGGTCATGGCGTCCTCCCACGTAGCAGCTGCCAGTTGGCATAGGTCAGCAACGGTCCGGCGATGAGCAGCGCGATCAGCAGAGCCACCACGACCCAGGCGGTCCTGACCGGAACCCCCAGGACTGCGGCCTGAGGCTGTGCGGCAACAACCGGCGGCGGAATCGGCGGCGTAGATGTTCCGGCGTCAACTGGCGGAAGTCCGCCGTCACCGGTGCCGATCGGGCCGGCGTCACTGCCCGGTCCCACGGGGGCCGTCGTCGGCGTACCGACCTCCGGCGGCTCCACATCGGTCAGCAGCGTCGCCGCGGCCTTGGCGTGGCTCAGCCCGAGCGACACCTGCATCCCTAGCGAGTTGGGCAGCGGAACCGGAAGCTGCGGTGCAAGCTTGCCCAGGTCCGGCAGGTTGTCGTCCTCGAACGAGACGAGTATCGCGCCGGATGTGGCATCCGCCTCGTTGCCGTCCTTGTTCTTCTGCGGCGCCAATGCGGTGATCGAGATGCCGATCTTCTGCAGCGTCGCGAGCAGCTTGTTGGCGGTCTTGACGAGGATGTCGCCTTGGCCCTTGCCGTTGATGGTGATGCCGTCCGGACCGATGGAGGCCGAAAGGCCGGCGACCTTGACGGCACCGATGTCGGTGGTGGCATCCGACGTACCACCCTTCCCGTCGGACGACGCGGTCGCGGTGGTGTTGATCCCGTCGATCGTGATGACCCCGGCAATGGAGATTCGGCCGATGCGCGTCTCCGCGCGATTGCTCACCGACGCGGCTTGCACTGTCGAGGTGGTCATGCTGCTCGCCGACGCGATGTCGATCAGCGGCACGCCGGCCTTGTTGGCACCGAGTGGCGTGAGGTCGCTGATGTGCGCCGCACCGCTGGTCCCCGACTCCGAGGACTTGGTGGTCGCCGAACCGATCGCTGCCGGGCTACCGGGACCGAAGCTGCCGCTGGTGCCGACGCCGACCTGATCAGGAAACGATGAGCGAGCGACGACAGGGTCGTTGAGCAGCTTGATCAGCGCTACCGGTGCCGTCGGGGCAAAGGTCCCTACCGCGTTGCCGGCCGTCGCGATCGCGTCACCCGGCCACGCCGGCGACGTGACCGAGCCGTTGGACGGTCCGGTGCTGGACGTGCTGTTGGAGTACGGGATCGACGCCTGGATGAAGTTGCCCTTTGTCGGGTCGCCGAGTGGCACCAGCCCGGGCAGCAGCAGCTGTAGCTGGACGGCCGCACTGGTCGCGTTGGTGTTGAAGCCGGCGAGATCGCTGGCCGGTTCCGCGCCGGCACTCGGCGCGGACGCGACCGGGATCGCCTGAGCAGGGGCAGCCAGGTAGGCAGCCGTCGGCAGCCCGGCCATCAGCGCCGCGGCCGCCACCACCCGCCACCGCTTCACTGCGACGAGACGGTTCCTCACGCGCTCACCCCCAGGTACGCCGCGCTGAGCGCACCCGAGGCGCGCAGGTCAGCGGGCTCACCCATGTCAAGGATTCTGCCCTTCTCCATCACGTATCCGTAGTCAGCGAGCTCCAGCGCGGCGTCGACGTACTGCTCGATGACCAGCATCGAAAGACCGCCGCTCGCCGCCTCCCGGATCGCGTCGAACAGCTGGGCCGTCACCTTCGGCGCGAGACCCATCGAGATCTCGTCGAGCATCAGCAGCCGCGGCTTCGCTGCGAACGCCCGCGCCAGAGCGAGCATCTGCTGCTCACCGCCCGACAGCGTTCCGGCGAGCTGGCCCAGCCGGCTCCCGAGCACCGGGAACATCGCCACGGCCTGGTCGAGCACCGCATCCGGATCGACGGTGCGGGTCGCATAGGTCGCCATCTGCAGGTTCTCGCGGACGCTGAGGCTGCGGAAGATGCCACGACCTTCCGGCACGTGCAGGACCCCCATGCCGGAGATGCGGTGCGGCGCGACGCGGTTGACGTTCTTGCCGTCCAGCCGAATCACGCCGCTGGTCGGACGGACCAGGCCGGAGATGGCGCGCAGGGTGCTGGTCTTGCCGGCGCCGTTCGGACCGAGCAGCGCCACCACGCAGCCCTGCGGGACCACCAGGCTCACGCCCGACAGCGCACGCATCCCGCCGTACGCGACGGAGACGCGATCGAGCTCCAGGAGCGCCGCCATCATGCGGCCGTTTCGCCGAGGTAGGCGGTGATGACGGCGGGGTCGTTCTGCACCGCGTCGGGGGTGCCGCAGGCGATCCGACGGCCGAAGTCGAGGACGGTGATCTGCCGGCAGACCTCCATCACCAGCCGAACGTCGTGCTCGACGAGCAGGACGGCCGGCGGCGGCCGGTCGCCCCTCCCCGTCGACGTGATCTCGAGCAGCAGGTCGCGGAACATCGCGGTCTCTCCCGCGTCCAAGCCGGAACTTGGTTCGTCGAGGAGCAGCAGCTTCGGTTGGGTACACAGCGCGCGGCCGAGCTCGACGATGCGCCCGAGCCCCGTGGGCAGGTCACCGGCCCGGCGATCGGCGATTCCGGTCAGCTCCAGCCGGTTCAGCACGCCGGACACCAGCGCGCGTCCCTCGTGCGACCGGCGGCCGAGGACGCCACCGGGAACGTTCGCCTCCCACGCCGCCGAGAGGTTGTCGCGAATGGACATCCCGCCGAAGAGCTCGAGGCGCTGGAAGGTGCGCGAGATCCCCGCCCGGCCACGGCGGTTCGGCGACCACCGGCTGATCTCATGCCCGTCATAACGGACGACACCCCGCGTCGGACGCTGCAGCCCCGTGATGACGTTGAAGAAGGTGGTCTTGCCCGCGCCGTTGGGTCCGATCAGCCCGGTGATGCCGGACGCCGCGACCTCGAGCTCGACCTCGCTCAGCGCGACCAGACCGCCGAACTGAACGGTCACGTCGGTCGCGGCGAGCAACGGCTCAGCCATGCTGTTCCACCGCCTTCGGCCGACGGTGGCCACCGAGCCGGTGCGGCCGGCGCTGCGCCACTCGGAGCGCCCGGCTGTGCAGCACCGCGGTCGACGCACGAAGCTGCGCGAGCATCACCTGCGGCAGGCCCTCCGGCTCGCGCGCGATGGCGACCACGCTCACCGCGATACCCAGTGGCAGGTACTTGTCGACGGCGGTCGGCAGCGGGAGCAACGTCACCAGCTCGAAGCCGCCCGCGATCAGCGCACCGCTGATCAGCGACCGCCCGCCGAGGACCACCACGAGCAGGAGCTGAAGCGAGGTGTTGAAGGAGAACTGGCTCGGGTCGACCGTGGTCTGGGTCAGTGCCAGAAGCGTGCCGCCCACGGCCGCAACGGCAGCGCAACCGGCGAACACGGCGAGCTTGGTGACCGTCAGGCTGGCACCGAGCGTCGCGGCCGCATCCGGCGAGTCGCGGACCATCTGCAGCCGACGACCGATCGGGCCGCGGCGCAGCCACCAGGCAAGTCCTGCGGCGAGGGTGAGCACCGCCGCACAGAGGTAGTACTGCGAGTGTGCTGACTTGAAGGAGAACGGGCCGATCTTCGCGGCGGTCAGCGTCAACCCGGTGAGACCGCCGCTGATCCGCCGGCTCGAGAAGACCAGGTTGTCCATCAGCAGCCCGAACGCCATGGTGGCGAGCGCCAGGAACAGTCCGGACAGCCGCAGGGCGGGGATGCCGATCAGCAGGCTGGTCGGCACCGCGATCAGGACCGCGACGAGGATCGCGAGCGGGAACAGGCTCCCGTGCGTACCCGCGATGTGAGCGGCGGTGAAGGCGCCGACACCCGCGAAGCTCATCTGCGCGAGCGAGATCTGGCCGGTCCAGCCGGTGAGCGCGACGACCGTGAGAGCGACGACGGCGTAGGCCATCGCCTCCGCGATCGAGTGCACCGTCGAGTCGGCGAAGACGTAGGGAAGCACGCCGAAGGCGACCACCACGCCGACCGCGCCGAGGGCCAGGTCCCGCCCGCCGCCGGCCGACACCACCCGCGACGCGGCGAGCGGTCGCGCCGACGCTCGTACCTCGGTGAGCCGCTTCCCGTAGGCCACCAGGATGACGAACAGCAGGATGTACGGGAGGGACGTCTCGACGTTCGCGACGGCACCAGAGCTGCCGTACTTCGCGAGGATGTTGACCACCAGGCCGAGGACGAGAGACCCGCCGAAGGCGACGGGGAGGTTCGTCAGCTTGCCGAGGAGGGCGGGCGCGAAGGAGTAGATGACCAGGAACGGCAGCACGTAGGTGACCAGGCCCTCCTGGGCGGAGAGCAGCACCCCCGCGATCGCTGCGAAGACCGTCGAGATCACCCACGCGGCCTGGCTGACGGTCCCGGGGTTGACGGCGACGAGCGACGCCAGGTCACGGTTGTCGACGACCGCACGCGTCGCGGTGCCGAGCCGGGTGCGGTTCAACAGGACGTAGAGCGCCACCGCCATCGCGATCGCGAGCAGGAAGGTGCCGGCTTCGTTGCCGGTGATGATGACGTCACCGAAGACGGTGAACTGCCCTTGCGAGAAGATCGTCGACAGGCCTTCGTTGTTCGTGCCCCAGATGATCGGCACCAACGTCGTGAAGAAGGCGAGCACGCCGAGCGACACGACGATCTGCACCTCGGGCGCGCTCGCCGCGAGCGAGCGGAACATCGCCTCGAGGATCAGCCCGAGCACCGGCGCGACGACGAGAACGAGCAGCGGGATCGCCAACCATTGGGACAGGTGCCACCGATCGCGCAGCTGCCAGAACACGTACGCGCAGAACATCGCCACCCCGCCGTAGGCGAAGTTGAAGATTCCCGTGGTCTTGTACGTGAGCACGATGCCGAGCGACGAGAGCGCGTAGATCGCGCCCGCGAACAGCCCAAGAACGATGAAAGGCAGCAAGTCGGTCCTAGGCAGGTCCGACGTCGACGAAGTTCTTCGTGCAGGGCACGCCGCGCTTCGGATACAGCTTCTGCCAGTCGTTGCCCTTGACGACGACCAGGTCGTAACAGCCCGTGGTCCCGTGGGTGCTCGGGGTGTACGGGCCGAACATGCCGCCGGTAGTCCAGTCCCTGATCGACGCGAGCGCCCTGGTCAACGACGCACGAGTCGGGTTGCGGCCGGCCTTGAGCAGCGCGTAGATGAACATCTGCGTGTCCGCCCACGACTCGATGCCGAACTCACTGGTGTCGGTGCCCGGCTCGTAGGTCGCAAGCTCCGAGAGGAAGAGCCTCATCGTCGCGTTCGGCTCGGTAGTCGGGATCGACGGCATGAACACCACGAAGCCCTGTGCAGCGGCCTCACCGGCCGCCTCGATCTGGTCCTTGCCGTAGACCCCCTGCGTCGTGAACTTGAGCTTCGGGTTGTAGCCCTGCGACTTCATGTCGCGCAGCATGTCGGCGTTGCCGACGGTGTCCATGACGGTGAAGACCGAGTCGCAGCCCTTCGACTTCATCGTGGCGACGATCGAGCCCATCGTCGCTCCGGGCGCCGCCGGGACCGCGTAGTTGGCGTAACAGATGTGTACGCCCGCCCGCTGCAGCAGCTGGCCGTACTGCTTCCCGACGTCGGAGGCCACCGGGATGCTGTAGGCGAGGATCGCGACGCTCTTGGGCAGCAGTCCCGCGGCCTTGAGGTTCCGCGTCGTGATGTCCGGCAAGAAGGCGCGCTTGCCGCGGATGATGAAGCTGCCGCCGTCCGCCGACCAGTAGTTCGGAACCTGCGAACGATTGGCGTTCGCAGCGCGGCCGATGTCTGGGACGTGGGCCGCCGTCATCTGGGTCACGCCGCCGTTGTCGCCGTCCGAGGTCGAGCCGACGAACGCGAGCACCTTCGGGATGAGGTACTCGATCTGGGCGGTGTGCGTGCTGGAGGACTGCTGGTCGTCCTGGACCTTGAGGATCAGCTTGCGGCCGCAGATGCCGCCGTAGTGGTTCACCGCGCTCACCGCGGCGGTCACCGCGTTGACCGCCGGGTTGAACTCGCCGGCGACGGTGCCGGTCAGCCCGCTCACGTTGCCGATCGTGATCGACGTCGGCGTCACGCCCGGTGCCGACGCCTTGTTGCCGGCCGTGCCGGTGCAGTAGGCGGCCTCCGCGCGAGGGTCGAAGTTGAAGTTCGAGACGGTCAGGTTTGCAAGCGAGGACGCCTGCGGCGCGCTGCCGCTGGTCGGCGCGCTCGACGTACCGGTGGTGGGTTGCGAGCCGCGACCGCTTTGTGGACCGCCTGCGCCGGTGCCGCCCGTCGCGACCGAGGTGGGCTCGGTGACCGGGGCCGACGTGTCGCCGGGCACCGGCTGGCCGCCCGAGCTGACTTGGGCGTTGCCGTTGCCGCTCGCCCCGAAATAGGGGTCGACGCGTGCGCCGCACGCGGAGAGCAGCAGGGCGGAGACAACAAGGAGCGAGCCGGCGATCGGCGCACTGCGGCGGGCCATGCGCAGCCTCTCGATGGGGGGTCTAGCGACCAGCGTGACGTAGATCACCTGTGGGCAACAGCGCTGAAATTAACATTGACGTCAACAAAAGGTAAGGGGCCACGCGGCGGAGCGCCGTTAGCCCGCGGCACGCGGCTGGACGACCACCTTCGGGATGTTCGTGAGCGCGCCGCCCCGCACGACCGCCTCGACCACCCGCACGAGCTCCTCGACCGGCAACAGCTGGCCGGTGATCAGCCCGCTGGTGAACCAGCCCGTGCCGAACTCGGTCGCCAGCTCGGTGTCCCAGGCGTTCGCGAACTCGGTCATCGCGTCGCCGTCGCCGCCCGCGCAGTCGCCCACCACGACGCTGGTGAAGCCAACGGTCGGGTGCTCGGCGCGCCAGCACTCCACGAGCTTGTTCAGGGCCGCCTTGCTGGCGAGATAGCCCGCGAGGCCCGGCCACGGCGGGGTCTCGGACGTGCTGATCGACGACAGGTACGCCGCGGTGCCCGACGCGGCCTTGAGGTGCGGCAGCGCGGCAGCGGTAATCGAGTTGGCCCCGATCACGTTCGTGTCGAACGCCCAGTGGAAGGTGTCCTTGTCGAGGTCCTCGATGCGCGAGAGCGGCCCCACCCCCGTCGCGTAGACCAGGGCGTCGATGCCGCCGAGCCCCTTCGCCGCCTCGTCGATCGCGGCCTGGCACGACTCCGCATCGGTGACGTCACACTTGATCGCGAGCGCGCCGTTGCCGGCCTCCTTCGCCGCATCGACGAGCCGCTCGTGGCGACGCGCCAGCAGGGCGACGCCGGCTCCGTTTCGGGCGAGCCCGATCCCGATGCACCGGCCGAGCCCGCTCGAGGCTCCGACGACGACAACTCTCATGACTCCCCACCCGGACCCTGGCTGTTCAACATTGACGTCGATGTCATAGAAATCGGATCATAGGCGGCGCACGCCGTTCACATCGTCGAGGAAGCGGGCCGATGCTCGTAACGCTAGGCCCTGACCAAGAGGTCCTGCACGACACGACCGCGCGGTTTCTCGACGAGCAGATGCCGGTCGCCGCGGTCCGCGCGCTTCGCGACGATCTCGCCGGCTTCGACCGCGGCTACTGGGCTCGCGGGGTCGAGCTCGGCTGGACCGCGCTACTTGTCAGTGAAGCCGCCGGCGGCGGCAGCGTCAGCGGCAACCCGATGCAGGACCTCAGCCTCATCGCCTACGAGTTCGGCAGCCACGCGGCGCCGGGTCCGCTCGTTCCGGCCAACGTCTCGGCCATGGCGCTGGATGCCGGGGGCGATGCCCACACCGACGTGCTGGCGGCACTGATGGCCGGCGAGTCGATCGTGACCTGGGCGGTCAGTGAGCCGGCGCCCGGTGACGGGATGGACGACCTCGCGCTTGAGATCATGCCCGTCGGTGACGAGCTCGTCCTCAACGGTGTCAAGCGGCCGGTCGAGTCGGCGGCGCAGTCGGACTACCTGCTGGTCACCGGCCGTACCGGCGACGGCGTATCGCAGGTGCTCGTACCGACGGCTACTGCTGGAATCACGATCACGCCCCTGGAGTCCGCGGACCTCACGCGCCGCTTCGCGGCCGTCCGCTTCGACGACGTACGGGTCCCCGCGAGCGCCGCGGTCGGTGGCATCGGATCGGCCGACGCGCAGTTCCGGCGCCAGCTCGGCGTCGCCAACGCCTTGCACTGCGCGGAGTCGACCGGGGCGATGCAGCGCGCCTTCGACATGACCCGAGCGTGGTGCGCGGACCGTTACTCCTTCGGTCGCTCGCTCGACTCCTACCAGGAGATCAAGCACCGAATGGCCGACCTGTTCTCGTGGTTGCACGGCAGCCACGCGATCAGCGATGCGGCGGCGGCGGCGATCGACCGCGACGACCCGCTCGCCGAGGAGTTCGTCTCCGCTGCGAAAGCGTTCGTCGGGCAGTACAGCGCCGAGCTGCTCCAAGACTGCGTGCAGCTGCACGGCGGGATCGGCGTCACCTATGAGCACGACCTGCACCTGTATCTGCGGCGAGTGACGGTCAACCGCGCGCTCTACGGCTCCCCCAACGAGCACAAGCGCCGCCTCGGTGCCCTGACCTGCGAGCGGGAGCTCGCCTCATGACGGAGCAGATCGAGGACCTCGAGGCGTTCCGGCTGCGGGCTCGGGAGTTCATCCAGGGCAACCTCAAGCCGCTGGACGGGGACGAGAGCTTCAGTCCGCTCCGCAACATCGGCAGCGACGATGCCGAACGCGACGGGTTCGCCCGCGACCGCGAGGTCCAGCGGATGCTCTTCGACAACCGGCTGGCCGGCATCTGCTTCCCGACCGAGTACGGCGGGCTCGGCTATCCGCCGGAGTACCAGAAGGCGTTCAACGCCGAGATCGCCGGCTACGAGTACCCCGCGCGACTCCAGGCGCCCACCTTCAGTCCGTGCGCCGCGGTGCTGCTCGACTTCGGCACGGAGGAGCAGAAGCAGCGCCACATCCCGGCGATCCTCAAAGGCGAGGAGATCTGGATGCAGCTGCTGTCCGAGCCCAGTGGTGGCTCGGACGTCGCGGCCGCGCTGACCTCGGCGGTGCGCGACGGCGATGACTGGGTGCTCAACGGCTCGAAGGTCTGGACCACGGGCGCATGGTGGTCGGACTGGGGGCTGGTCCTCGCCCGCACCAACTGGGACGTGCCCAAGCACCGCGGGCTCACCGTCTTCATGGTGCCGATCCGCGCCGAGGGCGTCACCGTCAGCAGGATCGAGATGCTCAACGGCTCCAAGGAGTTCTGCCAGGAGTTCCTGACCGACGTACGCGTGCCTGACAGCGACCGGATCGGCGAGGTGGACGGCGGGTGGACCGTCGGCACCCGCTGGATGTTCCACGAGCGGATGCTGCTCAACTCGCCGCTGGTCACCGTGCAGGGCAGCGGCGGCCACAGCGATGTCGGCGCCGACGCGCTGGCCCAGATCGCCCGCGAGACCGAACGTGCCGACGATCCCGACGCGCACAGCCTGGTCGGCGAGGTCCGGATGCTCGAGCTGGTGAAGTTCGAGCTCAACAGCCGAGTGGGCGCCGCGATGCGTACCGGCGATCTGAACGACCAGGCGGCGGCAATCAGCCGGCTGTTCGGCGGCACGACGACCGCCCGCTCCTACACCCTCGCGTTCGACCTCGCTGGTCCGGCCGGGGTCGCGTGGGCCGACGACGACGGCGAGGTTCGCCACACCGGGCTGGATTTCCTGATGCGTCAGGCGTCCTCGATCGGCGGGGGAACGCTCGAGATGGCGCGCAACGTCATCAGCGAACGCGTCCTCGGCATGCCGCGGGAACGCAGCCAGGACAAGGACATTCCGTTCCGGGACGTGCCGCGTGGGGCGCCGAGCCAGCGCTGAGGGCGGGGTCGACGCGGCGCGTCGGCCAGCCGCTCCAGCCGCCCGACCACGCTCCCGCAAGGGTGCGGAGACCAGGGCTCGCCTGGTCGACGCCGCAAAGGCGGTCTTCGCCCGCGACGGCTTCCTCGACGCGCGGATCACCGACATCGCGGAAGGCGCCGGCGTCTCGCACGGCAGCTTCTATCACTACTTCGAGTCCAAGGAGCAGATCTTCCGCGAGGTGGCGGACGCTCTCGACGACCGGTTCAACGCGCCGGTTCCGGACGTCATCATGGCCGAGACATCCAGCGCCAGCCCGCTGGAGCGGATCCGCGAAGGCAACCGGCAGTTCCTCGAGAGCTACCAGCGAGACAGCCGGCTGTTCATCGAGGTCGAGCAGGTCGCGCGTTTCGACGAGGAGCTCAAGGCTGACCGGCGCAAGCACCTGCAGCGCTACGGCGACCAACTTGCCCGCTCGATCGTCGAGCTGCAGGCGGCTGGTCGCGCTGACGACGGTCTCGACCCGGTCCTCGCCTCACATGCGATCGGCGCGATGGTGGTTCGCTTCGCCGATCTCTGGCTCGCGCAGGGGATCGTCGAGACCGATATCGACCAGGCCGTCGACCAGCTCACCCGGCTGGTCGGCAACGCGCTTCAGCTTTCGGACCCATCCGGCGACCGGCGTCGCCGGCCGTCCGGCTCGTAACGCGCGATCCACCGCTCGACTGTCTCGCGCAGCTCCTCGTGTCCGGCGCTCATGCCGAGCGTCTCCTCGAGCACCAAGATCTGCGACAAGCCGGTGAGAAAGACCGCGAGGACAACCGGCGGGACGTCACCGAGCTTCACCCCGTAGCCCTCGAACAGCTGCGCGAGCGCTTCCCGCTGCACCGCGCGGTAGGTCGCGGCGTGCTGTGCGAGCTCGGCTTGGATCGCCTTGCGGTGGTTGGCGAGCGCGAACAGCTCGGTCGCGAAGATCGTCCCCGCCGGGTCGGTCGAGACCTCCCACAACGCGCGCAGCGGCTGGTCGGACTCGAGCGCTCGCGACTGCCGCTCGAGATTCTGCGCGGCGCCCCGACGTACCAGCGCGAGGAACAGGTCGTCCATCGTGCGGAAGTAGTAGTGGACGAGCTGCGGCTTCAGTCCCGCGCGCCCGGCCAGCCTGCGTGAGGTGACCGAGGCGTAGCCCTCCTCGACCAGCAGGTGAAGTGCCGCGTCGAGCAGCGCGTCACGGGTTGCGGAGTCCTCCGCACCGATCCGCCGCTCGGAACTCACCCCACGGATGTTACGGGCGCGGCTCCACGGTGACGTCGATGGAGGAGGCCCCACTGTCGGGTACCCGCGGCTGGCGCCACGCCTCGACGGGGAACGAGACCGTCACCAGCGACGCGAAGAGCCAGAGCAAGTTGCGGTCCTCGTCGGAGATCCCGTCGATCGCAACACCCTGCAGATACTGCGCACCTTCGTCGAGGAGCGGAAACGCCGCGTCGTAGAAGGCTTGCAGCTCGTCCATCGTGCTGCCGATCCGCTTCGCGTAGCGATCAGCCTCGCTCGGCAGGATCCAGTCCGAGAGCGGTTCGAGTGATGCGAACTGAGCGGGAAGCGTTGCCATCGTCGTTCTCCTCAGGACGCAGCCGGGACCGCGGATGGACCGGCCTTGCTCGCTTGGTAACGGTCCACCCATTCGCGGCAGGTCGTGTGCAGGTGACGCAGCATGACCTCCTGGTCACACAACGGGAACTCCGAGATCGCCCCCGACTCGAGCATCGTCTGAGTCGCCTCGAGAGTGTTGCCGTCCTGCAGGCCGTACTCCTTGAAGGTGACGACCGCGAGCTCCTGCTGCAGCCGCTCGAACGCGTTCGCAGGCGGCGCGAAGTAGAGCGACGTCTCGAAGATGTGCGTGTTGTACGACGTCGGCCAGTAGTGGTAGGTGAGGTACCAGTTGGGCTTCCAGAGCAGCAGCATGAAGTTCGGGAAGAACAGGAACGAGTCGATCCCCCAGGCCGGGCTCTTCGCCGGGTTCACGCCCGGCGGCAGCTCGCCGATGTCCGGGCCGTCCCACGGGCCGAACAGGCCGCTGCGCAACACGCGCTCGATCGGCTTGACCATGTTCAGATCCTTCGGCGGCGACATGCCGCCCCACGAGGAGACCATCGCGTGCGGGCCGTCGACGTCGTACGCCAAGGCCTCATAGCCGAAGCTCTGCAGCTTGCGGGACTCCTCGGAAACCGACTGCTTCGCGTGCAGAACAGGTGCGTGGTAAAACTCCATGAACGCGTCGATGAACAGCTTCCAGTTGCTGCCGATCTCCGCGCGATACGTGTGCTTCTGGGTCATCAGCTCGAACGGGTAGGCCTCGATGCCGGCACCCATCGACCCCATGTAGTCCTTGAGCGGCTGCGGTTCGGGATCGAACGTGATGAAGATGAAGCCGGCCCACACGTCGACCGTGATCGGCGACAGCCCGAAGTTGTCCTTGTCGAGGTTGAAGAACTCGTCCTCTTGCTGGACGAACGTCAGCTTTCCGTCGAGGTCGTAGCGCCAGCCGTGGTACTTGCAGGTGAACTGCCGGCAGGTGCCGGCCACCTCTTCTTTCGGGTAGTCGGTCCACGCCAGCTTGTTGCCGCGATGGCGGCACATGTTGTGGAACGCGCGCAGCTCGCCGTCGCGGTTCTTGACGATCAGGACGGAGGTACGTGCGGCGTCGAGCTCCTTGGTGAAGAAGCTTCCCGGCTTCGGCAGCTGCTCGACCCGCCCGACGTTGAGCCAGGTCTTGCGAAAGATGGCGTCCTGCTCGAGGGCGTAGAACTCCGGCGAGATCGAGTCGGCGTACGACACCGGCTCGGTCGACAAGCCGAAGTGCTCGGTCCAGGAGCCCTCTGCGGGCTTGTTGAAGTGCGCCATGTGCCCTCTTCCACAGTCCGGATTCGCGCAGACGATATCAGTGATTCCGTTGTTGAGAACAGCGTTTCCGCAGGCGGAAGCCAACTTGCATTACTACGAAGCCGAATGAAATAGTGACGCGCTGCGGAAGACCGCTGGAACGGAGACGTCGTGGGCACGCTGGACGGCAAGGTCGCCTTCATCACCGGCGCGGCACGTGGCCAAGGGCGCGCGCACGCCGTGCGGCTCGCGGAGGAGGGCGCCGACATCATCGGCGTCGACATCTGCGAGCAGCTGTCCTCCGCGGGCTACCCGATGGGCACCCAGGAGGAACTCGACCAGACCGTCAAGGAGGTCGAGGCGCTCGGGCGCAGGATGATCGGCATCAAGGCCGACGTCCGCGAGTACGGCGAGGTGCGCGCGGCGGTCAAGGACGGTGCCGCGGAGCTCGGTGAGGTAACCATCGTGGTCGCCAACGCCGGCATCGGCCCAGGGAGCCCGGTCGTGCCGCAAGAAGAGGTGTGGGACCAGGTCATCGGTGTCAACCTCACCGGCGTCTGGAACACCGGACGAGCCACCATCAACGCGATGATCAAGAACGGCCAGGGCGGCTCGGTGATCCTGACCAGCTCCACCGGCGGTCTGATGTCCCCGGGCGTGAACGACGCCGGAATGCTCGGCTACGTCGCCGCCAAGCACGGCGTGATCGGTCTGATGCGCGCGTGGGCTAACTTCTGCGCCCCGCACTTCATCCGGGTCAACGCGGTAGCCCCGACCACGGTGCAGACGCCGATGGCCGGCGGCGGCAGCATCGAGGACATCGCCAAGCACGCGCCGCACCTGTTGAACTCCTTGACCAACGCAATGCCCATCGAGTCCGTCGAGGCGCTCGACATCGCCAACGCGGTGGCGTTCCTCGCGTCCGATGCTTCCCGCTACATCACCGGAACCACTCTGCCGGTCGATGCCGGCAACCTCGTCCGCCGCTGATCGTTCGACCAACCCGCTTGAGGTGAAGGAGCCCCGTTGACCGCGCTGGCACAGATCGAGGAGCTACGGGTGCGGCCCGGATACGGCGACACGATCGCGATCGTCGACCCCGTCACCGAAGAGCAGATCGGTGAGTTCACCGACGGCGGTGCCGAGGCGATCGACGCAGCGGTCGCGCGCGCGCGAGCGACGTTCGACTCCGGCATCTGGCGCAACAAGCCCGGCACCGAGAAGGCCAAGATCCTCTGGAAGGTCGCCGAGCTGCTCGAGGCGCGGGCCGAGGAGCTCGCCCAGATCGACTCGCTCAACACCGGCATGCCGCTCGGGCAGGCCAGCCGCAACATGGACGCCGTCATCGAGTACTTCCGCTACTTCGCCGGCTGGTGCACCAAGATCCACGGCGTCGCTCGCGACATCCGGATGTCCGGCGGGCTCAACGGCTACGACGCGACGATCCACAACTACACCCGCAAGGAGCCGGTCGGCGTCGTCGGGCTGATCATCCCTTGGAACGGACCGGCGTTCAACGCAGCTGCGAAGCTCGCGCCCTCCCTCGCCGCCGGCTGCAGCAGCGTGCTCAAGCCTGCCGAGGAGACACCGCTCTCGGCGCTCGTCTTCGAGCAGGTGCTGGAGCAGGCGGGAGTGCCGGAAGGCGTCACGAACCTGGTGCAAGGCTGGGGGCACACGGCCGGTCAGCGGCTCATCGAGCACACGGACGTCGACAAGATCGCGTTCACCGGATCGACCGAGATCGGCAAGAAGATCGTCGAGGCGGCGGGCGGCAACCTCAAGCGCGTGATGCTCGAGCTCGGCGGCAAGTCGCCGTCATTGATCTACGACGACGCAGACCTCGAGCGCGCGATCCCCGCCGCGGCGATGGGGATCTTCATGCACTCCGGTCAGGCGTGCGTCGCCGGCTCGCGGGTGTTCGTCCAGCGAGGGGTCTACCAGCAGGTCCTAGAAGGCATCTCGGCGTTCGCCAACCGGCTCCGGTTCGGCGGTCCGAGCGAGCCGAAGGTGCACAGCGGCCCGATCATCAGCGAGCGCCAGATGAACCGCGTCCTGGGCTACATCGACGACGGCAAGAGCAACGGTGCCGAGGTCGTCACCGGCGGTCACCGCCTCGACCGGCCCGGGTGGTTCGTGCACCCCACCGTTCTGACGAGCGTCGATCCGGCCACGCGCGTCTTCCAGGAGGAGATCTTCGGTCCGGTCGTCGCCGTCACGCCGTTCGACGAGGACGACGAGGTCGTCGCCCTCGCCAACGACTCGACGTACGGGCTCGCCGCCGCCGTCTATACCCGCGACCTTTCGAGGGCGCACCGCCTGGCGGAACGCCTCGACGCTGGAACCGTCTCGTTGAACTGCCAGATGATGTGGGACCCGGACGTGTCCTTCGGCGGCTTCAAGCAATCAGGCTGGGGCTACGAGAACGGTGAGCTCGGCCTCGACGGCTACCTGCGGTCGAAGTCCGTCTGGACGATGCTCTAGAGGTTGCGCGATCGGTTGACGAACCGGCCTTCGTTCGGCGAATAGACCCACCGGCCGCCCGCAAGCGAGCCACCGTCGACCGGGATGTTGTGTCCGGTGACGTACGCCGAGAGATCGGACGCGAGGAACAGCGCAACCCGTGCCACGTCCTCGGGCCAGCCGACCCTGCCCACCGGTGCCCAGGACGGCCACAGCTCGGCCTGCTCCTCGTAGCCGGTCAGGTAGTCCACCTGCGGTGTCTGGATCAGATCCGGGCCGATGCCGTTGACCCTGATGTTGTGGCGACCGGCGGAGATTGCGAGATCGGTCGTGAATGCGGCCGCGCCCGCCTTCATCGCGCCGTAGACCGGGTCCCCCGGGTATCCGCGCATCGCCTCCACCGAGTGGATGTTGACGATCGATCCACGACGCTGCTTCACCATCGCCGGCAAGAACGCGTGGGTGACCGCGAAGACGTGCTCCAGGTTGATCGCGTACATGGTCTGCCACGACTCGGGCGAGGAGTCCGCGAACCGGACGAGCGGTCGGTAGTCCCCTACGTTGTTCACGAGCACAGAGACGTCGGGATGGTCCGCCAACACGGCACCCGCGAACGCCGCGACCGCCGCCGGGATGGTCACGTCGACTTCGTGACACCTCGCCGAGCCGCCGGCCGCGGTGATCCGGGCGACGGTGTCGTTCGCCGACTCGACGTCGATGTCGCAGAGCTCGACGTGGGCGCCGTGCTGCGCGAACAACAGGCAGATCGCCTCGCCGATGCCGGCACCGCCGCCGGTGACGACAGCGGTGCACCCGGCGAGCAGCCGGCTCCAGTCGCCGATCGGCGGCACGTCAGCCGGCGTCGGCCCAGGATTCGTCACAACCGAGTTCTAGCTGAAGGCTGCGGTGAGGGCGGCGTACTGCGAGTCCCGGTACGCCCTGGTGACAGATGCCTTCGGCGCGGCCACGTCGAACCCGTGATACGCGCCCTCCGCGATCTCGAGGTCGCACTTCACGCCCGCCGCGCGTAGCCGTTCGGCGTACGCGACGTTCTCGTCGTGGAACAGGTCGCAGGTCCCGACCCCGATCCACGCCGGCGCAAGCCCGGCGAGGTCCTCCGCTCGGGCGACCGCGGCAAGCGGCGGCATGTCGGATGACCCGGGCTCCTTGCCGGTGTAGGCCCGCCAGCCGAACGCGTTGGCCTTGTTGTTCCACAGCCGGAACGTGCGCTGGTCGATGTCGGTACGCGTGGCCGTGCGGTCGTCGATCATCGGGTACGCCAACAGCTGTAACGCCAGCGGCACGTTTCGATCACGGGCGAGGAAGGCCAGTGATGCGGCCAGCCCGCCGCCGGCACTCGCCCCGCCGATCGCGAGCTTGCCGCTGTCCACGAAGTCCTGCTCGGCGAGCCACTTCAGACCCGCGAAGCAGTCTTCGACCGGCACCGGGAAGCGGTGTTGTGGCGCGAGCCGATACTGCACCGCGGCGACGACGATCCCGAGTCGCTCCACCATGTGCTTGCACAACAAGTCGTCCTGGGCCGGCGAGCCGAGGACGTAGCCGCCGCCATGGATCCACAGCAGCCCAGGGCGCGGTTCCTCGACGCCGGCCGGCCGGTGCAGGCGGAGCCGAACGTCGCCGTCGGCGACCAGCTCGACGCCTTCCCTGGCGGAGGTTGACATCCGGCCGGTGAGCCAGCGAAGGGCGGGCAGCGTGCGCGGGCCGACTCCACCGCGCGGCAGAAACCTCGCCTGACGGCGCAGCTCGGGATGGATCTCGCTCATGGGCGGCAATCTAGGGGACGGCGATCCAGGTCGGGCTGCGCATCGGCCGGAACTCCCGTTACCCTATGCAAGAACGTGGTTCTCATTCGCGGGAGAGACATGACCGAGGCACTCGATTTCGACGCGATCGACTTCTTCCGCGACGACACGCTGACGCCCGACCCCTACCCGTACTTCGACTACCTGCGCGCGAAGTGCCCGGTCCAGGTCGAACCGCACCACAACGTCGTGATGGTCACGGGGTACGAAGAGGCCTGCGAGATCTACAACGACGCGGAGACCTTCTCGTCGTGCCTGTCCGTGAGCGGGCCCTTCCCAGGGTTCCCGGTGCCGCTCGTGGGCGATGACGTGAGCGACCTGATCGAGAAGCACCGCGACGAGCTGCCGATGAGCGACCAGCTCCCGACGATGGATCCCCCGAAGCACCGCGACCACCGCGGGCTGCTGATGCGGCTGCTGACCCCCGCGCGGCTTCGCGAGAACGAAGACGCGATGGCCGCGCTGGCCGACCGTGAGATCGACAGGTTCATCGACTCCGGCCGGTGCGACATCATCGCGGACTTCGCCACCCCGTTCACCTTCTTCATCATCGCCAACCTGCTCGGCGTCCCCGAGGACGACCAAGAGACCATTCGGGAGCAGTTCCAGAGCCGCAAGGGCACTGTCGGCAGCACCAGCAAGTCGATGACGCACAGCCCGCTGCAGTACCTCTACGACACCTTGTCGAAATACGTCGAGGACCGCCGTCGCGAGCCGCGCGGCGACGTCATGACCGGCATGGCGCTCGCGACGTTCGAGGACGGTTCGCTCCCCGAGGTCATCGACGTCGTACGCGTCGCCGCGAACCTCTTCGCCGCCGGGCAGGAGACCACGGTTCGGCTGCTGGGCACCGCGTTCCAGCTGATCGGGGAACGACCGGACCTGCAGGAGCTGCTGCGCAGCCAGCCCTCGGCGATCACGAACTTCGTCGAGGAGTGCCTGCGCTACGAGAGCCCGGTGAAGGGTGACTTCCGGCTCGCGCGGCGGGCCACGAAGGTCGGCGGGGTCGAGATCCCGGCCGGCTCGATCGTGATGGTCGTCAACGGCGGCGCCAACCACGACTCGCGAAAGTTCGAGAACCCCAAGGAGTTCGTCCCGGACCGGTCCAACGCCCGCCAGCATCTGGCGTTCGGCCGCGGCATCCACACCTGTCCCGGCGGTCCGCTCGCTCGCGCCGAAGGCCGGGTCAGCATCGAGCGGATCCTCGCCCGGGCCGGCGACATCCGGATCTCCGAGGACCACCACGGTCCGGCCGGCGCACGGCGTTACTCCTACGTCCCGACGTACATCCTTCGCGGAGTCCGCGAGCTCCACCTGGAGTTCACGCCAAAGAGCTGACGCGGGTGGCTGTTACGACGCAGCGCACTGCCAACGATCACCTGTCAGTGGCGATCTTGGGAGCACGGGTTCGATGTCGACGGTTGCGGCGGGGTACGCCGGTACGAGCACGGCGCGGCGTGACGCGCGCGGGCGGGTTCATCCGGCCGTCTGGCCGTTTCGGCTGTTGCTGCCGCTGCCGTTCCTCGCGATGGCACCGGAAATCGTCGCCGCGATGCAAGGCCGACCCGACGCGATGGAGCACCTGACCGCGTCCGGAGCTGACGTGCTCGGAAACGGCGCATTCCTGTTCTTCGTGCTGATGCTTGCGGTGACGCCGCTCGTCACAATGACCGGATGGCGGTGGCACGTGCCGCTGCGCCGCGACTTCGGCATTGCGATGTTCTCGGTCGCACTTCTCGACCTGGTGCTGTCCGCGGTCACCACCAGCAGCCGCTTTCCCGGCGGCTTCATCACGCGGGTGACCGGCCACAGCTTCCTCGCCGTGGGCACCCTCGCGACCCTGCTCTGCGTCCCGCTCGCCCTGACGGCCAACAACGCAGCACAGCGCGCGCTGGGCAAATACTGGAAGCCACTGCACCGCATCACCTACGTGGTGTGGGTGGCGATCCTGCTGCACCTGCTGCTGCTCTTCGGGTTCCACGACGCCGCGCTCCACGCCCTCGAGGTCAGTGCTCCACTATTCGCATTGCGACTGCCGCCGGCCAGGCGTTGGATCAGCACAGCCCGGCGCAACGGCAGACAGCGACCGCAGCGGATCGCGGTCGGTGCGGCGGCGGCGATCGTCTTCCTCATCGGGTTCGTACCGATCGTCCACGACTTCGCGGTCAGTGGTCACGGCGCCTTCATCCAGCAACCGGCCGACTGATGACGACTCCATCAGCTGCGCTCCCGTGGGGTGCCGGCTTCCCGAGGCCGGGTGTCCGCTCCGCGACCGTCCTGCCGCCGGCGCCGTCACGTCAGCTGCGGGCCCGCAACCGACTGCTCCTCGTCGCGGCCGCATGCGCGGCACTGGTCATCCTCGGTACGGCCCAGCAGGTCCTGGCCCATGGCTGGAAGGCGTTCGTGTTCCGCCCACCGGGAGTGGGCGGGACGCCCTCACTACCGGAGGCGACCAAGCCCGCGGTTCCCAGTCCGACCTCGATCGGTACGACGAACCCGGTGGCGCCGGCGATGCCCCGCGACCACCGCCGCGGCGACCGGCCGCCGCCTCCCCCGGGACGGCCGCCCGGACGCGAGCCGCGCCCCGGCTACGCCGGAACGGGAACGCTGACCAACTTCGACAGGTTGCCGCCCATGAACTTGCGGATCGACTCCTCGCTGGCGTACTCCGACAGGTCGTTCACGAACGCGGCCGGGTCGGCGAGGCCCTCCGGGTGGGGGAAGTCCGACCCGAAAAGAACGTGCTCCTCGCCCAGCAGCTCGGCGAGCTCGGCGTAGTTCTCCTCCCAGAACGGGCTGATGTAGACGTTGCGGCGTACGACCTCAACCGGGTTCTCGGCGAACTCCTGCGGCATCTTCTTGTAGAGGTCCTTCATCGACTTCAGCAGTGGCGCCACCCAGCTGGCGCCGTTCTCGATCACGGCGACCTTCAGCTGCGGGAAGCGCGACAGCGCACCGTGGCAGACCAGCGCGGACACCGCGTCCTCGATCGGCCGCCACGCCGACAGCATCCGGAACGCCTGCGGCTGGAACGGCAGCATCTCGCTCCCGGTGCCCTCCCACTCGTTGGCGTAGCGCTCGTAGCCGCTGTCCGACGAATGCATCCCGACGAGGATGTCGTTGTCGACGATCTTCTGCCAGACCGGGTCGAACTCTTCCTTGCCGAACGACCGCGGACCGCGGACACCCGGGACGGGAGCGGGACGGATCAGCACGACGCGGGCGCCGCGCTCGATGACGTAGTCGAGCTCCTCCAGCGCCTTGTCGACGATCGGCAAGGTGATCACCGGCGTCGGGAAGATCCGGTTCTCATAGTTGAACGTCCACGTCTCGTACATCCACTCGTTGAGCGCGTGGATCACGACGTGAATCAGCTCCGGATCGTCGCGCATCCGCTCCTCGACGAGGCTCGCCAACGTCGGGAACATCAGCGCCCGATCGATGCCCTGCTCGTCCATCAGCGCCAGGCGCGACGCGGGCTCGCGGAACGCCGGGATCGCCCGCATCGGCTCACCGAAGATCTCGCGGCGGCTCTTCCCCTCCGGGTTTCCCTTGCGGTAGTACTCCTCCTGCGCCCCGGGGCGGGCCACCACGTCGAACGTCGGGTTGGGGATGTAGTTGCTGATCTGGCCCCGGACCACGATCTTGGTGCGGCCCCGGACATCGACGTAGTCGATCGCGTGCTTGTGCGCGTCGGGGAGGAACTTGGTCAGCGCCTCCTTCGTCTCGTACATGTGGTTGTCCGCGTCGAAGATCGACAGGTCGCTGAGGCTCATGATCCGAGTTAACCTCCGTTTTGACACCGACGTCAATATCAGGGTCGGCCGTTGCCACCTGGCCGCCTTCTAGCGCGGCCAAGCAGCAATCATGTGGAGATCGCGGCCCGCTGACTAGCCCGACGCGCAGGCGATGCAGGTACGGACGGCCGGCCTCGCCCGAAGTCGCTCGAGTCCGATCTGCCTGCCGCACTTGTCGCACGTTTCGTACGAGCCTGCTTCGAGGCGGGCGAACGCCGTCCCGATCTCGTCGAGATGAGCCTGGGACTGGTCCAGCAGCGCCTGGATGCGGGCGCGTTCGTAGGCAATGGTCGGGCCCTCGGGATCGTGCTCGTCGTCGGTCGCCACGTCCGCGGCGGCGGCGATGATCTCGTCGAGGTCGCGCCGCAGCTGCTCCTGCTGCGCCAGCGTGGTCGCACGCTCACGCTGCAGCAGGTCGGTGACCGAGGCGGTGTCCATCGAATGATGGATGCCCCTCAGGTCCGAATGTAAGCAAGCACGGCCAGCACACGACGGTTCGTCGACGTATCGGCGTGCAGGCCGAGCTTGTCGAAGATGGCACCAACGATCGGCTCCACCGTCTTGATGCTCAGATGAAGCTCCTGGCAGATCGCGGCGTTCGATCGACCGCGCGCCATCAGGTCGAGCACGTCGCGCTCCCGTGCGCTGAGCCTCTCCACGTGAGCGGCGAACCGTCTTCCCGCGATGAGATCGGCGAGACCGAGGTGGTCGATCAACAGGGCCGCCTGTGACGCGAGGTCGCCGAGCAGCCGGTCCTCGGCGAGCGAGAGGGCGTCGGCCTTCCGGCGGTGCACGGTGATGGCTCCGACGGTCGCGCCGCGGCTGGTGACGACCCGGGCGTGCGTCGGCGAACTCTCGAGGTCCTCGACAGTTGTCGGCGCGATCGCCGTGTCGGTCTCCGGCCAGACACCGACCGCCACCAGCACATTGCTTCCCATCCACAGCGTCGCGCCCGGGGCAGACAGCGCCTCGGCAACGGCGCGGGCCAGCCCGGTCGGGAGGTCTTCCGCGTCAGCTCGGGACAGCCAGGTGAGTGCGGAGTACGCCGCCACGTGCTGTCCATGGACGATAGCCCAGCCGGCGGCGACCGGGACGAGCGTCGCGGTGAGGACGCCGGCCCGCGGCGAGCCGGCGGCAACCAGCCCAGCGACGAGCGCGACGACAGAGATCCCCGCCGCACCGACGAGAAACGCGAGCTGGCGGCGCACCGGACCGTCCGCGATCCGCCACCGATAGATCACCACCAGCACCCAGAGGACCTGGAAGGCGGCGTACGCCGGATGGGCAACGGCCGACCAGACAGACGCTGCCGCACTCGCCGCGTGAGCATTGATCGGGTCGGCGGTCACGACACCGGTCGAGCCGTACTCCACCGGCCAGATCGCAGACACCGACGCGCACCCGACCGCGATCACCCCGACGCCCGCCGCGACCCACCGCCACGAGCGGGACGGTGCTCGACCGTCCGGAAACCCGAGCACCGACACAGTCGTCAGGCCCAGGGCGATCGCAGTGGGCCAGACCCCGAACCATCCCAGCCACGGGCTTCGGCCCGCCGCAGGGAAGTGGCCGAGCTGGCGACCGAAGAACAGCAGGGCCTCGACCGCGCCGGTCGCCAGGAACAGCCGGCCCTCCGGGTGGCCCGGCCGCTGGAACAGCACGTAGCCGCCCACGAACGTGAACGCGACCCCGAGCAACCCGTTGTGCAGGTTGGCCAGCCAGAATCCCTGCGCCTGGCCGAGGCTGACGAGGACGACGACCCCGCTGGCGACCAGCAGCGACACCATCCCGCGCGGCCCGCGAGTGCTCCCCCCGTCCACTCCTTGATCCTGGCACCGCGACGAGCTCTGGCGACCCAGGGTTATCCCTGCTTTTCGCACGCCAGGGATTTCTCCGTGGTGAACCGCCGTCGTGACTCGCCACCGTGAGCCGGTCATGTCGACGACCAGGGAGCACCCATGACCACCGCAACGGCCGGACGAACCGCCACCCCAACGCCCACCGAACGACTCCTCATGGCCGCGCTGCTCATCGCGCCGCTGATCTACCTCGCTGCCGACTCGACTTATGCCGCCCGCGGTTGGGACGACGGAGCGGCCGGGGTCATCCACGTCCTCGGAGCCATCGGGTACGGCTTCGTCGTGCTGTGTGTCGCCGGCTGGCTTCCCGATCGTTCCCGCCTCGCGGCGTCGATCGTCCTCACCGGGGTGATCGGGCTGGCCGGCAACGTCGCCTACGGGTTCGAGGCGATCCACATGTCCTACGGCGACCTCCAGCTGGTCCATCGTTCGGGCGCCGCGACCGTCATCAAGCCGATCGGCCTGTTCTTCCCGCTGTCGATCGCGTTGATCGCCATCGCGTTGATCCGGCTCGGCCGCCGCTGGCAGGGCATCGTCGTCCTCATCGCGTCCGTCGGGTGGCCGGTCGCACACATCGGCGACTACGCAGCTGTCGCGGTGGCCGTCAACGTCGCGCTCGTGGTCGGCCTCGGCACCCTGCTCTGGCCCGCAGCGCCGTCGACTGATAGCCATTGACTGTCGACGCAGTGATGGGAGACCGATGCAGAAAATGTCGCTCGACGCGATTGGCCGCGAGCAGCTCGACCGCGCCCGCCGCGGTAACGGCCACGCCGCAGCCTCCGTCTTCAGTGGTCACGAGCAGGTGCTCCGCCAGACCGTGATCGCGCTGACCGGCGGGACGGGCATGGGTGAGCACGAGAGCCCGGGTGTCGCGACCGTGCACGTGCTGAGCGGCCGCGTCCGGTTGACCGCGGGCGACGACCAGTGGGACGGACGCAGCGGGGATCTCATCGTCGTCCCGCCGTCCCGGCACGGTCTCGACGCGATCGAGGACTCGGTCATCCTGCTGACCGTGGCGAAGGTCTGACCGATGGTCATCAGCTGACGTCGAGCAGGACCTTGCCGATCGCGTTGCCGTCGGCGACGTGACGCACCGCGGCGACAACGTCGTCCAGACCGAAGCGGGCACCGACGTACGGCGCGACCTTTCCGTCTGCAAGCAGCGTCATCAGCTCGGCCTCGTTGCGCAGCAGCTCGTCGGGTTTCGCGACCGCCCAGCCGCGGAACTCGAAGCCGACGACCTCGATGCCCTTGAGCAGGACCAGGTTGAGCGGAATCCTCGGGATCACCCCCGACGCGAAGCCCACCGTCACGAACCGGCCGTCCCGACGAAGCGTCCGCAACGCGGGCTCGCTCAGCACTCCCCCGACGGGGTCGACGACGACGTCCGCGCCGCCCGGCAGCTGCTCCTTGAGCACCGCCCTCAGGTCCGCGCCTCGATGCTGCACCAGTCTCGTCGCGCCGCACGACTGCGCCGCGGCCAGCTTTTCGGGTGTCGAGGCGACGGCGGTTACCGTCGCGCCCATCAGCACGCCGAGCTGAACCGCCGCGAGACCGACCCCGCCGCCCGCTCCGAGGACGATCAGCTCCTCACCGGCGGTGAGCCGGGCGACCGAGCGAAGCGAGTGGTAGGCGGTGCGATGCGCGACGCCGAAACCGGCGGCGACCT
The DNA here is from genome assembly GCA_035548125.1 of Mycobacteriales bacterium. Lineage (GTDB taxonomy): Bacteria > Actinomycetota > Actinomycetes > JAFAQI01 > JAFAQI01 > DASZTV01. The sequence continues at coordinate 23,259 of DASZTV010000088.1, read as the reverse complement.
CGGTCGTCACGTTGCCGGGCACCTTGGAGACTGCTCCGACAGGGACGACGACCTGCTCGGCGAACGCGCCGACCAGGCAGGACCCGAACACCTTGTCGCCAACGGCCACTTCGGTCACCGCCTCCCCGACCGCTGACACCACGCCCGCGAACTCGCTGCCCAGGACGAACGGCGGCGGGACCTTGATCTGGTAGTCCCCCGCCGCGATCAGGACATCCGGGAAGTTGACGGCGGCGACGTCGACCGCGACTCGCGACTCACCAGGTCCCGGGGTCGGTACCTCGACCTGTTCGATCGACAGGACGTCCGGGCCGCCGTACGCCGGACACACCGCGGCGCGCATCAGCTCCGTCATGCCGGCTCGGTCAACCCTTGTAGTCCGTCGTCTCCGCGAGCTCGGCAGCGCCGGCCATCAGGCCGAGGACCACCGGACCGAACGCGAGCAGCTTCTCGTCGTTGCCGGCCCGTTGGAATCCCTGCTCCAGCACGATCGCCAGCTTCCACCGCGCGAGGATCAGGTAGTAGTCGATGTCGTCGACCTGCCGGCCGGACACCTTCGCGTAGTGGTCGAGAACCTCGTCGGACGACGGCATGCCGAGCATGTCCACGTAGCCCTGCGAGTCCGGCTTGGCGGTGTCCGCCGGCCACCCCTGGATCATCCAGGCCAGGTCGAGCTTGGGGTCCCCGACGGTCCCCATCTCCCAGTCGACGATCGCAGCCAGCCGAGCAGGTGCACCGTGGCGGTACATCACGTTGGCGAACTGGTAGTCGCCGTGCATCAGACCCGGGATGAAGTCCAGCGGCTTGTGCTCGGCGAGCCACGCGGACGCCGTGTCGAGGCCCGGCAGGTCCCGACCCTTGATGCGCTCGAGGAACCGCGTCCATCGTTCGACCTGCCGCTCGTGGAAGCCGTCCGGCCGGCCGAGATCGTTCAAGCCCTTCGCCTGCCAGTCCACCTTGGAGAGCAGAGCGATTCCTTCGGCGAGCTGGAAGGCCAGCCCACGGCGCGCGTCGAGGTCCGTGTCGAACGGCGCCGGCCACAACTTGTCATCGAGCCCCATCGGCGACCAGCCGTCGACGAACCCCATCAGGTAGAAGGTGCGGCCGAGCACCGCCGGGTCGGAACAGACCGCGATCGCCGGGGTGTGAGGTACGTCGGTACCGGTGAGTGCGTCGATGATCCGCCACTCCCGGAGGATTCCTTCGTCACGGCTGGCCGGCGCTTCTGGCGGCGGGATCCGCAGCGCCGCGTGCAGGTCGCCGCGACGGATCTCATAGATCGCGTTCTGCGACCCGCCGGAGACGAAGCCGTGCTCCAGCAGCTCACCTCTGCCGGGCAAGTCCTGGGTGTCGAGCCACGCCGCAAGGGGCTCGACGTCGAGCGGCGGACCGTCGCTCGCAGCGAACATCTTCGCCATCAGAGTGGCTCCACCATCAAAGGTTGCCGACCTCGTGCTCCAGGTACTCGGCGTACTTCTCGCGCGCCCTCGCCTTGAGAGTCGGGCCGTACCGCGTCGGCCACAGGTCCTCGGACGGCTTGTAGTCGCGCAGCACCTGCTTGGCGACGGTCACCTTGTGGACCTCGGTCGGACCGTCGGCGAGACCCATGACCGCCGCGCCGACCATCATCCGCGTGAAGGGCATGTCGTTGGTGACGCCGAGCGCGCCGTGGATCTGAATCGCTCGCTGCGCGATGTCGTGCAGCACGCCGGGCATCAGGACCTTGATGGCCGCGATGTCCTTGCGCACCTTCAGGTAGTTGTTGTGCTTGTCGATCGACCACGCGGTGTAGAGGACGAAGAGCCGGAACTGCTTGAGCTGCGCGTAGGAGTCGGCGATCATGCCCTGCACGAACTGCTTGTCCGCGAGCAGCGAACCCTGGGTACGACGGGAGAGCGCCCGCTCGCACATCATGTCCAGCGCGCGCTGCGCCAGGCCGATGGTCCGCATTGCGTGGTGGATGCGCCCGCCGCCGAGCCGCGTCTGCGCGATGGCAAAGGCCTGACCTTCGTCACCGAGCAGTGCGTCTGCCGTGACCCGGACGTTGTCGTAGTGGATCAGCGCGTGTGAGCCCTCGTGCTCGGCGCCCATTCCGAAGTTCTTCTCGATCTTGATGCCGGGGGTGTCCGCGGGGACCAGGAACATCGACATTCCGCGGTAGATCTCGACGTCGGGGTTCGTCACGACCATGACGATGAAGAACGAGGCCGTCTTGGCGTTGGACGAGAAGAACTTCCAGCCGTTGATGACCCACTCGTCGCCGTCCTTCACGGCGGAACAGGTGAAGGTGCCGGGGTCGGATCCGCCCTGCGGCTCGGTCATCGAATAGCAGGAGAACAGCTCGCCGTTGAGCAGCGGCTGTAGGTAGCGCTCCTTCTGCTCTTCGGTACCGAAGTGGGCGATGATCTCGGCGTTGCCGGTGTCCGGAGCCTGGCAGCCGAACACGATCGGCGCCCACGACGAGCGGCCGAGCATCTCGTTGAGGAGCGAGAGCTTCATCTGGCCGTAGCCGGCCCCGCCGAGTTCCGGACCGAGGTGGGTCGCCCACAACCCCTGGTCGCGCACCTCCTGCTTGAGCGGCTCGACCGCTTCGCGGCGCTTGCCCTCCAGAGGGGTGAACTCCAGGCCCGGCCAGACCAGGTCGAGTGGTTCGACCTTCTCGGTGAGAAAGGTGTCAACCCAGTCGAGCTTCTTCTGGAACTCAGGGTCTGTCTCGAAATCCCACGCCACGATCGGCTCCTCTCGGTGGTGGCAGCGTACGAGCCGCGGTCAGGCGTCGAGCACGCGGTCCTTGAACAGCTCGAGGTGGCGCCAAGCGATCTCCGGCGGGATGCCACCACACATCGGGTGCAGCATCGCAAAGGCCAGGTCGCCCTGTGCCGCCATGCAGTCGACGTACTGCTCCGGGGTGAGGATGCGGTAGCGCTCCTCCTCGCGCAGTTGCGCGACGTCGGCGACCGTGGTGAAGCCGGTGGCGAGGTTGTCGGTCTGGGCCTGCCAGGCGCCGTACGCATTGGTCTCGTGCAGGAGATAGGGCCCGACCAGCTCCCACTCGGCGTCGGGGTCCTCCGCGATGAACGTGGAGCTGGTGTCGCCCGCGCGCCACGGCCCGGGATCCGGCTTGCCGAGCTTGGCGCACTCGTCGCGGTAGAACTCGAACACCTCGGGCACCGACGGGATGAAGCCGTCACCGATGCGCGCCGCACGTCGCGCCGCCGGCTCGCTGCTGCCGCCCATGACGATCTTCGGCCCGCCCCGGCGGTACGGCGTGGGCGTCACCTGCACCGTACGGCCGCGGAAGCTGAACGGCTCGCCGGTCCACGCGGCGCGCAGGGTCTCGACCGTCTCAGTCATCCGCTTCGCGCGCTCGCCCAGCGGTACGCCGAACATCGCGAACTCCCCCGGGACGTAGCCCGCGCCGAGGGTGATGTTGAGCCGGCCCTTGCTCAGCTGGTCGACGACCGCGATGTCCTCGGCGAGCCGGAGCGGGTCGTGGAACGGCACCACCAGCGCGTTGATCCCGATGATGACCTTCGACGTCCGCGCCGCGATCGCGGCCGCCATCGGGAGCGCGCTCGGCAGATAGCCGTCGTCGGAACCGTGGTGCTCGGAGATGGCGATCATGACCGCGCCGTGCTCCTCGGCCCAGACCGCCATGTCGAGGGCAGCCTGGTAGCGGTCGGCGACCGAGACGCCCGCGAACGCGGGGTTGCGCAGGTCGAAGCGCAGGCCGAACAGCACCGCCGGAGGACGCGCGCTAGTCGACGAGCTTGAGGGCTTGGCGCGGGCAGCTGTCGACCGCGTGCTGCACCGTCTCGAGATCCTCGGGCGCGACGTCCCAGTTGTGGACCTGCAGCTCGTCGTTGTCGTCGAGCTCGAAGCGATCCGGGTCGACGGCGGTACACACGCCGTGCGCCTCACAACGAGTGGTGTCGTGCTCGAGCCTCATCGCGATCCTTTCGAGTCCCGCTGAGCATACGCTCAGCAAATGTCGATCGATGCGGAGCTCTCCGGCAAGCGGGCGCTCGTGACGGGCGCCGGACAAGGGGTCGGCGCAGCCATTGCGCGCCAGCTTGCGGCGGCTGGGTGTGAGGTAGTCGTCAACGACTTCCACGCTTCTCGGGCTGAAGCCTTAGTGCAGAAGATTGCTGTTGACGGGGGCACGGCTGTTGCTTCGGTCTTCGACGTGACGTCGCACGCCGCTGTCGCCGCTGGGTTCGCCTCGGTCGGGCCGATCGACGTCCTCGTGAACAATGCGGGCAACGCCGGTCCGGATTCCTTCGGAACAATCGCCGACTTCGTCGACACCACGCCCGACCAGTGGGAGCCGTTCTTCGCGGTCAACGTCTACGGAGTCATGAACTGCGTGCACGCAGCGCTGCCCGGGATGACCTCGCGCGGGTGGGGACGCATCATCACGATCGTCTCCGACGCCGGTCGCAGCGGCGGGGTCAAGCTCGCTGCCTACAGCGCAGCCAAGGCGGGGGCGGCCGGCTTCGGCCGGGCGATCGCACGCGAGGTCGCACGCCACGGTGTGACCGTCAACACCATCGCGCTCGGCACCATCCGTACCGACGTCACCGCGCCGTTCTGGGACGCGCCCGACCAGGAGGAGCGGCGCAAGGCGATGCTCGCCGACTACCTGGTGCGCCGGCCCGGGGAGCCCGACGACGCGGCATGGATGACGCTGTTCCTGGCGAGCCCGCGGTCGTCGTGGGTGACCGGGCAGACCATCCCGGTCAACGGTGGCTTCTCCTTTGCGCTGTAGCCGCCGTACGCCTCAGTCGCCGAGGTCGTCCGGCCGCCCGTTGGCGGGCGCCGAGATCGGGCCGTACGTCGACTCGTAGATCGTCATGTTGGCGTTGATCGCCTGAAGCAGCTGGAAGATCTGAGACGGCGGGAACTTCACCCGCGACACGACCCGTGCCGGCACGACCTGGCGACCCTCGGAGTCCGTCGTCCCCGCCTGCAACACCGCGAAGTCGATCGTGAACTCGAACGGCGTATGCCAGACCAGCGCCATGTTGGCGTACTGACCGCCTTGCTGCTCGTCGGGCACCTGGATCTGGATCTGCGGCTGCGGCTCGGTCACGCATCCGACGCTAGCCGCGGATCCGCCGCAGGATCGGTGCGTTCGCTTAGCGGGTAACCATCCACGCGCCCGGACGGACTCACCCCCCTGCGCGTACGCAACAGAACACAAACGTTGAAGCAGACCGCTCTTGCGAAGAGGTCGACGGCTCAGGCACCTCCCGCGCAACGTTTGTGTTCTCTTCCACACCGACGCCGCGGCTTGGCACAGGAGCACCTATCGTGCGGGACGGCACGAAGCTGGATCCTGAAGCCGTCGAAACGATCGTTGCGTGGCTGCACACGGTCCTCGGTCAATAACGCAAACCCGAGGGCACTAACGTCTGCTGCATGCCTGAGGTGCGGCTCGAGGTGGAAGACCGCGTCGCGGTGCTGACGCTGGACGATCCCGATCGGCACAACGCGTGGAGCCCGGAGCTCGAGGCGATCTTCTACGAGCGGCTCGATGCGGTCGATGTCAACCCGGATGTCCGCGTCGCGGTCATGACCGGCGCCGGCAAGATGTTCTGCCCGGGGGCAAGCAGCGACCGGCTCGCCAACCTGACGAAGACCGGTCTCGACTACAGCGGCAGGATCCCGTTCACCAAGACGCTCACATTCCGCAAGCCGCTGATCGCCGCGATCAACGGCGGCTGCGCCGGGATCGGCTTCATCCAGGCGATGTTCTGCGACGTCCGCTTCATGGCCTCGACCGCGAAGATGACGACCGCGTTCGCCCGCCGCGGCCTTCCGGCAGAGCACGCCATCTCCTGGATGCTCCCTCGCATCGTCGGCGTCGAGCGCGCGCTCGACTTGCTGCTGTCGGGCCGGACAGTGACCGCGCCCGAAGCGCTGCGGCTGGGCCTGGTGAGCCGGGTCGTCGAGCCGGACGAGCTGCTTCCCGCGGCGATCGGCTACGCCCGTGACATCGCGGCGAGCTGCGGTCCGGAGGCGATGGCCACCATCAAGCGGCAGATCCACACCGATCTCGACTCGACGTACGCCGATGCGCTCGACCGTGCCTACCGGCTCACGGTGCAGGCATCGAACGGCGCGGAGTTCCGCGAGGCGATCGACGCCTTTACGAGCAAGCGCCCGCCGGCGTTCGAGGGGCTGAAGCCGCCATCACACCCCGAGTGAACGGCCGACGATCTCCTTCATGATCTCGGTAGTGCCGCCGAAGATCGTCTGCACCCGCGCATCGAGGTAGAACTTCGCGATCGGGTACTCGAGCATGTAACCGTAGCCGCCGTGCAGCTGCAGGCACGTGTCGACGACCCGCTTCTGCAGCTCGGTGGTCCACCACTTCGCCATCGCGGCATCGACCGGCGTGAGCCGCTCGGCGTTGAGCTCGGAGATGCACTTGTCGATGTAGTGGCCGGCGATCTCTACCTCGGTCGCCATCTCGGCGAGCCGGAACCGCGTGTTCTGGAACGAGCCGATCGGCTTGCCGAAAGCGGTACGCGTCTTGCAGTACTCGATCGTGATCTCGAGCGCCTTCTCGGCGGCGGCAAGCCCGGCGATAGCGATCGCCATGCGCTCCTGCGGCAGGTTCTCCGACAGGTGGATGAAGCCGCCGTGCAGCTCGCCGATGATGTTCGCCTCGGGCACGCGCACATCTTCGAAGATCAGCTCGGCAGTGTCCTGCGCCTTCCAGCCGATCTTGTCGAGGTTGCGACCGCGGTCGAACCCGGGCATGCCGCGCTCGATGCCGAACAGCGTCAGGCCATGTGCGCCTTCGACCTCGTCGGTCTTGACGGCGGTGACCACCAGGTCGGCGTTGATGCCGTTAGTGATGAACGTCTTGCGGCCGTTGACCACCCAGTCGCTGCCGTCCTTCACCGCCCGGGTCTGCATCCCGCGCAGGTCGGAGCCCGCCGCCGGCTCGGACATGCCGATCGCGGAGATGATCGAGCCGTCACAGAACCCGGGCAGCCAGCGCTGCTTCTGCTCGTCGGTGGCGAGGCGGGTGATGTACGGCGCGACCACGTCGTTGTGGGTGCCGATCGCCAGGCCCTGCGCGCCGGCCTTGGTCAGCTCGGTGCGGATGATCGCGTTGTAGCGGAAGTCCTTGATGCCGCCGCCGCCGTACTTCTCGTCGATGTCGGTGCCGAGCAGTCCCTGACGGCCGGCCTCGAGCCACGCCTCGCGCGGCGCGATGCCCGCCTTCTCCCACTCGTCGTAGTACGGCTCGACGTGCCGCGCGATGAACTCGCGCACGGTGGAACGGAAGGCCTCGTGGTCCTCGGCGTAGAGATCGCGCTGCATGGGTCAGGCGGCGAGCTCGATGAGAGTGGCGTTGGCGGTGCCGCCGCCCTCGCACATCGTCTGCAGGCCGTAGCGGATCCCGTTGTCGCGCATGTGGTGGATCATCCGCGTCATCAGGATCGCGCCGGACGCACCGAGCGGGTGACCCAGCGCGATCGCTCCACCGAGCGGGTTGATCAGGTCGAGGTCGGCGCCGAACTCCGCCTGCCAGGCCAGCGGAACCGGAGCGAACGCCTCGTTGACCTCGAACACCCCGATGTCGTTGATGCCGACGCCGGAGCGCTTGAGCAGTCGTTCGGTCGCCGGGATCGGGCCGGTCAGCATCATCTTGGCGTCAGCGCCCGCGACCGTCCCGGTGTGGAACCGGGCGAGCGGGGTGAGGCCGAGCTCGGCGGCGCGCTCGGCGGTGGCGATCACGAGCGCCGCCGCGCCGTCGCTGATCTGCGACGCGTTGCCGGCGTGGATGACCCCGTCGTCCTGGAAGACCGGCTTCAGCTTGGCGAGGGTCTCGACCGACGTCCCGGGGCGCACCCCCTCGTCCACCTCGAACGTCGCGTCGCCGACCTTGATCGGCACGATCTGGTCGGTGAACGCGCCCGAGGAGATCGCCTTGCCGGCGAGCTCGTGCGACCGCGCGGAGTACTCGTCGAGCCGCTCGCGGGTCAGGCCCCACTGCGCCGCGATCAGCTCGGCGGAGATTCCCTGGTTGAACGAGAAGTTGTCGTAGCGCTCGAGCACGCGCGGGCCGTACGGGAACCCGGTCGCCCGTGCTGAGCCGAGCGGCACCTTGCTCATCGACTCGACGCCGCCCGCCACGACGAGATCGCGCTGCCCCGACATGACGGCGTGGGCGGCGTACTCGACCGCCTGCTGACTCGAGCCGCACGCGCGGTTGACCGTCACACCCGGGATGTGGTCGGGCCACCCGGCCGCGAGTACCGCGAACCGCCCTACGTTGCTCGACTGGTCTCCAACCTGCGAGACGCAGCCCCAGACGACGTCGTCGACGACGTCCGGGTCGAGGCCGGTGCGCTCGATCGTCGCGTTGAGGACGTCGGCCGACAGGTCGACCGGATGCACCTCGGCGAGACTCCCGTTGCGCTTGCCGATGGCGGTGCGTACGGCGGAACAGATGACGGCTTCGCGCATCAGTAGACCTGCAGCTCTCTCGTTGGTAGCGCTACTTCTGGATGCCGTGGACCAGCAGGTCCCACAGCTCTTCGGCGGGGTCGACGTCGCCGGACTGCACCGGGACTCCACCGATCGTCGTTGCGAACGCGTTGAACATAATCGCCTGGAGCATCACGCCGGCGATCCGGGTGTGAACCAGCCCGCTGCGGATCTGGCCCGCGACCTCGGCCTCATGCAGCAGCCCCACCACGATCTCGGTGAGCGGTACGAAGGCGTGGGAGGCCTCCGCCGGATGCTCGGTCAGCAGTTGTTGGGCGAAGTTCGCGAACGCCGGCGCGAACCCCTTCTTCTGGGTGCGCGCCTTCGGTGTGGGCTGGCACAGGTGGTAGTACTCGACCGCGAACCGGTGCAGCGAGTCCATCGGCGACGACCCCGCCGCGACCACGTCACGCAACTCGGCGGCGGCCGTGTGGACCGCGTCCTCGAACAGCGCGAGCAGCAGCTCGTACTTGCCGTCGAAGTGCTGATAGAAGCTCCGCAGCGACTGCCCGGAGCGCTCGATCACCTGCTGGACCGTGAAGTCCTGACCGGAGTCGCTGTTGACGAGGTCCAGGGCGGCATCGAGGAAGGCGCGGACCTTGCTCTCCGCGCGTTCGCGGGCCGGGTCGAGTACCCGGGCGACGGCGGCCTCGCGGCGCGACGTGCCCTTGCGAGCGGAGCTCGACACCTCGCCCGGGGTCATGGCGAGAAGGTTACTCGCGAAAGCGAGAACAGCGCTTCCAGCGTCAGGCTCCTTCGAGCTCCGCTCGAACCTTCGCGGTGTGCTCACCGAGTGCCGGCACCGAGCCCGGCTGCCAGTCCCAGCCGCGGACGTCAGCGGGCGGGCGCAGGCTCTCAAACCGCCTGCCGGGCGCCTCGGTGGCCACCCACCGCTCGCGCTGGCGCAGGTGCGGGTGGTCGAGCACCTCGAGCGGCGTGTTGTAGCGAGCCCACCCGATGCCGGCGGCCTCGGCGGCCGCGCTCGCCGCCTCGAACGTCATCGAGCCCGCCCACTCGGCGACGATCGCGTCGAGCTCCGCTCTGCACTCGAGCCGCTGCGGGTTGGTCGCGTAGCGCGGGTCCTCGGCGAGATCCGGACGGTTGAGCAACTTCGTCGTGAGCCGCTGCCACTCGCCGTCGTTCGTCGTGCCGAGCACGATCGTCTGACCGTCCGCAGTGGCATAGGCGCCGTACGGCGACACCACCGGGCTCGCCATCCCGAGCGGCACCGGATTGGTCCCGGTCGCGCGCGCCTGATGAAGTGCCCAGCTGATCCAGTCCGTCACGACGTCGAACATCGCCACCGAGATCGCGGCGCCCCTGCCGGTGCGCTCCCGTCCCAGCAGCGCCGCGAGCACCGCGTTGGCCGCGGTCATTCCGGTGCCGATGTCCGCCACCGTGATCCCCGACTTGACCGGCCGACCTTCCCACCCGGTCAGCGCGCACGACCCGCCCTCGGACTGCACGAGCAGGTCGTACGCCCGCGAGGTCTCGCGGGTGCCGCCGCGGCCGTAGCCGCTGATATCGACCGCGATCAGCCGGGGATGCCGCGAGGTCGCCGACTCGGCGTCGACTCCCATCCGCTTGGCGGCGCCGGGCGCGAGGTTCTGTACCAGCACGTCGGCCTTCGCGAGCAACCGCTCGAACAGCTCCCGGTCGTGCTCGTCCTTGAGGTCGAGCACCGCCGACTCCTTGCCACGGCTGGTCCACGCGAAGTACGCCGAGACCTCGCCGACCGCGTCGTCGTAGAACCGCGCGGTGTCACCGGTCGTCGACTCCACCTTGATGACCCGCGCGCCGAGATCGGCAAGCTGGCGCGTGCAGTGCGGCGCGGAGACGGCCTGCTCGAGCGCGACGACGAGCAGGCCCTCCAGCGGTAGCGTCACCGACGACCGCTAGCGGGCGTCGAGAACCATGGCGGCACCCATGCCACCGCCCGCGCACATCGAGACCACGCCGATCGACTTCCCGCGGCGGCGCAGCTCGTTCAGCATCGTGACGATCATCCGGGCGCCGGTGGCCGCGATCGGGTGACCGAGGCTCGCGCCGCTGCCGTTGACGTTGGTGATCGACGGGTCGATCCCGAGCTTGCGCGTCACCGCGACCGGGACGGCGCAGAACGCCTCGTTGATCTCCCACAGGTCGACGTCGCCGATCGAGAGGTTCGCGCGGCTGAGCGCCTTCTCGATCGCCTGGATCGGCGCAAGCCCGGTCTCCACCGGGTCGACGCCGACGTTGGCCCAGCTGATGACGCTGCCGAGCGCCGGCAGGCCGTGGGCGTTCGCGTAGTCCTCGCTGGTGACCATGACGGCTGCCGCCGCGTCATTGACGCCGGCCGCGTTGCCGGCGGTGACAGTGGCGTTCTCGATCTCCGGGTGGAGCAGCTTCAGCTCGCCCAGCGACTCGACCGTCACGCCGCGACGCGGGTGCTCGTCGACCGAGACCACGGTGGTGGTGCCGTCGGCGCTGGTGACGGTGACGGGGACGATCTCGTCGTCGAACCAGCCGTTGTCCTGGCTGGTGACCGCCTGGCCGTGGCTGTAGGCCGCCCACTCGTCGACGTCGCGGCGGGTCAGACCGGCAAGCCGCGCGGTGTTCTCACCGACGGTGATCGCCATGTCGAACGCCGGCGCCTCGGGCCGGTCGGGGTGGCTCTCCGGCATCCACTGACGGGTGGTCCCGTCCTGGTTCAGCTTCACGCCGAACGGCATCGTGCTCATGCTCTCGGTCCCGCCGGCGACCACCACGTCCGCTGCGCCGGACCGGACCTGCCCGACCGCGGTCTGCACCGCGACCTGACCCGCGGCGCAGTGCCGGTTGACCGACATACCGGGGACGCCGGTCAGGCCGAGGCTGACCGCCGTGTGACGGGCGATCACCCCGCCGCCCTGCATGTTCTCCGCCAGGACGATGTCGTCGATGTCCTTCGCGTCGACCCCGCTGCGCGAGATGACCTCGGGCACCACGACCCGTGCGAGCTCGAACGCGTCGACGGACACCAGCCCACCCTTGCGACCGCGGGCGATCGGCGTACGGGCGCCGGCGACGATGACGTTGTTACGCACGGTGTTGCTCCATCTCTCGGAGGTTCTGGCGAACCTTGAACTTCTGAACCTTGCCGGACGGAGTTCGCGGGAGGTCGGCGACCTCGTACACGAACTCCGGCCACTTCTGCTTGGCGAGCCCCGCATCGGCGAGGTGGGCCTGCATATCGGAAAGCGATGGCGCGGGCTGACCCTCGCGCGGCCGGACCACTGCCGCGGCTCGCTCGCCGAACCGGTCGTCGGGCACACCCACGACACTGACCTCGGCGATCGACCCCATGCGCAGCAGGACGTCCTCGACCTCCTGCGCACTGATGTTCTCCCCGCCGCGGATGATGATGTCCGACACCCGGTCGGTGATCGACAGGTAGCCGTCGTCATCAAGGACGCCCACGTCGCCGGTTCGATACCAGCCGTCCGCGTCGAACGCCGCCGCCGTCAGCGCGGGGTCGGTGTAGCCGAGGCAGAGCTCGGGGCCGCGACTGTAGATCTCGCCGTCGTCGCTCAACCGGATCTCGACGCCCGGCAGCACGTGGCCGTCCGTGCGGTTGCGCTTGAGCTTCGGGTCCGCGAGCGTCGCACCGGTGATCGACGGGTGCTCGGTGCTGCCGTAGGAGCGGTAGCACTGGATCCCCATCGCCTCGGCCCGCTCGGTGACACTCGCGGGCACGGTCGACCCGCCGAGTCCGGCGTACGGCAGCAGCGCGCGGTGGGCGTCGGTGAAGTCCGGGTGGTCGAGCAGGCTGATCAGGAAGTACGTCGCCCCTCCCGCCATCATCAGCTGCTCATCGAGCATCAGCTTCAGGATGCGGCCCGGGTCGAAGACGTCCACCAGGCACACCGGCTGGGTGCGGATCAACGGCGTGAGGAACGCGTTGACCATGCCGATGAAGTGACCGACCGGCGCCGCGGTGATCTGCGGCGGGCCGATCTCCGGGATCATGTGGCAGAGGTGGCGCGCCTCGCAGCCGATCGTCCGATGGCTGTGAATCACGCCCTTCGGGTCCTTGGTCGTACCGGACGTGAAGGCGATGACGGCCGGCGAGTCCGGGTCCACCTCGGCGGCTCCGGAGACCGGGTCGCCGTCGAGCAGGTCCGCGAGCGGCCTCGCTGCACTCGGCAGCGTCGTCTCGTCGCTGGACGGCACGACGAACCACGGCGGCGAGCCATGCGACGGCAGCAGCGACTCATAGGTCTCGAGGAAGTTCGCGGCGCCGAACCGGTCTGCGGTGATCACCGCGTCGGGCTGGGTCGCCCGCAGGATGTAGTCGACCTCTTTCGGCCCGTAGAAGTGGACGATCGGAACGACCGCTGCGCCGAGGTACGCCGTCGCCCAGTACGCGATCCCGGCCTCCACCCAGTTGGGCAGCTGCAGCACCACCACGTCACCGACGCCGACGCCCTGCTTGCGCAACGAGCCCGCAAGGGAACGGGCGGCGCGGTCGACATCGGCGAACGTGCCGTCCCACGGCTTGATCTGCGAGCGCACCTTGAACGGCGCGGATGCCGACTGCCCCAGACCTCGCTCGACGAGCCGGCCCAGGCTGTCGCCGGTCCACAACCCCTCGGCGACGTAGCGCTCGGCGAGATCGGCAGGGACCCCGCGCAGCTTCCAGCGACTCATGCGCCGGCTGACTTCGCTCTCATGCGGTCAAGATTCGCACGCAGCTCCGGGCTGTCGAACGAGCGGTGCTCGGCGGAGAGCGCGTAGTCGATGGTGGCGAGCACCGCGCGCTGCAGGTGGAGGTTGACCACCTTGCGGGTGTCCTCGACCGCCTGCTTCGGGAGCTTGGCGATCTTGTGCGCGCAGGCCATCGCCTCGGCCATCACCTCGTCGTCGTCGACGACGTGGTTGACGAGGCCGATCGCGGCGGCGCGGTCAGCGGGAATCCGATCGCCGGTGAGGGCGTACTCCTTGGCGAGCATCAGGCTGGTCATCAACGGCCAGGTGATCGGCCCACCGTCCGCGGCGACCAGGCCGAGCAGTACGTGCGGGTCGGCGAGATGCGCGCTGCGCGCCATGTAGGCGATGTCCGACAGCGCCACCAGGCCGCAGCCGAGGCCGACCGCCGGACCGTTGACGGCGGCGATGATCGGCACCCGGCACGCCGCCATCCCGGTCACGATCATCCGGCCGTGGGTGAGGCTGAGCTTGCGGAGCTCCTCGTCCTTCACGAGCTCGTCGAGGTAGTCGAAGTCGCCACCGGCGGAGAACGCGCGGCCGTTGCCGGTCAACACCACCGCGCGGGCTTCCGCGTCGGCATCAACCTGCGGCCACAGGTGCGCGAGGCCCTCGTGCAGCTCGTGGTTCGTCGCGTTGAGCGCGTCCGGACGGTTGAGGCGTACGACGCGGATCGGGCCGTCGGCCTCGACCTGGATGGCGTCGGGCACGGAGTAGTCGGTCATGAGGTGGCAGTACTCATTCGGTAGGGAGACGGAGGATTCGGGTGGCGACGAGGTTGCGTTGGATCTGCGCGGTGCCCCCCATGACACTCTGCGCTCGGCTGTAGAGGTAGAGCTTGAGCCAAGTGTCCTCGTCGGCGTCCGGCCGGACGCCGGCGACGGACAACGCGGCGTGGCCAACGGACTGTTCCACCTGCGTCATGAGCAGCTTGTCGACCGAGCCTTCCGGCCCGTGGGTGATCCCGTCGAGGCGGTCGGAGAGCCGCCGGCAGACGTGCGAGCGCAGCATCTGGGAGTCGACCATCGCCCAGGCCAGCGCCTCCAGCTGATCGGGCCGGACGTCGGCCGGCCGATCAACTACTCGCTTTGCGAGTTGCCGGACCGACTTGCGATAGCGCGCGACGTAGCCGAGCTCCCCCGGTTCGCGCTCGTGGCTGACGACGGTCATCGCCAGCCGCCAGCCCTCCCCTGGCTCGCCGATCATGTCGGCCACCGGGGTGCGCGCGTTGTCGAACAGCACCTCACCGAACTCGCGGGTGATGCCGTTGATCATCTTCAACGGCTTCTGCTGCACCCCGGGCTGTCGCATCGACACCCGGAACGCGGAGATGCCACGGTGCTTCGGCACCGTCGCATCGGTGCGCGCGAGGACCAGGCACCAGTCGGCGGCGTCGGAGTAGCTGGTCCAGACCTTGTGGCCGTTGATGACGTACTCATCGCCGTCACGGACGGCAGTGGTGCGCAGAGACGCGAGATCCGAGCCGGCCTCGGGCTCGCTGAACCCCTGGCACCAGCGGTCGCTGCCGTCGACGATCCCGGGCAGCAGCCGGCGGCGGATGTCTTCGCTGCCGTGACGAAGGATGCCCTGCACCAGGTAGCCGAGGCTCGGCCGCGGCGGCGCACCGGCGGCGGCCAGCTCGTCGTCGAGGATCACGTCGTAGGTCGTCGGGAGCTCGTGCCCGCCGATGTCCTTGGGCCAGGACAACCCGAAGAAGCCCGCGGCGTAGAGCGCCCGGTGCCAGTCGGCCTGCCCGGCCCAGTACTCGTCCGACGTCGACGACGCCGGCAGGTCGGGGGTGTTGTCGGCCAGCCAGTCGCGAAGCCGCGAACGGAACTCCGCCTCGTCGGGCGAGTCAGCGAAGTCCAACGCCGACCCCCACTTCGTGGTCGAGCACGCGACGCAGGCTGACCCCGATGCCGCCGAGCAGCTCGCTCGAGACGAGCGCGCGCCGAAGGTAGAGGTGGGCCTTGCACTCCCAGGTGTTGCCGATGCCGCCGTGCACCTGGATCGAGGTTTCGCACGCGAGGCGCGCCGCACGCGAGCAGTACGCCTTCGCCGAGGCGGCCGCGGCCAGCGCGTCGGCCGGGGCGAGCGCATCGACCGACCAGGCGGCGTGCAGCGCGGCGCTGCGCGACCCCTCCATCGCGACGTGGGCATCGGCGAGCAGATGCTGTACCGCCTGGAACGACCCGATCGCCGCGTCGTACTGCCGGCGCGTCTTCGCGTAGTCGACGGCGAGATCGATCGCGCCGCGCATCGCGCCGACCAGGTCCGCCGCCGTGACCGCAAGGCCGAGCGCGGTCCAGCGGACCAGGTCATCGGGGGCGAGCTCCCCCACCGGCTCGGCGTCCGCGGCAGCGTCGACCACCGCGCAGTGCCGGGTCAGGTCGACCTCGTCCGTGGTCGGTTCGTCGAGCGGCACGGACACCACAGCGCTGCCGTGCAGACACAAGGCGCGTCCAGCGGCACGGGCGTCGAAGGCGACCCCAGGCACGTCGTCGGCGAGCGTGGCCAGGTCGGAGGTCAGCGCGATCGTCTCGCGGGACTCGCTCGCTGCCGCACCCGCCAACCGGCGCAGGTCCACTGCCAGGAGCGGTCCCACGTACGCCGTGTCGGCCGGCCCGCGAGCGAGCTCCTCGGCGACCAGCGCGGCCTCGACGGCGGATGCGACCGGTGACCCGTCCTCCTCGGCCGCCCGCAGGTCGCGCCAGCCGGCCTCCGCGACGGCCGCGTCGAGCCGCTCCGCGCGGGCGGAGTCGCCGAGGTCCACGACCGAACCCGGACCGAGCTTCGTGACGACGGCGACCGCGGCGTCGCGTAGCGCCCGTTGCTCGTCGGAGAGCCGAACGTCCATCAGCCGCGCTCGTTCATTCGGCGGGAGACAGGGTGTCGCTGTCGGTGTCCCATCGGGCGGCGAGGGTTCGGCGG
Organism: Mycobacteriales bacterium; assembly: GCA_035548125.1. Taxonomy (GTDB): domain Bacteria; phylum Actinomycetota; class Actinomycetes; order JAFAQI01; family JAFAQI01; genus DASZTV01. The sequence continues at coordinate 7,095 of DASZTV010000088.1, read as the reverse complement.
AGCACCTTGCCCGACGGCAGGCGCGGGACGGTGTCGACCGCGACGACCGCGCGCGGGTGCTTGTACGTCGCGAGCGAGTCGACCACGAGCTGACGAAGGTCTTCGGTCGTCGTCGTCGCAGCCGGGTCGATGACGACCGCCGCGACCGGACGCTCCCCCGCGGACGCGTCCGCGACGCCGAAGACCGCGCAGTCGAGGACGGCGGGATGGCCGTGCAGCACCGCCTCGATCTCGGCCGGTGCGACCTGGAACCCGTTGACCTTGATCATCTCTTTCGACCGGTCGGTGAGGTGCACCCAGCCTTCCGGCTCGATCCACCCGACGTCGCCGGTGCGGTACCAGTAGCCGTCGAAGGCGTCCGCGGAGTCCTCCTCGGGGAGGTAGCCGGACATCACGGAAGGGCTGCGCACCTGGATCTCGCCGGTCTCGCCGGGAGGGAGCACCTCGCGGGTGTCGAGGTCGACGACGCGCAGCTCGACGCCGGTCGGCGGCAGCCCGGCGGAGTCCAGCCGCCACTCGTCGGGCTTGCCCACCGGGTTGCAGGTGATGACGGGGAGCTCGCTCGCCCCGTACGCCGGAAGCCACCTCACGCCGGTGCGCGCGGTGACCGTCTCGGCGACGCTCGGAGTGACCGGCGTCGCACCCCACATGATGTAGCGCAGTGAGGAGAGGTCGTAGGACTCGATCTCCGGGTGGTTGGCCATGGCGAGCGCGATCGGCGCGACCGCCATCTCCAGCGTCATGCGCTCGCTGGCGATCCGGCGCAGGATCTCGTCGAGGTCGAAGCGCGGGTGCAGCCGCACGGTCGCCCCTGCCGCAGCGGCGGTGACCAGGTTGAGCAACCCCAGGATGTGCGACGGCGGCGTAGCGACCTGGAAGCGGTCGGCGTCGGTCAGACCGAGCGCTTCGATCCAGTGCTGGATCCCGTGCCCGATCGAGGCGTGGGTGTGTCGCACCGCCTTCGGCAGGCCGGTCGTGCCGGAGCTGAACACCAGAACGGCTTCATCGGTCGGCTCCACGACGACCGCCGGTGGGATCGCGTCGCTCGCGACGGCGGTGGCGTAGTCCCGGCCGTCGAGGTCGATGACGTCCGCCTCGCCGAGCGTCGCGCGCAGCAGGCCGAGCGAGGCGCCGTCGGCGATCGCCAGCTTCGCGCCGGTGATGGCAAGCGCGTGGTCGACTTCGCGCTGCTTCCACGCCGGGCTGAGCAGGACGCTCGCGGCACCCCGCTTACTGATCGCGTTGACCGCGACGACGAACTCCGGGCGGTTGGTCATCATCAGCGCGACGCGGTCGTTCGGAGCCACCCGGTCGGACAGCGCGGCCGCCAGCCGGTCACTCGCCTGGTCGAGGTCGCGATAGGAGAAATGAGCGTCGCCGGCGAGCAGCGCGTCGCGGTCGCCGTACCTCGCTGCCGCCTCCCGCAAGCCCTCGTGCAGCAGGGCCGGCGTCGTCACGGAAACATTGTTCTCTGAAACGGAATCGGGGTCAACGCGAGTCGCCGCTATCGTTTCCCGCGTGAGTGCACCCGCCGCAGAGGCTGCCCCGACGCCCGCCGACGTACGCGAAGAAATCATCGACAACGTGCGGCGATTCGTCGCGCGCGAGGTGATCCCGCACGCCTCGGAGCTCGAGCACGCGGACGAGTTCCCCGCCGCGATCGTCGACCACATGCGCGAGCTCGGGCTGTTCGGGATCACCATCCCGGAGGAGTACGGCGGCCTGGGGCTGGACCTGCTCACCTACATCGGCGTCGTCGAGGAGCTGTCCTACGGCTGGATGAGCCTGTCGGGCGTCGTGAACACCCACACGATGCTCGCGACCGTGCTGCTGAAGCACGGCACGGAGGAGCAGCGCAAGAAGTGGCTGCCGTCGATGGCCAGCGGTGAGAAGCGCGGCGCGCTTTCGCTCTCCGAGCCTGACGCGGGCACCGACACCCGCAACATCTCGTGCAAGGCCGAGCTCGACGGCGACCACTACGTGATCAACGGCACCAAGGCGTGGGTGACCAACGGCGAGCGCGCCTCGCTCGTCGTCCTCGCGGCGCGAACCGCTGAGGGCATCAGCGCGATCATCGTCGAGAAGGAGCCGGGTGCCTCCTTCGGCGGCATCCTGGTCAGCAAGAAGGTCGGCAAGCTCGGCTACAAGGGCATCGAGACCGTCGAGATGGCCTACCTCGACCACCGGGTCCCCGCCGAGAACCTGGTCGGCGAGCCGGGTCGCGGGCTGCCGCAGATCCTCGGTGTCCTCGAGGTCGGTCGGATCAACATCGCGGCGCGCGCGGTCGGCGTTGCCCGCGCCGCCTTCGACGCGGCGCTCGCCTACTCGCAGCTGCGCACGACGATGGGCAAGCCGATCAGCGAGCACCAGGCGATCCAGATGAAGCTCGCCGACATGGCGACCAAGCTCGAGGCGTCGCGTCTGCTCACCAAGAACGCCGCCGAACGACGGATGGCCGGGCTGCGAACCGACGTCGAGGCCGGAATGGCGAAGCTCTTCGCCAGCGAGACGGCCTTCGAGCTCGCGACCGAGGCGATGCGGATCCACGGCGGCGTCGGCTACACCACCGAGCTGCCGGTCGAGCGCTACTTCCGCGACGCGCCGCTGATGATCATCGGCGAGGGCACCAACGAGATCCAGCGCATCGTCATCGCCAGAGGTTTGCTCGCGCGAGCCAGAGGCGAAGCCAAGTAGCGCACGGTGACAGACGGGGCCTGAGCCGCTGTGACGCCGCCGAGGTGCTCGGGCTGTCCCACCAACGCATTCAGCAACTGCTCGAAGCAAGCTGAACGGCTCTCTGCAATGCGCGAGGGGCGTAGCGACGATGTATCGCGCCCACGATCCGCCACACCGGCTGGGCAAGAGGCGACCGGAAGCTGACTCGGGTTGCCCAGGTGAGCTCGCCGTCGGCTGCGCGCATCAGCAGCGCCACGCCGAACAGCCACGACGTCTGCTGGAGGACGACCCAGTCCGCGGACCTCGAGATGACCGGCCAGCCGAGCACTGCGTCGACCCGCTGCAGGCGGAACCCGAGTAGGCGCCAACCCACCCGCAAGAACAGCCGCGTCGGCAGCGACGCGCCTTCCAGCACCCGGCGCGCCCAGTGCTCGGGTGAGTCCTTTGACGCCGCCGGCGCACGAGCAGTGAACGCGTCCTCGTAGTCCGCCTCGCCGTTCGAGAGGTGTGCGGGCCAGAGACCGGGCGGGTCGCGGCGTACCTGCTCGCCGCTCGTGGTCGCTACCACCATCACCCGACCCCGCCTTCTCGAACGCGCCGGTCACGCTCATGATCCATCACGTCGCAACCCGCCCGGTCGGTTCAGCACTGCGAATCCCGCCGAGCCACGAGCCGACCGTGGTCGGCAACTAGGCGAGGTTGCGGAGCTCTTCCTTCACGACCTTGCCCGTTGCGTTGAGGGGCAAGGCGTCGAGGAACTCGACGCGGCGGGGCGCCTTGTAGTTGGCCATGTGGTCGCGGCTCCAGGCGATGATCTCTTCCGCAGTCGCAGCGGCACCGTCTTCGAGTACGACGAAGGCCATCCCGACCTCGCCCAGCCGCTCGTCGGGGGTTCCGATCACGGCGACCGAGCGGATCGCCGGGTGAGCGAGCATCAGGTTCTCGATCTCGGCGGGATAGGCGTTGAAGCCCCCGACGATGAACATGTCCTTCGCCCGGCCGACGATCCGAAGCAGCCCGTCCGGATCGAGCGCACCGATGTCGCCGGTGCGCAGCCAGCCGTCCTCGGACAGCGCTGCGGCGGTGCCCTTCGGGTCGTCCAGGTAGTGCGACATGACGCTCGGTCCGCGCAGCAGGATCTCTCCGGTCTCGCCGAGGCCGACGGCATTGCCTCCGGGATCGACCAGCCGGATCTCGAAGCCGGGTCGGGCACGCCCCACTGTGGTCGCGACCTCCTCCGGACCGTCCTCGGGTCCGGTACCGCTCGCCGTACCGGCCTCGGTCAGGCCGTAGCCCGACACCACGACCTGGAACGGCAGCTCGTCGTACATCCGCCGGATCAGTGACACCGGGATGTCGGCGGATCCGGTGACCGCGACGCGCAACGTCGACAGGTCGTGCTTCTCGCGATCGGGGTGGTCGAGGATCGCCTGGTAGATCGTCGGCGCCCCCGGCAGCACTGTGATCCGCTCCGATGCAACTCGGGCCAACACGAGATCGACATCGAACACCGGCGCGGGGTACATCGTCGCGCCGGCAGTGATGCTGGCGAGGATGCCGGCCTTCAGCCCGAACATGTGAAAGTACGGGTTGACCATCAGGTAGCGATCACCCGCGGTGAGTCCTGTCATCGCGACCCAGTCAGAAGCGACGCAAAGGGTGCGCGAGTGGGTCTGCACGACGCCCTTCGCCTTGCCGGTCGTCCCGGAGGTGAACAGGATGTCCGACGGGCTTTCCGGGGTGAGGGCCTTACGCCGGTCGGCGGCCTCGACGACGGCGTCCGACGTCGCGGAGGCGACGAAGTCCTCCCAGGCGATCGACGCGCCAGCGGGCCCGTACGCCACGACGATGTCCGCGAGTTCCGGAAGGTTGGCACCCTCGAGCATCCCGACGTAGTCCGTGTCGAGGAAGTCCGTGACCGTGACGAGCAGGCGCACGCCCGCGCGCGCAAGGATGTCGGCGGCCTCAACGCCTTTGAACCGCGTGTTGATGGGAACCAGCACGCCACCGGCCTGCCAGATCCCGAGTACAGCGACGATCCAGCGCCAGCTGTTCGGCATCCAGATCGAGACGCGCTCCCCGGTTCGCACTCCACGCGCGACGAGAGCGGCCGCGAACGTCCGTGACGCCTCGAGTAGCTCGGAGTAGGTCAGCGTGGTGTCGCCGTCGATGACGGCGGGGGCGTCGGCGAGGCGGGAGGCAGTGCCCTCTAGCAGCTCCGGAATCGTGCGCACCGCGGCCTCAGCCACCCGATTTGCACCCCCCTTCCCGGATCTGAGAACGTTCTTCTCGCATCGTGTAAGAATAATTCTGCTCTCGCAACCCTGGTCCCAGACAACGCCCGAAGAGGTTCGATGACGGTCGCCGATTCCGAGGTCTACTACGACCCGTACGACTTCGAGATCGACACCGATCCGTACCCGGTGTGGACGCGGCTGCGGGACGAGGCGCCGCTCTACTACAACGAGAAGCACGACTTCTATGCACTATCGCGGTGGGCCGACGTCGAGAAGTGCTCGTCGGACTGGAAGACCTACATCTCGAGCAAGGGCACGCTGCTCGAGCTGATCAAGATGGACTTCCCGATCCCGCCCGGCTCGATCATCTTCGAGGACCCGCCGGACCACGACGTCCACCGATCGATGCTGTCGCGAGTGTTCCGGCCAAAGAAGATCGCCGAGCTCGAACCGAAGATCCGCGAGTTCTGCGCGACCGCTCTCGACCCGTACGTCGGGGCCGGCGGGTTCGACTTCGTGACCAACCTCGGTGCGGAGATGCCGATGCGGACGATCGGCTACCTGCTCGGCATCCCGGAGGAGGACCAGGTCGCGATCCGCGAGGCCGTGGACGCGTCGTTGCGGATCGGTGAGGACGGCAAGCCGGCCGTCGACGGGGTCGACCCCGCAGCGATGGGCAAGATGTTCGAGGACTACGTCGAATGGCGGGCGAAGAACCCCTCCGACGACCTCATGACCGAGATGCTCAATGCCGAGTTCGAAGACGTCGACGGCACGATGCGCAAGCTCAACCGCGACGAGCTGCTCGGCTACATCAACCTGATCGCGGCTGCCGGCAACGAGACCACGACCCGGCTCATCGGCTGGACCGGGAAGGTGCTCGCCGAGCACCCCGACCAGCGCGCCGAGCTCGCGGCGAACCCGGACCTGATCCCCAACGCGATTGAGGAGCTGCTTCGCTACGAAGCCCCCTCCCCGGTCCAGGCGCGCTACATCACGGAGGACGTCGAGCACTACGGGCAGACGGTGCCGAAGGGCAACGTGATGCTGTTGCTCACCGCATCGGCGAACCGCGACGACCGCAAGTTCCTGGATGCCGACACCTTCGACATCCACCGCAAGATCGAGCGGCACCTGACGTTCGGCTACGGCGTGCACTTCTGCCTCGGCGCCTCGCTCGCCCGGCTGGAAGGCCGGATCGCCCTCGACGAGGTGCTCAAGCGGTTCCCGACCTGGGACGTCGACTACGCCAACGCCGTCCAGGCCCGTACCTCCACGGTCCGGGGCTGGGAGAAGCTTCCGGTCACCACGCCCTGAAAGACTCCGCCCAACCACTCACCGAGTCACCACTCACTAGGGAGCAGCAAGACATGGGACTGTTCGACGCGTTCCGGTACGACGGCAAGCGAGTGCTCGTGGTGGGTGGTGCGACCGGGATGGGCGCCGCGGTCGTGCAGGTCGTCAAGGACGCCGGAGCCGAGGTCGTGGTCATGGACCGCGCCGACGTCGACATCGACGGCGTGAAGTTCATCCGGCTCGACCTGTCGGACAAGGCCTCGATCGAGTCCGCCATCGACGAGTGCGGCGGCCCGCTGCACGCGCTGTTCGAGTGCGCGGGCGTCGCCGACGGCACGCCGGGCATCGAGCGCATCAACTTCATCGGCCACCGCCACCTGGTGGACCGGGCGATCGACAAGGGCTACGTCGGCAAGGGCGCGGCGATCGGCTTCATCTCCTCCGCCGCGGGCTTCGGCTGGCAGAACAACCTGAAGATCACCAAGGAGTTCCTGGAGATCACCGACTTCGACGAGGCGACGAAGTGGGCACAGGACAACGGCAAGGCCGACTACATGTTCAGCAAGCTCACGATCAACACCTACGTCGCGCAGCAGGCGTTCCCGATGCTCAAGAAAGGCATCCGGATCAACGCGATCATGCCCGGCCCGACGGACACCCCGCTGGCTCGCGCCAACGCCGACATGTGGCTCGGCTTCGGCCAGGACTACCGCGACGAGACCGGCATCCAGCCCTCGACCCCGCTGGAGCAGGCCTACCCGCTGGTCTTCCTCTGCAGCGATGCAGCGGGCGGCGTCACCGGCATCACGATGGTGACCGACGCCGGCTACTTCGCCTCCGGCGTCGTGGAGTCGTTCGAGCCGGCCGGCCCGGTCGTCGGCTTCCT
>DASZTV010000087.1:0-15304 GCA_035548125.1 Mycobacteriales bacterium | reverse complement strand
CCTCCGGGTTGTCGAGCCAGGAGATGGCTGAGCTCAGCGACCTGATCCGCGACCTCAAGCAACGCACCTCGGTGCTGCTCGTCGAGCACCACATGGACCTCGTGATGGCGGTGTGCGACCGGATCGTCGTCCTCGACTTCGGGCGCTGCATCGCGACCGGAACGCCCGACCAGGTCCGCGACGACCCGAAGGTACTCGAGGCCTACCTCGGCGAGCAGATCGACTCCTCGACCGAAGCGGTGAGCGGTGACTAGCGGGCTCGCGCTGGACGGCGTTGTCACGACCTACGGCGCGGTACGCGCACTCGACGGCGTGAGCATGACCGTTCCGCACGGCGAGATCACCGCGGTCCTCGGCGCCAACGGCGCCGGCAAGACGACGCTGTTGCGGAGCATCAACGGGCTGGTGCGCCCGGCCAGCGGGTCGATCAGCTACGACGGCCACGACCTGCTCGCCGTGCCGGTCGAACGCGTCGTCACCTTCGGCATTGCGCACGTGCCGGAAGGTCGCGGGGTGATCACCGAGCTCACCGTCGAGGAGAACCTGCGGCTCGGCGCGCTCTGGCGATCCGACCGTCGTACCGCGACCGCCGAAGGGCTGACCTCGGTCTACGAGATGTTCCCGCCGCTCGCCGAGCGGCGCGCCAAGGCCGCGGACACCCTGTCGGGCGGCGAGCGCCAGATGCTGGCGATCGGGCGGGCGCTGATGAGCCGGCCCGAGCTCCTGCTGCTCGACGAACCGTCGCTCGGCCTCGCCCCGCGGGTGACCGCGCAGATCATGGCGACGCTTCGCCGGCTCAGCTCGAACGACGGGCTGACCGTCGTACTCGTCGAGCAGAACGCCCGTAGCGCGCTGTCGGTCGCGGACTCCGCCGTGGTGCTCAACCTCGGCCGGGTCGTCGCCTCAGGTCCGGCGGCAGACCTCGCGGGCGACGAGCAGCTCCGACACGCGTACCTGGGGTTCTAGCGACATGACCTTCCTGAACCTGGTGATCTACGGGATCGCGAACGGCACGCTCTACGCGGCGGTCGCCCTCGCGCTGGTGCTGATCTGGCGCTCGACCCGCGTCGTGAACTTCGCCCAGGGCGGCATGCTGATGTTCACGACCTTCATCGCCTGGGAGCTCGTGGCGAAGCACGGCGTCAACTACTGGCTCGGGCTCATCGTCGCGTTGGTCGCCGGGTTCGTGATGGGCGCCGTGGCGGAACGCCTGTTGGTCCGCCCGGTTGAGAACGGGCCACCGCTCAACCCGGTGATCGTGACGCTCGGCCTGCTGCTTTTGCTCCAGTCGGTCGCCGGGATGATCTGGGGCAACGGGCTCAGCTCGTTCGCGCCGCAGTTCTCGCTGAACTACTACCACGTCGGCCACCAGGTGATCCTGTTCTCGCCCGACTACCTGTTCATCGTCCTGGCGGTGCTCGTCGTACTCGTGCTGCTCTATCTGCTGTTCCAGCGTTCGCCATTGGGTCTGCGAATGCGGGCCAGCGCCTTCAGCCCCGAGGTGGCCCGGCTGCTCGGGGTGCGGGTCGGGCGGATGCTGACCCTCGGATGGGGGCTCGCAGCCGTGGTCGGCGCGCTCGCCGGAGTCCTGATCGCCGGCACCCAGCCGGACTACATGAACCCGAACGCGTTCGACCCGTTGCTGATCTTCGGGTTCACCGCGGCCGTCATCGGCGGTCTCGACTCGCCCGGCGGCGCCGTCGTCGGCGGCGTGACGGTCGGCGTGATCCTGCAGCTGCTCGACAACTACGTGAGCAACAACATCGATGCGTTCTACATCTTCGCCGTGCTGCTCATCGTGCTGATGGTCCGCCCCAACGGGCTGTTCTCCCGTACGACGGTGAGGCGGGTATGAACCTTTGGCGGCGGGCGCCCGTGCTGCTGCGCCACGGCATTCCTGCCGTCGCGGGACTCGCCGCGTTGTTGTTGCTCACCGAGGGGCTGTCGGACTACCGCAACACCCAGTTGGCCAGCATCGCGACCGAGGTGTGCGCCGTCGCAGGGCTGACCATCCTGACCGGGCTGTCGGGGCAGATCTCGCTGGGCAACGGTGCCTTCATGTTCGTCGGCGCCTACACGCTCGCGGTGATCCTCAAGCACCACGAGGTCAACAACAAAGAGCTCGTTCTGGTGCTGCTGGCCGCGATCGCCGGGGCTGCCATCGTCGGCGCGCTGGTCGGCGTCGCCGCCGCCCGACTGCGCGGTCCGTACCTCGCCGGCATCACACTCGCCCTCGCAGTGGGCCTCCCTGTGCTGCCGAAGTACTCCCACCTGCAGGGCCCGCTCGGGGGACACTCCGGCTTCCCGGTCAACGCGCCGCCGCCACCGCACAACGCCGACTACTTCCGATGGCAGGCGTGGATCTGCCTGATCGCCGCGGTGATCACGCTGTTCCTTCTCGCGAACCTGTCGAGCAGCCGGGTCGGGCGCGCCTTCCGCGCTGTCCGTGATGACGAGATCGCCGCGTCACTCGCCGGGTACTCCGTCGCGAGGGTGCAGATCCTGGCGTTCACGATCAGCGCCGCCTGCGCGGGGCTCGCCGGCGGGCTGTTCGCGATCGTCGCGGGGAGCGTCAACCCGAACTCGTTCCCGTTGCAGATCTCGCTCGGGCTGCTGGCGGCCGCCGTGTTCGGCGGTCTCGGGACGCTGAGCGGCGCGATCTACGGCTCGATCATCGTCACGCTGCTGCCCCAATGGTCCTACGACCTCTCCAATGCGCTGTCGTTGTCGGACAAGATTCAGAACAACCTGCCCCAGGCGGTCTACGGGGTCGGTCTGATCCTCGGCATGCTGCTGTTCCCGCTCGGCATCCAGGGATTGGTACGCCGGATCGGTCTGCTGTTGCGTAACACCTCGAGAACGAAACTCGCGGGTAACTAGGCATCGAACCGGATTCGGACTAGGTTCCCCGCAGCATCCGGGTCATCAAACTGGAGGACACATGGCTAAGGGGTCAGTGCGGCTGCTCGCGGCGGGCGCAGTTGTTGCGCTTGCAGCGACCGCGTGCGGATCGAGCAGCAGCGGGGGTGGGAGCACTAACGGCTCGAGCGGCAGCGTTCCGGGGGTGACCGACACGTCGATCCTCATCGGGAGCCACCAGCCAATCACCGGCATCGCGGCGCCCGGCTACTCCGAGATCGCGCCGGCGTCCAAGGCGTACTTCGACTACGTCAACGCCCACGGCGGGATCAACGGCCGCAAGATCACCTTCAAGTACCTCGACGACGCCTACGACCCGACCAAGACGGTCACCGACACCAAGCAGCTGGTCGAGCAGGACAAGATCTTCGCGATGTTCGAGGGCCTCGGCACGCCGACCCACGAGCAGGTGGTCAACTTCCTCAACCAGCAGAAGGTGCCGGATCTCTTCGTGGCGTCGGGCTGCCTGTGCTGGAACAACCCGAGCCAGAACCCGCAGACGTTCGGCTGGCTGCCGGACTACACGCGCGAGGGCAAGATCCTCGGCGACTACGTGAAGAAGAACTTCGCGGGCAAGAAGATCGGCATCTTCGCGCAGGGTGACGACTTCGGCCAGAACGGCATCAAGGGCTTCGAGGACGAGATCCCCGCGAGCGACATCGCGTCGATCCAGATGTACGACCCGACCAACACGACGATCACCCCGCTGGTGCAGAAGCTGCAGAAGGCGGGCGTCCAGGTCCTGGTGTCCTTCTCCGTGCCGGCGTTCACCGCACTGCTCAAGCTGACTGCGCTGCAGCTGAAGTTCGAGCCGCAGCTCGTCGTCAGCAGCGTCGGCTCCGACCCGATCACGCTGGCCGGTCTGGTCACCGAGTTCGCCAAGAAGGGCGGCGCGACGGTCAAGGGAGAGGACCTGATCCAGGGGATCATCACCGATGGCTACCTGCCCTCGGCCGAGGACCCGAGCAACAGCTGGATCAAGCTGTTCAAGAAGATCCACGACAAGTACATCCCGAAGCTGCCGTTCGACGGCAACGTGGAGTACGGCATGGCGTCGGCGTACACGTTCACCGAGGCCCTTGCGGCCGCGGGCAAGGACCTGACCCGCGAGAGCCTGGTGGCAGCGGTTGAGGCGAACAAGTTCGCCGGCCCCAACCTCACGCCGTACGCGTACTCCTCGACCGATCACTCGGGTATGACGGGTGTCCAGATGGGTGTGATCCACGGCCTGTCGATCCACCTGGAAGGCACGCCGCTCACCACCGACGACGGCTCCGGGCCGATCACGCCGTACACCGCGGCGGAGGCCACGGCGCCAGCGAGCGGGGTCCCGAGCAGCTAGCCGCACCATCCTGTTGCCGAGACGGCCGGTCCGAGAACGTTCGGGCCGGCCGTCTCGCCTCTTGCGGATGCGGCAGACTTCACGCCGATGACCGAACCCCCGCGGATCGCCCCCGGCGAGCGTTTCGAGGACGCCGACCAGTGGGACCACGCCCGCGCCACGCCGCCACACCTGTGGGCGACGCTCGGCTACCGTCGGCTCGCCTGGGAACCGGGCAGCACGACAATCGCCTGGGACGCGACGCCCGACTACTGCTTCCGCACCGCCGGCGGGCCGATCGTGCAGGGCGGGCTCGTGACGGCGCTGCTCGACGCCGCGATGGGCGGAGCGTGCTGGACGGTGCTGGACAGGGACCAGGCGTTCCTCACCGCGGACCTTCGCGTGGAGTTCCTGCGATCCGCCGAGGTCGGGACGCTGTCGGCTCGCGGCTGGGTGGTGCGGCGTACCCGGCGCGTGGTGTTCTGCGCCGCCGAGCTATACCGCGGCGAGCAGGCCGGCGAGGTGCTGGCGACCAGCCGCTGCACGCAGGTGGTGCTCCCGGCGGAAGGTCGAGCCGGCCGTTACCAGCAATCCACGGAGCCGAGTGCGGCTCCGCCCGACGACGCGCGAGGATGAACCCGTGACCGATGACCTTGCCGCACTCACCGAGCAGGCCGTGCCCCACGAGGCGGTGGGCAGCTACCTCGCCAAGGAGCTCGGTGACGACGGCTGGCGCGACTGCCGGCTCGAGCTGATCTCGGGCGGCAAGTCCAACCTGACGTTCGGCGTGACGTCCTCGGCCGGTGAGGCGGTGCTGCGTCGGCCGCCGTTGTCGAACCGGCTGCCGACCGCGCACGACATGGGTCGCGAGCACCGCGTCATGACCGCACTCGGTCCGACACCGGTCCCGGTGCCGCCCACCCTCGCGATGTGTGTGGACGAGGACGTGATCGGCGCGCCGTTCTACGTCATGGACCGCGTCATCGGCCACATCGTCCGCGACACCTTGCCGGCCGGTTACGCGGAGTCACACGACGAACGCCTCGCAATCGCGCACGGCCTGATCGACGTGATGGCCGACCTGCACTCGGTGGTGCCCGCCGACGTCGGTCTGGGGGACTACGGCCGGCCTGACGGCTACCTCGAGCGGCAGATCAAGCGCTGGACCACCCAGTGGCAGGCCACACGCGACGCGCTGCAGGGCGAGGGCAGCGACTTGGATCGCCTTGCCGAGCGGCTCGCGGCGAAGGTGCCGAACGCTCCGACCGGACCGATCGTGCACGGCGACTACCGCATGGACAACGTGATGCTCGACCCGACGACGCCTGGCCGGATCGCGGCCGTCCTGGACTGGGAGCTGTCGACGCTGGGTGACCCGCTCGCCGACCTCGGGATGTTCTACATCTACTGGCAGGACGCGGGGGATGAGACCAGCGAGCTGACCGCCGGCGTACTGCCGACGGTGACCACGCTGCCGGGCTTCCCGACTCGCCGCGAGCTGCTCGACCGTTACGCCGCGAGCAGCGGCCGGGACCTCTCGGACATGCCGTGGTACGTCGCGTTCGCGTGCTTCAAGCTCGCCGCGATCATCGCCGGCGTCGCGGCTCGCGGTTTGGCCGGCGCGATGATCGGTGACGGCTTCGTCGAGATGGCCGTACGAATCGCGCCACTCGTCAACGCCGGAAACGCAGCCCTCTCCGACGGCCTCTGACCGACGCCACCCCTGTGCGGAAGAAAACACAAACGGGGCTCAGGACCCCTGATGCGCTCGGAAATCGCCTCAGGAGGCGTCCGGTGCAACGTTTGTGTTTTCTTCCGTACAGCTAGCGGAGGCTGAGGCCGCCGTCGAGCACCCAGACCTGTCCGGTTACGTACGTCGCGTCGATCAGGGTCGCCACTACGTCGGCGACATCCACCGGCATCGCGGCGCGCTGCATCGGGGCCATGAACTTGATCGCCTCGTGCAGATCGGTCCAGTCGGCCGTCCACGGGGTGTCGACCAGTCCCGGCGCGACCGCGTTGACCCGGATGTCGGGCGCGACGACGTTCGCGAGCAGCAGCGTCAGGTGGTTCATCGCCGCCTTGCTCGCCGCGTAGGGGATCGACGATCCCACCGGCCGTACGCCCGCCAGCGAGGTGACGTTGACGATGCAGCCTGTGCCGCTCGCCTTGAGGTGGGGGATCGCGGCGGTCGAGACCTGCCACGTGCCCACGACGTTCACGTCGTACAGCCGCCGGAAGACCTCGGGTGATGCGCCGGCGAAGTCCTCGTGCGGGATGCGGACCGTGGTGCCCGCGTTGTTGACCAGTACGTCGAGCCGGCCGAACCTCGCGATCGTCTCCTCGACGAGCCGCTGCGCGTCGCCGTCGGCGGCGATGTCGCCCTGCACGTAGTGCGCCTTGTCCTCGCCGAACTCGGCGACCATCGCGCGGCCGGCGTCGACAGAGCTGACGGAGTTGATGACCACCTTGAGCCCGTCGGAGACGAACCGCTCGACGACCGCCTTGCCGATCCCCGACGTCGACCCGGTGACCAGCGCGACCCGGTCCGTCATCTAGACACCTCCTGCGCTCAGGATGCCGCCGTCGATCGCGACGGTCTGCCCGGTGATCCAGGATGCGTCGTCGGAGAGCAGAAAGGCAGCGAGTTTCGCGGTGTCGGTCGGTACGCCGAGCCGCTTCAGCGGGTAGCGCGCTGCCGCGCCTTCCTCGTCGGCCTCGTACAGCGCTCGTGCGAACTGCGTCTTCACCACTGCCGGCGCGATGCCATTGACGCGTACGCCCGGGCTCAGCTCCTGCGCGAGCTGCTTGGTCATGTGGATCAGCGCTGCCTTGCTCGCGTTGTAGGCACCGAGGAACGGTCCGGCGCGAAGGCCACCGATCGACGCGACGTTGAGAACGGCACCGCCGTTGTCCTTGAGCCACCCGTTCCAGGCGAGTTGCGTCCAGGCGAGCGCGGCGACCACGTTGACCTCGAAGATCTTGCGCACCGCGGCGAGCTCGTAGTCGATCATCGGACCGAACACCGGGTTCACGGCAGCGTTGTTGACCAGGTAGTCGATCCGGCCGAACGCATCGAGCGTGGCGTCCACCGCCGCTCGCTGGTGAGCCGCATCGTCGGCGCTGCCCTGCATCCCGATCGCCAGTCCGGCGCCGTCCGGATCCAGCTCGGCGACGGCTGCCTCGAGCTCAGCGGGTTTGCGTGCCGTGATGCAGACCGACGCGCCTCGGCTCGCCAGCTCGGCGGCGATCCCGAGGCCGATGCCGCGGGTTCCACCGGTGATGATCGCCGCTCGACCGGCGAAGTCCTGCACCGAGCTTGGTTCTGTCATGGGCGGAACGCTGCCACATCGATCTCCACAGGTGTGCTCCGGGTTCGGGCAGTCCACACCGCGCGCGCGAGCTTCCCGTCGTCGTCGGCGGCCTTCCGCACCGTGGCCTGGCCGGCGGGTGCCGGTCCGAACGGAAGGAACCAGGATGGACACCTACATCACCGTGCAGGGCAACCTCACGGCCGATCCGATCGGCCGTACGACGGCGAACGGCGCCGCCGTGGCGAACCTCCGGATCGCCTCGAACTCGCGGCGGTTCGACCGGGAGGCGGGCGCCTGGCGCGACGGCGACCCCATGTACATCGGCGCGACCTGCTGGCGGACGCTCGCGGTCAACGTCTGCGCCTCGCTGCGAAAGGGCGACAGCGTCGTGGTGAGCGGCAAGCTCCTGCAACGTACCTACGAGGCCAAGGAGGGCGGTCAGCGCACCGTCCTGGAGATCGACGCGGTCGCCGTGGGCCCCGACCTCAACCGCTGGCCTGCCGACCTGCGCCGGCCGTCGCGCGCGGCTGACCCGGAGACGGTGGACGCGGAGTCCGAGGCGACGGAGGACGCGACCGATGCTGTCGAGGTCGAGGCCGCCTGAGCCGACTTCCGTAGCCTGTACGGGTGGCTCAGTACATCTACTCGATGCGCAACGTCCGCAAGGCGCACGGCGACAAGGTCATCCTCGACGACGTCACGTTGTCGTTCCTGCCTGGCGCCAAGATCGGCGTGGTCGGACCGAACGGCGCCGGTAAGTCCAGCGTGCTCAAGATCATGGCCGGCCTGGACACCGCCTCCAACGGTGACGCGATCCTCAGCCCCGGGTACAGCGTCGGCATCCTCCTGCAGGAGCCGCCGCTGGACGAGACCAAGGACGTCCGCGGCAACGTCGAAGAGGCCGTCGCCCCGATCAAGGCGCTCGTCGACCGCTACAACGAGGTCGCCGAGAAGATGGCGGTCGAGTACACCGATGAGCTCGGCACCGAGATGGGTGTGCTTCAGGAGCAGATCGAGCACGCCGGCGCCTGGGACCTCGACAGTCGCATCGAGATGGCGATGGACGCGCTGCGCTGCCCGCCCGGCGACGCCGACGTCACGGTGCTGTCCGGTGGCGAGCGCCGCCGGGTCGCACTGTGCAAGCTGCTGCTCGAGCAGCCCGACCTGCTGCTGCTCGACGAGCCGACGAACCACCTCGACGCCGAGAGCGTGAACTGGCTCGAGCAGCACCTCGCGAGCTACCCGGGCACCGTGCTCGCGGTGACCCACGACCGGTACTTCCTCGACAACGTCGCCGAGTGGATCCTCGAGCTCGACCGCGGTCGGGCCTACCCGTACGAGGGCAACTACACGACGTACCTGGACACCAAGGCCGCGCGCATCAAGGTCGAGGGTGCCAAGGACGCCAAGCGCAAGAAGGAGATCGAGCGCGAGCTCGAGTGGGTGCGCTCCAACCCGAAGGCACGCCAGGCGAAGAGCAAGGCACGTCTCGCGAGGTTCGAGGAGCTGGTCGCCGAGGCCGATCGCGCGGCTCCGCTGGAGAACGGCGGAATCCAGATCCCGCCCGGCCCGCGGCTGGGTAACCAGGTGATCGAGGCCGAAGGGCTGTCGAAGGCCTTCGGCGACCGGGTGCTGATCGAGAACCTCTCGTTCTCGCTGCCCCGCGGCGGCATCGTCGGGATCATGGGTCCCAACGGCGTCGGGAAGACCACCCTGTTCAAGATGATCGTCGGCGAGGAGAAGCCCGACTCCGGCGAGCTGCGGGTCGGCGACACCGTCGAGATCTCCTACGTCGACCAGGGCCGCGGCGGCCTCGATCCGAAGCAGACGCTGTGGGAGGTGGTCTCGGGCGGCCTCGACCACATCATCGTCGGCAAGACCGACATCAACAGCCGGGCCTACGTTGCCTCCTTCGGCTTCAAGGGCCCCGACCAGCAGAAGCCCGCGGGGGTGCTCTCCGGCGGCGAGCGCAACCGGCTCAACCTGGCGCTGACGCTCAAGACCGGTGGCAACGTGCTACTGCTCGACGAGCCCACCAACGACCTCGACGTCGAGACGCTGCGCTCCCTCGAGGACGCGCTCGAGGAGTTCCCCGGCTGCGCGGTGGTGATCAGCCACGACCGCTGGTTCCTCGACAAGGTGGCCACCCACAT
The DNA here is from genome assembly GCA_035548125.1 of Mycobacteriales bacterium. GTDB lineage: Bacteria > Actinomycetota > Actinomycetes > JAFAQI01 > JAFAQI01 > DASZTV01. The sequence continues at coordinate 5,597 of DASZTV010000087.1, read as the reverse complement.
CCTCGCGTGGGAGGGCACCGAGGACGAGCCCGGCAACTGGTACTGGTTCGAGGGCGGCTTCTCCGACTACGAGCGCAACAAGGTCGAGCGGCTCGGCGAGGAGGCGGCCCGCCCGCACCGCGTCACCCACCGCCGCCTCGCCCGGGACTGAGCTCTGTCGACCCCGCCCGCCCCTGGTTGGGACCCCGCCCAGTACCTGAGGTACGCCGACGAGCGGTCCCGGCCGTTCGGCGACCTGACGGCCAGGGTCAGGGCGGAGGCCCCGTCCCTGGTCGTCGACCTCGGCTGCGGCCCCGGGACGTTGACCCGGACGCTGAACGAGCGCTGGCCGGACGCGCGGGTGATCGGCGTGGACAGCTCTGCCGAGATGATCTCCGCGGCGAATCAGGCGTTGCCATCCGGGGGTTTTGATCGTTTGACGTACATGTGCGCCGATTTGCGGGAGTGGGCACCCGACGGCGCGCCCGACGTCGTGGTCGCCAACGCGGTCCTGCAGTGGGTGCCCGACCACCTCGCGCTGATCGCCGAGATCGCCGGTTGGTTGGTGCCGGGCGGGACGTTCGCCTTCCAGGTGCCGGCGAACTTCGACGCGCCCTCCCACACCGTGATCCGGGAGCTGCGGACCTCGGAGCGCTGGCGGGACCGGCTCGGCGAGGACGCGGACCGGCGGCTCGGCGTCGAGCCGCCGGAGACCTACCTCGCAGCGCTCGCCGCAGCGGGACTCGAACCGGACGTCTGGCAGACGACGTACCTGCACCTGCTGCCCGGCGAGGACCCGGTGCTGGACTGGGTGAAAGGTACGGCGCTTCGCCCGGTGCTCACCGCGTTGCGCGACGACCCGGCCGCGACCGAGGAGTTCCTCGCCGAGTGCGGCGCGGCGTTGCGCGAGGCGTACCCGCCGGGTCCGGCCGGGACGGTGTTTCCGTTCCGGCGCACCTTTGCGATCGGCCGGGCGGCCGCATGAACACGGTCCGGGCGGCCGCATGAGGCTGCGCATCCTCGCGGTCTGCCTCGCGGCGGCCGCGCTGGCGCCGATCCTCGCTCCCAAGTCGGCCGGCGCGATCATCTCGCCCGCCGGTCGGCAGAGCCGGACCAGCGGCGCCGCGATCGCCGGCGGTGACATCTTCGTCTGGAGCAGTCACAGCGCAAAGACGTCAGGAAGCGGCTGTACCGTCGCGTTCGCGGTCCGCTCGATCCGCACCGGGAAGCGCGGCGTGCTGACCGCGGGTCACTGTGTCGCGACCGTGCCGGGCGGCCCGTCGTACCTCGTCCACCAGACCGCGAGCGCACCGGGCGGTGACCGCACGTCACCGGGTGTCCTGCTCGGCCGGGTGACGGCGTCTGCGTTCCGGTTGGGCACGGACGGGGACAGCGCGTTCGTCAAGCTGGCGCCGCATGTGGCGACGGCGCCGCTGCTCTACGTCGGCGGCTGGCGGTCGCACACCACGATCCCGGTCGCGGGCAAGGGAAAGCTCGAGCCGGGGACCGAGGTCTGCTACTCCGGCGCCGCGACCGGCGAGCACTGCGGCTTCACCGTCGTCGGCGGATCGCAGACCGTGTCGTTCGTGTCGGCGCATCACCAGAAGGTCGCCATCGGTCACGAGTGGCGGGCGACCGGGGCGAGCTGCACCTCGCGCCGCGGCGACTCCGGCTCGCCGGTCTACACCAGGGTTGGTGGGGTCGCCTACGCCGTCGGCATCCTGTCCGGTGGGCAGCTGAAGGCCGGGACGTGCCCGTTCTACTTCACACCGGTGAGCCTGGCGCTGAAGCAACTGGGCCTGAAGCTGGTCAAGACCGCCTCGGCCCCGACGGTGTGACCCCGGCGACTACTCGGCGTTGATCAGTACGTCGGCCGCCTGGGTCAGGTAGGCCCAGATCGTGTGGTCGGCCTCCTCGGCGAGGCCGACGTCGTCGAGTGCGGCACGCATGTGCGCGAGCCAGTGGTCGTGGGCCGCGCGGTCGATGTGGAAGGGCGCGTGGCGGGCCCGAAGCCGCGGATGGCCGCGGGTCTCGGAGTAGGTTCGCGGCCCGCCCCAGTACTGCTCGAGGAACAGCAGCAGCCGGTGCGCGGCACCCGCCCAGTCGTGGTCGGGATAGATCGCCACGAGCACCGGGTCGTTCGCGACTCGGGCATAGAAGCCGCTGACCAGTTGCTCGAACGTCTCGTGACCGCCGACCGCGTCGTAGAAGGTCGGCGCGGAGTCGATGCCCTCGATCGAAATTGGTTGCGGGCCGGGCGGTTCCATCACGCCTCCATTGTCGGCTGCGGGTTACGCTGAGCCCAACTTGCCTCGGAGGCCACGGTGGCTCATGCGCTCGTACTCAACGCGACGTACGAGCCGCTGTGCGTCGTGACGCAGCGCCGAGCGGTGATTCTGGTTCTCAGCGGCAAGGCGGTCGCGGTGGAATCCGCGGACGATGAGCTGCACAGCGAGCGGCTCTCGCTTCGGATCCCGCTGGTGGTGCGGCTGGCGCGTTTCGTCAAGGTGCCCTATCGCGGCGCGGTGCCGTTGACCCGGCGCGCGATCTTCGCGCGCGACGGCGGCCGCTGTGTCTACTGTTTGGCTCCGGCGACCAGCATCGATCACGTGATCCCCCGCAGCCGCGGCGGGAGTCACGTCTGGGAGAACGTCGTGTCGTGCTGCCGGCGCTGCAACCATGCGAAGGCCGACCGGGCGATCTCCGAGCTCGGCTGGCGGATGCCGCGTCAGCCGGCGGCGCCGACCGGGATCGCGTGGCGGGTGCTCGGCACCGGCCGGATGAACCCGCAGTGGCGGCCCTACCTCGGCGACGTCGACGACTTCCTGTACGACGCCGAGGCGGCGAGCGCCTGACCTGCGAGGTTTAGGGTCGGCGATGTGAAGGCTCGCGTCGCGTTGCTGTGGATCGTCGCGTTCGCCGCTGCCGCGTGCAGTGGCGGTTCCTCGAGCGGCGGTGACACGAACACCGCGCAGACCTCGCCGCCGCCGCAGGTCACCACGACGCCGTCGGCGACTCCGCCGCCGACCGTGACGCCATCCGCGAAGCCGACCCCGTCGTTCTCCAGCACCGTGCAGGCCTCCCACAGGTGCCTCACCTCCGCGCTCGGGTTGTCGCTCGGGCAGGGACAGGGCGCGGCCGGGTCGACGATCGTGCCGATCGTGCTGACCAACACCGGCGGAGAGGCGTGCACCCTGTTCGGCCGTCCGGGTGTGTCCTTCACCGACGGCAACGGCAACCAGCTCGGGGTCGGCGCGGTCTTCGGCGGCAGCGCTCCGGCGACAGTGACGCTGGCCCCCGGCGACAAAGCGAACGCTCTGCTGAAGATCCCCGACCCCGGCAACTTCTCCGCCTCCGACTGCGCGGCCGCCACCTCCGCGAAGCTGCGGGTGTACCCGCCGGGCGACAAGGCCTCGCTCGAGGTCGCGTACCAGGCGTCGGTGTGCACCACCAAGCAGGGTGCGGCTCAGGTCAGCCCGATGACGCCCGGCTCCGGCGGCTGACGGTGGCGGCCCTGCACGACCTGACGCTGCTCGAGCAGGCAGCGGCGGTTCGTGACCGCTCGGTGTCGCCGGTGGAGCTGGTGGAGCACTACCTCGAGCGCATCGGGCGGCTCAGCGACACGGTCGGCGCGTTCGTGACCGTGACCTCGGACACCGCGCTCGACGGAGCGCGCGCCGCCGAGAAGGCGGTCGCCGACGGCGAGGAGCTCGCGCCGCTGCACGGCGTACCGACCGCCATCAAGGACCTGAATCTGGTGGCAGGGGCGCCGACCAGGTTCGGCACCTCGGCGTGGCCCGCGGCCGACCTCGGCATCGACGACGCGGTGACCACGAAGCTCAGGGCGGCGGGGTTGATCAACCTCGGCAAGACCAACACCCCGGAGTTCGGCCTGCCCTGCTACACCGAGCCGGACGTCGCGCCGCCCGCGCGCACGCCGTGGGACCTCGAACGGTCGGCGGGCGGTTCGAGTGGCGGCGCGGCCGCCGCGGTCTCCTCGGGACTGGTCCCGGCGGCGCAGGGCAGCGACGGCGGCGGATCGATCCGCATCCCGGCGAGCGTCTGCGGGCTGTTCGGCATCAAGCCGTCGCGCGGACGCGTGTCGAACGCCCCGGTGTCGGCGGAGATCAGCGGGCTCGCGGTCAACGGTCCGCTCGCGCGCACCGTACGCGACGCGGCTGCGCTGCTCGACGCGATGGCCGGCCCGGCGCCGAGCGACTGGCAGTGGGCGCCGCCGCCCGTAACGTCGTTCCTCGCGGCCTGCGACGAGCCTGCGGGCAAGCTGCGGATCGGACGGTTCGCCTCGCCGGTGATCGCCGACGCGACGGTGCACCCGGACTGCGTCGCGGCGTACGAGAAAGCCAGCGCGCTGCTCGCGGACCTCGGCCACGACGTCGTCGACCACATCCCGACGTTCACCGGGGACCTGGTGCCGGCGTTCGAGACGGTGTGGTCACAGGAGTTCCTCTCGCTTCCGCTCAGTGACGACGACGAGCTGCGCGTGCGCCCGCTGACCCGCTGGATCAGGGAGCGCGGCCGGTCGGCGACCGGGCGGCAGGTCTACGCGGCGCTCGCCACCTTGCGCCAGGCGGCGCGGGTCGAGCTGGAGGCGACGTACGGCTACGACGCCGTGCTGACGCCGACGCTCGCCCAGCCGCCGGCGCTGGTCGGCGGGCTTCGCGATGACGACGACCCCGCGGCGGACTTCGAGGCGCAGAAGCGCTTCACGCCGTTCACCGCGCCGTACAACATGTCGGGGCAGCCCGCCGTGACGGTTCCGTTGCACTGGACTGACGCCGGGCTGCCGATCGGCATCCAGCTCGTGGGCCGGCCCTACGGCGAGGCGACCCTGCTCCGGATCGCCGCCCAGCTCGAGGAAGCAGAGCCATGGGCCGCGCGTCGACCGGCCCTCTGGTGAGCGGCAACCGGACGGTTCGATAGGTTCACCGCCGTGAGAAAGCGCACCACAGGACGACGTACGCTCGCCCGGCTCGCGACGATTTCGATCGGTGCGGCGGTGCCGGTGCTGACCGCGGTGAGCCCCGCGCTCGCGCTGCACAAGGACGACGGCGCCTACGCCGGTCCGTCGCTCGGCGCCGGACTCACGATCCTGTACTTCGTGGTCATCCCGCTCGGCGCGTTTCTGATCATCGCAGGGCTGTCGGTGCTGCCGTCGGCGCTGAGCAAGCCGCGCTACCGACCGGGCAAGGGCTGGGAGCACGGCGAACGCTGGTTCGGCGGGCCGGCCGAGGGCGAAGAACCGGCCGCCGCCGACCGTGGCACGCGAGGTGGCGCAAGTGCCGAGTGGTGAGCCGTTCACCAACGATCAGTACCGCGACATCGAGCGAGTCATCTCCGTCGCGAGTGCTGAGACCGGCCTGAATTTTTCGGTCTTCGTCGGCAACGTCGACGGCGACATTCGCGACGCCGCCGAGAGCAAGCACGCCGCTTTCGGTGCCGCCGCGACCGAGACCGTACTCGTCGTGATCTCGCCCGGCGACCGGCTGCTCGAGATCGTCACCGGGGATGCCGCCGCGCGTAGGCTCTCCGACCGGGCGTGCGCGCTGGCTGCGCTGTCGATGACGACAGCCTTCGCGGGCGGCGACCTCGCGGGCGGC
>DASZTV010000086.1:0-1530 GCA_035548125.1 Mycobacteriales bacterium | reverse complement strand
AGACCAGGGATGTCTTTGACGAAGTACAAGAGCGCGGCGATCACGAATTCCGAGAGCGGCTCAGCATGCACGCCGGCAGCGCTGGTGACGGTGACCTTGCTCAGATCGAGCTCGTACTGCTGCAATGCCTGACCCAGGCCTGCGCTCGCCGCCTGGATCCATCGCAGGTTCGGCGAACTCCTCGCGAAGCTGCCCGGCTCTCTGCGGTCGAAGTCGAACGACACCTCGGCGCGGGCCAGCATGTCGTGCCACCTGGCATCCTGCTCGCGGGTGAGCGGTCGGAACACACCTAAGTGGTCGGACGCATGCTGCGGAACCGCGAGCAGCTCCGGGTCGAACATCACCTCGAGCCGGTCGTCCACGGCGCGGATGACGTCGACCAAGGCCGGATCGAGCGGGGAGGCGACGACGAGCGGCACAGGGCGGTCGCCCACCGGCATCGCGTCCGTCATGGTCGACGCCCCCGCTTCACCCCGCGTCTCATGTGTCTCGAGCTCAGCGCCGCTGCGCCTTCTTCTCGCGACGGATGCGGTGGAGGATCGGCTCCGTGTAGCCGTTGGGCTGCCGTGCGCCCTCCAGGATCAGCTCGCGGGCGGCCTGGAAGGCAAGGCCGGGGCCGTCCGGGGTGATGAGCGTCTCGTAGTTCGGGTCGCCCGAATTCTGCCGGTCCACGACGGCCGAGAGCCGCCGTAGCGAGTCGTCCACTTCCGACTCGGTGATGACGCCGTGCGCGAGCCAGTTGGCCAGCAGCTGACTCGAGATGCGCAAGGTGGCGCGGTCCTCCATCAACGCGACGCCATGGATGTCGGGCACCTTCGAGCAGCCGATGCCCTGATCGATCCAGCGCACGACGTATCCGAGGATGGACTGCACGTTGTTGTCGAGCTCCGCCAGGCGCACCTCGTCGGTCAGCGGCTCCGTCGCGAGCGGCGGCACCAGGATGTCGTCGATCGGCACGGGTTCGCCGCTCGCCTTCTCGCGCTGTACCGCGAACGCATCGACCCGGTGGTAGTGCAGGGCGTGCAGCGCGGCCGCGGTGGGAGACGGGACCCATGCGGTCGTGGCGCCGGACCGGACGTGCTCGATCTTCTGCTCGAGCATGTCGTGCATGAGGTCGGGCATGGCCCACATCCCCTTGCCGATCTGCGCCGTGCCCGCGAAGCCCGCGCGCAGCGCGACATCCACGTTGCGTGCCTCGTACGCGGCGAGGAACGGCTGGCCTTTCATCTCGGCCTTGGGCACGACGGGCCCGGCCAGTAGCGAGGTGTGGATCTCGTCGCCTGTGCGGTCCAGGAATCCCGTGTTGACGAAGACCACACGGTCGGGCGCGGCCGCGATGGCGGCGTCGAGGTTGACCGTCGTTCGGCGTTCTTCGTCCATGATGCCGACCTTGATCGTGGCGGAGGGAAGACCGAGGAGCTCCTCGACCCGTCGGAAGATCGCGGCGGTGAACGCGACCTCGTCGGGTCCGTGCATCTTGGGCTTCACGATGTAGACGGACCCGGTTGCAGAGTTCGATCCGCGCTCATC
>DASZTV010000085.1:0-37792 GCA_035548125.1 Mycobacteriales bacterium | reverse complement strand
GATGCTCGGGAGTGACGTAGCCCTTGTGCGCTGCGAACTCGTACATCGGCCACCGGTCGTGCAGGTCGGTCATGATGCGGTCGCGGGTGACCTTGGCCAGGACGGAGGCGGCCGCGATGCAGCCTGCCACCCGGTCGCCCTTCCACACGGCCAGCCCGGGGACGTCCAGCCCCGGGACCGGGAAGCCGTCCGTGAGGATGTAGCCCGGCCGTACCGACAGCGAAGCGAGAGCCCGGCGCATCCCCATGACGTTGCTGACGTGCAGGCCCACCCGGTCGACCTCGGCTGCGGGGATCACCACGACGGAGTACGCCGCCGCCCGCCGCACGACCTGGGCGTAGACGCGCTCGCGGGCAGCGGGGGCCAGCAGCTTGGAGTCGGCGAGTCCGGGAATCTCCCCGCTCTTGCCCGGTTTGAGAACCGCCGCGGCGACCACGAGCGGGCCGGCGCATGCGCCTCTGCCGGCTTCGTCCGCGCCGGCGACCGGAGTCAGCCCGCGCCGGGCGAGTGCGCGTTCGTAGCCGTAGATCCCGGCGTCCCGCCGAACCGTCTGCCCGGCGTTTGCCATCCCACGCGGTGCACCCATCGGTGCCGAGGGTATGACGTCCGGTCAGCCGCGGCGCCGGGACGTGCGCCGGCGGCGGAACAGCGCCAGCGGTGCCACCAGAACCGCGCCCGCCACGAAGGGGGTCGCGGGCGAGCCCGCTGCCGCAAGGCCGGCCTGCTTGAAGGTCCCCGGCACCGGCAGGGTCTTCCAGTCCTTGATCGGCCAGATCACCACGAAGGCACGGCCGACCACGTCGGAGACCGGGACGAACCCGCTCACCCGCGAGTCCTCGGAGTCGTCGCGGTGATCCCCCATGACGAACAGGTCGCCCTTCGGCACCGTCTTCGGCTTCCCGTCGGACCACCCCGACGAGCACTGGTGGGAGCCGGGGTAGAGGTACGGCTCGTGCAGCACGTGGCCGTTGACCGAGAGCACGTCGTCGGTGCAGGTCACGGTGTCGCCGCCGACGGCGATCACCCGCTTGATGAAGTCACTGCCGCCCGAGGGCGCGATCCCGATGGCCGAGCCGACGTCGTGGAAGAAGTGCAGCACCGGGTTGCTCGGCGGGGTGTAGGTGTTCTCCTTCGGCCAGCCCGGCGGTCGCTTGAACACCACGATCTCGCCTCGATGCGGCGAGCGGAAGTCGTAGACCAGCTTGTTGACCAGCACACGGTCGTACGGGTGGGAGCCGGTCGCCGCCGCGTTGGCGAAGTCGGCGCCACCTTGCAGCGTGTTCTCCATCGACGCCGAGGGGATGTAGAACGCCTGGACCAGGAAGGTCTTGATCAGCAGCGCGAGCACGAGGGCGATGAGGACCAGGAAGGGCAGCTCTCGCCAGAACGAGCCGTGCTCGGACTTGGATTCGGCCTGCTCGGCCTTCTCGGACGTCTCGCCCGCGGGGGTTTCCTCTGCGGCCGGCCTCGCGTCGGTGTCGGCGACGGGTTCGTCGGTCACGAGGCGACGGTATGCAATGTCTGTGAAAAGCCGAGCGCTCAGCTCGCCGGCGTGGCGTCGCGGCGCTCCTTGATCTTCGCCTTCTTGCCGCGAAGATCCCTCAGGTAGTACAGCTTCGCCCGGCGGACGTCACCGCGGGTGACGACCTCGAGGTGGTCGACGATCGGGGAGTGCACCGGGAAGGTGCGCTCGACGCCGACGCCGAAGCTCACCTTGCGGACGGTGAAGGTCTCCCGAACGCCGCCGCCATGACGGCGGATCACGACGCCCTGGAACACCTGGACCCGGGTCCGGTTGCCTTCGACGACCCGCACGTGGACCTTGACCGTGTCACCAGGACGGAACGAGGGGATGTCGTCGCGCAGCGAGGCGGCGTCGATCGCGTCGAGCGTCTGCATGGTGGTCTGATCCTCGTTCGGGGCACGCGCGGAAAGAAGCGGCGCGGTCGGTCAGGCGGTCGGTCCACTCTACAGGAGATCGGGCCGCCGCTCGCGAGTCAGGCTTTCGGACTGCTCGGCTCGCCATCGCGCGACGGCGGCGTGGTCACCGGATCGCAGAACCTCCGGAACCTCGAGCCCACGCCAGCTCGCCGGGCGGGTGTACGACGGTGCCTCGAGCAGCCTTCCGTCGGAGAACGAGTCGTCCAGGGGTGACTCCGGGTTCCCCATGAAACCGGGAATCAGGCGGACGACAGCCTCGATGATGACGAGCGCAGCGGCCTCGCCGCCGGCGAGCACGTAGTCGCCGATCGACACCTCGGCCACGTCCATGTGCCGCGCGCCGTACGCCGCCACCCGTGCGTCGATCCCTTCGTAACGCCCGCACCCGATCACCAACCAGGGCCGCTGCGACCACTCCCGGGCGACCGCCTGGGTGAACCGCTCGCCCACCGGAGTAGGCAGGACCAGCAACGGCCGCGCCGAGGGGTCGGGCGGGGTCGCGAGGAGCATGTCGAGGGCCCGCCCCCATGGCTCCGGGCGCATCAGCATGCCGGGCCCCCCGCCGTACGGCGAGTCGTCGACCGTGCGGTGGACGTCGTCGGTGTGGTCGCGGAGATCGTGCACCCGAAGGTCCACGTCGCCCCGCTCGTGCGCCTTGCCGAGCAGGGACACCGACAACGCGCCGAAGTACTCGGGAAAGATCGAGATGAGGTCGATGCGCATCACAGATCGAGCAGTCCAACCGGTGCATCCACGACCAGGCGTCCTTCGTCGAGCGCCACGGCCGGGACGATCTCTGCGACGAAGGGCACCAGGGCCTCCGCTCCCGTCGTCCGTTTGATGACGAGCACGGCCGGACCGGGCGGGTGCAGGACGTCGACGACGTCCCCGATGGCCACGCCCGCCGGGTCCTCGGCACGCAGACCGATCAGGTCGTGGTCCCAGAAGTCCTCGTCGTCGCTCGCCGAGCGACTCGTCTCCGAGTCGGCCACGAGCACCGTCCCGCGCAACGCCTCCGCGGCGTTTCGATCGGCGACGCCGGCGAAGCGCACCAACAGCCGGCCGGCGTGCCAGCGGGTCGATTCGATGACGAGCGGAGCCTCCCGGGGCGGGTCCGTGTCGAGGGTGGTACCGGCGGCGTAACGGTGGTCGGGATCGTCGGTCCGGACGTCGACGCTCACCTCACCGGCGATGCCGTGGGCTTTCGCGATCCGGCCGACTACGAGCTGCATCGCAGGCGATGTCGACCGTCAGTCGACGAGATCGACGCGGACGCCCTTGCCACCGATCGCGGTCATGACGGCGCGCAGTGCCTTGGCGGTGCGGCCGGCACGTCCGATCACCTTCCCGAGGTCGTCGGGGTGCACGCGCACCTCCAGCACGCGGCCGTTGCGACGCTCGCGCAGGTCCACCTGGACGTCGTCGGGGTGGTCGACGATCCCGCGGACCAGGTGGTCGAGGGCTTCGGTGAGCACCTAGCCCTCTGCGGGTGCTTCGTCGGCTGCCGGGGCTTCCTCAACCGCGGGCGCCTCAGCCTCAGCCTCGAGCGCTTCGGCCTCGGCCGGGGCTGCTTCCTCGGCCGCGGGGGCCTCAGCCTCGGCCGCGGGCGCCTCAGCCTCCGCGGCCTTCTTGGCCGGAGCCTTCTTGGCGGTCTTCTTCGCCGGAGCGTCGTCGAGGGTCTCCTTCGCGGCGGCCTCGAACGCTGCCTTGCGGTCGGCCGGCGGAGCGGCCGTCTTGACGCCCTCGGTCGGCGCGGGCAGACCCTTGTGCGCCTGCCAGTCGCCGGTGAGCTTCAGGATCGCAGCAACCGGCTCGGTCGGCTGGGCGCCCACCGACAGCCAGTAGCGAGCCCGCTCGGAGTCGACCTCGATGAACGACGGGTCGGACTTCGGGTGGTACTTGCCGATCGTCTCGATGACGCGACCGTCACGCTTGGTCCGCGAGTCGGCGACGACGATGCGGTAGTAGGGGGTGCGGATCTTGCCGAGCCGCATGAGCCTGATCTTGGTTGCCACGGGGCGTAAGTCTCCAAAAGCCGTCTACAGGGGCGACCACGTCCACACGCGCCGCGCCGGAGAAGTCTACCCGGCCTGGCAGTGGCCCGGGATGCTCACTCGGAACCGGGCAGCTTGAGGTTGGACAGGTCGGGTGCCAGCCCCGGCGGCAGCTTGATGCCCGGCGGCAGTCCGAGGTTGGGCGGCAGCCCGTTGGAACGCACCGCTGCTCGACCTCGCTTGGAGCCGCTCTTCTTGCCCTTGCCGGACTTGCGGGAGGACGACCGGCGGGCGCCTGGCATCCCTCCGGCCATCTGCTTGACCATCTTGCGGGCTTCGAAGAACCGCTCGACCAGCCGGTTGACCTCCGTGACGGTCGTTCCGGAGCCCTTGGCGATCCGCAGCCGACGCGAACCGTTGAGGATCTTGGGGTCGTGTCGCTCGGCAGGCGTCATCGAACGGATGATCGCGGCGATCCGGTCGAGGTCCCGGTCGTCGATGGAGGAGATCGCCTCCTTCATCTGCCCCATGCCGGGCAGCATCCCGAGCAGGTTGCCGATCGGGCCCATCTTGCGGACCATCATCATCTGCTCGAGGAAGTCCTCGAGCGTGAGCTCGCCGCCGCCGAGCATCTTCTCGGCCATTCGCTCGGCCTCATCGGCCTCGAACGTCCGCTCCGCCTGTTCGATCAGCGTGAGCACGTCGCCCATGCCGAGGATTCGCGACGCCATCCGCTCGGGGTGGAAGACGTCGAAGTCGGCGAGCTTCTCCCCGGTGGAGGCGAACATGATCGGCCGTCCCGTGACCTTGGCCACCGACAACGCGGCACCGCCTCGGGCATCACCGTCGAGCTTGGTGAGCACCACCCCTGAGAAGCCGACCCCGTCGCGGAAGGCCTCTGCCGTGGTGACGGCGTCCTGGCCGATCATCGCGTCGACCACGAACAACGTCTCGTCAGGCGTCACTGCATCGCGGATCGCGACCGCCTGCGCCATCATCTCGGCGTCCACGCCGAGCCGTCCGGCGGTGTCGACCACGACGATGTCGTGGCCCATCCGACGCGCGTGCTCGACGGCGTCGCGCGCGACGGCAACCGGGTCGCCCACCCCGTTGCCCGGCTCCGGGGCGAAGACGTCGACGCCGGCCTGACCGCCGACCACCTTGAGCTGGTCTACTGCGTTGGGTCGCTGCAGGTCCGCGGCGACGAGCAGCGGAGCGTGACGCTGCTGTTTGAGCCAGCGGGCGAGCTTGCCGGCGAGCGTGGTCTTTCCGGCACCCTGCAGACCGGCCAGCATCACGACGGTCGGTGGCGTCTTCGCAAGCGTGAGATGACGCGTCTCACCGCCGAGGATCGCGACGAGCTCTTCGTTCACGATCTTGATGACCTGCTGCGCCGGGTTGAGCGCCTGGCTCACCGCCACCCCGCGGGCACGCTCCTTGACCGCGGCGATGAACTCCTTCACCACCGGAAGCGCGACGTCCGCCTCGAGCAGCGCGATCCGGATCTCGCGCGCGGTGGCGTCGATGTCGGCCTCGGACAGCCGCCCTTTGCCGCGCAGGGCGCTGAAGACCGAGTCGAGCCGATCGGAGAGTGTGTCGAACATCGCGCCCGCCAGCCTACGAGGCGGAACGCGTCAGCTTGCCGCCACGACCTCCGGAGCCGGGCTCACCTCGACGCCCGCGCCTCCGTAGACCGCCTCGACGAGGTCGCCGTAATGCTGCAGGACACCACGCCGCTTGAGCTTCATCGTCGGCGTGAGGAAGTCCGAGTCCGGCAGCCACTCCTCGGACAGCACCGCCAAGCGCCGCGGCTGCTCGACCCTCGACAGGCGGGAGTTGGCGACCGCGACGCCCTGCGCGATCTCCGTCGCCACGTCGGGGTCAGCCGCGACCTCGGCGATGCTGCGGCCGGGGAACCTCGCAGCGACGGCGTCCGGGTCGAGCGTCAGCAGCGCGACCAGGTAGGGCCGAGCGTCGCCGATCGCCATCGCCTGACCGACCAGCGGCACGGTCTTCAGGACGGCTTCGACGTTGGCCGGCGAGACGTTCTTGCCGCCGGCGGTGATGATCAGCTCCTTCTTGCGGTCGACGATCTTGAGGTAGCCGTCCGCGTCGAACTCACCGATGTCCCCGGTGTGCAGCCAGCCGTCGGCGTCCAGCGTCTCGGCGGTGCGCTCCGGGTCGTCGAGGTAGCCGCTGAACACGATCGGTCCGCGGCACAGCACCTCGCCGTCCTCGGCGGTGATGACCTCGATGCCCGGGTACGCCCGGCCGACCCGGCCCGACTTCACGAGGAAGGGGTCCCACGTCATGCCGCCGCAGTTCTCGCTCATGCCGTAGATCTCGCTCATCGGCAGGCCGATGTCGCGGAGGAAGTCGATGATCTCCGCGGGGACCGGCGCCGCGCCCGAGAATGCGAACTCGCACTTGTCGAGGCCCACCATGCCGCGGATCGGGGCGAAGACCATCGCGTCGACGAACTCCCACGCCTCGGCGAGCTCGCCGGTCGGCTCCTCGCCCCGGGCGCGCAGCTGCTGCACCTGCCGGCCGATCTGGAGCGCCTCGTCGAAACGAGCGCGCGTCTCCTCGTCGCGGGCGGCGACCTGCGCCTGGATACCGGCGACCAGCTTCTCCCACACCCGCGGCGGCCCGAAGAGCATGTCCGGATGCACCTCCACGAGGTACGGCAGGAGCTGGTTGAGGTCGGCCAGCGGCACGACCGTGCTGCCCCGGCGGATGTGGTGGTAGTGCGACACCATCCGCTCGGCGATGTGCGCCATCGGGAGGTAGGAGATCAGGCAACGACCCTCGTCGCTGCTGCGACCGGTGAAGTAGTCGAGGAAGGACGACGCGGCGACCACGTTGGCGTGGCTGATCATCACGCCCTTCGGTGGTCCGGTCGTCCCTGACGTGTAGATCACGGTCAGCATCGCCTCGGGGTCGATCGACTCGGCGGCAGCCGTCAGATCGACCGGCTCGCCGCCCGCGACCCGCTCCCACTCGACGGTGCCCTGCGTCGGCTCCCCGAGGACGACCACGGTCCGCAACGAGGCGCAGTCGGCTGCGGCCGCCAGAACGCGTTCGGCGAAGTCGCCGTCCTCGACGATCGCCACCTCGGCGTTGGAATGGCTGACGAGGTACCGGATCTGCTCGGCGCTCGAGGAGTTGTAGATGGAGATCGGCGTCGCTCCCGCGGCCACGACGGCGAGGTCCGCCACGTGGAACTCCAGGCGGTTGCTGAGCATCAGAACGACCCGGTCCCCGCGCGCGACGCCGAGCGCCGCGAGGCCGCCCGCGAACCGCGCCACCCGGGCCGCGTACTCCGCCCAGGTGATCTGCTCGCCGTTCAGCTCGCGGATCGCGATGTGGTCAGGGATACGCGCGGCCGTGCGGACGAACGCATCGAGCATGTTGTCGGGGGTTTCAGCCACGCCGGAACCGTACGACGCACAATGCTGATGTGAACAGGGACGTGCGTGGCGAGTGAGGTTCCGGCTTCGGCGTGGCGCGGCCGCTACCCGGATCTGGCCGGCAGGGTCGCCGTCGTCGCCGGGGATGACGAGCCGGTCATCGAGATCGCCGCTGCGCTGGCGGCGACCGGCATGTCCCTTGCGGTCGTCAGTGCCGCCCGCGCGACGGTCGATCACGCAATAGCAGCCGTGGAGACGTACGGCGTAGCGGTCATCGGGGTCGCGGCGGATCCTGCCGAGTCCGCGACCTGGTCGCGGGTGGTTCCCCACAGCGAGCAGCGACTGGGGCCACTCGACGTCCTCGTGGCGATCGGGCGACCTCACGCGCGTGATGCCGCCCTCGCCGCGATCACCCCCGACATGGCGGCCCGTCGCCGCGGCGTCGTGATCGAGGTCGGCGAGGCGCGACCAGCGGGGACCCCGTCCGGCGACGGGGTGCGCCGCCGCCTGGTCACGACCGCCCACGGCGCGGCGGCATCAGACCTGGCCGCGGCTGTCGCGCTGTGCGCGAGCGACGTCCTCATGGCACCGAGCGCGGTGATTCGGCTCGGCGAGAGCTAGCAGACCGCCAGCAGGGCGGTACCGATCCGTTCCCGGATGGACGGGTCGTCGATCGTCCGGCCCTCGGCGTCGACGACGTAGAACGCGTCGACCACCTCGGCGCCGAGCGTCTGCACGCGCGCCGACCGGACGTCGAGGCCCTCGGCAGCGAGCACCCTGGTCAGCCGGTGGAGCAGACCCTCCGAGTCGTGCGTTCGCAGCTCGACGATGGTCGAGTGGTGAGACTCGTCGTCGAACCAGAGCACGAGCGGCGGCGGGCCGGAGCGGGTGCCGCCGCCGTAGGTCTGCTCACGTTCCCTCAACCGGTCGTCGAGCGGCAGCGTGTCGTCGTACGCCCGGCGTACGTCGGCAGCGAGCGCGTCGACGTCAGGAAGCGATCCGAACTTGGGAGCGACTTCCAGCGTGGTGATCGCCATCCGACCCGCGGCCGTCGTCATCGAGGTCGCGGTTGCGGAACGGATCGCGAGCCGGTGGAGCGCTGCTACCCCGGCCCAGCGTGACATCAGCCCGGGCCGGTCCGGCGCCACGATGGTGAGCCGGGAGTCGGACAGGTCGACGGCAAGCTCTCCCGCCTCCGCAAGCTCCCGCTGCTCGGTGGTGATCGTCTCGTACTCCGTGAGGTGCTCACCCGCCATCGCCGCAGAGGCACGGCGCACGAGCTCGGTGACCAGTCCGGCTTTCCAGTCGCTCCAGGCGCCCGGACCGGTCGCAGCGGCATCAGCGACGGTCAGTGCGTGCAGCAGCTCGAGCGTGCTGACGTCGCCGAGAGCACGGGTGACGATCGCGATCGTCGCGGGGTCACTCAGGTCACGTCGCGTTGCCGTGTCGGGCAGCAGCAGGTGGTGGCGGACCAGGTCCGTGACCACTGCGACGTCGTCCTCGGGAAAGCCGAGTCGTCGCGCGATCTCCGGCACCCGCTCGACCCCGGCGTCGGTGTGGTCGCCGGGAAAGCCCTTGCCGATGTCGTGAAGGAACGCGCCCACCAGCAGCAGGTCCGGTCGCGCCACCTGGCGAGTCAGTGCTGAAGCCTCCACCGCGGCCTCGATCAGGTGCCGGTCGACGGTGTAGCGATGTACCGGGTTGTGCTGCGGCTTGCAGCGCACCGGCTCCCACTCGGGGATCAGCCGAACCAGCAGGCCCGCCTGGTCGAGCGCCTCGAAGGCCATCACGGTGGCTCGGCCGGCGCCGAGCAGTGAGATGAAGGCATCCCTCGCGTCGGGTGGCCACGGGTCGGGCAGAGGCGCCGACTCCGCCGCGAGCCGTTTCGCAAGGTGCGCACCGATCGGCAGACCGGCCTGCGCTGCCGCGGCCGCCACCCGCAGGA
The DNA here is from genome assembly GCA_035548125.1 of Mycobacteriales bacterium. Lineage (GTDB taxonomy): Bacteria > Actinomycetota > Actinomycetes > JAFAQI01 > JAFAQI01 > DASZTV01. Next base: position 28,502 of record DASZTV010000085.1, on the reverse strand, counting down.
CCAGCACCGGGTCGCTCGCAGGGTCGGCATCTCGCGCGAGATGGACCTCGCCGTCCTGCTCGACGACGCCGTCGGCGAGCGGCCGTCTCACGACCCCCGCCCGGCCGCGCCTCCCCCAGCGCCGCGGCGGGCGGCTCGCCACGGTCGCACGCCGACACGCCTCATCCGTCGCGTACGCGATCGTGCGTGCCGCGTCGAAGACGCGGCGCATCAGGTCGTCGACCTCCGACAGCCCGAGTGCCTGCGCGACCGGCAGCTGCTCCTGGGCGATCAGCCGGTCGCTGCCCCGGGTCGATCGGCGATGCAGCTCGCCGCGGACGTCGAGCAGCCAGCCGTAAGCCTCGCGGACCGACTCGGACGGCGCGTCCGCGACCCACGCCGCCGCGATCGCGGTGATTGCGTGGACGTCGCGGATCCCGCCGCGCGCGTCCTTGAGGTCGGGCTCGAGCAGGAAGGCGAGCTCGCCGACGCGCTCGCCCCGCTCCTCGACCGCGTCGACCAGCTCGGGCAGCCGCCGCCGGGCGTCGCGCCGCCATGTGTCGAACACCCGGCCGCGCAGCTCGGCGGTCAGCGCCTCGTCACCGCAGACGTGTCGAAGGTCCAACAGCCCGAGGATCGCCTTGAGATCCTCCCGGGCGACGCCGACCGCCTCTTCGACGGTGCGCACCGAATGGTCGAGCCCGACGCCGGCGTCCCAGATCGGGTACCAGATCGAGTTGGCCAGCTCCTCGACATCAACGCCGTCGCGATGCAGCAAGACGAGGTCGAGATCGCTACCTGCCGCCGGTTCACGACGGCCGTAGCCGCCGACCGCTACCAGCGCCACGCCGTCGGCCTCACCCACCCGCGGCCCCAGCCAGGCATCCGCCACCTGGGTCAGCGCCTCACGAAGCGAGGCACCCGACAGGCCGTCGCGACTGAGCACCTCAGCCCGCGCCTCACGCAGCTGCGCGGCCGGATCGGAGCTCAACAGGAAGGCCTATGAACCGATTCGCACCGGGCGCGTGTTGCCCACGTCGTACGCCGACTCCGCGTGCAACGCGGTGTCGAGGCCTTCGAGCTCGTGGGCGTCGGTCACCCGCAAGCCGATGGTGCGCTGCACCACTGTTGCCAAGAGGTAGGTGACGCTGAACGCCCACGCGATGGTGCAGATCACGGCGAGCGCCTGCACCCCGAGCAGGTGTGCATGTCCGTGCACCAGGCCGTCGTAGGTGATCGAGGGGTTGACGGACTTGGTGGCGAAGACGCCGATCAGCAGCGTGCCCACGACACCGGCCGCACCGTGCACGCCGACGACGTCGAGGGAATCGTCGTAGCCGCCCCGGAACTTCAGGCTGCACGCGAACAGCGACACCGCTCCTCCTGCGGCGCCGATCGCGATCGCCGCCATGCTGTTGACGTAGCCGGCCGCAGGGGTGATTGCGACGAGACCGGCCACCGCACCCGAGGCGGCACCGAGCGTCGTGGCCTTCCCGGTCCGCAGCTTCTCCAGGCCGATCCAGGCGAGCAGCCCCGCGCACGCGGCGAGCTGTGTGCCGATCAGCGCCTGCGACGCCAGAGCGCCTGAAGCCAGCGCACTCCCGGCATTGAAACCGAACCAGCCGAACCACAGGATGCCTGCGCCGAGCATCGTGAAGGGGAGGGAGTGCGGGGCGATCGCCTCACGAGGCCAGCCTTTCCGCCTGCCGATCACCAGCGCGATGGCCAGCGCCGACGCTCCGGAGTCGATCTCCACGACGTTGCCGCCGGCGAAGTCGAGCACGCCCTTCTTGAACAGCCAGCCGTTGGGCGAGAACACCCAGTGGGCGATCGGCGCGTAAACGATGACGACCCAGACGACGGCGAACACGAGGAAGCTGCCGAACTTCGCACGTTCGGCCACGGTGCCGGTCAGCAGCGCGGCCGTGATGACCGCGAACATCATCTGGAACGCCGCGAAGGCGAGCGGGGGCACGGTCAGCTGAAAGCCCGGCACCTGCATCTCGGGATGCGCGAGGCCCGCGAGGTGAAGGTTGCCGAGCAACCCGTGCCCCGCGTCGGGGCCGAACGCCACCGAGTAGGCGAGCACCGCCCACGCGATGCTCACCACCGCGATGGTCGCGAAGTTCGCGATGATCATCGCCAGTACGTTCTTCGACCGGATCATGCCGCCGTAGAACAGCGCCAGCCCAGGGGTCATGAAGAGCACCAGCCCGGCGGAGCCGAGCACCCACGCGGTATCGCCTGCGTTCACCATTCATCTCCCCCAGAGAGCCCGCTCGGCCGTGAGCCTAAGGCTCACGGCCGAGCGTTCCCGAGTGAGGTGGGAAGACGCGCTACAGCGCGTCGCTTCCCCGCTCGCCGGTCCGGACCCGAACGATCGCATCGACCGGCGTCACCCACACCTTGCCGTCGCCGATCTGCCCGGTGCTCGCCGCCTTGACGACGACCTCCACGACGCCGTCGGCGTCTCCGTCGGCGACGACCACCTCGACGCGAACCTTGGGAACGAAGTCGACCTTGTACTCAGCACCCCGATAGACCTCGGTGTGCCCCTTCTGCCGGCCGTAGCCCTGCACCTCGCTGACGGTGAGGCCGGCGACGCCGTACGCCTCGAGGGCGCTCTTCACGTCCTCGAGCTTGAACGGCTTGATGATCGCGGTAACGAGCTTCACGCCTGAACCTCCGTACGGTGACCGAGTGTCGAAGACGACAGGACCAAGCTGCTACTCCCGAAGGACGTCCCGGAGAACGAGCCGGCCGACAGGGCGTTGAAATCGTAGGCCGACTCCGCGTGGAGCGACTCGTCCATGCCGACCATCTGCTGCTCGTCGCTCATCCGGATCCCGATCGTGTACTTGAGAATCAACCCGATGATCATGGTCGCCACGAACGAGTAGCCGACGGCCGCCCCCACCGCTTCGGCCTGAACCCTGAGCAGGTGGGCGCCGCCCCCGTAGAAGATGCCGTCCGCGCCGCCGACCGTCGACGTCCCGAAGAACCCGATCAGCAGGGCGCCGAGAACACCTCCCACGAGATGCACGGCGCCGACGTCGAGCGCGTCGTCCAGGCCGAGCTTGAACTTGATCGTCGTGCACAGCGAGCACACCACGCCCGCGATGAGGCCGAGGAAGATCGATCCGACCGGCGAGATGAACCCGCACGCGGGGGTGATCGCGACAAGTCCCGCGACGGCGCCGGAGGCGGCGCCGAGCGTCGTCGCGTGGCCGTCACGCAGCCGTTCGACGATGATCCAGCCGAGCAGCGCGGCCGCAGTCGCCGTGTTCGTGTTCAGGAACGCGTAGCTCGCGGTCTCGTTGGCCGCGAGTGCCGAACCAGCGTTGAACCCGAACCAGCCGAACCAGAGCAGGCCGGCACCGAGCAGGACATACGGCACGTTGTGCGGGCGCATCCGCTCGTTCGGCCAGCCTTTTCGACGACCGAGCAGCAGGGCCATGGCCACACCTGCCGCACCCGCGTTGGCGTGGACGACCGTGCCGCCGGCGAAGTCCTCGGCGCCCCGCTGGAACAGCCACCCGCCGGAGTTCCACACCCAGTGCGCGACCGGCGCGTACACCACGGTCACCCAGACCGCGATGAAGATGATGAATGCCGGGAACTTGAACCGGTCCGCCGTTGAGCCCGTGATCAGCGCCGGCGTGATGATGGCGAACATCGCCTGGAACCCGACGAACGCGAGCAGTGGGATGGTCCCGACGACCTGACCCTTCATGTGGGCCAGACCGAACTGATGGAAGTTTCCGGCGAATCCGCCGAAGCCGTTGTCGCTGAAGGCGAGCGTGAAGCCGAACAACACCCAGAGCACACCGACCACGCCGATGGCGACGTAGTTCTGCATGAGCATGCCGAGGACGTTCTTCCCGCGGACCATCCCGCCGTAGAAGAACGCCAGTCCAGGTGTCATCAGCAACACGAGTGCCGAACTAGCGAGGATCCAGGCTGTGTCACCGGCATTGATAGCCGGCGGTGCAGCGGCGAGATGAATCATGGGGTGGTGCGCTCCCTCCTGCGCGAATGCAATGCAGTGAGGGAACAGGTCCGGTGTTGCGCGACCCGTACGGACGTGTTTCGCGGGAGTTACGAAGCCGCCGGATCTCCCAGCAACGCGTCGACGAACACGGCCGGCTCGAACGGTGCGAGGTCGTCCGGCCCTTCGCCGAGCCCGACCAGCTTGACGGGCACGCCGAGCTCGCGCTGCACCGCGACGATGATGCCGCCCTTGGCGGTGCCGTCGAGCTTGGTGAGGACGACGCCGGTCACGTCGACGACCTCGGCGAAGACCCGCGCCTGCACCAGGCCGTTCTGGCCGGTCGTCGCGTCCAGCACGAGGAGAACCTCGTCGACCGGACCCTGCCGCTCGACGACGCGCTTGACCTTGCCGAGCTCGTCCATCAGCCCGGCTTTGGTGTGCAGCCGCCCGGCGGTGTCAATCACGACGGTGTCGACCCCTTTCTCGGTGCCGTCGTGGACCGCATCGAAGGCCACGCTCGCGGGATCGGCCCCTTCGGGACCGCGAACCACTGTCGCGCCGACCCGCTCCGCCCAGGTCGAGAGCTGGTCGGCGGCCGCGGCGCGGAACGTGTCCGCCGCGCCGAGCAGGACCGTCCCGCCGTCGCCGACGATGACCCGCGCGATCTTGCCGCAGGTGGTGGTCTTCCCGGTGCCGTTGACCCCGACCACCAGCACGATCCCGGGACGACCGTCGTGGGGGGCGGTGCGCAGCGTGCGGTCGGCGTCCTGGCCGATGGCGGCGATCAGGGCGTCACGAAGCATGGTGCGGACGCCCTCACCGGTCCGAGTCCCCATGACGCGGACCTGCTCGCGCAGCGCCGCGACGATCTCGTTGGTCGCGGCCACCCCGATGTCACTGGTGAGGAGGGTGTCCTCGACCTCTTCCCAGACGTCCTCGTCGATGGTGTCGCGCGACAGCAGGGTGAACAGCCCTCGGCCGAGGGAGGACTGCGAGCCCGCCAGCCGGCCGCGCAGCCTGGTGAGCCGTCCCGTGGACGGCTCCGGCACCTCGAGCTGCGGAGCCTCGGGCTCCGGCGGGGCCTCGACGACCGGCGGCGCACGCGGCGGCGCCTCTTCGACGGGCGGCGCAGCCGGCGGCGCGGGCGGTGCTGCGGGAGGGGCCGGTGATGGTGGCGCCTCGACGACAGCTGCACCGCGACGGCGCGTGACGACAAGGGTCACCGCAGCACCTACGAGCAATACTGCTACGGCGATGCCGACGATCAGATAGACCATCAGTGGCCCTCGCTGGGAGTTGTTCGGTGGATGTCGAGTGCCAGACGCCGGACGAGCTTCTGGCGAGGGTCACTTTAGACAGGCTCCGGTTCTGGTTCACGGAGCCGTTGGCTGATCACCTCGGTGATCCCGTCGCCGCGCATCGAGACGCCGTACAGGGCGTCAGCGACTTCCATGGTGCGCTTCTGGTGCGTGACGACGATCAGCTGGGAGGTGGATCGCAGCTCGGTCATCAGCCCGACCAGGCGCAGCAGGTTCGTGTCGTCGAGAGCCGCCTCGACCTCGTCCATCACATAGAACGGCGACGGCCGGGCCCGGAAGATCGCCACGAGCAGGGCGATCGCCGTGAGCGACCGCTCGCCGCCGGAGAGCAGCGACAGCCGCTTCACCTTCTTGCCGGGCGGGCGCGCCTCCACGTCGACACCGGTCAGCAGCCAGTCGTTCGGGTCGGTCCGGATCAGCTTTCCGCTGCCGCCCGGGAACAACGTCGAGAAGACGACCTCGAACTCGCGAGCCACGTCCTCGTACGCCTCACGGAACACCTGCTCGACCCGCTCGTCGACCTCCTTGACCACGACCAGCAGGTCGCGACGCGAGGCCTTGAGGTCCTCGAGCTGGTCGGAGAGGAACTTGTGGCGCTCCTCCAGCGCGGCAAACTCCTCCAGCGCGAGCGGATTGACCTTGCCGAGCAGCGCCAGCGCGCGTTCGGCAGCCTTCCACCGCTTCTCCTGGACCGTACGGTCATACGGCGTCGCGACCGCGTCGGGTCCCCCGTCGGCCGGGGGCGGCACCGCGACATCCGGCCCGTACTCCGCGATCAGCGTGTCGGGCTCCACGCCGAACTCCTCGGCGACCTTCGCCTCCAGCGCCTCGATCCGCAACCGCTGCTCTGCACGCGCCACCTCGTCGCGGTGGACCGCGCCCGTGAGGGTCTCCAGCTCGCCGGACAGGTCGCGCACGGCGGTGCGCACGGACAGCAGCTCGCCCTCGGTCACGGTGCGCTGCTGCTCGATCGACTCGCGCTGCGCTGCTGCAGCGGCGAGAGAACGCTCGAGCGCCTCAAGCGCGCGACCTGCGGCGGTCGACACGGCCGCCGCAACGACAGCCTCCCGCGCCCGCCGCCGCACCAGCTCAGCCGCGCGCTCGCGGGCGGCGCGCTCGGCTTCGGCCGCGGTCTCGAGCGCGGAGATGCGCGCACCCAACGCCGAGCGGCGCTCCTCATCGGTCCGCACCGCGAGCCGGGCTTCGAGCTCCCGGGCACGTGTCGCAACCACCAGCTCGCCGACCCGGTTGCGTTCGCCCTCATCGGGAGTCGCGTCGTCGGGGAGCGCCTCCGCCGCGGCGAGCCGCTCCTCGAGTGCACTCAGCCCCTGCAGGTCGCGGTCGCGCGCCTCCGAGGCTTCCTCGACGGCCCGGGCGAGCCGCTCGCTCTCGCCTGCGGTCGCGCGCGCGGCAGCACCGAGCTGGCCGAGCCGTTCGGCCACCGCCGCCAGCCGGGCGTCCGACTCGTGCAGCGCGCTCACCGCGGCCTCGAGGTCCTCCCGTCGTGCGGCGACCTCCTCCTGCGCCCCGGACAGCGCAAAGCGAAGCCGCTCGGCCCGGTGGGACAGCTCGGCGAGCAGCTGCTCGGCCTCGCTGTGCGCGGCACGAATCTCCAGCAGTGACGGAGTGGACATCGACCCGCCGGCCGACCAGCCGACCCCGAAAACGTCACCGTCGCGGGTCACCGCCCGCACCTCCGGCTGCGCGGACACCACCCGCTGCGCGGCGGCGGCGTCCTCCACCACGACGGTCGCGGCCAGCAGCCGGGCCAACGCACCGCGAAGAACCTCGGGCGCGCTCACCACGTCGATCGCGCTGCGGGCGTCCGGCGCGACCGCAGGCGGGGTGTCGCCTGCCGGCGGCGAGGCGGAAGCGACCAGCATCCCCGCGCGACCCCAGTCCTCGCTCCGCAGCAAGGCGACGGCGGCCGCGGCGTCGGCGAGCGTCTGCACCGCGACGGCGTCGGCTGCCGTGCCTAGAGCTGCCGCCACAGCGGCCTCGTATCCCGCTTCGACGGTCACCAGCTCGGCGACCGACCCCAGCAGGCCGGGCAGCCGGTCGCGCGCTGCCATCAGCGCACCCGCGCCGTCCTTGCGATCGAGCCCGAGAGCGAGTGCGTCACGGCGGGCGGCCGTCGCGCTGCGCTGACGCTCGGTCTCACGTTCCTCTTCCTGCAGCGCGGAAAACGTCTCCTCGGCGCTGGCGAGTGCGGCTGCGGCGGTCTCGTGGGCGGCGTCGAGGTCCACCTCGCCCGCGTCCAGCCCGGCAACCTCGCCCTCGAGCGCGGCGAACTCGCCGGCAGCCTTGGCGGCGCGCTCCTGCGCCGCCTCCCAGGCTGCGGACAACCGCCCGATCTCGTCTTCCGCCGCCTGCGCCCTGGTCCGCAGGGCCGCGACCTCCCCCTGCAGGCGCACCTTGCCCTCGCGTCGGTCGGCCAGCGACTGACGCGCCGCGGCAAGAGCCTGCTCCTCGGCGTTGAGCGATGCCTCCAGGCGCATCCGCTCCGCCTCGATCGCCGCGAGCCGCTCCCGGTCGGCGGCAAGCGTCTCGTCGACCTCGACGGCCTCCGATCGCAACTGATCGATCTCCGCCTGCCAGGCGAGCGGATCGCGGCCGCCGGCGCCGAGATCGACCGCGATCGCCGTGTTGCGCTGCCGCTCGGCGGCGAGCGAAGCCGTGCCGCGCATCCGCTCGCGCAGGCCGGAGAGCCGGTACCAGGTCTCCTGGGCGCGCGCGAGCATCGGAGTCTGCTCTGCCAGCGCGGCGTCCAGCGACGTCTCGCGCGCGGTTGCCTGCGCCAGCGCGGCCTCGGCGCGCGCCCGCCGTTCCAGGAGCGCCGTCTCATCGGCGATCTCCGCTGCGAACGCGCCACGAAGGACGGTGAGGTCGTCTGCCAGCAACCGCAGCCGTGCATCGCGGAGATCGGCCTGGATCACCGAGGCCCGGCGCGCGACGTCCGCCTGCTGGGACAGCGGCTTGAGCTGGCGCCGGAGCTCCGCGGTGAGGTCGTTGAGCCGGTTGAGGTTGACCTGCATCGCGTCGAGCTTGCGAAGCGCCTTCTCCTTGCGCTTGCGGTGCTTGAGGACGCCTGCCGCCTCCTCGATGAAGCCGCGTCGCTCCTCCGGGGTCGCCGAAAGGATCGCGTCGAGCTGGCCCTGCCCGACGATCACGTGCATCTCGCGCCCGATGCCCGAGTCGGACAGCAGCTCCTGGATGTCCAGCAACCGGCAGGGCGAGCCGTTGATGGCGTACTCGGAACCGCCGTTGCGGAACATGATCCGCGACAGCGTGACCTCGGTGAAGTCGATCGGCAGGGCGCCGTCGCTGTTGTCGATCGTGAGCACGACCTCGGCCCGACCGAGCGCGGGGCGCCCCGAGGTACCGGCGAAGATGACGTCTTCCATCTTCCCGCCGCGCAGGGACTTCGCGCCCTGCTCGCCCAGCACCCACGCGATGGCGTCGACGACGTTGGACTTGCCGGATCCGTTGGGTCCGACGATCGCCGTGACGCCTGGCTCGAAGCGGAGCGTGGTCGAGGACGCGAAGGACTTGAACCCCCGGAGGGTCAAGCTCGCAAGGTGCACCCGTGAAGCTCCCGGGTTGAGGCGGTCAGGCGGGGAAGACCGCCAGCAACGCTAGCCGACGGAGCCGAGGTAATGCTGCGGACGCGCTCAGGTGAGCGCAGGCTCGTGGTCGCGGACCGGCTCGACCGACAGGCGGAGCATCTCGTCGTCGACCCGGACCGCGGTGTGAAGCTCTGCGTTCAGCTCGGCGTTGACGGAGCGGAGCTCGGTGTTCTCGGCCCGGAGCCGGATCACTTCGTTCTCCAGGTCGCGCACCCGATCGCGGAGTCGCTTCAGCTCAAGAGAGACGCGTACGTCGAGAGCGCTCCCGACGTGACCCATGAGGGCTTTCGCCATACTTGCCGTTCCTCCACGGTGAGGACACATGCCGCTGACCCCCGCACGCCTCGGATCTGAGGCTTACAGGGTGTCCCCCGGCTTGGTGACGCTGGGCGATGTCTCGCGCGCAGCGCCCTTCAGTGTGACGCCCCCTCCAGCCCGGGTCAAGATGTGGCGCTCAACTGGTCTCACGCGGGCGGCGCTGGCAGCGGGGACACAGGTAGGACGAACGGTTCGTGAAGCTCACCCGGATGATCGTGGTTCCGCACCGGGAACAGGGGTGCCCGTCCTGGCCGTAGACCTCGAGTGAGCGGTCGAACCAGCCGCTCTCACCGTTGACGGCGACGTAGAGCGCGTCGAAGGAGGTTCCGCCGGCAGCGATCGCCTCACGCAGCACCCGGTCGACCGCCGTGAGCAGCCGATCGACCTCGGCCGGCCGCAACCGGTCGGTCGGCCGTTCGAAGTGAAGCCGGGCCCGCCACAGCGACTCGTCCGCGTAGATGTTGCCCACTCCCGACACCAGCGTCTGGTCGAGCAGCGCCCGCTTGACCCCGGTGTGTCGCCGCCGCAGCGCCAGGTTGACCCGCTTCGCGTCGTACGCAGGCTCGAGCGGGTCCGGCGCGACGTGGGCGAGCACCCGCGGGACGCCGTCGTCGGTCAGGCCGCTGTCGTCGAGGGAGAGCCCGCCGAAGGTGCGCTGGTCGCAGAACCGCAGTTCGGGCCCATCGTCGTCGAAGCGCCAACGAGCGCGCAGGTGGCGACTCGGCGGCGCGTCAGGTCGGAGCGCGAGGAACTGACCCGACATCCCCAGGTGCGCAAGCAGGTTGCTGCCGTCGTCGAGTGGCAGCCAGAGGTACTTGCCCCGTCGGCACGCCGCCTCGACGCGTCGGCCCACCAGCCGCGCCACGAAATCCGAGCCGCCCGCGACGTGGCGGCGCAAGGTGCGCTCACCGAACACCTCGACGTCGGCAATGGTGCGTCCGACGACCCAACGGTCGAGCCCGGCACGAACCGTCTCGACCTCTGGCAGCTCAGGCACCGTCTGGGACGGCGACGTCGCTGAGCGAGGTCAACGAGGTCCATGCCTGCTCGGCCGCGCGCTGCTCGGCCTCCTTCTTGCTGTTTCCCTCGCCCTGCCCGACCGCGCTTCCGCCGAGCAGCGCCGTCGCGCGGAACGACTTCGCGTGGTCCGGACCGCTCTCGTCGACGGCGTACTCCGGCGCACCGAGGCCGCGCTCGGCGGCGAGCTCCTGCAGCGAGGTCTTCCAGTCCAGACCGGCGCCGAGACCCGCTGCCTCCTCCAGGGCCGTCGCGAACAGCGCGAGGACCAGCGCACGGGTCGGCTCGAGACCGCGATCCAGGTAGTAGGCGCCGATGACGGCCTCCAGGGCGTCGGCGAGGATCGAGGACTTGTCACGGCCCCCCGTGGTCTCCTCGCCGCGACCGAGCTTCAGGTACGCGCCCAGGCCGATCGTGCGACCGACGCCGGCGAGCGCGCGGGCGTTGACGACCGCCGCGCGCAGCTTCGCGAGCTGGCCTTCGGCCAGGTCCGGAAACCGGCGGTAGAGCTCCTCGGTGACGATCACCCCGAGCACCGAGTCGCCGAGGAACTCGAGGCGTTCGTTGGTCGGCACGCCGCCGTTCTCGTAGGCGTACGAACGGTGGGTGACGGCGAGGTTCACCAGCTCGATGTCGACCTCGCCACCGAGAGCCTCGATCAGGCCCGAGAGCTCGCTGCCCTCAGGCATCGGCGCTGCGGGCGGAGAGGAAGCTGTCGATCTCGCCGAGCGTGCTCACCCGCCCGAGCGTGGCGTCGTCGATGTGGACGACCCGACCGGTTCGAGCCAGCTCGGACTCGACCACGTCCGCGATGCTGACCCGCACCAGCGAGTCGGCGTTCAACTCCGCGAGGGTGGTCTGCGAGCTCAGCGCTGCGCCGTCGATGCCGCACACCAGGGCTACCGCGGAGCGCACCACTGCGGTGAGCTCGCTCAGACGGCGACGACCTGACGGTCGTTGTACGTGCCGCAGACGCTGCAGGCGGTGTGCGGCAGCTTGGGCTGGCGACAGCGCGGGCAGTTGACGAGGGACGGCGCGCTGGCCTTCCACTGCGAGCGGCGAGAGCGCGTGTTACTGCGCGACATCCGGCGCTTCGGGACAGCCACGGTCAGTTCTCCTCAGAGTTGTGTGATTCCGCCCGCAGGTTTTCGACACTGCGGTCCTTCAAGAGTGCAAGGGATGACCACCGCGGGTCAACTTCGTCGTGCGCGTGGCCGGGCTCGGCGTCGGCCAGCCGCACCCCGCACCTCACGCACAAGCCCTGGCAATCGGGGTCGCACAGGGGGTTGACCGGGAGGGCGAGCACGACCGCGTCGCGCAACACCGGCTCCAGATCCAGGAGGTCACCGCTCAGCGTGAGCGAGTCCTCGTCGTCCGGGTCCGGCTCGTAGGCGTAGAGCTCTTGGACCGGGGCGACGATGCGCAGGTTCAGCGGCTCCAGGCAGCGGCCGCACTCTGCGTCGACCGTGACGTCCACGTCGGCGGTCACCAGGACCCCGTCCATCACCGACTCGAACCGGGCGTCGACCGCGACCGGGGTGCCGGCGGGCACGCGTACCAGCTCCAGCCCCCACCCCTCGGGGGCTTCGGCTTCGAGGTGCTCCTCGCGCATGGAGCCCGGACGGCGGCCGAGCTCACGCGTGTCGTACTGAAACGGGGAACGGACCACGTAACGCAAGCCTAGCTTCACCACCTGTGTCGCCGGCTCGCGATCGACGAGGCGGCATCAACCAGGGAGCGGTTCGACTTCCTCGTCCTCGTCGACGTCAGCGAGCGCCTCGAGCTCGTGGCGGCCGTTGATCTTGTTACGGCCGTGCTCCACTGCGTGCAATGTCCGGTTGAGCACGATCTCGAAGTTCGCGAGCTTGCCGTCGACGTAGTCGTCGACCTCCCGCCGCATCCGGTCGGACTCCGCGTTGGCTGCGCTCACCAGGCGCTCAGCCTCACGGGTGGCCTCCTTGACCACCTCGGTGCGCGAGACCAGCCGGGCCCGCTCGGCCTCCGCCTCGGCGAGGATCGCCTGCGCCTCGACCTTGCCCTCCTCGACCACCGTGGAGCGCTCCCGCAGCAGGCTCCTGGCCTTGCGGAGCTCCTCCGGCAGCGCCTTGCGAAGCTCCTCGACCGCCTCGAGCATCTCGTTGCGGTTGACGATGCACGAGGCGGACATCGGCATCGCCCGCGCGTTCTCGATCATGGCGACGAACTCGTCCAGCTTCTCGGAGATGCCCACGCTGCGATGCCTCCTCTCAGTGGTCGGCGAGCGTCTGCTTCAGCCGGCGAAGTACCGGCTCGGGTACGAGCTTCGAAACGTCCCCGCCGTACGTCGCTACCTCTTTCACGAGGCTCGACGACAAAAAACTGTAATGCGGGTCGGCGGGCATGAACAACGTGTCGACCTTCGCGAGCGAGTGGTTCATCTGGCCCATCTGCAGCTCGTAGTCGAAGTCGCTGACCGCTCGCAGCCCCTTCACGATCGCCCTGATGTCGTGGGCGACGCAGAAGTCGACCAGCAGCCCGCGGAAGGTGTCCACCGAGACGTTTGGCAGGTGCGCAGTCGCCTCGGTGATCATCTCGACGCGCTCATCCGGTTCGAAGAGCCGGTTCTTCGACTGGTTGATGCCCACCACCACCACGATCTCGTCGAACAAGTGGCTCGCCCGCTCGATCACGTCGAGATGACCGTTGGTGATGGGGTCGAAGGAGCCCGGACATACCGCCCGCCTCATGAGGCGCGACCGTACCAGAGGGTCGTGTCGCCGTAGCGGCGCGACCGCAACGCAGCGATCCCCGACGGCCAGTCGAGCGCGGGGTCCCGGGTGGCCCGCTCGACGCAGATCACGGCCTGCGGCGCGAGCCAACCGGCGGTGAGAGCGGCCAGCGTCGCGGCCACCGGGTCGGCGTAGGGCGCATCGAGGAAGACCAGCTCGAACGCGCGCGGGGTCCCGGCGAGGAAACGTTCGACGGTGGTGGGGGCGATCTCGACATCGGTGACGCCCAGCGTCGCCAGGTTGCCCTTGATGACCTTCACCGCGCCGGCGTCGCGTTCGACCAGGACCACGGGTCCGGCGCCGCGACTCGCCGCTTCCAGGCCGACTGCCCCGGAGCCCGCATAGAGGTCGAGGAAGGACCGTCCGGACAGCCCGCCGCACAGCGAGCCCAGCGACGAGAACAGCCCCTCGCGGACCCGGTCGGAGGTGGGTCTGGTCCCACGGCCCGTCGGGGTCGCCAGCCTCCGGCCCCCGGAGGACCCCGAGATCAGCCTCATCCGGCCGCCACTCACGCCTTTCCCAGGTAGTCGGCGCGCTCGTCCGCGGCGAGCGCCTCCACCGCGCGGCGCAGCGGTTCGTGGCGCTCCAGGGTCGGATCGGCCGCGACCAGCTCGGCGGCATCGGCTCGGGCGGTGTCGATCAGCTCCTCGTCGCGGAGCAGCCGCAACAGCTTCAGCTGCGAACGCCGACCCGACTGCGACTGGCCCAGGACGTCTCCTTCACGCCGCTGCTCGAGGTCGAGCCGGGCGAGCTCGAAGCCGTCGACCGTCGACGCGACGCCGTCGAGGCGCTCGCGGGACGGCGACGCGGCAGCAGCGCCCGTCACGAGCAGGCAGACTCCGGGGTGCCCGCCACGGCCGATCCGGCCACGCAGCTGATGCAGCTGGGAGATGCCGAAGCGGTCGGCGTCGAGCACGACCATCGCGGTGGCGTTGGGCACGTCCACCCCGACCTCGATCACCGTCGTCGCGACCAGCACGTCGATGCGGCCTGCGGCGAAGCGGCGCATGACCTCGTCCTTGGCATCGGCCGGCATCCTGCCGTGCAGCATCTCGACCCGCAGGCCGGCGAGCGGCCCCTCGGCGAGCATCGCGGCCACGTCCACGACGGTGGCGGTGCTGCCCCAGCCTTCGTCGGTGCTGCCGGCGACGGTGTCCTCAGCGTCGATCCGCGGGCAGACGATGTAGGCCTGCCGGCCGGCGTCGACCTCCTCCCTGACGCGCTGCCACACCCGATCCAGCCAGCCAGGCTGCTCCGCGGTCGGGACCACCGTGGTCGCGATCGGCTGGCGCCCCGCCGGGAGCTCGGTGAGCGTCGATGTCTCGAGGTCGCCGTAGACCGTCATCGCCACGGTCCGTGGGATCGGGGTCGCGGTCATCACCAGCACGTGCGGCGGGGTGTCGGCCTTGCTGCGCAACGCGTCCCGCTGCTCGACGCCGAACCGGTGCTGCTCGTCGACCACGACCAGTCCGAGGTCGAAGAACTGCACAGTGTTCTCGAGCAGCGCGTGGGTGCCGATCACGATGCCGGCGTCGCCCACCCCGATGTCGAGCAAGGTGCTGCGCCGCGCCGCTGCGCTCATCGAGCCGGTCACGAGCGCAACCTTCGTGGCGCCTTCCGCCGCATCGAGCTGGCCGCCGCGGCCGAGCGGCCCGAGCAGCGCGTCGATCGAACGAGCGTGCTGCTGCGCAAGCACCTCGGTCGGTGCGAGCAGCGCCGCCTGGCCGCCGGAATCGACCACGGCGAGCATCGCGCGAAGCGCCACCACGGTCTTCCCCGAGCCGACCTCGCCCTGCAGCAGCCGGTGCATGGGGACTTCCCCGGCCAGGTCGGCCAGCAACTGGTCGCCGACCTCGCGCTGCCCGTGGGTGAGGGTGAACGGCAGCGCAGCGTCGAACTGCTCGAGCAGCCCGCCCGACCGGGCGGCGCGCGGCTTCGCCGGCTCCAGCGCCGCGAGCAGCCGGCGCTGCGCGAGCACCACCTGCATGACGAACGCCTCGTCGTAGCGGAGCCGGTCGCGGGCGCGCGTCACGTCGGCCCAGTCCTGTGGCTGGTGGATCGCGCGAAGCGCCTCGGCGCGGCCGATCAGCTTCCGCCGCGTCAGCAGCTCGCCCGGAAGCGTCTCCGGGAGATCGATCAGGCTCAATGCGTGACCGATCGAGCGCCGCAGGAACCAGGTCTGCAACGCCCTCGTAGCGGGGTAGATCGGCAGCAGCTTGCCGGCGTCCTCGACCATCGCGTCGGCGTCGTTGGCCATGTCCGGCTGCTTGAGCTGCAGCTTGTTGCGGAAGACCTCGACCTCGCCGGCGACCACGATCTCCTGGTCTTCGGCAAGCGTCTTGGCGAGGTACTTGCGGTTGAAGAACGTCACAACGAGCCGCCCGGTGCCGTCGGTGACCGTGACGTCCGTCTTGTGGAGGTTCGACCGGATCTGGCGACCGTCGACCTTCACGACCCGAACCCGCAGCGTCGCCTGCTCCCCCGGCCGAAGCTCCGCGAGGTCGGTCAGCTCGCCGCGTTCGAAGTAGCGGCGCGGGTAGTGGCGCAGCAGGTCGCCGACGGTCCGGACCTCGAAGGCCTTCTCCAGCAGCGTCGCGGCCTTCTCGCCCCCGACGACGTCGCGCACATGCGACGACTCGTCGATCACGGGTGCAGGGTAGGTCGCGACGGCGACGCTTTGAGTCGGCACGCCTAGTCGGGCTACCCTTTTCGCCGTGGCTTCCGTCTGTGATGTGTGCGGCAAGGGTCCCGGGTTCGGCATGAACGTGTCGCACTCGCACCGGCGCACCCGCCGTCGTTTCAACCCCAACATCCAGCCGGTCCGTGCCCTGGTCGGTGGCGCACGCAAGCGGATGAACGTGTGCACCTCCTGCCTGAAGGCCGGGAAAGTAGCTCGCTAGTCCAGCTTCTTCGCAAAGCTGTACGACGTCGGATAGTCGGCGTAGTGCCCGAAGCCGGGGATCCGCTCGTACCCCGATGACTCGTAGAGGCTGATTGCCTCGGGCTGCCGGTCGCCGGTCTCCAGCACGATCCGGCTTGCGCCAAGCCCACGCGCCCGCTCCTCGAGCGCGGCGAGCATCTGGCGTGACAGACCGCGCCCACGGGCGTGGGGTACGACGTACATCCGCTTGATCTCGACTTCGCCGTCGCTGTGGGCGCGCAACCCGCCGGTCGCCACGGCTTGGCCGTCGAGGTAGCCGACCATGAACAGCCCTTGCGGCGGCGCGAACTCGGCCGGATCGACCGGCGTCTCGTCGGGGCCGCCGTAGCGCTGCACGTATTCCAGCTGCACTGCGTTGATCAGTTGCTGGGCGACCGGCCCGTCATACGGCTCGTCGCGGAGCTCGAGCCGGTGGCTCACCGCCACTGCCAGCCGTGGTCCACCGGACCGATGCCGGTACCGAGCGGGAAGCCCGCGCCGATCGCTGCGGTGACGAAGTCCTTGGCGCCGCGGACCGCGGTGGGTACGTCGTCGCCGCGAGCGAGGTACGACGCGATCGCCGAGGCGAGCGTGCATCCGGTGCCATGGGTGTGCACCGTGTCGAGCCGCTCGGAGGCGAGCTCGAAGGTCACCTCACCGTCGGTGAGCAGGTCGACGGCGTCGCCCTGCGGCAGGTGGCCGCCCTTGACGAGGACCCAGGCCGGTCCGAGGGCGAGCAGCGCCTTCGCGGCGCGCGCTTGACCCTCGCGGTCCTCCACCACGAGACCGGTGAGTCGCTGGACCTCAGGAAGATTCGGGGTCACCACGGTCGCGAGCGGAAGCAGGTCCTCGACGATCGCAGTGACCGCATCGTCGACGAGCAGTGCGTCACCATGCTTAGACACGCACACGGGATCGACCACGAGCGGTGCCTCGACATCGCCAAGCCTGTCTGCGGTGGCCCGGACCAGCTCTGGCGAGGCGAGCATTCCGGTCTTGATCGCGTCCGCGCCGATGTCGTTCAGCACCGCGTCGAGCTGGGCCGTGACGGCGTCAACCGGTAGCTCCCAGTAGCCGTGCACGCCGGTGGAGTCCTGGGCGGTCACGGCAGTCACCACGGACATCCCGTGGACGCCGAGCGCGAGCATGGTCTTCAGATCGGCCTGGATCCCCGCGCCGCCACCGGAGTCCGATCCCGCGATCGCGAGGACTCTCGGCGGTGCTTCGGCCATGGTGGCGAGGTTAGGAGAAGTGCGCGTGGCCGCCCCGCGCGGGCGTCTCGCGGTCGGTGAACGTCGCGATCCTCGCCGCATCGACCTCGGCGGCAACGACCCTCCCGATGACGACGGCGCCGGCGGGCACCGTGCCGCGAACCGTCGCGGCGAAGGCATGGTCGTCGCCTCCGGCGCCGACCCACAGCAACGGGTCCACCCCAAGCTCCTCCGCAGCTCGCGCCACCTCGGGATCGACCGGGAGCGACGCCGACTCGACCGCGATCGCCACACCGGAGGCGACCGCGACGTGGGTGAGATCGGCGAGCAAGCCGTCCGACACGTCGATCATCGAACTGACCTCGTCGCTCGCGGCCAGGCGCCGTGCGAGGTCATAGCTGACCACCGGGCGGCGATGGGCGGCAGCCAGTGGATGGTCGACGAGACCCGCCTCAAGCAGCGCCAGTCCCGCGGTGGCCCAACCGAGCCGCCCCACGACCACGACGGTGTCACCGGGACGCGCACCGGCACGGGTCAGCGGCTCGCGGCCGCCGAGATCACCCAATGCGGTGACCGAGATCGAGATCGCGTCGCCCGCGGTCACATCGCCACCGGCGACGCCGGCCCCTAGCGGGGCGCACTCCTCCCGCAGCCCGTCGGCGAGCTGCAGCGCCCATTCCGCTTCCAGATCTCCGGGTGCCGTCAGGCCGACGAGGAGGGCCGTCGGGGTCGCCCCCATCGCCACGATGTCCGCGAGGCTCGCGGCCGCCGCGCGGCGTCCGACGTCGTACCCGTTCGACCAGTCGCGCCGGAAGTGCCTGCCCTCGACCATCACGTCCACCGTCGCGACCACACGGCCGTCCGGCGCTGCGAGCACCGCAGCGTCGTCTCCGGGGCCGATCAGGACGCTGCCCGGCTGCGGCAATCGGGCGGCGAGCAGCCCGATCAGGCCGAACTCACCGAGCTCGCGGAGCGATGGACCCGTCGCAGGGTCGGAAACCGGGATGACGCGCTCCCCTTCCGGTCGGGTACGGTCTGCCACGTGACCGTTCAGGCTTACATCCTCATCCAGACCGAGGTCGGGAAGGCAGCCGCCGTCGCGGCCGAGATCGCCAAGATCAAGGGCGTGACGCAAGCAGAGGACGTGACCGGCCCGTACGACGTCATCGTGCGCAGCGAGGCGCGCAACGTCGACGAGCTCGGGAAGCTCGTCGTCGCGAAGGTGCAGTCGGTAGCCGGCATCACACGCACGTTGACCTGCCCTGTCGTCCACCTCTAGGGAATCACTGATCAATGCCGTCCGCAGCAGGACAGCGCATTGATCAGCGGTTCCCTAGGAGTTTGCTCGTCGCGGCCGGCGTCTGCCTGCTCGCGGCGTGCTCGCCGAACTCCGTGACGGTCACACCACCGCGGCCGGTCGGCCCGGTCCAACAGCAGTGTGCCCATCTCGGCAACCGACTGCCCCCGAAGCTCGCGCAGCTGCACTCCCGGCCGACCGAGCCGCAGTCGCCACTGACCCACGCGTGGGGCTCGCCGCCGATCACGCTGAAGTGCGGTGTCCCTCGTCCGAGGCGTTACGTCCCGGCCTCGTCGTCGACGCTCGACGTCGACGGGGTGCAGTGGTTCCAGGCGGTGGGAAGCGGGACCGTGACCTGGACGGCGATCCGGCCAGGACCTGCGCCGGAACGGCGGATCTACGTCGAGCTCGCCGTGCCGACGTCGTATCAAGCGAGTGACGGGTACCTCGTCGCTCTCGCCGAGCCGCTGAAGCTGGCCCTCCCCTAGGCGGCTAGCGCAGTCCGGTGCCGCGACGGATCGCGTCATCGACGAGGCGGGCCACCAGGTCGGGATAGCCGACGCCGCTCGCCGCCCACATCTGCGGGAACATCGACGACGGGGTGAAGCCGGGCATCGTGTTGACCTCGTTGACCAGCAGGTCGCCCGCGTCCGACAGGAAGAAGTCGACGCGCGCCAGCCCCTCGCAGTCGAGGGCCTCGAACGCGGCGACCGCCGTGCGCTGCACGTCCCCGATCACGTCTGCCGGGAGGTCCGGCGGGATGTCGAACGCGGTCCCGGACTCCGGCATGTACTTCGCGTCGAAGTCGTAGAAGTCCGCGTCCGAGGCGAGCCGGATCTCTGCGGGAAGCGAGGCCTCGGGCCCGGCGGCTCCGGCGAGCACCCCGCACTCGATCTCCCGACCGACGACGCCCGACTCGATGAGCACCTTGGGGTCGTGCCGGAACGCCGCCGCGAGCGCGGCGTCCAGCCCCGATCGGTCGGTCACCTTCGAAATGCCGATGCTGGAACCGCCGCGCGCCGGTTTGACGAAGACCGGCCAGGTCAGGTCGGCGAAGTCCGCGGGAACCGGCTGTCCGTCGCGGACGACCAGATAGGACGGTACGGCGAGCCCGGCCGCGCCGAGCAGCCGCTTCATGTGCGCCTTGTCCATGGCGGCGGCGGAGGCGAAGACCCCGGAGCCGACGTAGGGGATGCCGGCGAGCTCGAGCAGACCCTGCAACGTGCCGTCCTCGCCGTACGGGCCGTGAAGCACGGGAAAGACGACGTCGATCGGGCCGAGGATCTCGGGCAGGGCGGTGGGGTCGCCGGACAACGCGACCGAGTCGGCGGTCGAGACGACGGCGGGGAGCTCGCGGCCGTTCATCGACAACGCCTTGGTGTCCGCGACCACCCAACGGCCTTCGGCGGTTATCCCGACCGGGACCACGTCGAACCGCTGCGGATCAAGGGCTTCCAGCACGCTGCCTGCGGTGATGCAGGAGACGGCGTGCTCGCTGCTACGCCCCCCGAAGATGACTGCGACGCGAAGCCTCTTGGCGGGCTCGCTCACCGCTGGTACGGGCGAACCGCGCCGATGTAGTCCGATCGCCCGGAGCTACTGATGCGCACGTTGGCGCCGGTGTAGGGCGCCTCCACCATCTGACCGTTGCCGATGTACATGCCCACATGATGGATCGTCGAGGGATCCGAGGTGTTGTAGGCGAAGAAGAGCAGGTCGCCGGGCTGCAGCTGGGACGTCGAGACGTGCGCGCCTTCGTTCCACTGGAACCCGGTCCAGTGATCGAGGTGCACGCCGACGTTGCCGTACGCCCACATCACCAGGCCCGAGCAGTCGTAGGTGTTGGGTCCGGCAGCTCCCCACTCGTACGGCTTGCCGATCTGGGACTCCGCTTGGCGAACCGCCGCGGCTCCGGTGGCCGCCGAGACGGTGCCGGACAGGTCGCCGGTCGTCCCGGCGTAGGGGCTCGACCCGCTCGACGGTGCCGACGGCGGGGGCGACGGCGTGCGCTGCACGGCGAGGGCGGCGAGCCGCTCCCGCTGCAGCTTGGACGCGTGTGCCTGCGCGTCGGCGAGCAGCGTCGCGAGGTGGGCCTTCTGGCGGTGCAGCGAGGCGAGCACCTGCTGCTGATGCTCGACCGCGGCCAGCGCCGCGGTCTTCGCCCGCTCCGCGTGTGCCGCGGCCTGCCTCGCCTTGCCGGCGACCGCCTCCGCCTGCTGCGAGACCGACGCCTGGTAGATCGACGCCGCGTCGAGGCGAGCGAGGGTGCGCTGTCGGCTGAGCGAGATCGCGTCGATCGCGCCCACTCGCTGGACGAGGGAGCGAGGGCCGCCCGGCGAGAGCACCGCGTCGATGGTGGAAACGCCACCGGTCTCGTACGCGGCGCGCGCGAAATGCGCGACTTCCCGGCGGCTCTTGCGGACCGCGGCGTTCGCGATCGCGAGGACCGCCTTCGCGGTGTTCGCGGCGTGCTGCGCGGAGTGCAGCTTCACCTGGGCCTCGTCGTAGGCCTCGAAGACGATTTCCGCCCGGGTGTTGAGCTCCTCGAAGCCCGCCTGGGCCCGGGCCAGCCGCGTCGCGGCGCGCTTCACCTGCGCTTCCCGTTCGGCGACCGTGGCCTTGCTGGCCGCGACCTGGCCCGCGCTCGGCCCCGGGCCGGGGTCGGCCGCCGCCGGCGCCGGCGCCACCAGCAGCCCACCGGCGAGGGCCAGCCCGGCGAGCGCAGCGCCGCGCGCGGCGCGCCTGCTGCGCCTAGTTGGCGCCGCGCCGAACTGCGCGACGCTGTGAAGACAGGTCACCTGAGTGACTCTAGAGGCGGAAGTGCCCGATGTCCGGTTCCGACAGGCGCTACCCGAGTGCCCGTTCGATGTCCTCGACCAGGTCCTCGGCGTCCTCCAGCCCGATCGAGAACCGGACCGCGCCCGGCGAGATCCCGGCGGCGGCGAGAGCCGCGTCGTCGAACTGCCGGTGGGTGGTCGACGCCACGTGGCTGACCACGGTGTGCACCCCGCCGAGGCTGGTGGCGACCTGGGCAACGGTGAGCGCGTCGGCGAGGGCGAACCCGGCCTCGCGCCCGCCCTTCGGGGTGATCGTGACGATCGCGCCGTAGCGGGTGCCCTCGCCGTCGGACTCGAACAGCCGGGTCGCGAGCGAGTGCTGGGCGTGGCTTGCCAGTCCCGGGTAGTCCACCCGCTCGACCCGCGGATGGTCGGCGACCGCGGCCGCCACGGCCGCCGCCGTCCTGCAGTGTCGTGCCACCCGCAGCGGCAGCGTCGCCAGACCGCGGTGGAGCAGGAACGCCTCGTCGGGAGCCAGACTCCCGCCGAGATCGATCCGGGCGCGGCGCACTGCGGCGACCAGGTCCACGTCGCCGACGACGACGCCGCCGGTCACATCGGAGTGCCCCCCGATGTACTTCGTCGCCGAGTGCACGACCAGGTCCGCGCCCCACGACAGCGGCCGGCACACCGGCGGCGGTGCGAACGTCGAGTCGACGCACAGCGGGACGCCGGCGTCCCGGCACACCGCGGCGAGCCCGGGGATGTCGGCGACCGCGGTTGTGGGGTTGGCGATGGTCTCCGCCCACACGAGCGAGGTGGTGTCGCGGATCGCAGCGCCTACCGCCGCGGCGTCGGTGACGTCGACGAAGGTCGCGTCGACGCCGAAGCGCCGCAGCACGTGCTCGATGACGCCGTACGTCCCGCCGTACACCGCTGCGGGCGCAACGACGTGGGACCCGGCTCCGCACAGCGTGAGCAGCACCGTGGAGATGGCGGCCATCCCGGACGCAAACGGCTGCGCGGCGACCGGACGATCCAGGCCTTGCGCCTCCAGCGTGGCGAAGCCGAGTGCGAAGGCGTCTGCGGTCGGGTTGTCGATGCGGGTGTAGCTGTAGCCCGCGGCACGGTCGCCGAGCACGTCGGCGTAGTCCTGGGCGGTGTCGAACCGGAACGCGGTCGTCCGGTATGTCGCCAGGCCGAGCGGCCGTACGCCGCTGGTGTCGGGGCGCGGCGTGTGAACCGCCCGCGTGCCCTCCCGCGTCGAGCCGCCGGAGGGCTCGACGATCGGCAGGTTCTGCGGAAGGTCACTCACGGCGTCAGGGCCCTAGACGTCCGGGTCTTGCTCATGCTTGGGAGAGTTCGCGAGCAGTGAGGTGAGCATCTCCGTGACCGTCATTCCCTCGGCGACCACCTTGACGACGTGTTCGGTGATCGGTGCGGCGACGTGATGCTGCCGGGCGAGATCGAGGATCGACCGGCAGGACTTGACCCCCTCGGCCGTCTGCTTCGTCTTCGCCACGACCTGGTCGACCGACAGGCCTCGTCCGAGGTCCTCGCCGAACGTGCGGTTCCGCGACAGTGGCGAGGAGCACGTCGCGACCAGATCGCCCATGCCCGCCAGCCCCGCGAAGGTCAGCGGCTCGGCGCCGAGCGCGACCCCGATCCGCGCGGTCTCGGCCAGACCGCGGGTGATCAGCGAGGCGCGCGCGTTGTCGCCGAGCCCCAAGCCGGCAGCCATCCCGACCGCTAGCGCGATCACGTTCTTGACCGCTCCGCCCAGCTCGCACCCGATGACGTCGTGATTGCGGTAGGGACGGAAGTAGCCCGAGTTGCAGGCATCCTGCACCACTCGCGCCACGTCCAGATCGGTGCAGGCGACGACGGCCGCGGCGGGCTCGCGGCAGGCGATCTCCCGGGCGAGGTTGGGGCCGGACACGGCGACGACCTGCCGCTCCGGCACGTCGATGACGTCGCGGATCACCTCCGTCATCCGCTTGTCCGTGCCGAGCTCCACGCCCTTCATCAGGCTGACCAGGGTGGCGTCTCGAGGGAGCACGCCGACCAGGTCCTCGAGGTTCGCCCGCAGCGTCTGGGACGGAACCGCGAGGACGACGACGTCGGCGCCGTGCAGCGCGACCTCCGGGTCCGCGGTGGCGCGCAGCCGCGGCGACAGCTGGATTCCGGGCAGGTAGTCCGGGTTCTCGTGGCGCTCGGTGATCGCGTCGGCGAGCTCGACACGCCTGGCGCACAACATGGTCTCGGTGCCCGAGTCGACCAGGACCTGGGCGAACGCGGTGCCCCAGGAGCCGGCACCGATCACCGCTGCTCGGGTCACGCGGCGGTCCCGGATCCCGGGGAGGCGGACGACCGCGGGTCGTAGGCCTCGGCCGGCGGAGTTCCGCCACGGATCTCGACGAGGTGCTCGGTGATCTTCGCCATCACCAGATCCGTGACCTCGTGCAACAGGTCGGCGTCGATCGGCCGGCCGGCGTACGCGGACAGGTCGATCGGGGGGCCCGCCAGGATCGTGACCTTCTTGCGCGGGAACGGTCTGGGCAGCTTCGCCTTGTACCGCCAGAGGTTCTGCGGTCCCCACTGCGCGATCGGGATCACCGGGGCGCCGGTCTCCAGGGCCAGCCGGGCCACACCGGTACGAGCCTTCATCGGCCAGCAGTCAGGGTCGCGGGTCGCGCTGCCCTCCGGGTAGATGAGCAGGCACTCGCCCTCCTCGACTGCCTCGACGGCGGCGGACAGCGCGTTCGCCGCGTCGGTGGTGCCGCGGTAGACCGGGATCTGGTTCGCCCCGATCAGGATCCGCTTCGTCAACGGATGCTCGAACAGCGAGGACTTGGCGAGGAACTTCGGGGTGCGGCCTGCTTCGAGAACGTACAGCCCGATGGCGAAGGGGTCGACGTAGCTCACGTGGTTGACGGCGAGAATGACACCGCCGGACTTCGGGATCAGATCCTGCCGCCGCCAGTCTGCGGTCGTCGTGACCCGCAGCAACGGCCGCGCCACCACGACGACGAAGCGATACCAAGGCCCGAGCCGTCCGTACCGCACCCTGCGAGGATGCCAGACATGACGCAGCAGACCGACCGGTGGTCGCTCGTCATGCCCGTCAAGCGCGTGGAGAACGCAAAGACCCGGCTGGACCTCGACGTCGAGGCGCGGGCGGCGCTGGCGGTGGCGATGGCGGTGGACACGGCGGCTGCCGCACTGACCTGCCGCCGGGTCTCCCACGTGGTCGTCGTCACCGACGACCGCCGGGCCCGCGAGGCCCTCGCGCCCCTCGGCGTGCAGCTCGTTCCTGACGTACCCGACGCGGGGCTCAACGCTGCACTGGTTCACGGGGTGACGGCCGCGGCCAACGGCCACGTTGCCGCGCTCTCGTCGGACCTGCCGGCGCTTCGAGGTGCGGACCTCGCCGTCGTGCTCGATCGCGCGGCGGAGCATGACCTGTCCGTGGTGGCCGACGTCCCAGGGACGGGTACGACGCTGCTGTGCGCACGTTCCGCGGCGATGTTCGAACCGCGCTTCGGTGTCGCCTCGCTGGCCGCGCACGTCGCCGCAGGGGCAACGGACCTGACCGACCTGGCGCCGGAGTCGGTGCGTCGCGATGTGGACACCCTGGACGGGCTTCGGGCGGCGGTCGCGCTCGGCATCGGAGACGCGACCAGACGTGCCCTCGCCGACCTGCCGGTGCTGTGATGATCCGCCAGGCGACCGTCCGCAGCTACGACGAGGCGACGCGATCCGGTGACGTGCTCACTGACGACGGAACCGTGATCACCTTCGACGCCGCGGCGTTCGACACGTCAGGACTGCGCCTGTTGCGCCTGGGCCAGCGGGTGAAGCTGCGAGTCGACGACGCGGGCCGGGTCAGGTCGCTGACGATCGCGACCTTCCCCGACCCGACGTAGTCGAGCAAAACCACAAGAAGAAGCGCTTCTAGCGCTTCTTGGCGGGGGCCTTCTTGGCGGGGGCCTTCTTGGCCGGCGCCTTCTTGGCGGGGGCCTTCGCCGCCTTCTTGGCTGCCGTCTTGGCGGCCGCGGCCGCCTTGCGCGGACCGGAAGACGCCGTCTTCGCCGCGCTCCGCGCGGTGGATCCGGCGGACTTCGCTGCCGCCTTCGTCGCCGCGTCCGTGACCTTGCCGAGCTTCACCGCGCCGCTCACGACACCCTTGAACTGCGTGCCTGGACGGAACTTCGGAACCGCTGTCGCCTTGACCTTGACGGTCTGGCCGGTGCGCGGGTTGCGTCCGGTGCGAGCGGCGCGCTCGACCTTCTCGAAGACCCCGAAGCCGGTGATCGCGACCCGCTCGCCCGCCGCAACCGCGCGCTGAATGGTGTCGAGCACCGCGTCAACGGCGTTCTCGGCCTCGGACTTCGACGCACCGAGACGATCCCGGATCTGGTCGATCAGTTCGGCCCTGTTCACGTGCACCCTCCGCAGTTCGCGTCGAGGACCGCCCTCGACCTCACGCGGACGCTAGGGCGTATTCGCGGCGCATACAACGATTCGGCGAGACTTTTTTCGTTGTGTCGCAATCGATCTGGATCGCCGACTACGCCGTGACGGGCAGCCAGGAGGGGCGCGAGGACTCGAAGTCGGCGATGTCCTCGGTGTGTCGAAGGGTCAATCCGATGTCGTCGAGTCCCTCCATCAGCCGCCACCTGGTGTAGTCGTCGATGTCGAATCCGACGGTGATGTCACCGGCGCGCACCTCGCGGGCGTCGAGGTCGACGGTGACCTCGGTGTCGGGGTCGGACTCGGCGAGATCCTGCAGCGTCGCGACGACGTCCTCGCTGAGCTGGACCGTCAGCAGCCCGCCCTTGTAAGAGTTGCCGCGGAAGATGTCGGCGAACCGGGGCGAGATGACGACCCGGAAGCCGTAGTCCTGCAGCGCCCAGACCGCGTGCTCGCGCGAGGAACCCGTACCGAAGTCCGGACCCGCAACGAGGATCGTCGCGCCGTCGTACCGGCTGTCGTTCAGGACGAACGACGGGTCCTTGCGCCACGCGCTGAACAGGCCGTCGTCGAAACCGTTACGGCTGACCCGCTTGAGGTACTCCGCCGGGATGATCTGGTCGGTGTCGACGTTGCTGCGACGCAGCGGGACCGCGCGACCGGTGTGAACCGTGAACTTCTCCATGTCTGCGGTCTCCTCTTACAGGTCGGCGGGGGCCGTCAGGCGGCCCGTGACGGCGGTCGCGGCTGCAACTGCGGGTGACACGAGATGGGTGCGTCCACCCGGGCCCTGGCGGCCTTCGAAGTTGCGGTTGGAGGTCGAGGCGCTGCGCTCCCCCGGCGCGAGCTTGTCCGGGTTCATCGCCAGGCACATCGAGCAGCCGGCTTCACGCCACTGTGCGCCGGAGGCTTCGAAGATCTCGTTCAAGCCTTCAGACTCCGCGGCTTCTTTCACCTTGACCGAGCCGGGGACGATCAACATCCGTACGCCGTCGGCCACCTTGCGCCCCTTGAGCACCTCCGCGACCGCACGAAGGTCCTCGAGCCGGCCATTGGTGCAGGAACCGACGAACACGGTGTCGACCTTGATGTCGCGAAGCGGCGTACCGGCGGTGAGGCCCATGTACTCCAGCGCACGCTCGTCAGCGGCGTCACGCGGCTCGGGGACGGCCGCGGAGAGCGCGGCGCCCTGCCCGGGGTTCGTGCCCCACGTCACCCAGGGCGACAGCTTCGTGGCGTCGACCTTCACGACCTTGTCGAAGGTCGCGCCCTCGTCGGTGGCGAGCTCGCGCCAGGCCGCGACGGCGTCGTCCCAGGCGGCGCCCTTCGGGGCGTTCGGGCGGCCCTTGAGGTATTCGAAGGTCGTCTCGTCGGGGGCGATCATGCCGGCGCGGGCGCCCGCCTCGATCGACATGTTGCAGACCGTCATGCGGCCTTCCATCGACAGCCCGCGCACGGCCTCGCCGCGGTACTCGATGATGTAGCCCTGACCGCCGCCGGTACCGATCTGGGTGATGATGCCGAGCACCAGGTCCTTGGCGGTGACGCTCGGGGGCAGCTCTCCCTCGACCTCGACCGCCATCGTCTTGGGGCGCTGCAGCGGCAGCGTCTGGGTGGCGAGGACGTGCTCGACCTCGCTGGTGCCGATTCCGAACGCGAGGGCACCGAACGCGCCGTGCGTGCTGGTGTGGCTGTCGCCGCACACGACGGTCATGCCGGGCTGGGTGAGGCCCAACTGCGGGCCGATGACGTGGACGATGCCCTGGCTGGCGTCCCCCATCGGGTGGAGCCGGACGCCGAACTCCTCGCAGTTGCGCCGCAGCGCCTCGACCTGCGCGAGGCTGACCGGGTCGACGATCGGACCGGGAGTCGTCGGGACGTTGTGATCCTCGGTCGCGATCGTGAGGTCGGGGCGGCGGACCTTGCGGCCGGTGTTGCGCAGGCCGTCGAAGGCCTGCGGGCTGGTGACCTCGTGGACGAGGTGCAGATCGATGTAGATCAGGTCCGGCTCGCCGTCGGTACGGCGGACGACGTGGTTCTCCCACACCTTCTCGGCCAGCGTTCGCGCCATGTCGTGCTCCTCGTAATTCCGTACTTGCGTCTCACACGGAGTTGCATCTCACTATGTGATACGCCAGTATTGCGATATGACACAGCGTAGCAGCGTCGGCGTTCTTGACAAGGCGGTTGTGGTGCTCGACTGCCTGCGGTCGGGACCCGCATCGCTGGCTGAGCTCGTAACCCGCAGCGGCTTGTCGCGCGCCACGGCGTACCGGTTGGCAGTTGCCCTCGAGGTGCACGGTCTCGTGGAGCGAGACGGCGACGGCCGGTTCTGTCTCGGCCCGCACCTCTACGAGCTGGCCGCTGCCGGACGGGTTGACCCGCTGCTGCGGGCGGCCGAGGACGTGCTGGAGCGGCTGTCCGCGTCGACCAACGAGAGCGCGCAGCTCTACCGGCGAGTCGGCGAATACCGGCGGTGCGTGGCGGCGGCGGAGCGGTCGAGCGGGTTGCGTGACACGGTGCCGGTCGGCGCCGACCTCCCGATGACGGCGGGATCAGCTGCACAGGTGCTACTGGCCTGGGAGTCGACGTCAGATGTCACGGCGATCGCAAGGCAGGCGAAGTTCTCCCCCGCGGCGCTGAACGCGGTGCGCCGCCGCGGCTGGGCAGCGAGCGTCGGAGAGCGAGAAGCCGGCGTCGCATCCGTGTCGGCACCTGTGTTCGATGCGAGTGGCAACGTCGTAGCAGCGGTCTCGGTGTCTGGACCGATCGACCGCCTGACCAGAACCCCGGGCAAGCTCCACGC
>DASZTV010000084.1:0-17930 GCA_035548125.1 Mycobacteriales bacterium | reverse complement strand
CAACGACGAGTTCATGCGCGCCCTAGAGGAGAAGCGCGAGTTCGGTCTGAAGGCACGCCACACCGGCGAAGTCATCGAGACCATCGACGCCGAGACCCTGTTCGGCAAGATCGCGAAGGCCGCCTGGGAGTGCGCCGACCCGGGCATCCAGTACGACGACACGATCAACGACTGGCACACCACGCCGGAGACCGGCCGGATCACCGCGTCCAACCCGTGCTCCGAGTACATGCACCTGGACAACTCCTCGTGCAACCTGGCGAGCCTGAACCTGCTGAAGTTCCTCGGCGACGACGACACGTTCGACTCCGAGAAGTTCGCGAAGGCCGTCGAGCTGATCATCACCGCGATGGACATCTCGATCTGCTTCGCCGACTTCCCGACCCCGGCGATCGGCGACACCACGCGCGCCTACCGCCAGCTCGGCATCGGCTACGCCAACCTCGGCGCCCTGCTGATGGCGACCGGTCACGCCTACGACAGCGAAGGCGGCCGCTCGCTCGCGGCGGCGATCACCTCGCTGATGACCGGTACGGCGTACAAGCGATCGGCGGAGCTGGCCGGCGTGGTCGGCCCGTACGACGGCTATGCCCGCAACGCCGAGCCGCACAAGCGCGTCATGCGCAAGCACGCCGCCGCCAACGATGCGGTCCGGCCGGTCGACGCCGACGCCGCGCGGGTGCTGCACGCCGCGAGCAAGGCGTGGCAGGACTGCCTCGCGATCGGTGAGAAGACCGGGTGGCGCAACGCGCAGGCGTCCGTGCTCGCACCGACCGGCACGATCGGCCTGATGATGGACTGCGACACGACGGGCATCGAGCCGGACCTGGCGCTGGTGAAGTTCAAGAAGCTGGTCGGCGGCGGATCGATGCAGATCGTCAACCAGACCATCCCGCGGGCGCTGACCAAGCTCGGCTACCAGGCGGAGCAGGCAGAGGCGATCATCGAGCACATCTCCGAGACCGGCAACGTGATCGACGCCCCGGGTCTCAAGCCCGAGCACTACGAGGTGTTCGACTGCGCGATGGGCGAGCGCTCCATCTCCGCGATGGGCCACGTGCGGATGATGGCGGCGACGCAGCCGTTCATCTCCGGCGCGATCTCCAAGACCGTCAACATGCCGGAGTCGGCGACCGTCGAGGAAGTCGCGGACATCTACTACCAGGGCTGGAAGCTCGGGCTGAAGGCGCTCGCGATCTACCGCGACAACTGCAAGGTCGGCCAGCCGCTGTCCGACGCGAAGGGCAAGAAGGCCGGGGCTTCTGGCGACACAGCGCCGGCGGAGGCCGCCGCCGAGCCGCGGCTGGTCCGCAAGCGGCTCCCGCGGCAGCGGCCGAGCCAGACCGTGTCGTTCTCGGTCGGTGGCGCCGAGGGCTACATGACGGCTGGGTCCTACCCCGACGACGGGCTCGGTGAGGTCTTCCTCAAGCTCGGCAAGCAGGGCTCGACCCTCGCCGGGGTGATGGACGCCTTCTCGATCGCGATCTCGATCGCGCTGCAGTACGGCGTGCCGCTGGAGACCTACGTGCAGAAGTTCACCAACATGCGCTTCGAGCCGGCCGGCATGACCGACGACCCCGACATCCGCATGGCGCAGTCGGTGATGGACTACATCTTCCGCCGGCTCGCGCTGGACTACCTGCCGTACGAGAAGCGCGAGGAGCTCGGCATCTTCACCGCCGAGGAGCGCGCGGCGACGGTGGCGGCGACGTCGTACGGTTCGGCGCCGGCGGCACCGGTCGCCGATGACGAGGAGATCGACGTCGACCTGGAGAGCCTGCGCGAGTCGGCACCGATCGAGGCGCGCTCATCGACCGAGCTGCTCGAGGCGATGCAGGGCCTGTCGGCCGACGCGCCGCTGTGCATGTCCTGCGGCGTCAAGATGAAGCGCGCCGGCTCCTGCTACGTCTGCGAGTCCTGCGGGTCGACGAGCGGTTGTAGCTGACGCTGGCTTCGTTGTCGGTCGCTTGCGGGCCCTAGCCCGCGGCGCTCGCGACGGCGTGGTCTTGCAGGACTTGTCAACGATGCGGTGAACCACAAGTCGTGCGACGGGCTGTTGTTGGCGTCCTCGGGTTCGCGCTGGTTGCTGGGCAGGTTCCGTCGTTCGTCTCAGCCGCGCCGGCGACTGTGCACTTTGTGCGGGTCGGCTCCGCGTATGCGCAGGTCACCGACAACGGGGCGGTGATCGGCGACAAGTTCATCACGCGGCGTTGGTCGATTGCGGGTGACTCGGTGCGGACGACCGCGCTGATCGGCCCCGACGGGACGAACTGGGCGACGCCCGGCCCGGACTTCACCCTCACGATCGGCATCGCGGGCGTGACGACCTCATCGACCACGGGGTGGTCGCTGGCGGACGTGAAGCCGGTTCGCACCGCGAAGGCCGTCGGACTCGACTTCAGCTACGCACCGCTGAGCGCCGACCTGCCGAGCGGGGTGACCCTGGAGCGCCGAGTGCGGTTGGAACCCGGCCAGGCCACCATGTCGGTGACCTCGACGCTGCACACCGCGCTGCTGCCGTTGCGGATACCCGCCTACACCCTCGACCAGATCACCCCGAGCAGGGCGGACCTCAAGCAGGAGGTCCTCCGCTACCGGGCGGGTTCGGACTGGCGCAACGACTTCCGCGTCATCTCCCACCCGAAGGGCACCTTCGACGCCGAGGGCGAGACGCTGCGCGTCGGCAAGGCAAGCGGCTTCTTCCTGGTCAGCCAGCGGCGCGGCGGTCTGGCCAGCCGGGCGCAGCACACCGCGGCGGGCGCCGATGCGATCGGCGTCGACTGGGCGCGTGACTTCTTCGACGCGGGCCCCCTGATCACCGATCCGCCGAACTACAACACCATCGGCAACCCGGCGTACCCGATCCCGCTCCGCGCGCGGCTTGTCGTACCGGGCGAGACGCTGCACCTCGGCACCGCATGGACCGGGACGTACGCCGGTCCGGCGGGCGAGGGAGCCGACAGCGCGGCCGCCGCCTTCGTGCCCGCGTTCCCCTGGACGATCGACCGCACCATCGGGGCCAACTCCTTCCATCCCTGGAGCCACGGACCCGGGATGTCAGACGCCAACCTGCGCAAGCAGATCGACGCGGCGGCAAAGCTCGGCGTGGAGCGCTACATGCTCGACGACCAGTGGCAGGGCGGTCCCGGGGGCGAATCCGGTGACTGGCGGTTCGACCCGGCGCGCTTCCCCGACCGCAACCACGACGGCGTGCCCGACTTCATCAGCTACCTGCACCGCAAGGGCATGCAGCTGGGACTGTGGATGTCGCCGGTCGAGTTCAACATGAAGTCCACGACGTACGCACAGCATCCGTTGTGGGGATGCGCCCCACTCGGCGATGTCTCCGCCCAGATCCCCGACGACGCGGGCCTCGGTGCCTGGGACGTCACCAACCCGGCGTTCCAGAGCTACCTGCTCGGCGTCGTCGACCGGCTGGTCAAGGCCTACGACGTCCGCGAGTTCAAGTTCGACTTCATGGCCTGGCTGGACTGCGGAACGCACGACTACGCGGACTACGAGGACGCGTTCGTCTCCCTGGTCCGCCGGATGGAGGCGGCGCACCCGCATGTGACGTTCGAGCTCGACGAGACCAACGACCAGCGCGCCTGGCCGTTCGAGTCCGAGGCGCTGGGTCCGTCCTGGTTCGACAACAACCACAACCACGGCATCGACCCGGTCAGTGAGCTGCTGCACGACCTGTGGTCGGCGGCGCCGTGGCTGCCGACCCAGACCCTCGGCCTGGGCAGCCTGGACGGCGCGGCACTCACGGAGGGACGCTCGCCGGCGTACCTCATGCCACTTGCGTTGCTGTCACACCTGACGTTCTGGACCGACTTCACCACGCTCACTCCTGGGCAGCGCCATGAGGTCGCGTGGTGGATCAGGTGGGACAAGGCCCACCGCGCAGGGATCGGCCCGATCACCTACCGGCTCACCCGCGCCGACCCGGTGTCGGGCAAGGACTGGCTGGTGCTCGAGCCGTGGCATGGCACGGCCGGCTACGTCTTCGCGTTGCGTCAGCGGACTCCCGCGTCGCACATTCGGGTCTCTCTCGACGGCGTCCGGTCCGCCACCCGGTACGTCGTCACCGATGTGCGCACCGGCCAGGTCGTCGCGCATGCCACCGGCCGGGCCCTGCGGCACGGCCTGGTGATCCGCGTGTCCGAGCCGTACGCCGCGACGGTGCTTCGGGTCGCGCCCGCCTAGTTCGGGTCGGCGGGCTCGTCGAGGTCGGCTGACCCGAGCAACGCGAGCAGCACAGCGAGCAGGCTCGCCACCACAAGCACGGTGAGCGAGATGCTGAAGTAGTGCGCGTCGTTGCGCAGGCTCGGCGTGACCGCGGCGGTGTCGGAGGTCTTACGCAGCGTGTTCAACGCGCGCGCCGCGTTGATCGCGCTGAACAGGCCACTGGTGAGCCCCGCGACGGCCAGCACCGGGTAGGCGATGGCGTTGGTGCGTGGTGCGGCGCGTCCCACCGGGCGGCGTCGTGCCAGGACCGCCGCGACGACCGCGACGATCGCGAACACCACGAAGGCCGCGCCGATCGCGTCGCTGGGCCGGTGCCAGCCCGCAGTCTGCACGTCCTGCGCGATCACCGAGGCGTACGCACCCGCCAGCACGGCGACCAGTCCGCGGGCCGCAGGTGGGCTGACGACCACCAGGATCATCGCTGCGGCGACCGCCGTCGCGGTGTGTCCGCTCGGATAGGTGTTGTACGCCGACACCACCTGGTCGCTCGCCGCGAGCATCGGCCGGGTCAGCACGTTGACCTTCAGCGCGTGGGTGACCAGGACGGACACCACCGCGGTCACGGCAAGGGTCCACCCGATCCGTGGTCGATGTCGCACCACGCCGACGCCCACTGCGGTCAGCAACGCGAGGAAGAAGACCGTTGCGCTCGCCTTCGCCACGAAGAACCCGTCATTGATCCGAGCCGACTCGCTCTGCTGGAACGAGCCGATGAGCGCAGCGTTGTCGAACCGCTGACCGAGCGAGGTCCGCACCATCAGCAGGTAGGCGA
This sequence comes from Mycobacteriales bacterium, assembly GCA_035548125.1. Classification (GTDB taxonomy): domain Bacteria; phylum Actinomycetota; class Actinomycetes; order JAFAQI01; family JAFAQI01; genus DASZTV01. The sequence continues at coordinate 12,907 of DASZTV010000084.1, read as the reverse complement.
ACCCCGCGACGCCGACCGACAGCGCCGCGGCGATGAGCAGCCGCCGGGACAGCACGGCACGATCGATCGACCCGTCCTCGTGCGTGGGGGTGCTCACCACCGGCCGGGCACGTCGCGATCGTGGATCGACTCGCCAGGCCGAAGCGGCTGCGGGTCCGCCGGAATGATGATCGGCGGTGGCTGCCGGCGATCCTTGACCGCGCGCCACACGTCCCGAAGGGCGATCGGCACGACGAAGAGCCAGATCACCCCGGCCACGAGGAAGACGGCGCTGAAGAAGACGCCGAAGATGACCGGCGCGAGGATGAGAACGGTCCAGACGACTCGTCCGGTCGGACCGTAGGTGATCTCCGAACGAAGCCAGCGAGAGGTGGGACCCTTCACTCGCGCTCGAGGACGAAGACCGGGATCTTGCGGTCGGTCCAGGACTGGTAGGCCTCGTAGTCCGGGTACGCCGCGACGCCGCGCGCCCACCACTCGTCGCGCTCCTCGCCGTCGACCTCGCGCGCGATCATGTCCCACTTCTGCGCGCCGTCCTGCAGCTCGACGTGCGGGTCGGCGCGTAGGTTCTCCACCCACGCCGGGTTCTTCGGGTCGCCGCCCTTGGAGCCGATCGCCGCGTACTTCCCCTCGTGCTCGACGCGCATCACCGGGTTCTTCCGCAGCTTTCCGGTCTTCACACCGCGGCTCGTGACCACCACGACGGGGTAGGAGGTGTCGAGCAGGTTCGGCGCGTCGGCGCCGTCGGAGCGCTCGTACTTCTCGACCTGCTCGCGCACCCAGTCCCAGCTGCTCGGTTCGTACTCTCCTTCGAGTGGCACTATGCCCTCCGCACCGGCCGGGTGGGCGGCGACTGCCGCTCGGTGAACGACGGGTCGCTGATCACGACCGAACCCAGTGCCTCATCGATCGCCTTCATGACGTCCGCTTCCAGCCGTACGCCGCTGGCCGCCACGTTGTCGACGATCTGTTCCGGGCGCGAGGCGCCGACGATCGCACTGGAGACGTTGGGGTTCTGCAACACCCAGGCGATTGCCAGCTGTGCCATCGACAGGCCGGCCTCGGCCGCGATCGGCTCGAGCCGGCCGACCGCTTCGAGGACGGCATCGTTGAGCCAGTGCTTGACATTGGACGCGCCGCCACCGACCTCGTCGGTCGCACGGGAACCCTCGGGCACCGGCTGCCCAGGCTTGTACTTGCCGGTCAGCACTCCCTGCGCGATGGGCGACCAGACGATCTGCCCGATGCCGAGTTCCTCGCAGGTCGGGACCACCTTGCCCTCGATGACCCGCCAGAGCATGGAGTACTGCGGCTGGTTGGAGACAAACGGGATCTTCAGCTCGGTGGCGAGGTGATGACCCGCCTGGATCTGCTCGGCGGTCCACTCTGACACCCCGATGTAGTGGACCTTGCCCGCATGCACCAGGTCCGCGAACACGCTCATGGTCTCTTCGAGCGGCGTCTCGTGGTCGTAGCGATGCGCCTGGTAGAGGTCGATGTGATCGGTCTGCAGCCGCTGCAGGGACGCGTGGCAGGACTCCATCACGTGCTTGCGCGACAGTCCGCCGTCGTTGGGGCCGCCGGGGCCGGTCGGCGCGTAGACCTTCGTGAAGATCTCCAGTGACTCCCGCCGTTCACCTGCCAGCGCCTTGCCGAGCACCGTCTCCGCGCGGGTGTTGGCGTAGACGTCGGCGGTGTCGAACGTCGTGATGCCGCTCTCGAGCGCCTGCTTCACGCAGGCGAACGCCGCGTCTTCCTCGATCTGCCCGCCGTGGGTGATCCAGTTGCCGTACGAGATCTCCGAGACCTTCATCCCGGCCGAGCCGAGCCGTCGAAACTCCATACCGTCAGACGCTACCCAGCGCGCCGTCGATGCAGCTTCGCAGCGCGGGGTCGTCCGGCTCGACCAGTGGCCGGAACCGGCCCAACACCTCGCCGTCCCGTCCGACCACGAACTTCTCGAAGTTCCACTGGATGTCGCCGGCTGCGCCTTCGGCGTCGGCGTGGCCGGTGAGCTCGGTGTAGATCGGGTCCCGCCCCTCGCCATTGACCTCGACCTTCGACGTCATCGGGAAGGACACGCCGTACGTCGTGGAGCAGAACGTCGCGATCTCCTCCGACGTTCCGGGCTCCTGACCGCCGAACTGGTTGCACGGAAAGCCCACAACGGTGAACGCCGCGCCGTCGAGCTCGCGTTGCAGCGCCTCGAGCTTGGCGTACTGCGGCGTCAGCCCGCACTTGCTCGCGACGTTGACCACGAGCGTAACGCGGTCGCCCGTGATGGCGCCGAACGTCGTCGGCGTTCCGTCGAGGGCGGTAACAGGAAGATCGCGGAGAGAGGTCATGCCTCGATCTTGACAGAGGAGCTAGTTCACCGAGAAGCCGATGTCGAAGCGCCGATCGGCAGGTACCGCCGAGATCCGGCGCAGGATCGCGGCTTCGCGAAGCAGCCAGCGCGACTCCATCGCGAGCCGTGCCGCCGCGTCGTACTGCTCGAGGAAGCTCTGCCGGTCGCGGACGTCGGCGATCACCGTCGCGGCAACGAGGTAGGACAGCAGCCGTGGGTCGCCGGGAAGCTCCGGCGGCTCGAGCTCGGCGCCGTGCATGCGGGCGAGCTCCGTGCGGTAGCTGATGTAGCGCTCGGCGACGACGGGTACCAGGTCGGCGGCTTTCCCCGCCGGCTCGGGCAGCCACTCGACGCTGCCTCTGAGGTAGGGCGCTCCGTGGTCGATGTCGAGGAGCCGGAACCGGCGGGTGCCGATCGTCTCGAGCTCGTACGTGCCGTCTGCCGCCGGGTGGGTCGCCGCGACCTGCGCGACGCAACCGACCTCGTGCAGGCTCTCGACCGCGTCAGGCCCGACCTCGCGCCCGGCCTGGATGGCGATGACGCCGAACTGGCGCTCCTCCGCGGGAAGCTCGAGCAGGTCGGCCACGAGCCGGCGGTAGCGCTCCTCGAAGATGTGAAGCGGCAGTGGCGCGCCGGGCAGCAGCACCGTCCCCAACGGGAACAACGGGATCAGCGCGCCCATGGCTGAACCGTACGCGCCCCTAGCCGGGATCCACCTCAACCACCGCGCACCCGTCGTCGAGGGCCTGCCACGCCGCGGTGGCGATGGCGGCCAGCGTCTCGTCGAGATCGTCGTTGCCCCGCTGACGTACGACGATCTGCTTCGTTGCGCTGTCGTATTCGGCGACGGCGTCGCCGCAGTGCCCGTCGCGAGCCGCCGGATGCGGCCGGTTCAGGCCGCGCAGGTCGGAGGCGAGGAGATCCGGCCGGCGCTCCGGTGGCGCGGTCGCCAGGTCGAGCAGTGTCGCGACCCCGGTCATCACGACCATCGACGGGATGCCGGCGCGGCGTGCTCCCTCGATGTCGGTGTCGAGGCGGTCTCCCACGACGAGCGGGCGCTTGGCGGCGGTGCGCTCGACCGAGATGTCGAACAGCGGCCGTGCCGGCTTCCCGGCGGCTTCCGGCTGCTGCCCGGTTGCCGTGCTGACCAGCGCCGCGAGCGAGCCCATCCCGGGTAGCAAGCCGCGGGGCGTGGGCAGTGTCGCGTCGAGGTTGGAGGCGACGAACGCGGCGCCGCGCCGGATGGCAAGCGCGGCTTCGGCGAGCCGCGAATAGTCGAGCGTCGGGTCGTAGCCCAGCACAACCGCCCGGGGCTCGTCGTCCGCCGACGTCACCACCCGAAGTCCGACCGCCGCGACGGCATCACGAAGCGCATCGGCGCCGGCCACCAGCACTGTGTCACCGGAGCCGAGGCGCTCCGCGAGCAGCGCCGCGGCCGCCTGCGCGCTGGTCACGATCTCATCGGCGGTGGCGGCGACCTCCAGGCTCGCCAGCTGCGCGGCGACGTCCTCGGGGGTGCGCGAGGCGTTGTTCGTCAGATACGCGGTGCGCATCCCGGCGCGGCGCGCCTCGTCGAGCGACGCGACAGCATGGGGGGCGGCGGCGGCACCGATGTAGACGACCCCGTCGAGGTCGAGCAGCGCGACGTCGTACGTCGCCGCGGGAGGGTTGGCGCAGCCGCTGAGGGCGGCGGTCAAGCCGGAGTGCTGGTTCGGCGCGGCAGTGCCAGGGCGGCGAGTGCCGCAACACCGCAGGCGATGGCCGCCCCCGCGAACGCGTGGTCGAAGCCGGACGCCTCCGCCGCCAGCGGGCCGGTGAGGTGCTGCACGTGGCGGGTGTGGTCGGTCGCAATCGTCGCGAGGATGGCGAGACCGAGTGAGCCGCCCACCTGGCGCGCGGTGTTGAGCAAACCCGATGCCAGGCCTGCCTGCGTCCAGTGGACGCCGGTGGTCGCGGCGGAGGCCAGCGGCGCGAACGTCAGCCCGACGCCGTAGGAGATCAGCAACGTCCCGCCCAGCACCCCGTTGACGTAGCTGCTCGACGCCTCGAGCTGGGTGAGCCACGCGAATCCGGCCGCGGCGAGACACAAGCCGGTCAGGATGAGCATTCGCGGCCCGAGCCGGCCGAGCGAGCGACCTGCGGTCTGCGCGCCGGCGATGATCGCCGCGCTCATCGGGAGGAACAGCAGACCGGTACGCAGCGGGCTGTGGCCCTTCACGTCCTGCAGGTAGAGCGAGAGGAAGTACCACATCGAGAAGAACGCGACGCCGAGCAGCAGCATCGTGAGGTTCGCGGCAGACACGTTGCGGTTGCGGAACAGGCCGAGCGGCATCAGTGGCGCCTTCACCCGGGTCTGCGACGCGACGAAGGCGACCAGGATGATCGCCGCGGCGACCAGCAGCCAGACGGTGCGCGCCGATCCCCACGGGTGGACGTCGGTGCCGACGATCGCGTAGACGGCGAGCGCCAGACCTCCGGTCGCGAGGATCGACCCGCTGATGTCCAGGGAGTGCTCTGCGTCGGGGCGGCGGCGTTCAGAGAGGACGACCATCGCCGCGACCATCGCGGCGAGGCCGATCGGGATGTTGACGTAGAGGACCCAGCGCCAGGACAGCTCCGAGGTGAGGATGCCGCCGAGGATCACCCCGAAGGCGCCGCCGAGGCCGGCTACCGCGCCCCACGCACCGAGCGCGCGATGGCGCGCCTCACCCTCGGTGAACGTGGTCATGATGATCGTGAGCGTGGCCGGTGACAGGACTGCGCCGCCGAGACCCTGCACCGCGCGGGCTGCGGTCAGCTCGCCGGAGTTCTGCGCGAGGCCGCCGAGCAGGCTCGCGAGGGAGAACAGCAGGAGCCCGCCGATGAAGACCCGGCGCCGCCCGAGCAGGTCGGCAAGCCGGCCGCCGAGGAGCAGGAAGCCGGCGAAGGTGAGGACGTAGGCGTTGACCACCCACTGCAGGCCGGTGGCCGAGTAGTGGAGGTCGTGACCGATCGAGGGGAGTGCGACGTTCACGATGGAGACGTCGAGCACCACCATGAACTGCGCGACGCAGGCGACCGCGAGGATCAGCCCGTCGGCCTTGTGATCGCCGGGCGCCGCCGACGCGCTGGGGGCATGCTCTGCCGCTTGCGCGGCACCGGCAGCTGCTGGTGCCACTTCCGCCATCAGCGCGCGCGGCCTCGTGTGGATCGCTCTTCGCGGAGCTTCGCGAGGGCCTCTTCGAGCAGCTCGTCACCCTCGGCCATGGTGCGGCGCATCATGAGGAACTCGAACGGGGTCTTGGGCGGCCCGCCGGACATCCGCTCGCGCGGGGGAGGCTCGCCCTGGTCGGGGCCTGCCGGCTGGCCGCAGACCTGGCAGGACCAGGTCTGCGGCAGCTCGACATGCAATGCGAAAGCCGGCCTGCTCTCGTGGCCGGCGTGGCACCAGTAGGAGACCTGGCGGCGTGGCTCGACGACCCCTCCGCGGTCGACCTCAGACCCCGGCGCACCGCCGAGGCGGCCGCCACGAATCGTGGACCGTCGAGAACCCATCGCTGCTGACGTCTCCTGTTCTGGTGTGCGAAGTCTGGGGACGCGTTTAGAGCGCCCGGACGTTCTCCGCCTGCGGACCCTTCTGGCCCTGCGTCACGTCGAACTCGACGTTCTGGCCCTCGTCGAGGCTGCGGTAGCCGGTGCCCTGAATCGCGCTGAAGTGGACGAAGACGTCCGCGCTGCCGTCGCTAGGAGCGATGAAGCCGTAGCCCTTCTCGCCGTTGAACCACTTGACGGTGCCTTGAGCCATGAACCTGATTCCTTAAACTGCTCGCCCCGAATGGGACTTGGTCGACGCGGTGCTCTCTTCAGTGACAGCAGACAATCGCGTGCGTTTCCCGCCAACAGCGCCTTTCCAGCCGTGCACAACGAGAACTTCCGACCTCGTGATCAGGCTAACACCGCAGCAGTCACACGACTAGCCACCCGACACGAGGGCGTCGGCCTCGGCCGGCGGAGGGGTCGGATCCAGTGCCGACTCGCGCCAGCCGGCAGGCAGCGTGACCCGACGCGGACCGTGGGTGTGACCCCGCGCGATCCGCTCGGAGCCGGCCGGCAGCTCGGTGTCACGGCCCACGCGGTCGAGCATCTCCTCGAGCATGTCGTCGAGCTCGGCCAGCGATGAGGTCTGGGCCAGGTCGCGGCGGGCTCGCCCGCCCACTGGGTACCCGGTGAGGTACCAGCTCACGTGCTTGCGGAAGTCGCGTACGCCGAGGAACTCGTCACCTGCCCAGTCCACGAGCAGGCGTACGTGGCGGCGCATCACGTCGACGACTCCCGCGAGCCGTGGCGGCGGCTGCGGCGTCCGGCCCGCGCAGGCGTCGACCAGGTCGCGGAACAGCCACGGCTTGCCCAGGCAGCCGCGCCCGACGACCACGCCGTCGCAGCCGGTCTCGCGCATCATCGAGATGCCGTCCTCGCCGACCCAGATGTCGCCGTTGCCGAGCACGGGGATGTCGGTGACGACCGACTTCAGATGCGCGATGGCCGACCAGTCGGCCTGTCCGGAGTACAGCTGCTCGGCGGTCCGAGCGTGCAGCGCGACTGCAGCGGCGCCTTCGGCCGCCGCGATGCGACCCGCGTCGAGGTACGTGACGGAGTCCGCATCCACCCCGATCCGCATCTTGACCGTCACCGGCACGCTGCCGGCCTTGGCCACGGCGGCACGCACCAGGTCCGTGAACAGCACCCGATGCATCGGCAGCGCCGCGCCGCCGCCGAGCTTGGTCACCTTGGGTACCGGGCAGCCCATGTTGAGGTCGATGTGGTCCACGCCGACGTCGAGCAGGATGTCGACCGCGCGGGCGACGACGTCGGGGTCGACGCCATAGAGCTGGATGCTGCGGACGTCTTCGTCCGGACCGAACGTGAGCATCCGGTGGGTGCGCTCGCTGTGCTCGACCAGCGCGCGAGCCGACACCATCTCGCTGACGTACAGGCCCGCGCCGAAGGAGCGGCACAACGTCCGGAAGGCGGAGTTGGTGACGCCTGCCATCGGGGCGAGCACCACCGGCGGGTCGACCCGGAGGGGTCCGATGCTCAGTGCCATAGGTCGACGATTCCCACTCCGAGGTCGCGCAACAACCGGCGTACCACCGGAAGGGACAGCCCGACGACGTTGCTGTGGTCGCCCACGATGCGGTCGACGAACGGCGCCCCGCGGCCGTCGAGGGTGAACGCGCCGGCGACCTCGATCGGCTCACCGGTGGCGACGTACGCCGCGATCTCCTCGTCGCTGGGGGTGCCGAAGAACACGTCGGTGGCCCCGACCGCCGTCGCGGACTCACCGCTGTCGCAGTCGATGACGCAGTGACCGGTGAGCAGCGTGCCCTGGCGTCCCCGCATCTGCTGCCAGCGCTCGGTGGCCGTCGCAGCCGATCCCGGCTTCCCGAGCGTGCGGCCGTCGAGCACCAGCGTCGAGTCGGCGCCCAGCACCAGGGCGCCCGGTTCGCTCGTCGTCGCGGCGACCGCGCGCGCCTTGAGCTCGGCGAGGGTGAGCACCATCGCGTGCGGGTCGGCCGTCGGTACCGCGTCCTCGTCCACGCCGCTGACGACGACGCGTGGCTCGATGCCCGCGTCGCGCAGCAGCCGCAGCCGCGCGGGGGAGGCCGAGGCGAGGATCAGCGTGCGGGCACCCACACCGTTAGATGCAAGCACGCAGATCGGTCATACTTCCTAATTGGAGGTCAGCCAATGACACAGCTCGCAGCTCACGGCACCATCGCGATCCCCGAAGCCACCTCGACCCAGCAGGCGACATCGATCGCCGACTGTGACGCCGCGGTGGCGGATCTCGTCGCTCACGCGAAGAGCTGGATCGAGGAGCCGGCCGCCGACATGCTGGGCCTGCTCGAGCGGCTCACCGACTCGGTGCTGACCTTTGCCGACGAGTGGGTCAAGGTGTCCTGCGACGCCAAGCGCTACCCCGTCGACTCGCCCGCGGCGGGCGAGGACTGGGCGAGCGTGATGATCACCGGCCGCTACCTGCGCATGCTGCACGCCGCGCTCACCGACATCGCGGCGGGCCGCAAGCCGGCGTTCCCGGGCAAGCCGCATCCGGTCTCGGGCGGTCACACCGGCATCCCCGCCTTCCCGGTCGACGCCTTCGACAAGGTGGCGTTCTCCGGGTTCACCGGTGACATCTGGCTGCGCCGCGGTGTCACCGGCGGCGAAGCCGCGGAGCGTCAGGCGAAGGCGTGGTTCGGTGGCGGTACCCCGGGCGTCTCGCTCGTGCTCGGCGCCGGGAACCAGAGCTCGATCCCGATCACCGACGCCCTCGACCGGTTGTTCATCGCGCGACACCCGGTGATCTTGAAGATGAACCCGGTGAACGACTACGCCGGTCCGATCTTCGAGAAGATCTGCGCCGAGCTGATCGACCGCGGGGTGTTGCGAATCGTCTACGGCGGCGCCGAGGTCGGCACGCACCTGGTCCGTCATGACGACGTCGCCGACGTGCACGTGACCGGTTCGGACAAGACCTTCGAAGCGATCGTCTTCGGTGGCGGTCCGGAGGGGCTGACGCGCAAGGCCGCGAAGGACCCGGTCGTGACGAAGCCGGTCACCGGAGAGCTCGGCAACGTCTCGCCGGTCATCGTCGTACCCGGACCGTGGACCGCCAAGGACATGTCCTTCCAGGCCCAGAACATCGCCTCGATGCTCACCAACAACGCGGGCTTCAACTGCATCGCGCTGCGCGCGCTCATCACCTCGAACGCGTGGTCGCAGCGTGGGGAGTTCCTCGAGGCGATGCGCAAGGTGCTCAAGGAGACCGAGGAGCGCTACGCCTACTACCCGGGCGCGCGGGCGCGCTGGGAGGCATTCACGGGCGCACACCCTGAGGCGGAGCGGTTCGGCCAGGAGGAGCACGGCTGCGTGCCGTGGACGATGATCCCCGGCCTTCGCACCGCGACGCAGGACGACATCGCGTTCACCACCGAGGCGTTCAACGGCGTGTTCGGTGAGGTCGGGATCGACGCGACCGACACCGTCGACTACCTCCGCAAGGCGGTCGAGTTCGCGAACAACGGGCTGTGGGGCACGCTCGGCTGCTCCATCGTCGTGCACCCGAAGTCGATGAAGGACCCGGCGATCAACGCGGCGGTCGAGCAGGCGATCGCCGACCTCAAGTACGGAACGATCGGGGTGAACCTCTGGTCGGCCGTCGGCTTCACGCTGGGGACGACTCCGTGGGGGGCGTACCCGGGCCACACGATCGACGACGTGCAGTCCGGCATCGGCTTCGTGCACAACTCGATCATGCTGGCGGAAGAGGACATCGAGAAGACCGTCGTCCGCGGTCCGTTCCGGATGCCGATCAAGCCGACCTGGTTCGCGTCGCACAAGACCGCCCACAAGGCGGGCGAGCTCGCCGCGAAACTGATGACCAAGCCATCGTGGGGCAAGGTGCCCGCACTGGTCACGACAGCGCTACGGGGATAAGGAGCTCAACGTGAATCGCGTCGCTTCGGGGTTGGCGGCGCTGGCCGCGGCGAGCCTCGCCTTGGCCGGCTGTGGCAGCTCGAGCTCGGGTGGAAGCCCGGCGGCGAACGGTACGCCGAACCAATCAGCTGCGGCGGCTGCGATCGCCGGCTGCACGCCCAGCACCCTGCAGACGGTGTCGTCCGGCAACCTGACGATCGGTGTCGACCAACCGGTCTACCCGCCGTGGTTCAACGACAACAAGCACCCGATCAACGGCGAGGGCTACGAGAGCGCAGTCGACCTCGCGATCGCACAGCAGCTCGGCTACACGCCCGACCAGATCAAGGTGAAGCGGATCTCCTTCACCCAGGCGATCGGCCCGGCGGCGCGGAACTTCGACTTCGATCTCGACGAGTTCTCCATCACCAAGAAGCGTGAGCAGGCTGTCGACTTCTCCTCGCCGTACTACAACGTCGCCGAGGCGATCGTGGCGATGAAGGGCAGCAAGGGCGCCGCGGTGACCAGCCTCGCCGAACTCCGGGCGGTCAAGCTCGGTGCGCAGACCGGAAGCACCAACCAGCAGACGATCAGCGACGTGATCAAGCCGACCCAGCACGCGTTCTTCGGCAGCAACGCACTGGCGGTCCAGGCGCTCAAGAACGGCCAGATCGACGGCCTCGTGGTGGACCTGCCGACCGCGTTCTACATCACGGCGGCGCAGATCAAGAACAGCGTCATCGTCGGACAGCTGGCCAGCACGGGCACGCCGGAGCAGTTCGGGGCCTTGCTTGCGAAGGGCAGCCCGTTGACGTCCTGCGTGTCCAAGGCGATCGATGCGCTCAAGACCGACGGCACGCTCGCGTCGATCGAGAGCAAGTGGCTGGCGAAGGAAGCCAACGCGCCGGTTCTCCAGTAGCTCCGAGCCGACGTGACGCTGCCAGCGACGGCAGAGGGGCCGCTGCTGCTCAGCGACAAGGAGCAGTGGCGGCGTGACTACCGGCGGCAGCGTGCGCGCCGGTCGACGCTCGTCGCGACGGTCAGCACGATCGTGTTCGCGGTTGCGGTCTGGCTCGGCGTCACGCACACCCCTGGTTGGCACGACGCCCGGGCGACGTTCTTCAGCTGGGACTCGATCAGGCACGACACGCCGGACATCGCACGAGGAATGCTGCTCAACCTGAAGATCCTCGTGATCGGCGAGGCGTGCATCCTCGTCCTCGGGATGGTCGTCGCCACATTGCGGACGTCGGTGAGCGCCGTGCTCGCGCCGCTGCGGATCTTCGGCGGCGTCTACGTGGACTTCTTCCGGGGCTGCCCGCTGATCATCCTGCTCTACCTGTTCGGAGTGGGAATCCCGTCGTTGCAGCTGTCGTGGTTGCCGAAGTCCGCGACCGTGTGGGGAACGGTCGCGATCATCCTTTGCTACAGCTCCTACGTCGCGGAGGTGTTCCGCGCCGGCATCCAGTCCGTGCATCCGAGCCAACGCGCCGCCGCACGCTCGCTGGGCCTCACCCAACAGCAGACGATGCGGCTCGTCGTCGCGCCGCAGGCGGTCCGCGCGGTGCTGCCGCCGTTACTCAACGACTTCGTTGCGTTGCAGAAGGACGTCGGTCTGATCTCGATCGTCGGTGGGGCGACCGACGCCATCCAGCAGGCGACGATCGACAACTCGTTGACCTTCAACTTCACGCCGTACGTGATCGCCGCCGTGCTCTTCATCGTCCTGGCGATTCCGTCAGGTCGTATCGCCGACGCGGTGTCGGCCCGGGCGAACCGGCGGCAGCGAGCCGGAGCTGTCGTATGACGAGCGGGCTGGTCCTGGAAGTGCGCAACGTCCACAAGCACTTCGGCGACAACCGGATCCTCAACGGGGTCGATCTCGAAGTGGCCGACGGCGACGTCGTCGTGCTGATCGGCGGGTCGGGATCCGGCAAGTCCACCCTGCTCCGCTGCATCAACCTGCTCGAGGTGGTCACCGACGGCGAGATCGTCCTCGACGGCGAGGAGATCACCGACCCGCGCGTCGACGTCGACGCGGTACGCCGCCGGATCGGCGTCGTCTTCCAGTCCTACAACCTGTTCCCGCACATGACGGCGCTGCGCAACGTGGCGCTCGCCCCTCGCGTCGTCGGCGGACTGTCGAAGGCCGATGCAGACAGCCGGGCGCGCGAGCTGCTCACCCGGGTCGGGCTGGCCGACAAAGCCGATGACTACCCCGACCGGCTCTCCGGCGGACAGCAGCAGCGCACGGCGATCGCCCGCGCGATCGCCAACTCGCCCAGGCTGTTGCTGCTCGACGAGGTGACGAGCGCCCTCGACCCGGAGCTGGTCGGCGAGGTCCTGGACCTGATCGGCGAGCTGAAGGAGTCGGGCATGACGATCGTCATGGCGACTCACGAGATGGGCTTCGCCCGCCGCGTCGCCGACAAGGTGTGCTTCCTCGCCGACGGCGTCGTCGCCGAGTCGGGCCCGCCCGACCAGGTCCTGGGCGACCCCGACCACCCGCGCCTGAAGCAGTTCCTGTCCCGCGTGATGTCCCATTAGCGTGACGGGATAGGAAGGAGCCATGACGCTCGCTTCTCGAACTCTTGGGCGTGACAGCGCCCTTACGGTCTCCATGCAGGGCCTCGGCTGCATGGGGATGTCGCAGTCTTATGGCAAGGCGGACCCCGAGGAGTCGCGGCTGACGATCGAGCGGGCGCTTGATCTCGGCGTGACGTTCCTCGACACGGCCGACATCTACGGCGGCGGCCACAACGAGCACATCGTCGGCAAGGCGATCAAGAGCCGCCGGGACGAGGTGGTTCTCGCGACCAAGTTCTCGCTGTCGCGGGGCGACGACGGGACGATGAAGATCAACGGCCACCCCGACTACGTGCGCAAGTGCATCGACGCGAGTCTCGAACGTCTTGGCGTCGATCACATCGACCTCTACTACCAGCACCGCGTCGACTCGACGGTTCCGATCGAGGACACCGTCGGCGCGATGGCGGAGCAGGTCACGGCCGGCAAGGTCCGCCACCTCGGCCTGTCGGAGGCCAGTGCGGACAGCCTGCGGCGCGCGGTCACGGTCCACCCGATCACCGCGCTGCAGTCGGAATG
>DASZTV010000083.1:0-28030 GCA_035548125.1 Mycobacteriales bacterium | reverse complement strand
ACGGATCAGCGGGATGGTCGATGAGACCACCACCGCCGCCAAGGAGATCAGCGTCGCCACCCAACAGCAACGCTCCGCCTCCGACCAGGTCGTCGCGGCCATGACCCAGGTCTCCGACGTGTCCAAGCAGTACGCCGTCGGCTCCAAGCAGTCGGCCGCTGCCGCCGCGCAGCTGAACAACCTCGCGACCGAGCTTCGATCCTCGATCGCGCAGTTCAAGACGGGGTGACCTAGGGAACCAGCAGGGAGGGCAGCACGAAGGTTCGCAGGTAGCGGCGCAGCTCTGCGTCGTCCCGGTCACGATGCCCGGGCACGACGAGCAATGAGTGGATGACGCGTACGACGTACTCGACGGCGTCGTCGAGCTCGACGTTCGGCCGCACCAGCCCGGCTTCCTTCGCCGCGGAGAAGTACGGCGCGATGAACGCCGAGCACAGCGCGTATGGGGCGGCGGTGTCCGCGGCGCTCAGCGTGCGGGACAGCGGCGTGGACAGCAGCGCGGCGCGCCACGGCTCGCTGCGGACCCACTCGACGGCGCTGACGATCAGCTCGACGATGGCCTCACCGACCGAACGCGCGCTGCGCAGCCGAGCCGGAATCTGCGGGATGAACTCGCGCGCGGACGCCACGAGCGCCGCGAGGATGATCTCGTCGCGGCCGCCGGGGAAGTAGCGATAGACGCTCGCCCGCGAGGTGCCGGCGAGCCGAGCGACGTCCTCGACGGTGGTCTTGGCGACGCCGTACTGCGCAAAGCAGCGCTCCGCCGCCTCGACGACGGCATCGGCGACCACCACGACCCGGAGCCTATCTGAGACATTCGACTTGATATGTTTCATGTCTCAGCGGATACCGAACCGGAAGGCCGCAGGGAGGACGCCACCGTGGACCTGACGACGCTCACCACGCCGGCCAAGGACGCGATCAAGGAGTCGTGGGTCAGAGCCGTCGGCGCGGACTCGCTCCCCGGCGTGCAGTTCACCGAACCAGCGGGTGACCCTGGCCTGTTCGGTCCCGGGAGCGCGATCTGGTACGTCCACTCCGACGTTGCGACCCTCGTCGGGGGGTTGTCCGGCCTGCTGCTCGGCGCGCTTCACCAGCCGACGATGCACGGCACGAACCAGCACTCGTCCTATACCGACGACCCGCTCGCGCGTCTCGGCCGCACCGCCTCGTTCGTCAACGCCATGACCTGGGGATCGCTGCCGGTCGTTGAGCGCACCTGCGACATGGTCCGAAAGATGCACAAGCTGGTGCAGGGGTCGATGCCGGATGGCCGGCCTTACTCCGCCAACGCGCCGGAGCAGCTGGTGTGGACTGCCACGACGCAGTCACACAGCATCATGCGAGCGCACCTTCGCTATCACCCGAAGCCGCTCTCCGGCACCCGCATCGACGAGTACTACGCGCAGTACGCGCAGTTCGCGATCCGGCTCGGCGCCGACATCCCGGTGCCCTCGAACCGCACCGAGGTCGACGACTACTTCGCCGACATGCGGCCGTTTCTCACCTTCGCGGAGGAGACCGCCGAGCTGGCGGACTACTTCCGGCGTCCGGTCGGCACCGATCCGGTGCAGCGGGCGAGCAGCGTGATCATCACCCGTGCCGCGTTCGACACCATGCCCGGCTGGGCGCAGCGGCTGTACGGGATTCGCGGCGCCAGCCGGATCTCCGCCCTCCCCAAGCGGGTGGACACCGTCGTCACGCGTCGCGCAGCGCGCGCCGTGCTCGGCGTGCTGCGCTGGGGGATCGAGGATCCGCTGATCCAGGTCGAGGCAAGGGAACGCAGCCAGGCCGACCCGACGATGAGCGAGGCATCGGCCTGATTGACTGGCCGCGTGATCGAAGCGAAGGACCTCACCAAGCGCTACGGCGACACGCTGGCCGTCGATCACCTCACCTTCACCGTCCAGCCGGGCGTCGTCACCGGGTTCCTCGGGCCGAACGGCGCCGGGAAGTCGACCACGATGCGGCTGATCCTGGGGCTCGACGCGGCGACCTCCGGCGCCGTCACGGTCAACGGAACGCCTTACCCGAAGACCCACCGCCCGCTCACCGAGGTCGGCGCGCTGCTCGAGGCCCGCTCGGTCCACGGCGGGCGAAGCGCCTACCACCACCTGCTCTGCGTCGCGCAGACCAACGGCATCCCGAAGCAGCGGGTCGGCGAGGTGCTCGAGCTGGTCGGGCTCAGCCACGTGGCGAAGCGACGCTCCGGAGAGTTCTCGCTCGGCATGGGCCAGCGACTGGGCATCGCGAGCGCGCTGCTCGGCGACCCGAAGGTGCTGCTGCTCGACGAGCCGGTCAACGGCCTGGACCCCGAGGGCATCTTGTGGGTGCGGACGCTGCTCAAACACTTCGCCTCGGTCGGCAAGACGGTGTTCGTGTCCAGCCACCTGATGAGCGAGATGGCGCTGACCGCCGACCGGCTGATCGTCATCGGCCGCGGCAAGCTGATCGCCGACGCCGCCACTGACGAGTTGATTCGTACGTCGGCCGAGACGCACGTCCGGGTCCGGTCACCGAAGGCCGACGAGCTCGCGGCGGCGCTCACGTCCGTCGGACTGTCCGTCGATCGTGCCGAGGGGGGCGCGCTGTCGGTCCACGGCGCCACCACCGAACAGGTCGGCGAGCTCGCCGCGAACCGCGGCATCGCGCTGCACGAGCTGACGCTGCAGCAGGCGACGCTGGAAGCCGCCTTCATGGAGCTCACCGGTGAGTCCGTCGACTTCCACGCGACGACGACGAGTGAGTCCCGGTGATCGACGTGAGGTTGTTCCGCGACGTCCTCGTCTCCGAGTGGACCAAGCTGCGCTCGGTGCGTTCGACCTACTGGTCGGTCCTGCTGGCGATCATTCTGGGAATCGGGCTCGGCGCGGCGATCTCGGCAGGAACCGCCGCGAGCTACTCGGACATGTCGCTGCACGACAGGTTGCTGTTCGATCCGGCTGCCATCAGCCTCGCCGGGCTGTTCTTCGCGCAGCTCGCTCTCGGCGTGTTCGCCGTCATCACGATGAGCGCGGAGTACAGCACCGGCATGATCCGCACGACCCTCGCCGCGGTTCCGCAACGGGGCTACGTCCTGGCCGCCAAGGCAACGCTCGTCGCCGGCATCTCGTTCGTGGTCAGCATCGGGGTCGCGTTCGCCGCCTTCGCCATCGGCCAGGCGATCTTCGCCCGGCATCACCTCGGCGTCGGGATCGGCGACCCCGGCGTAGCTCGCGCGGTGCTGGGCGGCGGTCTCTACATCGGGGCGCTGACGATGCTCGCCCTCGGGCTGGCGGCGATCATCCGGCACACCGCCGGCGCGATCACCGCACTGGTCGCGGTGGTCTTCATCATCCCGGTCGTCACACAGCTGCTGCCGGACTCGCTCCAACGCGACTTCTCGCGCTACCTGCCCGCCAACGCGGGGAGCGCGATCACCAACGTGGTGCAGACCCCGGAGTCACTAGGGCCGTGGACCGGCTACCTGGTCTTCCTCGGCTGGGTCGCAGTCGCCATCGCAGCGGGCTACTACCTGTTACGCACCCGAGACGTGTAGCGGAACGCTCTCGCTCTAGCGAAGGTGCTCGCGCCGCGAGCAGGCCGGCCAGGGCCCCCATCCCGCGTGGGAGTGCAGCACCTTCGCGGCGTAGTCCTGCACCGCGGGCTTCGCCTGGTCCGGCCGTCCGGTCATGCCGAGATCCCGCCAGGTCTGCAGCGCGAACTGGTACGCCCCGTAGAAGCCGTTGCCGGTGTTGTCGCGGTAGTTGTCGTGCGATTCGCACATCCGCAGCCGGTAGAGCTGCTGGTCGATCAGCGGGTCGGAGGGCAGCGTGCCCGGCTCGTGGTCCCTCGCGGTCACCGCAGCGTGGTGCCGCGCGCCCGCGTGCTGCTGGCGCAGCACCTGCACCCGGTGACGCCCACCGCCCGGGTTGATCGCGGCGGCCGGAGCGGCGGCGGCGAGCGTCGCGACCGCAAGACCCCCGGCAACGAGGACGGTGGTGCTGATCCGTCGGGTACGGAGGTTTCCGGAGGTGTTGTCGCGGGCAGGGCTGTCAGCAGTCTTGGGAGGCTGCACGAACGCTCTTCCTCGGGACGCCGGCGAAGTTAGCTGTCGGGTTCGGACGCGAGGGGAAGAGTCGCCCGGCCGCGGTGTTCACGGCTTCACCCCAAGAGCACTAGGCGTTGCCTACTGCTCGGAAGAACTGGGTCCTCCGCTCCCGCCGTGCCGATTCCGGTCGGTCAGTGCGCTCGGGTGGCGGGATTTGGCGCCCCTTACGCACGGTTCGTCCGTTTTGTGACGATCCACAAGCGACTCTACCGACCCAAATCCTGAAAAACCTGCGCCGTTCGGCCCAACGCGGACAGAGTCTTCGCCGGTTGTTTGTGATCCGTCCCACACCGAGTCGGGAGGCCCCTGGCTCCGCCCCCTAGCATTCGGCCATGACCGGTCCCGAAGCGTCCTCTTCCGCCGCTCTCGCCCGCAAGGCGTACAAGACCGTCGAGCCGCTGCACACCGCGGCGTACTTCGCCGCCGAGATGGGCCCGGCGTACGCCGCAGCCGGCGTGAAAGGGACGATGCGCGGCTATTTCGCGGTCCGCTCGGCCCCGATGGGACAGGTGAGCGCGGAGGTGGTGGTCGCCACCTTCTACAACTTCTCCCCGACGCTGGTCGCAGAGGCCATCCCGTCGGTGTGGCAGGAGACCACCCCGGAGGCGATCCTTGCCGCTCGGCTGAGCGGCATCGACGCCGTGTATCGCCGGGTGCTTGGCGATGCGGTCGTTGCTTCCGCGGAGATGGCCGAAGCGGCGGAGCTGGCTCGCGAGGCGACCACTGCGACGTCCGGTGTCGGCCGGGCGCTGTTCGCAGGGCACGCCGGGTTGCCCTGGCCCGACGCCCCGCACCTGCAGCTGTTCCACGCCCAGACGCTGCTGCGCGAGTACCGCGGCGACGGCCACGTGGCCGCCCTCGCGCTTGCCGGCCTCGACGCGATCGGCGCACTCGTCACCCACCTCGCCACCGACGAGGCGAGCATGGCGCTGCCGATGGTGCGCGCCACGCGCGGCTGGACCGACGAGGAGTGGGAGGCGGGCAAGGCGCGGGTGCAGGAGCGCGGCCTGGTCGACGCCGAGGGCAAGGCCACCGCCGCGGGCAAGGCGCTGCGCGAGGAGATCGAGCAACAGACCGACGAGGCGGCGGCAGCGCCGTACGTCCATCTCGGTCCGGAGCGCGTGGAGCGGCTTCGTACGCTGACTCGACCGTGGTCGAAGGCGATCACGGCCGACGTCTTCGGAGGCACGAGGTGATCGACGACCAACGGAGAAGGCACGATCTGACTGGCAGAGTCGCCTGGATCACGGGTGGCTCCCAGGGATTCGGCGCCGCGGTTGCGCGGCGACTGACCGGCCACGGCGCGACCGTCGTGCTCTCCGACGTCAAGGAGGAGGCGGGCGAGAAGGTCGCGGCCGAGCTCGGCGGCAGCTTCGTTCGATGTGACGTCAGCGATTTCGCGCAGTGCCAGGCCGCCGTCGCCGCGGTGATGGAGCGACACGGCCGGCTCGACATCGCCTTTCTCAACGCCGGCGTCACTACCGGCTGCGGTGTCGGCGACGACTTCGACCCGGCGCTCTACCGCCGCGCGATGGGCGTGAACATCGACGGCGTGGTCTACGGCGCACATGCCGCCTACGCGGCGCTCAAGGCCGACGGCGGCGGCAGCCTGATCGCGACCGCCAGCCTCGCCGGGCTGACCGGCACGGCGTTCGACCCGGTGTACGGCGCGAACAAGCACGCGGTGGTCGGCCTGATCCGCGCGATCGGCGACGACTGGCCCAACCAGGGCATCCAGGTCAACGCGATCTGCCCGGGGTTCGCCGACACCGAGATCGTCACCGAGATCCGACCGATGCTCGACCAGATGGGCATTCCGCTGATCGACCCGGAGCGCGTCGTCGACGCGTTCATGGCGGCATTGACCTCAGGACGCTCTGCGGAGTGCTGGTACATCCAGCCAGGCCGCGAACCCGAGCCGTTCCGGTTCCGCGGCATTCCAGGGCCCCGCGCCGAATAGGCGTCGACCGCAAGCACAGCCGGAATAGTTGCTTACGCAAGTATGTTGCCTAGGCAACGACGAACGCACGGAGGTCGCAATGCCCGCCATCACCGTTTCCGACCTGACCACCTTGGAGCGGGTTCCGGTTCTGGACCCCTCGACCGCAGCGCCGCGCCCGGTGAAGAGCCTCACGACCGCACCGAGCGGCTTCGAGGGCGACGGCTTCCCGGTCCGCCGCGCGTTCCACGGCGTCGACCTCGCCGACCTCGACCCATTCATCCACATGGATCAGATGGGTGAGGTCGAGTACGCACCGGGCGAGCCCAAGGGGACGTCCTGGCATCCGCACCGCGGCTTCGAGACCGTGACCTACATCATCGACGGCACGTTCGAGCACTCCGACTCCAACGGCGGCGGCGGGGTCATCACCAACGGCGACACCCAGTGGATGACCGCAGGTGGCGGGATCCTGCACATCGAGCGCCCGCCGGAAGCGCTCGTGGCAAGCGGCGGACTGTTCCACGGGATCCAGCTGTGGGTGAACCTCCCCCGCGCCCAGAAGCTCGTCGGGCCGCGCTACCAGGACCTGCGCGCCGGCCAGGTCGCACTGCTCGCGTCTCCCGACGCCGGCTCGCTGATCCGGGTGATCGCGGGCAAGGTCGCGGGCGTCAGCGGCCCCGGATCGACGTACACGCCGATGACAATGGTCCACGCGACGGTTGCTCCTGGCGCGACCCTGACGCTGCCGTGGCGGGAGGACTTCAACGCGCTGGGTTATGTCCTCGCCGGACACGGCACCGTCGGCCCCGAGAAGATCGCCGTCAACACCGGCCAGCTCGCGGTGTTCGGCCACGGCGGTGCGATCACGGTCAGCGCGGACGAGTCACAGGACGCGCGACACGCCAACGGCCTCGACATCCTGCTGCTCGGCGGCGCCCCGATCCGCGAACCCGTCGCCTGGATGGGCCCGTTCGTCATGAATACCAAGGCAGAGGTGCTCCAGGCCTTCGAGGACTACCAGGCCGGCCGGCTCGGCACGATCCCCGCCGCACACGCGACGCTCGGCGGTTCACGCTGACCTCGTCCGCGGTGCGGTAAGCAAAGTGGCTTTGCCCACCGCATTTGGTGCTGAAGTGGATCAAGTCGGTGGGTAAAGCCACTTTGCTGTAGGTCTCGACCGCCTAGGAGACGGGGCGCAACCGACCGGTCTCGACCTCGAAGACGAACCCCGTGACCCGGTCGGTGTGCGACAGATACGGCGAGTTGCGCAGCTGTGCGACGCAGGACCGCACGTCGGCATCGACGTCGTGGAACGTGCCCGGTCGCCACAGCGGCCGCGAACCGGCATCACGCTCGAGGTCGCCGGTGAACGATGCCTCGTCGAGGTCGAGCAGGCCGCACTGGGTGTGGTGGATCACGACGATCTCTTCGGTCTTGAGCAGCCGCTGGCTGACGACGAGGGAGCGGATCACATCCTCGGTGACGATGCCTCCGGCGTTGCGGAGCACATGCGCCTCGCCGAGCTGCAGACCGAGCAGCGCGTGGACGTCCATTCGCGAGTCCATGCAGGTCACGACAGCGAGCTGGCGGGACGGCGGGGTCGGCAGCGGCCCCTGGTAGTGCTCGGCGTAGCGAGCGTTGTTGGCGGCGAGCTCATCGGCGAGGGACACGCGAGCGACCGTACCCGCTACAGGAGCTTCTTCACCGTCACGGGTGCCGTGGCGGGAGCGCTCGTCCCGACCGGGCTCTTCGCGACCACCTCGGCCGTGTAGCTGCCGGCGCGGACGGCGGTGAACGTCGCGGTCGTCGTCGTCGCGTCCACCGTCGTCGTGTGACCGCCGGGCGACAAGGTCACCTTGTAGCCGGTGACGTCCGCGGCGCCGTCGGCCGCGGCCGGCGGCTGCCAGGTCACCACCACGGTGTGTCCGGTGACCTCGACGGTCAGCTTGGTCGGCGGTCCCGGCGGCGGTTGCGGACGGAACCAGGTACTGCGCAAACCGAACGCGGACTGGAAGGCCGCGCCGCTCGGTGATGCCGTCCCCTTGCTGCCGACGATCGACATCGTCGTCACCCGGCCGCCCCACGCGCCGTGACCGTCGCGACCGGTGATCACCAGCTGTTGGAGGTCGCCGATGGACGGGTACGCCGCCTCGATCGCGGCGGTCGTGATGGACGTGCTCCAGGAATGCCCGTTGTTGGGCACCTTGCCGTCATAGGGGTCACGCTTGGCGGGCAGGTACGCCTGCCCACCGGACACCGTCCATCCACCGTCGGAGGCGCTGTACTGCGCGAAGATCGGCGCGCCGCCCCCGTCGACCGCGATCTCGCCGGCAGTGGAGTGCACGGCGTTGTCGGTCTTCTTGGTCTCCGCGCCGAACCCGCCGTAGGCCTGGTCGCGGGTGTCCCCGACCAAGTCGTACCAGGGAGCCTTCGGGCTGCCGATCGCGCGCCACGTGTAGGTACGCGCTGCGACGGCTTGCGCCTGCAGCGCGGCGGCGGGCCAGCTCGACGACATCTCCGACGGCACGACGGACCGGAGGTAGGACTCGACGAGCACGTTGTCGACCGCCTGCATCGAACCCGACACGAGCTGCGCGACGATCTGCCCGCGATAGCGGATCGTCTTCTTCTTCGCGCCGTTCGGCTCCACCACAGCGATCAGCGCGTCGGTGTCGCTCACCGTGGCGCTGGAACCGACGTCCGCCGTCTGGGTGTGCCAGGCGCCGGACCAGTGCCCCTGCAGCGCGATGGTCCCGGCCTGCTTGCGCAGCCGCCAGTGGTCAATCGTCGCGCCGCCGTCCGCCGTCTCCGGCAGGACCGTCGAGCCCTCGTCCGCCGCGCGGCGCCGCTTCTCGGAAGGCGTCGACGGAGTCGACGGCGCAGGCGTCACCGCAAGGCCAGGGGCCGGGTTGAACTCGACGTACTTCTTCGACGGCGCGGCGGTCGCCGTGAGCAGCACCCGGACGGTCTGCGTGACGGGCTTCGTCGCGAGCGTCGTGTGCGGGTAGTAGAAGTGCAGGATCTGGTTGCTCGACAGGTCTGCGACTTTCGCGGCTCCGTACGCGCCCCATTGCGACAACCCGTGACCGTGGCCGTAACCGTGGCCGGAGATCGTGAAGCTGCCGCCTGCGGGCACCCCGTAGACCTCATGAACCGCACGCGGCGAGGCGCCGCCGACGGGCGCCGCCAGCAACACCCCCACGAGGGTCGCGCAGGCAGCCACGGCCCACGTCGTGAGCGTGGCGGTGCGCTGGGTCACATGCGTCACGGTGGTCCCAGGCTAGGCGGTGAGCGCGCCGTAACCCGGCAGCGACAAGCCAACCAATCCGACCCGCTCGGCGTCCTAAGGAACACTTAAGCAACGCCGCAATATGATCGTCTGTCGCCGACATCGCCGTTCGCGCGCCGCGTGCCCTTCATCCCATGCATCGCGGCCGATGACCACAGGGAGTTCCCCGCATGACTTCGCCTGGGGACCCTCCGGCTTCCGGCGACGACTCGTCGAACTCGCCCCGTCGCCAGTTCTGGGGCGCCGACCCGCCGCCCGTCGTGGGCGGCCAGGCGCCGCTTCCCGAGACCTACAGCTCTCACCCGCGCCCACGCTGGGCTCGCATCGTGCGCTGGGCTGCCGGCATCGTCGGCGTGCTACTGCTCGTGGTCGCGGCCGGTGTCGTGGCGGACTACTTCTACATCAAGAGCAAGATCACCACTCAGCAGTACACCCTTCCGACGGGCGCCTCACAGCCGCCGAAGCTCGTGGCCAAGGCGCAGAACTTCGTGCTGATCGGATCGGACACCCGAGCGGGTGCCAACGGCAGCGGCACGGGCGGCGCAAAGATCGCAGGCGCGCGCTCGGACACCACGATGATCCTGCACATCTCCGCCGGCAACAGCGGCGCGACGCTGGTCAGCATCCCGCGCGACTCCTACGTCCAGATCCCTTCCTGCGTGGTCGGGCCCAACGGGCAGACCTCGGCTCCCGAGATGAACAAGTTCAACGCGGCGTACTCGATCGGCGGCGAGTACAACAACAAGTACGCCGCTAGCTGCACCGTGCACACGATCGAGACACTCACGGGGCTGCACATCGACCATTACGCGGTGGTCGACTTCATCGGCTTCCAGAAGATGGTCGAGGCGCTCGGCGGGGTGCGGATGTGCGTGTCACAACCGCTCGTCGACCCGGTCGTCAACGACGGCGGCGGCAACTACCACGGCAGCGGACTCAACCTGCCGGCCGGAAAGCACGTTCAGATCAACGGTCAGCAAGCGCTCGCCCTGATGCGTGCCCGCTACGCCCTCGACGGCGGCGGCGACCTTCCGCGGATCAAGCGCCAGCAGCAGTTCGCCGCGGCCATGGTGCGCAAGGCGACGAGCAGCGGCTTGCTGATCGACCCGCTCAAGCTGCAGCACTTCCTGGTAGCCGCCGCGAGCTCGCTGACCACCGACGGCTTCGGCCTCGGGACGATGCGCACCCTCGCCAGTGCGCTCCACTCGGTCGGGGCCGGCGGGGTCCACCTGCTCACCGTCCCCAACCTGACCGACCAGCCGGGATTGCCGTACGGCGACGTCGAGTGGGACCCGAGCAAGGCCCCCGAGCTCTGGACCGACCTCAAGCACGACCGGCCGCTGCCGGGCACGACGCCCAGCCCGACCCCGACGCCCACGCCGACCCCCACGACGACGCCGACGGGCCCGCCGCTCACCGTCGCACCGAGCGGCGTCTACGTAGCCGTACAGAACGGCACCGCGCAGCAAGGTCTCGCTCACACCGTGGCCACCCAGCTCCAGGCGGAGGGCTTCCGGATCGTCAGCATCGGCGATGCCGATCGCGACACCTACCACCGCACCACGATCCGCTACGGCAGCCAGAAGGTGCAGTCCTCGCAGACGCTCGCGGCCGCTTTCGAGGGCTCGAAGCGGGTCCTGGACCCGACCCTCGGCACCACGATCACGCTGATCGTCGGCGACGACTTCACCCAGGTGCTGCCGGTCACCGTCACCGGCACGACCACGCCGACCCCGACTCCCACACCCACCTTCACGTCGATCTCCGCCGCGGAGCCCGGCTGCCTCAGCTGACGGCTACTCCCGGGCGGGACGCTCTACTCCCGGGCGGGACGCCATGAGGTGAGGAAGCCGGCCCCCCAGGCCAGGTGCATGGTGGCGATGACGAGCGGCAACACCGCGCGCGACTTCCGCGGCAGCCCACGGCCGATCCACAGCGCGCCGGCGATCACGAGCAGCAGGTAGCCGATCGGCAAGGTCAACGCCCAGAGCGTCAGGAACGTCGAGAGAACAAGCCCGGTGAGCACGCCCAGCAGCGCCGTCGGAGGTGCGAGATAACGAAGGTTGACCGAGCCGAGGTGGCTGCGCATGACGTGACGTCGCCAACGGCCGTAGTTGAAGTACTGCCGCGCGAGCGCGGACAGCGAGCTGCGCGGTCGGTACGACACCGACAGCGTCGGGGAGAACCACACCAGTCCCCCGCTCGACCGGATCCGGAAGTTCATCTCCCAGTCCTGCGCGCGCGCGAACGTCTCGTCGTACCCGCCCACTCGCTCGAGCGCGCTGCGCCGGAACACCCCGAGGTACACCGTGTCGGCGGGACCTTCCTCGCCGCCGACGTGGAACGCGGCGTTGCCCACGCCGATCTTGGAGGTCATCGCGTGGGCGACGGCCTGCTCGAAGTCCGTGACGCCGCGGGCCGACATCAGCCCGCCGACGTTGTCGGCGCCGGTCTCGTCGAGCAGTTCCACAGCTCGCTGCAGGTAGCCCTCCGGCAGCAACGAGTGACCGTCGACCCGGGCGACCACCGGGTGCCGGCTCGCCGCGATCGCGAGGTTGAGGGCGTCCGGCGTCCGACCGGTCGGGCTCGGCACTGTCTTCACCCGCGAATCGGCCGCGAGCGTGGCTGCCACCTCGTCGGTCCGGTCCCGCGACGGTCCGAGTGCGAGCACCACCTCGAGCTCACCGGGATAGTCCTGCTCGAGGATCGAACGCACCGAGGCCCGCAGGTGCCGCTCCTCGTTGAGCACCGGCATGATCACCGACACGCCCGGCCATTTCTCCGTCCGCCGAGCGCTTCGCCGCGTTGTCATCGCGCGGCACGCTACCGCGTGGCATGCCGGGCCCCGGGCACCACCGGCCGTACGCTCGGCCGTAACGTCACGATCGTCGGAGGCTCGTCAGCGTGACCGAACCGCCTGACGGTCCGCGGCGGCCGTTACCGCCCGAGCTCGACCCTCGCAGGCCCGCGCAGCGCCGGCCGCGGGAGTCGCGCGCCGCCGCGCCCTCGCGCCCGGCTAACGGGGAAGGCGAGTACCGCCGGTGGGGGCCGCGATGGCTGCGCCGATGGACCCGACGCCGCTTGGTGAGCACGATCGCGGGCGCGATGGCCCTCGTGATCCTCGCGACGATCGGGATCGGCTGGATCACGGTGTCGTCGATCCTTGGCAACATCCGGCACATCAACCCGTTCTGCCATTCGTGCAGCCGGCCGACGGGCGGCGCGGTCGGCGATCTCAACATCCTGATCGTCGGCTCGGACAGCCGTGCCGGGCTCACCAAGGCCGAGCAGCGCCAGCTCCACGTCGGCCACGACCCGGGCAAACGCTCCGACACGATGATCCTGCTGCACATCCCGGACGGCGGCGGCAAGGCCGTCATGGTCAGCCTGCCTCGCGACTCGTACGTGAAGATCCCGGCGCACACCTCACACGGCCAGCACATCCCCGCCCAGCAGAACAAGCTGAACGCGGCGTACTCCGAAGGCGGGGCGAAGCTGACGATCCGTACGGTCGAGGCCAACACCCACGTGCGGATCGACCATTACATCGAGATCAACTTCCAGGGCTTCGTCAACATGGTCAACGCCCTCGGCGGGGTGAACATCTGCAGTGCCCAGGCGATTCACGACCCGATCCGCCGGGACCCGTCGACCGGCGCTTACAGCGGGAGCGGCCTCGAGCTCCCGAAGGGGCAGAGCCACCTCGACGGCAACACCGCGCTGGAGTACGTCCGGGCGCGCGAGTTCGACCCGGCGCTCGGCGACCTCGGCCGGATCCAACGGCAGCAGAAGTTCATGGCCGCGATGATGAACAAGGCCGAGAGCACGGGCGTGCTGCTGGACCTGCCGAAGCTCTACAGCTTCCTCAAGGCGGTCGCCCGATCACTCACCACCGACAGCGGGCTCGGCACGTCGCAGATGCTCCGGTTGGCCCGGTCCCTGCACTCGATGTCGCCGAAGAACGTCGACCTGCTGACCGTGCCACTGTCCGACACGGCCTACGCGACACCGGTCGGTTCGGCCGTGCTGTGGGACCCCGTCCTGTCCAAGCGGCTGTTCAACGACTTCACCGAGGACAAACCGATCACCAACGTCGTGCAGCCCGGCAAGCTCACGATCCCACCCGGGCAGATCCGCGTGAAGGTGCTCAACGCGGCCGGCACGCAGGGACTCGCCGGGCGCGCCGCCGACGCCCTCGCCCGGCTGGGCTTCGGGATCAGCGGCACCGGCAACGCGCCGAAGGGCTCGAGCCCGGCCGCGACCGTCGTGCAGTACGGCCCGACCCGCGCCGACTCCGCCAAGACCCTCGCCGCCGCCGTCACGGGGGCGACCCGGCAAGAGGTCGCCTCGCTTGGCGACGGGATCCAGCTGCTCGTCGGTTCGACGTACGAAGGCGTCAAGCCGGTAAAGATCTCCACCTCCACTTCGCACACCACCGTCACGACAGGGGCCAGCAATCCATGCAGCTAGTTCGCACTCACCACCGCCGGCACGTCGCGGCGGCGGCCGCTCTGGTTGCAGGCGCCCTGGTGCTGACCGCGTGCTCGACCTCGGGCTCGAGCCCCTCCGCCGGAGGCGGTCCGGTGTCGACGGCGTCTCCGGCGCCTCCGACCTGCCCGCTGACCGGCCTTCCGGAAGGCCAGGGTGAGCAGGCGAAGCGGGCGGCACTCGCCGTCAAGATCGACAACATCGGGCCCGCGCGCCCGCAGGCGGGCATCAACAACGCGGACGTCGTCGTCGAGGAGCTCGTCGAGGGCGGCCTGACCCGGCTGATGGCGATCTTCCAGTGTCAGCGCGCGTCGCTCGTCGGCCCGATCCGTTCGGCCCGGATCTCCGACGCCGACCTGCTGGCGCTGCTGCACGGCAGCGTGCTCGGGTACTCCGGGGCGAACCCGAAGGACATGCCTCCGATCCGCGCCCACAGCGGCGCCGCGCTGGTGTCGTACGACAACGATCCCTCCAACTTCCATCTCGACGGGTCACGGCCGGCGCCGCACAACGTCTTCTCGTCGACCTCGATCCTGCTGAAGGCAGGGCGACAGCAGAAGCCGAACCTCCAGGCGCCGCCGGCGCTGTTCAGCTACGGCCCGATCGACCCTCTCGCCAAGCCGGTGGCACACATCACGCTGCAGTGGCCCGACTCGGCGGCCCGCTGGGTTTGGTCGAGCGGCGCCTGGCTGCGGTCGCAGGGCGAACACACCTACTCGATGACCTCCGACACGCTCACCGACGGCCAGCAGATCAACGCGACGAACGTGGTGGTCCTCAGCGTGAACATCCAGAGCACCGGCCTGCACGACGTTCTGGGCAACGCCTCGCCGCTGGACGTCACGACCGGCTCCAACCCGGCGTGGGTGCTCCGCGGCGGGACGATGGTCCGCGGCACCTGGACCCGCAAGACGCGAGCCGACGAGTTCACGCTCACGGACAAACAGGACCATCCGATCGCGCTGGCTCCCGGTCGCACCTGGATCGAGCTGCTCCCGGCGGGGCACAAGCCGGCCCGGCACTGACCGTTACCGGCGCGTAGCGCGGTCGTTGAACCCGTGACGGAATCTCGCTGGAAAAGTCCGGGTCCTACGGAGGCATCGAATGCTCGACTCCTCGCGCACCGTCACGACCCGCCTGACGCTCACCGTCAGCGCGGCCACCGGAGACGCGCGCCTCGACGCCGAGCTTCGCTACGACGCGAACGACCCGCTGGCGGTGTCGCTGGCGATCGGCACGCAGTGTGACCAGCCGGTGGTGTGGGTGTTCGCGCGCGACCTGCTCGCGAGTGGGGTGTCGGCGCCGGTAGGCGAGGGAGACATCACGATCGAGCCCGCGGAAGGCAACGACATCCGCATCACGCTCGCGACCGACTGCCTGGCCACCCTGGTCGCGCCGCGCGGACGGGTCGCAGAGTTCCTGATCGAGTCCTTCACCCGGGTCCCGTCGGGCACGGAGTTCTCCGGGGTCGACATGGACGCCGAGATCGCGGCGCTGCTCGGATAGTGGGCTGTCCGGGCTATCCGGTGCGGTTAGATTCGCTCCGCCTGATGTCGTTCGGCGAGCTGTTTGACCTGGCGCGGTAGCCGCCCGCTGGCCAGGTCGGCGACCGTCACGTTCTCGAGCACCTCGCGCAGGCTGCCGCGCACCGCCATCCAGACGTCCCGCAGCGACTCCGCCGCCCCCGGGTAGCTCAGGTCGGTCAGGCTGAGGTCGCGAACGTTGGCCAACGGACCGTCAACCGCGCGGATCACGTCGGCCAGCGTGATCTCCGCCGCCGACCGCGACAGCACGTAGCCGCCCTCTCGCCCTCGCTGGCTGCGCACCAGATGCGCGTTACGTAGCTCCCGGAGGATGCCGAGCAGGAAGTTGAGCGGGATGTCCTGCGCGAGCGCGATCTGCTCAGCCTTGACTGCCCCGTGCTCGCCACCGGCGGCCAGCTCCGCCATGGCGCGGACGGCGTAGTCGGACTTCGCAGAGATCCGCACGCAACTAAGTCTCCCTCACCACTGCAGATTTGCGTGGCGCGGCATGCGGCTAACGGCGCTTGCGGGCCACCACTACGCCGGCCACGACTGCGGCCGCACCGGCGGCGGCGAGCACCGCGGGCCGTGGCCCCTCACCGGTGCCGCCCTCGCCCGGCAACGCGGAGCTGACCTGCTCCTTCACGGCGCGTGCGCTCCTCGTCGCGGCGCGACGCGGATTGAGGCGGTCGGTGATCGCGTCGATCGTCTCGGCCAGCTCGGCGCGGGTCTGCTCGATCTCGCGAACGATGACCTCGGGCTTGCGGGTTGCTGTCACGTGACCTCCACGGCTGGGCGCGACTCAAGGGAATCTTGCCCCGCCGCCCTCGATCTACGCCACCGGCGCTACCGTCGGCGGATGCCGCTTGCCGCCGGAGACACCGCCCCTGCCTTCACCCTGCTCGACGACACCGAGAGCAAGCACAGCCTCAAGGATTTCAAGGGCCGCAACCTCGTCATCTACTTCTACCCCGCCGCTCTCACGCCGGGCTGCACGAAGCAGGCGTGTGACTTCCGCGACAACCTCGCCCTGCTCGACGACGCGGACTATGCGGTCGTGGGAATCTCACCGGACAAGCCGGCGAAGCTCGCGAAGTTCCGCGAGACGCACGACCTGACGTTCCCGCTGCTGTCGGATCCCGACAAGCAGGTGCTCGAGGCGTACGGCGCATGGGGCGAAAAGACGATGTACGGCAAGAAGGTCACCGGAGTGATCCGCTCCACCTTTGTCGTCGACCCCAAAGGCAAGATCGCGCACGCGTTCTACAACGTGAAGGCCACCGGCCACGTCGCCAAGCTGCTGCGCGACCTCAGCCTCTAGCCGCAGCACCCCTCCGCCGGAGGTTCCGCGCGACCGAGCGGACGAGGGAGGGGTCGGTCCAGAGCACCGACGCCGCCCACCTGGCGCTGAACTCGCTGGCGAACACCGCCGCGGCCTGTCCCGGCGTCAGCGCGTCCATGCGGCGGATCACGCGATCCCAGTCAGCATCGGTGAAGCGGCAGATCCGCTCGTTGATCGCGTAGGAGACCTTGAGGTTGCGTCCCATCTGCTTGCGCCACTGCTTCGGGTACGCCGCCATGCCCCTGGGCGTGTAGTCCCCGCCGGCGCCGACGATCGCCTTCCCCGCGGTGCGCCCGGCGATGATCGCGTACCGGATCCCCTCACCGAGCAAGGTCGATCCTTGCCCGGCAGCGTCCCCGGTCACCACGAGACCTTCGCCGACGAGGGTCGCGGCGTCCGGCGGAAGCACCGGCATCAGCCCGCTGTGCATCTCCAGCGGGCTCGAGTGCAGGCCTTCCGCCGCGCCCGCGAGCCGGGCGAACTCCGCACGCAGGCCGTCGAGCAGCGCGCGGGGCTCCGCCTCGCTCTCCGGCCGTACGACGCCCACGCCGAGGCGGACCCGGCCGTCGCCGCAGGGAAACGCCCAGCCGTATCCGCCCGGGGCGACGTCGTCGCCGAGCCAGAAGATGACCTCGTCCTGGTCGTAGCCGGGGGCGTGCAGCTCCAGCTCCATACCCACCGCGCTGCGCTCGTTGGCCGGCCGCAGCCCGGCCTCGCGAGCTAGGAAGCCGGTGTGGCCGCTGGCGTCGACGACCACTCGCGACGACAGCTCGTACCGGCCGCGGAACGGATCGCGGACCGTCACCCGGCGGTCCGCTGTCAACCCCTCGACGTGCGCTTTCAGCCGGATCTCCGCGCCCGCCTCGACCGCCTGCTGGGCGAGCCACTGGTAGGTGCCGCGCACGTCGATCACACAGCCGACCGCACGACGGTAGGTCTTGGTCGCGGTCGTCGTCGGCCCGACGACCTTGATCCGGTGGATCGGGTGGTAGCAGCGGCTCGGGACACCTAACGCCTTGAGGGGTTTGACGAAGCTGCCGCCGCTGGTCCGCACCGGCTCCCCGATCGCGTGCGCTCGTTCCAGCACGACCGTGGCGAGCCCGCCGCGAGCCGCCTCGGCGGCCGCTGCGAGTCCCGCCGGTCCCCCGCCGACGACGACGACGTCGACGTCAGGCACGGCCAACGCGCTCACCCCTCCACGATGTCACGCTGGTTGCTGCGAACGCTCCGGCGAGGCCCCGCAACCGGTGGGACGGTGCGCCTCAGTACTGTGCACGGGTGATCGGGACGGGATCGGGACGCGTATCGGCCGGCCTCACCTTCCTCGCGCTCGTCGCTCTCACGGCCGCATGCGGCGGGAGCAGCAGTGGCGGCAGCGGAGCAGCCGGTGCCGGGCGCGCTCTCGACAAGGCGGATCTCGTCGCTGCGGCGAACGCCATCTGCGTGGCAGAGGCACAAACCGGTTCGGCCGTGCCCACACCGAGCGACATCAACGACGCCGACCAGGCGGCGGCGTACTTCGACAAGATCGACCCGATCATCGGTAGCGCGACGAACAAGCTCGAGGCGCTCACGCCCGACGATTCGGTCGCCGCCGACTGGAACGCCTTCATCGGGCTGCGCAAGCAGGAGGCCGACCTGATCCACCGGATCCGCACGAAGGCGGACGCCAAGGACCCGTCGGGGCTGGACGACCTCAGGAACTCCGCCCCGCTCGCCCGGCAGGTCGACACCGCCGCGACGAAGGTGGGCGCAGATAGCTGCGCGGAGTAGCCGGGCGGCAGGGCGTACGGCGGGCCGGCTGGCGACGGTTGCCGCGCTCGCTGCCGGCATCGCTGCGTGCGGTGGAAGCTCGGGCCTGTCCCGGCAGGCGCTCGGCGCCAAGGCCGACATCATCTGCACCACGGAAGCGACGCGCACCGGCGCGATCACCCCGCCGAGCGATCTCGCGACCAACGTCACCGCGGCGGCGACGTTCTTCGACCGGATCGAACCGATCGTGACCAGCGCGTCGAACGCGCTCGCCGCGCTCAAGCCCGCCGATGACATCGAGGCGGACTGGAAGTCCTTCATCAGGCTCAAGAAGCAAGAAGCCGCGCTCATCAAGGCGATCCGCCACAAGGTGGACGCCGGGGACCGCACCGGGCTGGACGACCTCGCGACCGAACCGGACCTGGCCAAGCAAGTCGAGGCAGCCGCCGCCGAGGTGGGCGCCGGCGCCTGCGCGGCGGAGTGAGTGGGGTCGGCGGGATTTGAACCCGCACTGGCGTGCTCCTAAGGCACGTGCCTCTGCCGTTGGGCTACGACCCCGTAGTGTCGATTGTCTCAAGTACCCCATGGAGAACAGCCGAGGCACCACGGTATGGGTCGCGCAGTAGTCACCGGAGGCGCCGGCTTCCTCGGCTCCCACCTGTGCGAGCGGCTGCTCGACGACGGTGAAGAGGTCCTCTGTCTCGACAACTTCCTGACCGGTACGCCGGCCAACATCGAGCACCTGATCGGGCGAGACGGGTTCCAGTTCATCAAGGTCGACGTCACGGAGTACATCCACGTCCCGGGTCCGGTCGACTTCGTCTTGCACTTCGCCTCACCCGCGTCCCCCATCGACTACCTACAGCTGCCGATCGAGACCATGAAGGTCGGCTCGCTCGGGACGCTGCACACCCTCGGCCTCGCGAAGGAGAAGCGGGCCCGCTATCTGCTCGCTTCCACCTCAGAGACCTACGGTGATCCGAAGGTGCATCCGCAGCCGGAGAGCTACTGGGGGCACGTCAACCCGGTCGGCCCACGTGGGGTCTACGACGAAGCGAAGCGTTTCGCCGAGGCCCTGACGATGGCGTATCGCCGACACCACAGCGTCGACACCGCAATCGTGAGGATTTTCAATTGTCATGGAACGCGGATGCGACCCAACGATGGTCGTGCGATCCCCAACTTCATCCGGCAGTCTCTGCGCGGCGAGCCGGTCACGGTGGCCGGCGACGGCAGTCAGACCAGGTCGATCCAGTACGTCGACGATCTCGTCGAAGGGGTGATCCGCCTTCTTCGTTCCGGCCATCCGGGACCGATGAACATCGGCAACCCGCACGAGGTGTCGATGCTGGAGCTCGCCGAAGCCATCAAGGCGCTGTGCGAGTCGGAGAGTGAGATCACGTTCATTCCGCGACCCGAGGACGACCCGACGATCCGCCAGCCGGACATCACCCTCGCCCGTGAGGAGCTCGGCTGGGAGCCGAAGGTCGGTCTGTTCGAGGGTCTGAAGAAGACGATCGCGTATTTCCGCGAACACCCCGAGGTCCTAGGGACCTAGCAGCTCCGCAAGCCGCGGTGCCAGCGCCCGGAACGCCTTGCCGCGGTGACTGATCTCGTCCTTGCGTTCCGGCGCCATCTCCGCCGTCGTCCGGTGCTCGCCGTCGGGCAGGAAGATCGGGTCGTAGCCGAACCCGTTGCTGCCCCGTCGCTCGCGCAGCAGCACGCCCCGGACCTCGGCCGCCACGACCAGCTCACGGCCGTCCGGTGCGGCCGCAGCGGCGGCACACACGAACGCGGCTCCACGGCGAGGGTCCGGTACGTCGGCAAGCTGCGCGAGCACCAGGTCGAGGTTCGCGTCGTCGTCACCGTGGCTACCCGACCAGCGCGCGGACAGCACGCCCGGCATCCCGTTGAGGGCGTCGACGGCGAGGCCGCTGTCATCGGCGACCGCGACCAGCCCGCTCACCCGGCTGACCTCCCGCGCCTTGATCAGTGCATTCTCGGTGAACGTCGCGCCGGTCTCGGCGATGTCGCCGATCGCAGGGAACGCGTCCATGCCCACGAGCTCGATGTCGTACGACGCAAGGATGCGCTGCAACTCCGCGACCTTGCCCGCATTACGAGTGGCGAGGACTGCCGTCGCGGTCATCGAGCGAGAGCCTGCTCCTGCAACGTGGTGAGCTCCGCGCAGCCAGCGGCGCCGAGGTCGAGGAGCGCGTCGAGCTCGGCGCGGTCGAACGGCGCGCCCTCTGCCGTGCCCTGGACCTCGATGAACCTGCCGTCGCCCGTGCACACGACGTTCATGTCGGTCTCGGCCTTGACGTCCTCGTCGTAGCAGAGGTCCAGGCGCGGGATGCCGTCGATGATGCCGACGCTGACCGCCGCGACCGACCCGACCAGCGGCTCACCCGCCAGCGATCCGCGACCGCGCAGCCACGACACGGCGTCGGCCAGCGCAACGTAGGCACCGGTGATCGCCGCGGTCCGCGTGCCGCCGTCGGCCTGCAGCACGTCGCAGTCGATGACGATCGTGTTCTCGCCGAGCGCCTTGTAGTCGACCGCGGCGCGCAGCGACCGGCCGACCAGTCGCGAGATCTCGTGGGTGCGCCCGCCGATCCGGCCCTTGACCGACTCGCGGTCGCTGCGGGTGTGCGTGGAGCGCGGCAGCATCGCGTACTCCGCCGTCACCCACCCCAGGCCGCTCCCCTTGCGCCAGCGCGGGACGCCTTCGGTCACCGACGCCGCGCACAGGACGCGGGTCAGCCCGAACTCGACGAGGACGGAACCCTCGGCGTGATCGAGCCAGCTCCGGGTGATGGTGACCGGGCGCAGCGCGTTGTCCGCCCGGCCGTCGGGACGGGTGCTCACAGTCGGTTCCTTACGTCAGACGTCGTAGCTGTCGAGTGGGCGGGCGACGACGATCTCGCCGTCGTACGCGCCCTCCGCCTCGGCGAGGGTACGGGCTGGGTCACCCCACGGGACAAGGTGCGTCAGTATCAGCCGCTTCGCGGCGGCCTCCGCGGCGTAGCGGCCGGCCATCTTGCCGGTGAGGTGCACGTCGGGCGGGTTGTTGTCGCCCTCGAGGTAGGAGGCCTCACACAGGAAAAGATCCACGTCGCGCGCGAGGTCGACGAGTGCCTCGCACTCGCCGGTGTCGGCGCTGTAGGCAATGGTGCGGCCACCGGCGCTCACCCGCATCGCGTAGGTCTCGACCGGGTGGTTGACGCGGATGAACTCGACCTCGAACGGCCCGACCTGCCGCTTCCCCTCCCCCGAGACCGGCTGGAAGTCGTACACCGTGTCGAGCAGCTCCGTCACATCGGTAACGTAGGCGCCCTCGACCGCCTGACGAACCGTCGAGGGTCCGTGCACCGCGAGCCGAGGGGCGGCGCCGTCGGGGTGGTAGCGCCGGGCGTAGGTGTAGGTGATCAGATCGAGGTAGTGGTCGCCGTGCAGGTGGCTGATCGCGACCGCGTCCGGGCCGAGCAGCCCGCAGACGTCTTGCAACGCGCCGAGCGAGCCGTTGCCGATGTCGAGCAACAACCGGAAGCCATCCTGCTCGAGCAGGTAGGACGAACAGCCCGACGCGGGCCCGGCGAACGTGCCCGACATCCCGACCACGGTCAGCCTCACGTGGTGACCCCCACTGCCTGCGCGCTCGCGACCTCGCCGACCTCCGGACCGAGGAATCTGCGGCCCAGCCGCTCGAACGGTTCAGGATCGCCGGTGGCGAGGAACCGATGCTGCGGCGGCGTCGCCGCGTCTCGGAAGGCCGCGGTCGTCGCGAGCTCCCGGTAGACGTCCTTCGCGGTCTCCTCGGCGCTCGAGACGAGCGTCACGTCGTCGCCGACGACGTAGGAGATCACGCCGGTCAGCAGCGGATAGTGGGTGCAGCCGAGCACCAACGTGTCGCAGCCCGCCGCGACGATCGGAGCGAGGTACTCCTCCGCGGTCGCCAGCAGCTCCGCACTGTTGGTTTCGCCGCGCTCGACGAACTCGACGAACTTCGGGCAGGCGGCGGTCGTCAGCTCGATGTGCGGCGCCGCGGCGAACGCATCGTCGTACGCCTTGCTGCCGATCGTCGCCGCAGTTGCGATCACGCCGATCCGCCCGTTGCGCGTCGCGGCCACGGCACGTCGCGCCGCCGGCTGGATCACCTCGACAACCGGGATCGAGTAGCGCTCACGAGCGTCGCGGAGACAGGCAGCGCTCGCAGAGTTGCACGCGATGACCAGCAGCTTGACCTCGTAGTGCTCCACGAGGGAGTCCATGACGTCCAAGGCGAGCGCCCGGACGTCGGCGATCCGGCGCGGACCGTACGGACCGTTCGCGGTGTCGCCGACGTAGACGATCGACTCGGCCGGCAGCTGGTCGAGGACAGCGCGCGCGACGGTCAGACCTCCGACACCACTGTCGAAGATCCCGAGCGGCGCATCCACACGCGAAATCTAGCCGCAACGCGCCGCTCAGGTGTCGCCTGTGACCTGCGTCACTGCGGAGGGGCCGATACTTGCGCAATGGGCGAGGGGGGCGCCGCGCCGGGACCTTCGGTGCGCGCGGAAACAGACCGGTTCGCGGCTCGGGTGACTGCGTTCACCGTGCTGACGCTGGGCGTGATCGGCAGCATCCTGGTGTCGTTCACGGTCGAGCACAGCACCCGAAATACGTCGGGGATCGTGCCGTTCTGCGACTGGCAGCCGGCGCTCGTACCGGGCCTCCTGCTGTTCGTGGGCCTGATCCTCATCTGCGCCGGGCTGCTCGGCCTGCGACGGTTCAAGGTGCCGGCCGGCGCCCCGGCGCCGGCCCAGCACCGCGCTGGTCTTGCGGGGCAAGGTGCTCGGGTCGATCGACATCGGGCTGCCCGAATCATCCGCTACCGGGACGAAGCCGACGCTGCAGATCTTGCAACTCGCAGTAGCGAAGATTAAGGCCCACACTTAGACCGTGGCCGAGGACGACGCAGCGCCCCTGACACCATCGCTGCAGCGTCTCCTCGTTCGGTCCCTGCTGCTCGCTGTTGTGGTCACCTGCCTCTTGACAGCGATCGCCATCGCGTTCGACATCGCCAATCGTCATGACTCCCTCGATGAGAACCCGCTGTTCTGGGGCTGGCAGCTGTACCTGATAGTCGCGCTGCTCGCTATCACGACGTTGGTAATCGCATCGGTTGGCGTCGTGCTGCGACGCCGGATGCCAGCGGCACCGGGCACCACGTTCAAGTTCCTTGCTGCATTTCTCGCCGTCCTGCTCGGCGGGTGGGGAGCGTCTTCCGTTGCCCTGGGTAGTGACCACCTGATGACATGGGCTTCGAAGCACACGAACAACGCGCACAAGGTCGCTGCGCAAGATCGCGCCGAGCTTCGTCGCGTGGTC
Source organism: Mycobacteriales bacterium (assembly GCA_035548125.1). GTDB lineage: Bacteria > Actinomycetota > Actinomycetes > JAFAQI01 > JAFAQI01 > DASZTV01. The sequence goes on along the minus strand of DASZTV010000083.1, from coordinate 4,231 downwards.
GGAGACGCCAACCATCGTCCGGTCCTTCGCACCTTCGGAAGGGCTGCTTCGGCAAAGCAGAGTGCCGGGCTGCTCACGCCTACCGATCTTGGGGAAGTCTGGAGCTACGGCGGGACACCTTCAGTAACGGTCAGGCACCCGACCGATCCCGCCGCTGCGTCGTCGGTTCAGACGATCCTCACCGCCGAGCACTGGGACGGAATGGTATGGAGACACGACGAGGACGTCATCGAGACCGCGACGCGCTTCCTGACGAGGGACGACGCCGAGCAGGCGATCCGCGATGATCTCCACGCATCGCTCGCATGTTCGCTGCCGTCGCCGTGCCGGCCGGTAACCCCGTACCGAAGAAGTCATCGCGGCAGTGTGCGAATCTGGCAGGCGCCGCAGACTGATCCACACACATTGGACGCGATCTTCAGTCACGATGCCCTCGTCATGCGGCTGCATGTGCTGACGGTGAGTGGCAGCGCGAAACCGCCTCTCACCGGTCGCGCGATCCTTCGTTCAGCGATCCGTGCGACGAGCTAGGCCCAGAGCTGGCCTTCGAGCTTTTCGGTCGCCTCTTCCAGCGTCCCGCTGTAGGCGCCGGTCGACAGGTACTTCCAGCCGCCGTCGGCGACGACGAACGCGATGTCGGCCCGCTCTCCCGCCTTGACGGCCTTCGCTGCCTGGCCGAGTGCGGCATGCAGGATCGCGCCGGTCGAGATGCCGGCGAAGATGCCTTCTTCCTCGATCAGCTGGCGGGTGCGCCGCAGCGCGTCCTCCGGCCCGACCGAGAAGCGGGTGTCCAGCACCGACGCGTCGTACAGCTCGGGCACGAACCCCTCATCGATGTTGCGCAGGCCGTAGACCAGCTCGCCGTACCTCGGCTCGGCGGCCACGATCTTGATGCCGGGCACCTTCTCGCGGAGGAACCGGCCGACGCCCATCAGCGTGCCGGTCGTGCCCAGGCCCGCGACGAAGTGCGTGATCTCCGGAAGGTCGGCGAGCAGCTCGGGGCCGGTCGTCGCGTAGTGCGCGTCGGCGTTCGCCGGGTTGCCGTACTGGTAGAGCATCACCCAGTCCGGGTGCTCGGCCGCAAGCTTCTTGGCGACGGCAACCGCCTCGTTGGAGCCGCCCGCGGCGGGCGACAGTCGGATCTCCGCGCCGAACATCTCGAGCAGCTGGCGCCGCTCGACCGAGGTGTTCTCCGGCATCACGCAGATCAGCGAGTAGCCCTTGAGCTTGCACACCATCGCGAGCGAGATGCCGGTGTTGCCGCTCGTCGGCTCGAGCACCGTGCAGCCCGGCGTCAGCAGACCGTCGGCCTCGGCCTGCTCGACCATCCGGAACGCCGGCCGGTCCTTGATCGAGCCGGTCGGGTTGCGGTCCTCGAGCTTCGCCCACAGCCGCACGTCGGCCGACGGCGACAGGGTCGGCAGCCCGACGAGTGGGGTGTGCCCGAGTGAGTCGAGCAGCGAGGCGTACCGGGTCACGGCGGGCGTCAGCCGCCGGCGACGGCCGGCAGGATCGTCACGACGTCGCCGTCGGAAAGCGGCGTCTCGACACCGCCGAGAAAGCGCACGTCCTCGTCGTTCAGGTAGACGTTGACGAAGCGGGCGAGCGAGCCGTCCTCCGACACCAGCCGGCCGCGCAGCCCCTCATGGCGGGAGTCGAGATCCACGAAGAGCTCCTGCAGCGTCGAACCCTCGCCGGTCACGGACTTCTCACCGCCGGTGTAGGTGCGCAGGATCGTCGGGATGCGTGCTTCGATCGCCATGGCCACATTCTCCCAACACCGAGGATCCACTGCGGATTCCGGCCCGGCCTAGACGACCTCGACCGGCTCCTCGGTGACCTCGCCGTCGACGATGCGGAAGCTGCGGAACTCCGTGGTGTCCGGCTCCCGGGTCGAGACCAGCACGTAGTGGGCGCCCGGCTCCGAGGCAAGGTTGATGTCGGTACGCGAGGGCCGCGCCTCGGTCGCGGTGTGCGAGTGATAGATCACGACAGGCTCCTCGTCGCGATCATCCATCTCCCGCCAGACCCGCAGCTGCTCCATCGAGTCGAACTCGTAGAACGTCGGCGACCGCGCCGCGTTGAGCATCGGGATGAACCGCTCCGGCGAGTCGGTCCCGGCAGGACCCGCGAGTACGCCGCAGGCCTCGTCCGGGTGGTCGCGGCGGGCATGCTCGACGATCGCGTCGTGAAGCTCGCGAGAGATCTTCAGCACGCGCCGAGATTACGCGGACCTCACCCCGAAACGGCGCGGACCATCGCGTCCTGCAGCCACGTCAGCCAGTCGTAGACCGCGAGCGCCGCGGCCCGAGGGGACTCGGGATCGGTCGAGCCGAGCTCGGCGTACGTCTCCTCGGTGACATCGAGCGTCGTACCCAGCGACAGCCGGACGTCGTTGACGGCATAGAGCCACTGCGCGGCCGCCTCGTCGGACAGTTCGGCTCGGCGCACGTTGTTCTTCTGGGCGGCGGCGCCGGCCAGGTCGTCCAGGACCCGTTGCAACGCGGCGGTCTTCTGCATGCGTAGTTCGCCGTCCATCAGGCGCCGGTACTCCGCCGCTGCGTCATCGTCGTCGCGATAGGCGTCCGGCAGCAGTCGCAGCAAGACCGGGTTGTCCGGAGTCGTTGCGTCCGTGCTGCCGAGACCGACGATCGCCTGCAACGGGTCGGTGGCGTCTTCGGAGGCCTGGTCCGGAAGGCCGGCCGCGAGGACCTGCTGCACCTGCGTGACGAGGCTTGCCAGCATCGCGATCTCGGCCTCGGTGAGATCGACCCGCACGACCCGCCCGCGACGGCGTACCGCTCCCATCAAGGCCTACCGACGCTGTCCATCAGTCCTGCTGCAGCGTCGCCCAGAGGCCTGCCGCGTGGAGTCTGGCGACGTCATGCTCCATCTGTTCGCGGCTGCCGTTGGACACCGCCGCCTTGCCCTTGTGGTGCACGTCGAGCATCAGCGCAGTGGCCTTGTCCTTGCTGTAGCCGAACAGCTTCTGGAACACCCAAGTGACGTAGCTCATCAGGTTGACCGGGTCGTTCCAGACGATCGTCACCCAGGGGCGATCGGGGTCGACCGTCTCGTCGGACTCGGCCGACTTGCTGCGCTCGATGGTCGGCGCGGTCATGCCTCAAGGGTACGAAAACCGGTGGTCGGCGTTCGTAGGGTCGAACCATGACCGAGCCCAGCAGCGCGAGGGTGTGGGCGAACCTGTGGGCGGTCTACCTGCTGTGGGGCTCGACCTACCTGGCGATCCGGGTGGCGGTCCACCCGAGCCACGGCGCGGCGGTCCCGCCGTTGATCCTCGCCGGGGCCCGGTTCGTGATCGCGGGGCTGCTGATGCTGGCCCTCACCGCAGGCCGCCCGGCCGCGGACGGTCGACCCGACCCACTCGGGGTGAAGCAGTGGCTCGCCGCGGCGGTGGTCGGCCTGGCCCTGCCGTTCGGCGGCAACGGTCTGGTGTCCGTCGCGGAGAAGCGCATCCCGTCTGGCACTGCGGCCGTCGTCGTCGCGACGGTTCCGATCTGGGCCGCGCTGTTCGCGGCAGCGTTCGGCCGCGAGCGGGTCACCCGGTTCCACCTCGCCGGACTGGCGCTCGGCTTCGGCGGGGTCGCGGCCCTGGTCGTGGGGTCGGGTAGCGGCAAGGCGAGCGGGACCGGCATCGCGATCGTGGTGATCGCCGCGATCAGCTGGGCGGCGGGATCGGTCTGGTCACAGACCGCACCGACAGCGCGCCGCCCGCTCGTCACGACCGGCATGGAGATGCTGTGCGGCGGCATCGGCTGCCTGATCACCGCGGCGGCGACCGGGGAGTTCGCGGATCTGCACGTCGGCCAGATCAACTACCGCGGCTGGATCGCGTTCGGCTACCTGATCGTGGCGGGGTCGATGCTGGCCTACTCGGCCTACGTCTGGCTGCTGCACAACGCCCGCCTCTCGCTGGTCACGACCTACGCCTTCGTCAACCCGGTGGTGGCCGTCGCGCTGGGCGCGCTGCTGCTCGGGGAGCCGTTCACGATTCGCTCGGCGGGCGCCACCGCCGCCGTCGTCGCCGGCGTCGTCCTGATGCTGCGGCGACCGCAGCCGACGGCGGTTCCCGTCGTGCCGGAGCCGGTTGCTGATGAAATCTCTGCGTGACCCCACTCACCGGGCTCCACACCGACCAGTACGAGCTCACGATGGTCGACGCCGCGCTGCGCAGCGGCGCCGCCGGCCGGCGCTGCGTGTTCGAGGTGTT
>DASZTV010000082.1:0-17957 GCA_035548125.1 Mycobacteriales bacterium | reverse complement strand
GCGCTCATCTCGGCGAAGATCGTGGTGCCGAAACCGTGCAGCGCCATCTAGTCGCGTGGACGGATCAACACGGAGGCGACGCCGTCGAACATGCGGGTGGGCAGGATCGCGATCATCGCCTGGAGTCGGGCATCGGGACCGACCAGGTAACGGCCCTTCGGGTGTCGGGCGGTGAGCGCTCGTTCGATCACCTTTGCGCACCGATCCGCCGGGATTGCGTGGCGCTCAGCCAGTTCGGCGGTGTGCAGCGCGCCGTTCATGTAGCGCTCGTAGCGCGCCTTGATGTCGGGTGGCAGGTCATCGATGCGCGCTGTCGCGGAGCTCGTGCCCTTCTCCCACAAAGGGGTGGCGATCGCGCCTGGTTCGATCAGGATCGCGCGTACGCCCTGCGGCGCGAGCTCGCCGCGCAGCGCGTCCATCCAGGCGCGCACCGCGAACTTCGACGCGGAGTACGGAGCGAGGTACGGCAGCGACATCCGGCCGCCGATGGATCCGACCGTGACGATGCGGCCGCGGCTCGAGGTGAGCGCCGGCAGCAGCGCCTGGGTGATCGCGAGGTGACCGAAGAGATTGACCTCGAACTGCGTTCGCCACTCGTCGAGCGACATCGCCTCGAACACGCCGCTGACGTTCATGCCCGCGTTGTTGACCAGCCCGGCCAGCTTGCCGTCGGCACGGTCGAGGACCTCGGCGCATGCCGGGCCCAAGGAGTCCGGGTTCGCGAGGTCGAGCAGTACCGGCTTGGCGACCGGGTCGGGCAGTGGTTCGTCGCGGCGAAGACCGGGGATCACGGTGAAGCCGGCTCCGGCAAGGCGCAGTGCAGTGGCGTAGCCGATACCCGTGCTGGCGCCGGTGACGAAGACCGTTCCTCGACTCATGGCGGCAGCGTAGTTGGATGGGCCTATGCAAGTTGCTGTGACGCAGATCGCGGCGGGCATGGACAAGTCCGACAACCTGACGCGGCTGACTACCTTGATCGAGCGAGCCGCCGAGCAGGGGGCGGAGCTCGTGGTGGCGCCGGAAGCGGCCATGCAAGACTTCGGCCCGCCCGATCTCCCGCTCGCGCCGGTCGCCGAGCCGCTGGACGGGCCCTTCGTCACAACCATCGCCGACGCCGCGAAGCGGCGAGGCGTCTCCGTCATCGCGGGGATGTTCGAAGTCGCCGAAGGCGACCGGGTGTTCAACACGGTGGTCGCGGTCGGACCCGATGGCGGCATGCTCGGCCGCTACCGCAAGCAGCACCTCTTCGACGCGCTCGGCTGGCTGGAGTCCGACCGGCTGATTGCGGGCGATCCGGACGACCGGCTGATGTTCACCGTGGGTGAGGTGAAGGTCGGCGTGATGACCTGCTACGACGTCCGCTTCCCGGAGCTGGCGCGCGCGCTCGCCGACGACGGCGCCGACCTGATCGCCATCCCCTCCGCGTGGGTCGCAGGCGACCATAAGCTCGCGCAGTGGCAGGCGCTCACCACGGCCCGCGCGATCGAGAACGTGTGTTACATCGCAGGCTCGGTCCAGAACCCGCCCCTGTACACCGGGGGCAGCCGCATCGTCGACCCATGGGGGATCGAGCTAGCTGCCGTGCAGCCGGAAGCCGAAGGCGTGGCGGTCGCCGAGATCAGCGCTCAGCGCGTGGCGGAATGCCGCGAGCGGATGCCCAGCCTCGCCAACCGTCGCTGGCGGGTCGAACCGCGCTAGGGCGTGTACCTCGGGTAGGCGCGGGTAGCCGCCACGTGTGAGTGACGCCGTCGTGATCGGGGCCGGGCCGAACGGCCTGGTCGCCGCCAACCTGCTCGCCGAGCGCGGCTGGCAGGTCGTCGTACTCGAGGCTCAGGACGAACCCGGTGGAGCGGTGCGCAGCGCGGAGATGGCGCCGGGCGTGCACTACGACCTGTTCTCGAGCTTCTACCCGCTCGGGGCCGCGTCGCCCGCGATCGCCGCGCTCGACCTCGAGCGATGGGGGCTGCGCTGGCGGCACTCGCCGCTGGTGGTCGGGCATCCGTTCCCCGACGGACGCAGTGCTGTGATCTCGACCGATCTGAAGACGACGTATGAGTCCGTCGAGGCGTTCGGGGACGGGCAGGGCGAGCGCTGGGTGTCGCTGTTCGAGCAATGGGAGAAGACCCGCGGCGGGCTGCTTCAAAGCTTGCTCGGCGCGCCCTTCCCGCCAGTACGCGGGCCGCTGAACCTTGCCTGCGCCATCGGCCTTCCGGGTGTCCTGGAGATGGCGCGGTTCGCGATGCTGCCGCTGCGTCGGATGTGCGACGAGGAGAACCTGCTCGAGGGCATCACGATGCTGCTTGCCGGAAACGCGCTTCATTCCGACCTCACGCCCGACCTGCCGCTCAGTGGATTCTTCGGGTGGCTCCTCGCGATGCTCGCCCAGGACGTCGGTTTCCCGGTCCCTGAAGGTGGTGCCGGCGAGCTGACGGCAGCGCTGGTACGCCGGCTCGAGTCGTTCGGCGGGACAGTCATCTGCGGCGCTCCCGTGACGAGCATCGAGATCCGGCGCGGTCGAGCACGGGCTGCGGTCACCGCCGACGGACAGGCGTACGCCGCTCGCCGCGCGATCCTTGCCGACGTCGCAGCCCCGCTGCTCTACCGGAACCTGCTCGACGAGGACGAGCTGCCGCCTCGGCTGCGGTCGGATCTCGACCGCTTTCAGCTCGACAACGCCACGTTCAAGGTGGACTGGCTCATCGATCGCCCGGTGCCGTGGGAGGCCGACGGGGTGCGCGGCGCAGGCACCGTGCACATTGCCGACGACCTGTCCGAGCTTGCGCACACGGGTCTGCAGCTGGCCGAGCAGCTCATCCCGGAGAAGGCCTTTGTGGTGCTCGGCCAGTCGAGCGTCGCCGACGGGATGCGCACGCCGGACGACACCGAGCTGGTTTGGGCGTACACCCATGTTCCGCAACGTATCCGGGGGGATGCCGGTGGAGACCTGACGGGGGAGTGGACGCAGAGCGAGTGTGAGCGGATGGCGGACCGGATCGAGGAACGGATCGAGTCTCGCGCGCCCGGGTTCCGCGCCACGATTCGTACGAGGCGCATCATGGGTCCGCCCAACCTCAACGCACGAGACGCGAACCTGCTCGGTGGCGCCATCAACGGCGGCACCTCCGCGCTTCACCAGCAGCTGATCTTTCGGCCGACGCCGGGCCTCGGCCGCCCTGAGACCCCGATCGGCAATCTCTTTCTCGCCTCGGCCGCCGCGCACCCGGGGGGTGGTGTGCACGGCGCGTGCGGTGCAAACGCGGCACGCGCAGCGATCGCCCGTCACCGGGTGCGTCGCGGCTTCGTCGCGTTGGCAGGCACCGGTGCCGCAGCAGCCCTGGCGTCTCGGCAGGTTCGGAGATCGGCGTGACCGCCCGTGACTCGATCGTCGTCCGCGGCGAACGGTCCGACATCTTCGAGCTGCTGTGCGACCCCGCCTGCATCGTGCAGTGGGTCGTGGGTGCGAACCGTCTGAGGGAGGTCGACGACGACTGGCCGGCCGTCGGCAGCCGGTTCCATCACGCGGTCGGCATGCGTCTGTTCGAACTGCACGACGTGACCGAGATGTGCCGTTGTGAAGCTCCCGCGCTCATCGAGCTGCATGCCAAAGTCAGGCCGTTCTTCGAGGCCCGCGTGCAGCTCCGGCTGGAAGACCTCGACGGCGCTACCCGGGTGACCATGATCGAGCGCCCCACCGGGGGACTGTTCAAGGCATCAGCGCTCATCGGGCGCCCGGCGCTGTCGCTGCGCAATCGGATCTCGCTGCACCGCTTCGCGGCACTGGCCGCTAGTGCCGGTTGCGGCGCCAGATCGCGAGGTTGAGCAGCCCGAGGTAGCTCACTGCGAACAGCGACGGCAGCATCAGGGCTGCCGCGATGCGGTGACGGCGGCCGAACTCCGCGATCGTGAGCGACAGCGCGACCCAGAGGACGACGACCTCGAGCAGGGCCAGCCCGGGCTTGCGCAGCCCGAAGAACAGCAGCAACCAGGCAAGGCTTAGCCAGACCGACACGGCGTAGGAGGACACCGCCGGTACGTCGAGTGCGTCGCGATCGTCGTCGGCGCGCCAGGCCAGCCACGCGCCGACCGCTTGGCTCGCCGCGACGAGTGACCAGGCAGGCGCGAACGCGATCGTGGGACTCGCCCAGCGGGGCTTCTCGAGGCCGTCGTACCAGTGTTGGCTGACGTTGATCAGGACCGCGCCGGTGGTGGCGGTGGTCGTGATCCCGCCGAGGGATCCGGCCAGCCCGAGTGCCCGTGTGACGTTGCTGGAAGGCACGGTTCTGCAGTCAACCACCGCCTCGATAGGGTGGCCAAATGGCTGAGATCTCTTTTGACGGACGGGTGGCGGTCGTAACGGGCGCCGGTGGCGGGCTGGGGCGTACCTACGCCCTCGAGATGGCGCGACGCGGCGCGAAGGTCGTCGTGAACGACCTCGGCGGCTCGGTCGACGGCACGGGCGGCGACGACACCGCTGCGCAGAAGGTGGTCGACGAGATCAAGGCAGCGGGCGGCGAGGCCGTGCCCAGCTACGACTCGGTCTCCACGCCGGAGGGCGGCGAGAACATCGTCAAGACCGCCGTCGACGCGTTCGGCAAGGTCGACATCGTCATCAACAACGCAGGGATCCTGCGTGACAAGTCTTTCGCGAAGCTGACCTGGGAGGATCTCGATGCGGTCCTCGACGTGCACCTCAAGGGTGCGTTCTACGTGTCGCAGCCGGCGTTCAAGGTCATGAAGGAGAACGGCTACGGCCGTTTCGTGTTCACCTCGTCCAACGCGGGCGTGTTCGGCAACTTCGGCCAGACCAACTACGGCGCTGCCAAGATGGGCCTGGTCGGCCTGTCCAACATCCTCGCGATCGAGGGTGCGAAGGCCGGCATCAAGTCCAACGTGGTCTGCCCGGTCGCCGCGACGCGCATGACGATGGAGCTGCTCGGGCCGGCCGCCGATGCACTGCAGGCGGAGACGGTCACGCCGCTCGTCACGTTCCTCGCCTCCGAGGCGTGCGAGCTGACCCACGAGATCTTCTCCGCCGCCGGCGGCCGCTACGCCCGCGTCTTCATCGGGTTGGCGCCGGGCTGGTTCGGCGGCAAGGGTCACGTGCCGACGGCCGAGGACGTCCTGGACAACCTCGACAAGATCGAGAACCGGGACGGCTACATCGTGCCGGAGTCGATCCAGGACGAGCTCGGCGCGTTGTTGGGCGTGCTCTCCGGCTGACATCGCACCGGGGGATGTCTGTGGAGATCGTGCTGCCGCCGGACGGGGTACTTCTCCACATCGGGCCCCCGAAGACCGGTACGACGGCGATCCAGCGCGCGATGTTCGCGCGCCGCGACGAGCTGGCCGGCCTCGGCATCCGGTGCGCGGGTGACGGTCCTCACCCGCGCGAAGCCGTGGCGGCCGGGGTCGGCAAGGAGCACCGAAGCGGGCTGCGTCCTTCCGAGGACGCGTGGGCCGCCCTCGTTGCCGAGGTGAAGGCGTGCCCCCAACTGGTGTTCGTCAGCAGCGAAGGCTTCGCCGACGCGACCCCGGAGGCGATCCGCCGCTGCGTCAAGGAGCTCGGCGGGGACCGGGTCCACGTCGTGATCACCGCGCGGCCGCTCGCCGCGATGCTCCCGTCGGCCTGGCAGCAGTACGTGCGCAACGGCCTGCTGCTCGGCTACGACGAGTGGCTGCAGGCGATGCTCGGCGACAACCCGAAGCCTCGCGTCACGGCAAGCTTCTGGTATCGGCACCGCTACGACCACCTCGTCGCTCGATGGGGTGAGGTCGTCGGTGCCGACCGGATCCGCTTCGCGCCGGTCGGCGGCGTCGACCGGTTGGCGCTGCCGCGCGCTTTCGAGGAGATCCTCGGGCTGCCCGACGGGTTCCTCGAGCTGCAGCCCTCGGCCGACAACCGCTCCCTGACCTTCGGTGAGGCGGAGCTCGTCCGTCGCCTGAACCGCGAGTTCAAGGACCGAGGGTGGTACGACGCGCACTACAACGCGCTGATCCGTCGCGGCGCGGTCGAACGGATGAGACTGTCGCGCGCCCCCGCCGACGACGAGCTGCGGATCACCACCCCGCGATGGGCGTTGGACGCGGCTGCGGTTCGTGCCGCAGAGATCGTGCGTGGCGTGGCCGCTGCGGGCGTTCCGGTGCTGGGTGACCTCGAGACGCTCGCAGCCGACGCCGACCGCGCGTCAGTGCGTGATGCCGACGGTGGTGCCCCGTCGACGGTCGCCATCGACGCCGCGGTGGAGGCACTCATCGGCGCCCTGTCCGGGGACGGGTTCGAGGCGACCGACGAGGCCGCGATCGGCCGGCGACTGTCCTCTGTGCGCGCCACGGACATCGTCAAGGCACTCGGGCGCCGCGCGGTGCGGCGGCTCAGCCCGCCATGAATCGCTTGACCCGTCGCTTGACCGCCCGTCCGACCCGCTTCCAGCCTCGGGGCGCATGGGACTGCATGATCTCGATGGGAGCGTCGGTACGGCTGCCGATGATCACCCCGATGACGGCCTGAGTGACCGCTTTCATCGGCAGGGAGACCGGCGGGCTCACCGTCTCGCTGTTGGCGATGTCGGCGGCGGTGGCGACACCGAGCGAACCCAGATCGCCGATGACCCGCACGCCCAGTGCGCTGATCCGCTCGGCGGATGCCGCCCCGGCAGCGGCGGCCCGGTCCACTGCCCATCGGGGCGTCACGAGCCGTGGCGCCTCTGGCCCCGGGGTGTAGGTGCGTTGCAGGTTCGCCACCATGCCGTGCCGGATCAGCTTGGCGTACTCGACTTCCGACCAGCCGTTCTCCTTGAACGCGAGGTTGAGGCGCCGGTGCAGCTCGGCCTCGCCGTAGCTCAGGGAACGGTTTTGCAGCCCCGGTTCGGGCTGCAGCAGGCCGTCCGGCAGACCCGTGAGCGCCTCGAAGCTGCGAAGCAGCATCCCCTTGCGGGTCTCATCGGCCACCACGACGGTGAGGTTGTCCGGACCGACCACGTCCACCCAGCGGGCGACGAGTGCCCCGTGGTCGTGCCGCCACCAGAACCGCTGGCTGCGAGGCGCGTCGGGTTCGTCGAAGATGTGCGTGAGCCACTTCGGATACGACATCGTCATGCCGTTCTGCACGTACTGCTGCCATGCCGAGGGAAAGATCCGCGGCAGCGGGCGCAGTGTCACCGCGACGTGCATCTGGCGTGATTTGAAGGTGTCGGCGAGCACCAGCGGGATGTCGGCGTCGGCATCGGCGAACGACTCGCAGCTCATGACGACCCGAGGCTCCGTCGCGTCGTTGATCTCACCGGCCAGCCGGTCCCAATGGAACATCGACGGCGGAGGTTCGCCGATGCGCTGACTCTTGCCGATGAGGGCCGACACCGCACGCAGCGGCTGGCGATCCTGGCCGGCGTAGCGGACACCGTAGGCCTCCAGGAAGTCGCGGGCGGCGTGGAACGCGCTCTGCAGGGCGGTCGTGCCCGTCTTGTGAGGGCCGATGTGGACGAGAAGCGACTGAACCGGCACGAGAAGGCTGCCGTCGATCACCGTTGTCCCCTCTCGCTAGCGGTTCACGGTCGCCAGGTAAGCACCGCGGCGTCCAGTGCTCCCTCGACCGCGCTCACCGCGCCGGCGAGCGTCATCGGCGGAGCCGCGATGATGGTCGCGTCCGGGTCAGCACGAACCTTGCTGAGGCTGCCGAGATCGCCGAGGATGTGCGCGCCGGTGGCTTCGATCCGCGCCGCCGCCGCGGCCGCGATCTCGTTGGCGCGCTCGATCGCCCAGGCGGGGGTCGCGATCCGCGGCTCGTCGCGCGAGGCAGGGCGCAGCTGGATCTGGCGGACCACGCCGCGGCGCACCGCGTGGTGGTAGCGCTCGGAGGGCCACTTTCGCTTGTGGAACTCGATGTTGAGCAGTCTGATCAGTTCGGTCTCGGCCGCGGTCAACGAGCGGTTGGTCCACCCGGTCTCGGGTTCGAGAAGCCCGTCCGGCAGCTCGGTGATCTTCTCGAAGGTGCGCATCAGACTGTCCGGGTCGGACTCATCGACCACGATCACCAGCAGCCGCTCCGGGCCGACGATCTTCACCCAGCGCTCGACCAGGATGTCGTGGTGGTGCCGCTGCCAGAACGTGACGGTCGGCAGCTCGTAGGGCGGCTGGTTGAACATCGCGTCGAGCCACTCGTCGTAGGGGTGACGCAGCCGGTTACGGACGTACTGTTGCCACGCTGAGGGAAGGATCTTGGCCAGCGGGCGGAGCGTCACCACGACGTGTACGCGGTCGCCGCCGAGCTCGTCGACGACCATCCGGGCGACGTCGTCATCGGCGCCGTCGAAGAACTCGCTGCTCACGATGACGCGCTTGTCGCGGGTCCCTCGTACCTCGCTGACCAGGTCGTCCCAGTCCTTGCGTTCGGCGGGCCGGTCGCCGAGCAGTCCCTTGCCACCGGTCACGGCCAACGCGGCCATCTGGTGCTGGCGGGTCTTCCCGGCGTAGACGACGTCGTGCTTGCGCATCTTCTTGCGCGCCTTGCGCATCGCACCCTGGATCGCCGTGGTGCCGGTCTTGTGCGGCCCGATGTGCAGCAGGACGGCGCCCTCGGGCAACTTCAGATCGGCGCTGAACACGCGACGATCGTATTGGAGCGGCTAGCCGGAAGCCCGCCGACGCGGCTTGGCGTCGTAGTCGCGCAGCGCCGCTTCGGCTGCCTCGAGCTTGGCGCGCAGCTCCGCGCGCTGTGCTTCGACGACGGATCGACACGACTCGACGGCGTCGACCAGCGCCTCGCGAAGAGTCTCGTCGTCGAGGTGGTCTGCCAACGCGCTCACCGCACCCGGCCGCAGCACCGTCGGGCGCGCGAGCCGCCTCGCCCCGCGCTGCGCCTCGACCGTCCACCCGCCCGCCGAGAACCGCAGGGTGACCGTCAGTGGCGGAACCCGACCGGCAGGCTTCGCCGAGGGCGAACGCGGCGGCTTGGGAGCAGCCGCCGGCTTGGGAGCAGCCGCCGGCTTGGGAGCGGCCGCCGGCTTGGGAGCGGTGCGTCCGGCGATTCCCAGCTCTGCCGGCGCGAACGGCACCTCGTCCTTGCCGAGGCGCACGACGATGAACTCGCCCTCTTTCGGGTTGCCGACCCGAATCACGTTGCCCCGCGTTCCGGCTGCCACCGCCGCAGACGCGGCGCGGATCACGACCCGGGGCTTCTCGCCTGCGGCCACCTTCTCGCGCAGGGACGCCACGTCCTCGGGAGTGAGCGGCGGCGGTGTGACGACGGCACGACGGGCGGGCACGGGGGGACTCCGATCGGCGGGGAAGCGGTCCTACTAAGCCGTGGAGCGTACGACGGCCACGATGGCGTCGTCGATGTGACGGTTCGCCGCAGCGGTGCTGCGGACGCCGGAGAACAGGAAGGAGAACGACACGTCTCGCCCGCCCTCTGTGCGGGTGTAGCCCGACAGGCTCGTGATGTTGTCGAGAGTGCCCGTCTTGGCGTGCACCTCGCCCTTCACATGTCCGCCGCACAACCGGTAGCGCAGCGTGCCCCCTGGTCGACACGACACCGCAAGCCCCTTGAAGAAGTCCGGGTACGACGGCAACGTGCCGATCTTGGTCAGCCACGCGATGTAGTTGCCGGGCGTCTCGCGATTCCGGTACGACAGGCCCGAGCCGTCCTCGACCCGCCCGATCGGCAGTCCCGACCCACGCGCGAACCGGCGGATCGCGGCGACGCCGCTGGCCCGGGACCCGTGCCCGGATGCCTGCCAGCCGAGCTCTCGCAGCATCATCTCCGCGTAGTAGTTGATCGACTCGCGCAGCGTCATCTTCACGATCGTCGACAGGGGGCGCGAGCTGTGCGAGGCCAGCGGAACGAGCGTCTTCGGGGCGACGGTGACAGCGGTCGCGCCCGCGATGTGGATCCCGGCGTTCTTGAGCGCGGCGCGCCACAGCTTCGCGTTCGCACCTGTCGGGTCGCGGAGGAACGTGCTCGAGGACTTCCAGTTGTCGTTGTTGACGCTGAACGCGTCGACAGCGCCGGACTCACCCGGAAGGAAGCTGTGCTTCCACCCCGGGGCCCGGGTGCCGTGGGCATAGCGCGAGTCGTCCACGACGAGCCGCCCGGTCACCCTGCGCAACCCGGAGGCGTACAGGCTTCGCGCGAGCCCGTTGAGGTTGCCGCGGGTCAGCGTCGGGTCCCCGGAGCCGATCAGGACCAGGTCGCCGCCGAGGACGCCCGCGACCGGCGCGCTCGTACCGGACACCTGGGTCACGTAGCGGTAGCTCCCGCCGACCGCTGCCAGCAGCGCACTCGCTGTGAAGATCTTCTCGTTGCTGGCCGGCGCGCTCGAGGTGTTGGCCCCGCGGGAGATGGTCCCGAGCCCGCTGATGGAGATCTTGTAGTGCGGATGCCTCGCGGTGCTGCCCTTCAGCGCGCGGTCGACCTGCGTCGTCAGCCGCATGAGAGGCGTCGATGTGGAGGGCGTCGGGGTCGGACTCGGGGTAGGGCTCGCTGACGGAGTCGGCGTCGGGCTGGGGGACGGGGAGGCGGCGAAGCCTTCAGCGGAGCCGATGCCGACGGTCGCGGCAACGATCATGGCAGCGATGAGGGCGGCCGGTCTGGGGATGGCCATAGGACACATACCGTATGGCCTCGTGGACGACATTGCCGGAAATCCGGACGTCGGTGTCGGTCCGCACCCCCAGCCATGGCCGGTCGACGAACGGCTCGACCCGGACCTGCTTCGCCACGGTGACCGCCGCAACGTGGTCGACCGCTACCGCTACTGGTCCAACGACGCGATCGTCGCTGATCTGGCGACCCGGCGGCGTCCCTTCCACGTCGCGATCGAGAACTGGCAGCACGACTTCAACATCGGGACCGTGGTGCGCAACGCCAACGCGTTCCAGGCGGCCGCGGTTCACATCGTCGGCAAGCGCCGCTGGAACCGACGCGGCGCTATGGTCACCGACCGCTACATCGACGTACGCCACCACGCCACCGTCAGCGCGCTTGCGTCGTGGGCCGCAGGGGAGGACTTGCCGCTCATCGGGATCGACCTGCTGCCCGGATCGGTGAGCATCATCGACGCCGAGCTGCCGCACCGCTGCGTGCTGGTCCTCGGCCAGGAAGGACCCGGGCTGTCCGCGGTCGCGCGCGAGGCCTGCGCGGGCGTCCTGCACATCCCGCAGGACGGCTCGACCCGCTCGATCAACGCCGGCGTCGCCTCCGGTATCGCGATGTACGAGTGGGTACGGCGCTACGGCCCCTAACGGACGGTGCAGCGATCGGGCAGCAGGTTGAGGGGGATCGGATAGGCGCGGCAGATCGGCGGGCGCTCGTCGTGCGCCGTACACAGTCGGGTTGCCGGGTCGAACCGGTCGCACCGGTAGGCGTGCATGCCGTCGCGCCGCTCGCCGCTCGCCCGCCAGTGCGCTGCCGCGAACACCAAATCGGCCGCGCCGGTCGTGGCTGCTGATTGCCGGATGTCCGCGGGGCCGAGCGGGTACCAGACCGGGTCGCAGCAGTCGCCACACGCGCTGCACGTCCCCGGCACAACCGGCAGGATAGAGGGGTGGACGTTCTGCCGGAGTGGTTGTCGAGCACCGTGGCCTCCGACGCGACCGCGGGCACCGGGGTGCTGGGTCCTGAGATTCGAGCACTCTCGCCCGAGGCGACGGTGGCCGGACCGGCGCTGGTCGTGACCCTGTCGCGCGACGACAACCTCGCGATGAAAGAGGTGCCGGCCGCCGTACCGGGACCGGGCACGGTGCTCGTCGTCACCTGTGCCTCCGAGTCGCGCACCGCGGTGCTCGGTGACCTCGTCGCCCGGGAGCTGCTGCGCGCCGGGGTTGTCGCGGTCGTCACGGACGGCCCGATCCGCGACTCCCGCGCCGTCGCGGAGCTCGGGCTGTGGGTGTGGGCGCGAGGCGTGACCCCGATTGCCTCGGCGAAGAACGGGCCGGGGAGCGTCGGTGGGACCGTCGACATCTCCGGCGTGACCGTGGCCGATGGCGATGTGGTCATCGCGGATGCCGACGGTGTGGTCGTGTGGGTGCGATCCCAGGTCGAGGCACTCCTGGCGAAGGCCGAGGCCAAGCAGGCAGCCGACGCGGAGCGCCTGGCGAAGCTCACCGCCGGCTAGCGCCGGTGCTACGCCGCTACCGGGAGATCCTCGGCGAGCCTCACATCGCGAGACTGCTGGTCACCGCCATGGTGGGCCGGCTGCCGCAGGGCATGTCGAGCCTCGCCATCCTGCTGCTGCTCACTCCCGGCGTCGGCTACGGCAAGGCAGGTCTCGCCACGGGGCTGAGCGTCGCGACGTCAGGCGCGTCCAACGTGCTGGTCGCCCGCGCGGTCGACCGGTTGGGGGCCCGCGCCGTCCTCGTGCCGGCGGCAACCGGCTACGCGGCGCTGACCGTGGTGCTCGCGCTCGTGGCACGCCACAGCTATCCGGCCTCCCTGCTGGTCTGCGCGCTGCTCGGTGTCACGGCGCCGCCGGTCTCCTCGGTCGCCCGAGGCATGTGGCCCCGGCTGCTCGGAGACGAACGTTCGCAAGTCGTGTACGGGCTGGAGGCGACCGCCCAGGAGCTCGTCTTCATCGTCGGACCGGCGGGCGTCGCCCTGGTCGCCGGCACGGCCGGATCGCGGGTCGCGCTGCTGATGAGCGGCGGGTTGTGCCTGCTCGGCGTCCTCGGTTTCGTCTCCTCGCCGGCGTTCGCGGGATTCGAGCGACCGCAGCTGTCCGCCGGCCGCCACGTACCGCTGTGGCGAACCCGGGTCATGGCCTTCACGGCGATCGGCACCTGCCTGACGATGGGCTTCGGGATGACCGAGATCGCCACGGTTGCCTTCGTCAGCGGCCGTCATGCCACGGCGGCAGCGGGCGTGGTGCTCGCGATCTGGAGCGGGGGATCCCTGGTCGGCGGCCTGGTCTTCGGTGCGGGCGCTGCGCAGGTGACGGATCGCGGGTTGGGTGTCTCACTCGTCTTGGCCGGCGCCGGCATCGCCGTGAGCGCTGCCGCTCCGGGAAAGATCGCGCTCGCGGTCATCCTCTTCGTCGGGGCCATGGGTGTCGCGCCGGCGCTGGCCCGGGTCTACACCCGGCTCGGCGCGATCGCGCCCAGCGGCACCCGGACCGAGGCATTCGGCTGGCTCTCGGTCGGCTTTCAGGTCGGCTCATCGTTGGGTGCCGCCCTGGGCGGGCTCTGCGTCGAAGGGCTGGGCGCTCGGGCGGCCTTCCTGATCGCTGGTGCCGCCGCGTTGCTCAGCGTGCTCGCCGTTCCGGTACGACGAGCCCCGTCCCCGGCCCCGACACCCGGGTAGCGTCGTCACGTGTCCGACAAGCTGCCGATCAAGATGCTGCACGACCGGGTGCTCGTCAGCATCGACGACGAGGCAGGGGAACGCCGCTCCAACGCGGGAATCGTGATTCCCGCGACGGCCAAGATGGGCCACCGCCTGTCCTGGGCCGAGGTCGTGGCGATCGGACGGACCGTCCGCACGATGCAGGTCGGTGACCGGGTGCTGTTCGACCCGGAGGACCGGGCGGAGGTCGAGCTGCACGGAACCGGCTACATCCTGCTGCGCGAACGCGACATCCACGCCGTCGCGGCCGAGCGCCTCGAGGACGCCGAAAGCGCTCCGGGGCTGTATCTCTAGCGCGGCGCTGCCTCGAGGCAGGAGTCACACGAACGGGTGACGAAGACCAGTCCCATGCGCCGCGCACTTTCACTGCTGACCCTCGCCGCCCTGGCAATACCGACGTACGTCGCATCCGCGTCCCCGCAGTCAGCGGCAGCGCCCAAGCACTGGGTCAACCACGACCGCGACGCGTGGGGCGGCGCCGCAGGCCAGGCCGGACTGAACTCGCTGACCAACCCGCAAGGCTGCGACCCGATCGACCCGGCGCAGTGCATGTTGCCGTACCCGAACGACTGGTTCACGAACGCGGACCCGACGAGCGCGACCGGACGTCGCCTCGACCTCAACGTCCTCGCGATGCCGCGCAGCATCGCCGGGGTGCCGATCGTTCCCGCCGAGTGGAACAGGAGCGACGGCTTCAGCGCCGGCTCGGAGCTGCTCACCGTCGTACCGGGCATGACGAAGAACGCCGACCTCGTGAAGTCACGGCTTCCGATCGACACCGACCTGGCCGTGAACGAGAAGTCGAATCTCGGGGTCGTGCTGTTCGACGCGACGACCGGCCGCCAGTGGCCGGTGTGGGCGGAGATCGACCACTACACCGACTCGGCGGGCCTGGTCCCGGCCGGTACGACGAGCCCGATCCAACAGGACCTGATGATCCACCCCGCGATGAACCTGCTCGACGGGCATCGCTACATCGTCGGGCTGCGCCATATCGTCACCAACAACGGCAGCCTCGCGAAGCAGTCGTCGACGTTTGCGAAGTACGTCCAGAACTACCGCCATCACACGAGCGGCGGCGACTCGCACTCCGCCCACATGAACGGCGTGTTCGCCGATCTCAAGCAGGTCGGCTGGAACATCTCCAACAGCCCGAAGGACCTGTTCCTGGCGTGGGACTTCACGACCGCGTCCTCGCAGAACGTCGCCGGCCGGCTGATCGCCATGCGCGACGACGCGTTTTCCCAGCTCGGCATGACCAAGTCCGAGATCGATCACGGCAAGCTCACCGGTCGGGCGCCGTCGTTCAAGGTCACCTCGGTCACGAACTACACCCGCAAGCAGAACCCGGAGATCGCGCGCCAGATCGAAGGGACGATCACCGTGCCCTGCTACATCACGCCGACCTGTTCGGTGCCGGTGAAGTGCGAGCAGGTGGTCCCGGACAGTCCCTTCGACGACTGCCCGACGCCCGGCGTACTCGCGTACAAGAACCCGCTCGATCCGGACTCCGAACCGACCCAGGCTCCCGGCGGACAGACCTACGACGCGGCGTTCACCTGCAACGTCGGGCAGACCGGGTTCCACTCCGGCCGGAAGTACCGACCGGTTGAGTACGGCCATGGCCTGTTCGGTGGTCGGGGCGAGGTGAGCTCGTCGCCGCAGCGCGAGATGGCGAACCGCGAAGGGATGATGTACTGCGCGGTCAACTGGTTCGGTTTCGCCAACGCGGACGTGCCCAACGCCCTGGTCGCACTGTCCAACCTGTCGCTCTTCCCGATCCTCGCCGACCGGACCTTGCAGGGAGAGCTCAACTTCCTCTACCTCGCCCGGGTCATGATCCATCCGAAGGGCTTCGCGTCGAACCCCGCCTTCAAGCGGGGCGGCAAGACATTCATCGACCTGCACGACGGCGTGTACTACGACGGCAACAGCCAGGGCGGCATCTACGGCGGCACGGTGTGCGCCATCTCGATCGACGTCCGACACTGCGCGCTCGGCGTCGCCGGGATGGACTACCCGCTGCTGCTGCCGCGGTCCGTCGACTACGTCGCCGATCGCCCGGTCACCCAGCAGGGGATCGCCCTGCTCCAGGCGCTGGCGAGCGACCCGGCGGGTTTCGACCCGACGGACGCCCTCGACTACGTGGGCTACTCGAACATCCTCGACACGGCCTACCCGGACCAGGCGCAGCGGCAGCTGACGCTGGACATCCTGTCCTCACTCTGGGACCGGGACGATCCCGACGGCTATGCGGGACACATGACGTCGACCTCGGTCGGCGGCCTGCTGCGCGACTGCACCGGGCTGGGCGTCGTACCGGTCGCGAAGGTGCACAAGGTCTGCCCGGTCGCGACACCGGATCACCACGTGCTGTTCCAGATCGCGTGGGGCGACCACCAGGTCGCGAACATCACGGCGTTCGACGAGGCGCGCACGATCGGCGCCCGCGCCGTCGGCCGGCCGGCGACGTCGAACCGGATCGGCAGCGGCGACGCGCTGCTCGCGAACCGGCTGTGCAGCCACGAGCCGCACCACAACAAGGTCAACGCCCCGATCGACGGCAACTTCTGCTGGAAGGCGTCGTCAGTCTTCTGGAACCTCAAGCCGATCAGCGGCCCGTACGACGGCTCGGCGATCGCGCTCTTCGACGGTGGGCACGACAACAAGGACCTGCCGTTCGCCACTGACCCGCCGCCGCCCTCGGACGTGCCGCAGCCCGACACCGACACCAACCACGACCCGCACGAGGGGCCGCGGCGGGCGTGCGCGGCGCAGGACCAGAAGAGCGCCTTCTTCCACAAGCACCACGGCTACGTGACGTTGCCGAAGCAGGAGTTCACCAACGGTCACAAGCCGGCGGGTCCGCCGTACTTCGATGGCGGGTTCAAGGGCTCCTGCGCCCAGCCGTAGGGGGGCCCGCGCACAGCGGGTATGCAGGAGTGATGGGTCTGCTGACGATCGGTCACGGGCCGGACACGCGTGAGCAGCTCGGCGCTCGGCTCACCGGTGCCGGCATCCGGCTGGTCGTCGATGTGCGGCGATTCCCCGGCAGCCGGGTCCACCCGGATGTCGCCATGGACGCGCTCGCCACCTGGCTGCCTGACCTCGGAATCGGATATCGCTGGGAGGAGCGGCTCGGTGGCCGGCGCCGGCTCCCGGCTGGCGAGCCGGCCGAGGACCGCTGGTGGAAGGTCGCGCAGTTCGCGGCGTACGCGGCGCACACCAGGACCGCGGAGTTCACGGATGCGCTGGACGGCGTCCTCTCCGATGCCGCCGCCGAGCAGGTGGCGGTCATGTGCAACGAGTACCTGTGGTGGCGTTGCCACCGGCGGCTGATCGCGGACGTTGCAGTCCTGGCTGATCGCGTTGCCGTGCGGCACGTGATGCCTGATGGCCGGCTGGCCGAGCACCGTCCGGCGGCTGGCGCCGAGGTCGGTCGGGACGGCCTCGTGAGGTGGCCGGGGTGATCCGCGCTAAGGGGTGAGCGTCAGCCGCGGCCAGGTCGTGGCGAAGCCAGGGTGCAGCTCGAGACTTGCTACCGAGGCGGCGGCGACCCAGCGCATCTCGGCGGTCTCGCGGCTGCGGGGTTTCGCGACCATCGGAGTCGCGACGGTCGCGATCACGGTCCAGTAGGACCAGCCGCCGTGGTCGTCGTCGTGGATGCGGTCGACGGTTACGCCGTCGATCGCCATCTCGACCTCTTCGGCGAGCTCGCGTAACGCGGCTTCCTCGGGAGTTTCCCAGGACGCCTTCGCGCCGCCCGGGACGCCCCAGGTGTTGCCGTGGTGGGTCCACCACGCGCGACGCTGCAGCAGCACGTGCCCGACGCCTTCGGCGTCGACGGTGCGCAGCAGCAGACCGGCCGCGCCGTGCCGCCCCCAGTGCTGGTGGCCGGCGCTGCAGGTCGTCCAGCCGTCGCCGTCCTGGAAGAGCGCCACGCCGTTCATTGTTGTGCACGATGTACCGCTGTAGAGAGGATGGGTCCGTGCTGTTCACCCGCCAGAAGACGACCATGGTCGATTCCGCCGAGGCCCTGCCCGGGCGTGACGCGCGACCGTTCGCGATCACCAACCGCCACTTCGTGCTGGGCACGCCGCTCGAGCCGCCGTACCCCGGCACGGTCGAGGTCGCTTACTTCGGCATGGGTTGCTTCTGGGGTGCCGAGCGGCTGTTCTGGCAGCTCGACGGCGTGGTGTCGACTGCGGTCGGCTACCAGGGTGGCTATACGCCGAACCCGACGTACGAAGAGGTCTGCTCCGCCCGGACCGGTCACGCCGAGGTGGTCAAGGTCGTGTACGACCCGACCAAGATCTCCTACGAGGACCTGCTGAAGGTGTTCTGGGAGTCCCACGACCCGACCCAGGGCATGCGCCAGGGCAACGACGTCGGCACCCAGTACCGCTCGACGATCTACACCACGTCCGACGATCAGGCGGCACTTGCCGCCTCGACGCGCGACGCGATCCAGCCGTCCTTCACGGCCGCGGGCTACGGCGAGGTGACCGCGGAGATCGCTCCGGCGGGGGAGTTCTACTACGCGGAGGACTACCACCAGCAGTACCTCGCCAAGAACCCGAACGGCTACTGCGGCATCAGCGGCACCGGCGTCTCCTGCCCGATC
>DASZTV010000081.1:0-39095 GCA_035548125.1 Mycobacteriales bacterium | reverse complement strand
GAAGTGCCGGATCGCGAAAGAGGCGGTCGAGGAAGCCGGGCTGGCCTACCACCTGCGCTACTACCTCGAGGACGCGCCGAGCGAGGCCGAGCTGCGTGACGTGATCACCCGCGTTGGCCTCGAGCCGTGGGAGATCTGCCGCACCGGTGATGCCTCCGGTCTCGGTGTGACATTGCCCGCCGCCAAAGACGCCGAGCATCGCGAGGAGTGGGTCGCGGTGTTGCTCGCGAACCCGCCGCTGATCCAGCGGCCGCTCGTCGTTGCCGATGACGGGACCGCTTACGTCGCACGTGACCCCGACGCCGTCGCGGCGGCGATCGACCACTCGGGCTGAGCTAGGTGTACTGACCAATGCGCTGTCCTGCTGCGCGACGGACGGCATTGATCAGTGATTCCCTACTTCCAGACGCGCACGTAGTCGATCAGCTTCGTCGCCGGGATCGGCGTCTTCGCGGTCGGGGCGTTCCCGCTCACTCCTAGCGCCTGGGTGAGCGCGAGGAAGAACGGCTGGTCGAACGGCGCCGGGCTGCGGACGTTGGACGGACGGTAGTTGTCGACGAGGCAGGTCTTCCCGTCGTACCTCAGGGTGATCCGCCCGGGCTTCCAGACCACGAGGTAGCGGTGGAACTTCGTCGTGTCGAGCAGACAGGTGTAGTCGTCCGTGACGATGTTGATGTTCGTCTTCTTGCTGACCGTCGCCGGGTTGTAGGCGTAGTGCAGATACGGGATGACGCGGTCGGCGTAGCGGCTGTAGAACTCCGCGAAGTCGATCTCACCGGACGCCGGGAAGCCGCCATAGCGGGTCGCGTCGGTCGGCCACAGCCATAACGTCTCCTGCAGGCCCCGGACCTTGGCCTTCGGCATCCGGGCGCGAACCTCGAAGCGCCCGTACGTCTGGTGGAAGCCGTAGTACGTCGTGACCTCACCGGCCTGGTACTGCGTCGAGAAGTCGAAGATGTGGAGTCCGAGCCGGGTCGGTCCGGTGCACTGGAAGCGCTTGGTCCGCACCACCGACAGGTGCAGGTAGCCGTGTGACACCGAGATGGTTCGCGGGTTGTCGACGTAGCAGGTCTGGTACGGCGCCTTACCGGTCGTGAAGTTGCTGTTGGCGGTGAGCTGCGGCGTCCATTGCTTGCGGTTCAGCGCCGTGCCGTTGAACTCGTCGTCGAAGGTGCAGACCCACTTCGTGCCGTCGGGCTTCGCATGTCCCTCCCCGCCGCATTTCCAGTGCGACGGGGAGGGATGCGTGAGCGACGCCTGCAGGGTGCCGGTGTGCGGTGTTGCCGACACCTCCGTCGAGCTCACGATCGGTACGCCGACGGCGATCGCCGTGGCGAGCAGTGCCGCGCGTAGTCGGGTCGCGGCTACTTCCACACTCGTACGTAGTCCACCAGCGTCGTCGCCGGGATCGGCGTTGCCGTCGTCGGTGCGTTCGTGCCGACGCCGAGGGCCTGGGTCAGCGTCAGGAAGAACGGCTGGTCGAACGGCACCGGCGGCGCGCCGTTCGATGCCTTGTAGTTGTCGACCAGGCACACGTTGCCGTTGTACGTCAGCGTGATCCGGCCTGGTTGCCAGTCGACCGCGTAGGTGTTGAACGCAGTCGGGTCGATGATGCACGTGTAGTCGTTCGTGACGATGTTGGTGTTCGTCGTCGTGTTGACCGTCAGCTTGTTGTAGTTGTAGTGGAGGTACGGGATGACCTGGTTCGCGTACTGGCTGTAGAACTCGGCGAAATCGATCTCGCCGGACCCCGGGTACGTACCGTGCAGCGTCGGGTTGTCAGGCCACAGCCAGAACGTCTCCTGCAGGCCCTTGACGGTGGACTGCGGAAGTTTGGCGTTGACCTCGAACCGGCCGTATGCCTGGCTGAACAACCGGTACGTCATCAGCTCGCCGCCCTGGTACTGCGTCGAGAAGTTCTTCAGGATGTTCGACCCGTTGCAGGTGAACTTCGCCGCGGTCTTGATCACCGAAAGGCGCAGGTAGCCGCCCGACTCGGAGATCGTGTTCGGGTTGTTGACGTAGCAGACCTTGTAGGGAGCCTTGCCCGTGGTGAAGTTGCTGCCCGAGGTCAGCTGCGGCGTCCATGAGGTGCCGTCGACCGACGTCCCGTTGAACTCGTCGTCGAAGCTGCACACATAGGCGGAACCGTCCGGCCGGGTGTACTGCTCGCCGCCACAGTTGCCCGCGGGCTGGCCGACGGGCAGGTAGCCGGACGAGGCCGGCGTCGTCGTGCTGCTGGGGGTGGGCGTCGGCGTGATCGTGCACTGGCCGAGCAGTTGCTGCAACGCGTTGCAGGTCGTCGCGCGAGGTGCCGCGGCGGATGCCCCCACCGTGGTCGTCGCGAGCACGGAGCCGCTGATGATCGCCGCTACCCCGAGGGCGGCAGCCTTGCGCCGGTGTCTCATGTCCCGAAGTATCGGCATCGCGGACCCACAACTCCAACAACGAGCGGATCTTGTTCCGGTGACTTGACCCTCACGTGGCGTGAGGCTCGATAGTCGAGGAATGACGGCGGAGCTGACGGTGGGACGGGTAGCCGAGCTCGCCGGCGTGACGGTTCGGACGCTCCACCACTACGACGAGATCGGCTTGGTCTCGCCGTCCGGCCGTACCGCCGGCGGCTATCGCAGCTACGAAGCCGAGGACATCGAACGGCTGTCCAGAGTGCTCACCTACCGACGCCTGGACTTCTCACTCGAGCAGATCGCGGCGCTGCTCGACGCTCCGGAGGCCGACGAGACCGGCCACCTGCTGCGCCAGCGAGAGCTGCTCCTCCAGCGGGGAGAGCGGCTCGCGGCGATGGTCGCCGCGATCGATCGCGAACTGGAGGCACGCAAGTTGGGGATGAGGCTGACGCCCGAGGAGCAGCTGGAGGTCTTCGGCACCGACAAGATCGGTGGCGAGTGGGCCGACGAAGCCGAGCAGCGTTGGGGCGAGACGGACGCCTACCAGGAGTCGCAACGGCGCACCGCGCGTTACACGAAGGCGGACTGGGAACGTCTCAAGGCCGAGTCGGACTCCGGACTGCGCGCGTTCGCCGACGCTATGGCCGCCGGCGTTGACCCGGTCGGCGTCGACGGCATGGCGCTGGCGGAAGACCACCGTGCCTTTCTCTGCAAGTGGTTCTACGAGTGCAGCTACGACGTGCACCGCGACCTGGCCGAGATGTACGTCTCCGACGAGCGCTTCACCGCGACCTTCGAGGTCGTCGCGCCCGGGCTCGCCGGGTTCGTCCACGACGCGATCGTCGCGAACGCCGAGGCTCACCAGGTGTGACTTCGCCCGGCCGGGCGGACAATAGGGTCATGACCGAACCCGTCGAGCCCACCTCGCCGGCCGTCGAGGCATTCCCCTCAAACGCGGTCGTCGTCGCGACCTTCCTCAACGCCCTCGCCGCCGGCGACACAGAGCTCGCGGCGTCCCTCGTCGCCGACGACCTGGTCTACGAGAACGTGTCGCTGCCGACGATCCGTGGCAAGCAGCGCTTCACCAAGGGCCTGCACGACTTCAGCCGGCGGGGGATCGGCTTTGCCGTGCGGATTCACAAGATCACCGAGTCCGGCGACTCGGTGATGACCGAGCGCACCGATGCGCTGAGCTATCGCCGTTACTGGTCGCAGTTCTGGGTATGCGGGGTGTTTGAGGTCCACGACGGCCAGATCACGCTGTGGCGCGACTACTTCGACTGGCGCGACGTGCTGCTCGGCAGCCTGCGCGGTCTGGTCGGCATCGTCATGCCCGCCGCGCGGGCGAGCCTTCCGGAGGCGTAGCGACTTGCCGAACTCGCAGTTGCTCGACCGGATCCGCGCCGCGGTGATCGGCGACGACACGCTGATGGACGGACCGTACGGTCCGCGTCGCGTCACGTATGCCGACTACACGGCCAGTGGTCGCGCACTGAGCTTCATCGAGGACTTCATCCGCGACGCCGTCCTTCCGACGTACGCCAACACCCACACCGAGTCCAGCGGCACGGGCAGGCAGACGACGCACCTCCGCGAGGAGGCCCGCCGCATCGTGCGGGACGCACTCGGTGGCGATGAGGACACCCTCGTGATCTTCACGGGGTCGGGCGCGACCGGCGCGATCGACAAGATCGTGCGGATCCTCGGCTTGCGGATTCCGTCACAGCTGGAGGACGCCTACTCGCTGTCCTCGGCGATACCGCCGGCGCAGCGCCCGGTGGTGTTCGTCGGGCCCTACGAGCATCACTCCAACGAGCTGCCCTGGCGCGAGACGATCGCCGACGTCGTCGAGATCCCGGCCGACCCTGACGGGCACATCGACCTGTCGGTGCTCGCCGCCCGTCTCGAGGAGTACGCCGACCGCCCGATGCGCATCGGCTCCTTCTCGGCGGCGTCCAACGTCACGGGCATCGTCACCGACACCGCGGCGGTCGCCCGCCTGCTGCATCGCCACGGCGCGCTTTCGTTCTGGGACTTCGCGGCCGCGGCGCCGTACGTCGAGATCACGATGGCTCCGGCGGATCCGGAGGAGCGCCTCGACGCCGTGTTCGTCTCGCCACACAAGCTGATCGGCGGGCCAGGGACGCCGGGGGTGCTGGCCGTACGCCGAGAGCTGGTCAGCAACCGCGTGCCCTCGGTCCCGGGCGGCGGAACCGTCCAGTACGTCAACCCGCTCGAACACGTGTACCTGGACGACCCGATCGCCCGCGAGGAGGGCGGCACGCCCGACATCATCGGAGCGATTCGCGCGGGCCTGGTGTTCGCTCTCAAGCAGTCGGTCGGCGTACCGCTGATCAAGTCCCTCGAGGACGCACTGCTCTCACGCGCCGTGGCGTGCTGGTCCGCCGAGCCGGCGATCGAGATCCTCGGCAACCTCGACGCCGAGCGGCTCTCCATCGTCTCTTTCGTGGTGCGCAAGCCGGGTGGGCGCTATCTCCACCACAACTTCGTCGTCGCACTCCTCAACGACCTGTTCGGCATCCAGGCGCGCGGCGGCTGCTCGTGTGCCGGCCCGTACGGCCACCGGCTGCTCGGGATCGACCTCGAGCACTCGCACGCGTTCCAGCACGAGATCGCCGCCGGGTGCGAGGGGATCAAGCCCGGCTGGGTACGAGTGAGCTTCGCCTACTTCATCAGCGAGGAGGTCGCGGACTACCTGATCGAAGCCGTGCGGTTCGTTGCCACCGATGGTGATCGGTTCCTGCCCGACTATCGGTTCGATCCGCAGTCGGGGCTGTGGCGGCACCGCCGGATGGCGCAAGGATCGCCGCTGCACCTGGCCGACCTCTCCTACGAGGGGATCCCGGAAGGCGGCTACGCCAACCACGTCGCGCGCGCGGACGTCTCCAGCCTCGCCGACTACCTCGCGCAGGCCAGGGCGCTGGCCGCCGACCGACCGCGGCCCGACACCAGCGCCGTCGTGGACCGGCTCGACCCGGAGGCCGAAGCCCTGCGCTGGTTCGACCTGCCTGCGGCCTGCCTCGAGTAACGCGCTCTCAGCTGGCGCGCCGCGACAGCTGGATCAGCGCCCGGCTCATCCCGGGGGCGCGTCGTACCGCCTGACCGACCATCCGGTCGTAGAGAGTCAGCTCGCGTCTCGGGAGCGGCAGGTCCGGACGCTCGATCACCTCCGCCGTGAACAGCTGGTGGCGGCCGGGTACGCCCTTGAGCGCGTGCGTCCCGGCTGGTGATGTGCCGAACGCTGCGCTGTCGAGCAGGTTCGCTGTCGCCTCCGAGACGAGCACCTGGCCGCCGTCGGCAGCGCTACACACCCGCGCCGCGAAGTGCATCGTCATCCCCGTCGGGTCCTCGCCGATCAGGCGCACTTCGCCGGTGTGCAAACCGACGCGCAGCCCCAGGCCGAGCCCGGCAAGGTCGCTGACGAGCGCTTCCCCGGCGAGCACGGCAGCCCCCGGGCTGGGGAACGTCGCAACGAGGCCGTCACCGCGTTGGCCGACCTCATCGCCCCCGTGCCGGCCGATCGCCTCACGGTGCCGGTGAACCGCTTGCCGGAGCAGCTCCAGCCACGCGCTGTCACCGATCGCGGCAAGGGTGCTCGTGGAGCTCACGATGTCGGTGAACATCACGGTGAGGTACGCGCGATCGGCGTCGACGGCTGGTCCCGCGCCGATCAGGAACTCCAGCGATCGGTCGATCGCGTCGTCGAGGTCCGTGTTGTAGGCGAATCCGACGTCGCTGCCGTCCAGCTCGACGAAGGTCGAGTTGGGGATCTCGGCGGCGAGCACGCGGGCGCCGGCGGCGGGGATGACCGGGTCGCCACGGTTCGCCATCACGATCGTCGGGGTGCGGATCTGGCTGAGCAACGGCGACACGTCGATGTGGAGGTAGGCCTCGGCGAACTGCCGGGCGGTCCCCCGGCTCATCGCTGATCGTTCGAAGGTGCCCCACAGCCGACGGTGAAACGGCGATCGCGTCATGCTGGGAAAGAGCAGGTCGAGCGAGCGCCCTTCGCCCCAGTTGGCGACCACGTCGAGCCACTGCTCGTACGTTGCTTGGGGCAGGCTCCACGGGTGCGGCCCGGGTCCGGTCAACCACGGCGACAGCAGCTGGAGCCGGCCGATCTTGTCCGGCTGGGTTGCGGCGAGGTACGCCGCGGTCGCGCAGCCGTCGACCACTCCGACCAGGTGGGGCCGATGGAAGCCGACGTGGTCGATCAAGGCTGCCAGCTCTGCCGCCCGTTCTTCGATCGACGGCGGACGCGGTGTCGGGTCGGACATCCCGACGCCGGCGTGGTCGTACATCAGGACCCGGGCGCGCGCGGCGTTACGGCGCAGCGCGTGGGTGAGGTCCGGGTCGCTCCAGTACCAGTCGAGGTGGCTCATCGTGCCCCACACGTAGACCAGCGCATCCTCGCCGTCACCGAACACCTGGTAGGCCACCTCGCGGCCGTCAAGCGTGGCGTAGTCGGTGCGCGGTGGCACGGCCCCACCCCCCTCTGACGTGTGAGACGTTCAGTGTGCCGCGCGCCGATAAAGGATCTGTCAACCTTTCGGTCGTACCGGGCGTTTACCCGTTGCCGCGAAAACGGAAGGATGCCCGACATGATCATCCGGCGCTCGCTCGCCCTGCTGGCTGCGACGGCCGTCACCACTGGTAGCTGGGCGTTGCCCACGCTCACCATGGCCGCCGCAGCGTCGCACTCGGCGACCTGCTTCGGGCACCACCCCACGATCGTCGGCACCGCCAAGGACGACGACATCATCGGTACGTCCGGCAACGACGTCATCGTCGCCTTCGGCGGCAACGACACGATCAGCGGCGGCGGCGGCAATGACCTGATCTGCGACGGCGCCGGCAACGACACGATCCGTGGCGGTCCGGGCAACGACTCGATTCAGGCCGGCGCCGGCAACGACAACGTGTCGGGCGGGCCGGGGGCCGACCGGCTGTACGGCGGGCAGGGCACCGACCGCTTGACCGGCAACCTCGGCGAGGATCACGTCTACGGCAACGGCGGCAACGACCAGCTGCACGGCGGCAACGGAGACGACGTCCTGTCGGGCGGCGCGGGCAACGACTTCCGGATCAGTGGCGGGGCAGGCGCGGACCGGATCACGGGAGGTGCCGGACGCGACAACCTGAACGGCGGCGACGGCGACGACCGGCTCAGCGGCGGCCTCGGCGACGACCTGGTGAGCGGCGGATCCGGTGACGACGTGTTGCACGGGCAGGACGGCGACGACCGTCTGTTCGCGGGGGCCGGCAACGACAAGCTCTACGGCGATGCGGGCGACGACTCGTTGCAGGGCAACCAGCCGGGCCGCCGCCAGGGGCGCGACGGCCGCGGCAACGACCTCGACAACGGTGGTGACGGCAACGACACCGTCGTCATGTGGCGGCAGCCGAACTCGCCGTCCGGCATCGACGTGGACCTCCCGGCCGGCAAGGCGACCGGTGACGGCACTCAGACCCTCGTGAGCATCGAGTCCGCGTCCATCGACAGCGACCGCAACACCAACACACTGACCGGCGACAGCGCCGACAACACGTTCACCTCGACCGGCGGCATCAACCACGTGACCGGTGGGACGGGCGACGACACGTTCCGCTCCGGTTCGACGGACGACTACGGCGTCCCGAACCCGCTCGGCAAGGACGACTTCGACGGCGGCCCCGGACGCGACACCCTCGACTTCAGCAACGCGTACGCCCGCAACGGGCTGTTTGTCGACCTGCGGATCAACATCGCCCACTCGTCGCACGACGTGTCGTTCACCTCGGTGGAGAACGTGATCGGGACGAGCGGCAACGACACGATCACCGGTGACGACGGGCCGAACGTGCTGCGCGGCGGCTATGGGGACGACGTCATCAGCGGCCGTGGCGGCGACGACCGTCTCTACGGCGGCTTCGGCAGCGACTCCCTCGACCCGGGCGCAGGGGACGACCTGGTGGACGGGGTCGACCCTTCGGTGATCGGGACGCCGTCCTCGCAGGACGTC
This sequence comes from Mycobacteriales bacterium, assembly GCA_035548125.1. GTDB lineage: Bacteria > Actinomycetota > Actinomycetes > JAFAQI01 > JAFAQI01 > DASZTV01. Next base: position 30,664 of record DASZTV010000081.1, on the reverse strand, counting down.
GACAAGGTGAGCTACCTGAGCTCCCCGGGCCCGGTCCACATCGATCTGGCGACGAGCTCGGCGACCGGTGACGGCAACGACACGTTCGTCCGCATCGAGAACGCGTCGGGCTCGCTGTTCGCCGACACGATCACCGGTGACGAGCAGGCCAACAACCTGGCCGGTGACACCGGCGATGACACCATCGACGGCGCGGGCGGGAACGACAACATCGTCGGCGGGCCGGGCAGCGACTCCCTCGACGGCGGCACCGGCGAGGACACGGTCAGCTACAAGTCCTCACCCGCAGCGGTCGACGTCGACCTGGCGGCCGGCACGGGATCGGGCCAGGGCAGTGACCAGCTCGCGAACTTCGAGGACATCATCGGATCGGTCTTCGCCGACACGCTCGCCGGAAACGACGGTCCGAACGTGATCCACGGCGGATTCGGAGACGACACGCTCAGCGGCCGCGGCGGTGACGACGACCTCACCGACGTCGGCGGCAACGACACGATGGACGGCGGCGACGGCAACGACGTCTTCCACTCCGGATCAGGAGACGACGTTGCGACGGGCGGGGCGGGCGACGACCGGTTCTTCGATCGGCTCGGCAGCGACTCCTACGACGGCGGCCCGGGTTCGGACACGGTGAACTTCGCTGCGGCGCTGACCGGTATCACGGCGGATCTCACCAAGGGCACTGTCATCTCATCCCCGCCGTACGTCGAGACCGACCACGTCGCCGGCATCGAGAACCTCGTCGGGAGCCAACAGAACGACATCGTGGTCGGCGACTCGGCCGATAACCGGTTCTACGGCTCGGGCGGGCGCGACCAGCTGTTCGGCAACGGCGGAGACGACCTGTTGCAGGGTGGCACCAACGCCGACGTGCTCGATGGCGGTGACGGCACCGACACCGTCGACTACAGCGATGCAGGCCGCGCGGTGACCGTGGACCTGCGGTCCGGCTTCGGAAAGTTCTGGGGCGGCGACCGGCTGATCAACGTCGAGAACGTCAACGGGTCGGAGTTCGGCGACACGCTCACCGGCGACGACGGCGCCAATGTGATCCTCGGCGGCGCGGGTGACGACACGATCTCCGGCGGCGCCGGCAACGACACCCTCGACGGCCAGGGCGGGAGCGACATCGTGGAAGGCGGCGACGGCGTCGACGCGTGTGTCGGCGAGCACCTCGGCGGATGTGAGTCCTGACCGCGCTACCCGAAGGTGAACGAGTACGCCTTCACCCCGCGGCTGACGTGGAGCTCCAGCACGCCGGTCACGGACCTGGGACCCGACCGGACCGTGTAGAGCGTCGGGATGCCCGACACCTGCAGGGTTGAGAGCGGTTTGCCGTCCAGCGTCGCGCTGACCGTCCCGCTCCCGGCCAGCACGAGGTAGATGTCGGCCGCGTCGACGTTGATCCGCAGCTGCGCGTCGTCGCCCGCGACGATGTCCTGCGACTGCACGGTCCACGTGCCGCCGTACGTCAGGTGGTTGGCGGCGAGCCGCGATGCCGGCGTGTAGGCGTTCGCCACGTTCTTCCGAATCGGCGTGCCGTCGTAGCGAGCGAGCCGCTCATAGCCGAGGTAGGACTCTGGAGTGGTCGCGCGCATCGGGGTGCGGTCGGGGACCGTGGTGGGCGGCGGGAGATGGTGGTCGCCGTTGGCCGCGAGGAGGGCCCGGATCGCCGCCTCGCTCTGCCCGTAGTCGCCTTCGCCGACCGAGCCGTACCGCACATGCCCGTCGGGGTCGATGAGGTACTCGGCCGGCCACGAGTCGTTGCCCCACGCGTTCCACGTGCCGTAGTCGTTGTCCATCGCCACCGGGTAGCGGACCTTCAGCCGCGACACCGCGCTCTCGACGTTGCCCGCGACGTGCTCGAAGTCGAACTCCGGCGTGTGCACCCCGATCACCTCGAACCCGGCAGAGTGGTAGCGCGCGTACCAGGCCTCGACGTGCGGCAGGCTGCGGAGGCAGTTGATGCAGGAGTAGGTCCAGAAGTCGAGCAGGACGACCTTCCCGCGCAGCTGGGCGAGCCGTAGCGCGGCGCCGCCAGGGGTGTTGATCCAGCGCGTGACATCGGCGAACTCGGGCGCGGGTCCGAAGTCGGGAAGGTCGGAGGCCGCGAGCATCGGGACCGTGTCGGGCATGGGCGCCGCATGGTGCTCGGTCGTCGGCGTGTCGGCGAGCGATCGCTGCAGGTGTTTGGCCTGCTCCGACTCGTGCGGGTTTCGGATCGAGGTGAGGTCGTGCTTCACCGAGGAGCTGCTGGTCAGGTGCTGCTCGAGAGATGCGGAGTACGACGGGATCGCGGTCTGCAGCGAGGTCGCTGCGCCGAAGGTGATCGCGACGGCGCTCGCGAGCAGCAGCACGCCGCCCGCCTGGCGGACCCGTACGGCGTGGGCGCGCAGCCACGCCACCGTCCCGGTCAGCCGGCTGGTCAGCAGGACGAGGGCAAGGATCGGAACGGCAACGCCGAGGGAGTAGGCGACGGTCAACGCGACCGCGTCGATGCCGAACGTGCCGTGCTGGGCGCCGGCAGCGCTGATCGCCGAGAGGATCGGTCCCGCGCACGGCAGGTAGAGCAGGCCCAGCGAGGCCCCCAGGATCAGCCCGCTGGCGGAGCCGTTCGGCGCGCGGCCGAGCCCGAGCCGCGCGAACGGCCGTTCGAGGAGCTCACCGAGCTGAGGGACGATGAACCCGGCTGCCAGCGCATAGAGGACGACGAGCGCCAGGTCGTAACGGAGCCCGAGCGGCAGCCCGAGCGCGGTGAGCAGCCGGATGCTCAGCAATGCGGACAACCCGAACGCCAGGGCGAGGCCGGCTGCGATGGCGACCGCCCTTCGCCGTCCGCCGGCGGTCACGCCGGACGCGATGACCGCCGGCAGCACCGGGAGGATGCACGGCGTCACGATCGTGAGCAGGCCCGCGAGGAAACCGACCAGCAGGAGGAGCGGGCTCACACGCCGAACGTATCCCTCACGGGAATTCCATTCGCCCGAAGCGGGATTCCCGCCGATACGATGCGAACTTGTCCGGCCCGATCTGTCATTCGGTTGGCACAGCGGGACATGGGGCGGCCGGACGATTGGGAGGCTGACGGCAGATGGCCCGCACCCGGGCCGCAATGCTCGGCGCGGCCGTGGTGCTCGCCGGGTCGTTGGCGAGCGCCGTGCCGGCGGCGTCCGCCGCCCGTCCCGCCGCGAAGCACCCGATCCTGTCGACGACGGTGAGCGCGAAGGAGCCGCCGCTCGTCCCGACGCCGGGGTCGAAGGCGGTCTCCACCTGGAAGTCGGGAGTCTTCGCCGGCTTCTCCGCGATCGCCGACAAGGACTTCGGCATCTGGCGCGGCCGCCCGATCACCAGCGCGACGGACTTCCAGACCAACGCCTCGTGGCCGGCGTTCGACGCGGCGAGCCGCGTCGTCCAGATCTGGCGGAGCCAGCACGAGGGAATCCTGCTGTCGATCGCGGTGCCGCTCTGGGCGGGCTACGGCGATCATCTCGCCGCCGTTGCGAGCGGCTACTACGACAAGCACTTCCAGGCGATGGCGCGAAGCCTGGTGGCGGCAGGCCTCGGGCATTCGGTGCTTCGGCTCGGCTGGGAGTTCAACGGCAGCTGGTTCCGGTGGGGGATCACGGCGAACCACAAGCCGGAGCAGTACGCAACCCGGGCCCGCGAGTTCGCCCGGGCCTGGCGGCACATCGTCACGGCGATCCGCCATGTGAAGGGCGCACACTTCACCTTCGACTGGTGTCTGTCGGCCGGGCCGCACTACAAGCACGTCGCGCTCGCCTATCCCGGGGACAAGTACGTCGACTACGTCGGCATGGACGTCTACGACTGGAACCGCCGTGGTCAGCCGAGCAGCTTCCAGGCGCGCTGGAAGGCGATCCGCAAGCAGGGCACCGGCCTGGACTGGCTGGCGAGCTTCGCTGACCGGCACCACAAGAAGCTGTCGGTTCCGGAGTGGGCCTTGGTCCACGACTCCTTCGACAAGAAGCACTCCGGTGGCGACGACCAGAAGTTCATCGACCACATGCACGACTGGTTCGCCAGCCACAACCTCGGCTACGAGAACTACTTCAACTTTGCCGACGGCTGGATGTCGTTCTCGATGAACACCGCGAAGCAGTTCCCGTTGGCCGGCAAGCTCTACAAGGCGTTGTGGAGCCGCCCCGGCGGAGTCCGCCGCATCAGGTAAGCCTCATCCGCGGCAGGTAACGTCACGACCCGTGGGGCCGGAGCAGGACGAGAAGTTTCACCTCTCGGTCGCGCAGGTCGTGGCCAGTTCGCTCGCTGCGGTGACGGCGGCGGTCGTCTGCTCCTTCTTCGGCGTTGCAGGGACGGTGATCGGCACCGCGATCGCGAGCCTGTGCGCCACCGTCGGAAGTGCGCTTTACACCTACTCGCTGCGTCGCACCCAAACCCGACTTCGGCGGCTGCACCGGGCGGGCGCCGCCTCACCCCCGCTGTCCGAGGTCCTCAAGACGATGCGGATGCAGGGCGCCCACTTGCTCGACCGGGTGCAGTGGGCGGCTCTCGGGATCGGCGCGGGGGCGGTCTTCGTGTTCGCGATCGGAATCGTCTCGGTCATCCAGGACTCGACCGATCTCAGTGGGGCGCCGCTCCGCCCGCATCACCATCACCGGCACCAGCCGCCGTCGCCAGTGCCGACCGTGACGATCACCGAGACGCCGGTCGTCACCCCGTCAGCGACTCCGTCATCAACCGGGTCGCCGAAGTCGACGCCGAAGCCGAGCAGCACCCCGTCCGTACCTTCGAGCGCCGGCGCCACGCCGACGGCGAGCGCCTCGCCCTCGGAGTCGCCCACCGATCAGCTGACACCCTCGCAGACCCCGACTGCTTCACCGACCGGTTAGCGGTGGATCGGCTTGCGGCGGTGGCCTTTTGCCTGATGCGGCCGCGGCACGCGGTCGGGCACCGGGGTCTTGCTGGCCAGGCCCTCCAGACCCAGCCCCCAGTTCGGCGGCACGACACACTCGCCGGCGAGCACCTCCGCCTGCTGCACGGTCGGCACCGCCATGGGCGGGACGTCGAGATGCGGCCGGCGGCCGAAGCTGAACGCCTTCGACATGTCGCCGACCGTCCTGCGGCGCCACTTGCTGAGGTTCGGAACGTCCACGCCGAACCGGGTCTCGAGGAACTTCAGCTGTGAGGTGTGGTCGAGCACGTCGCCGCACACGAACCCGCCTCGGCTGTACGGCGACAGCACCAGGCACGGCACCCGGAAGCCGAGGCCGACCGGTCCGCGGTGACCGTGCGCCTGGCTCGGCAGGTGCTTCATGGACAGGTGCTCGCCGGGGGTTCCGGGCGGAGGTGTCGGCGGCGCGACGTGGTCGAAGAAGCCGCCGTTCTCGTCGTAGCTGATGACGATGGCCGTCTTCTCCCAAAGTGCGCGGTTGGCCACGACGGTGGCGAGCAGCTCCGCGACGAAGATCTCGCCGAGCAGGGGCGGCGTCGACGGGTGATCGCACGCCGGCAACGTGGGCATCACCCACGACACGGTGGGCAAGGTCCCGGCGGCGATGTCGGCGACGAAGTCGACCGGGTAGCTGATGAGACCGCGAGCGTTGTCGACGAGGTACGGCGCACCCGTCAGGAAGTTCTTGAAGTACAGCAGGGGGTTGAGCAGGGTCAGCGAGCTGGCGTCCTGGTAGACCTTCCACGACACCCCGGCCTCGGTGAGCTGCTCGGGCATCGTGCGCCAGTTGTACTTCCCGAACTGGGTCACCCGGTCCGCGACGAGAGTCTCGAGGCACGGCCCGCCGTGCGCGCCCTCGGGGTCGAGGGTTCCCGTCATCCACATCACGCGGTTCGGGTCCGTGGGTCCGAGCACCGAGGCGAAGTAGCGGTCGCAGATCGTGAACGCGTCGGCGAGGTCGTAATAGAGCGGGATGTCCTCGCGCTTGTAGTAGCCCATGCTGATCGGCCCGATGGTCGGCCCGTCCGCGCCGAGGTGGGCGGGCAGCCACTGATCCATGCGCCCGTGGTTCCAGGCGTCGTGCATCGGGCCCCAGTTGTGGGTGATGTCGTCGACGCACTCCGCGTAGCTCGCCAGGTCTTTCGTGTTCAGGTGGAACGGGTAGAGGTGGCCGTTCTTGTCGGGACCGTGACCGGCCCGGAAGCCGCGCTGCTTGAACACGCCGGGGATCGCGTGCGGGTCGTCGAAGCCGCGCACTCCCGGATAGGTGCCGAAGTAGTGGTCGAACGAGCGGTTCTCCATCATCAGGAAGATCACGTGCTCGATGTCGGACATCGGAGCGTGCTTGGTGGGTTCCGCGGCGTAGGCATCCTCGACGACCTTGCCCAACCGACCGGCCATCGCCGCCATCGCCCCGGCAGTGGCACCGGCGAGCACCTGTCGCCGGGTCGGACCCGTCCTGCTCCACGCGCTCATACGGGGATTATTCAGCCGGTCGTCAGAATTTCCTTGTCGCGAAGCCAGTCGAGGATCGTGGCCGCCGTCCAGTCGGGCACTTCGAGCATCGGCACGTGGCCGACGTTCTCGGCGACCTCGAGCCGCCATGCCGGAAACCTGCGGGCCGCGTGCCGAGCCGCCGCGACCGGCACCAACCGGTCCTTGTCGCCGTGGACGACCAGCACCGGCGCGCGCACCGCCGCCATCGCGCGCTGCAGCCGTGACGCGTTGGCCACGCGACGCACCACCGAACGCGCCGCACTGACCAGGTCGGTCGGTGGGAACTCGCCGCTGTCGCGTTCGGAGAACACCCGTACGCCCTCGGCGATGACCGAGTCGGGGACCCGCGTGAGATCGACCGTGCAGAGCTCGAGGCCGCGACGAATCTGGTCCTCGATCGACAGTGACCGGCGACGACGCATGGCAGCCGCCTCCCCGATCAACGGCAACACCGTGACCGCGAACTGCAGCGCCACGCGCGGGTCTCCCCGGCTGAGCATCGGCCGCGGCAACGCGGGATCGACCAGCACCGCGCCGACCACGTGCTCTGGGGCGGCAGCGGCATGCAGGACCGAGATCATGCCGCCCATCGAGTTGCCGACCAGTACGGCGGGTTCGCCGACGACCTCGTCCAGGAACCGGCCGAGCAGCCGCTGGTTGGCGCCGACCGTCGTCGGCCGCCCGGCGGCGGGCGACAGGCCGTGCCCCGCAAGGTCGAGCGCGATCAGCCGCACCTCGTCGCGCAGCAGCGGAGCGAGCGCCAGCCAGTTCCACGCCGCTCCGCCGAGGCCGTGCACCGCGACCAGCACGGGGGCGTTCGAGGGGCCGCCGAAGTCGAGGTAGTGCGTCCGCCCGTCGAGGTCGACGGTTCGGGACGCGGCTTCGGCGAGCTCCGGCACGCCTCAACGATCCCGCAACGGCCCGGCCCGACGCGCGGGAGGTCGGTGGAGCACTGTCGGTGCCCGTCACGTCCGGGGCCGGACGGTCGTTGTACGACCAAGCATTCATCGGTAGGTTCCAAACCAGCCGATTCCGTGACTGTCGTCCCACGAGGTCTGACAGCCGACGAAGGGAACAGATGGCGCTCCCCAACCGCCACCTGATGCGTATTGCGGCCGTCGTGGCCGCGGCAGTGTCGCTCTCGAGCGGCGTGCTGGCCAGCGCACCGGCGTCTGCCGACAGCCTCAAGGACCAGATCGCCTCCGCTCACCAGCAGCTCCGGGCGCTGGACAACCAGGCCGAGGCGGCGAGCGAGAAGTACAACGCGGCGCGGATCAAGCTTGCCGCCGCGCAACAGGCCTCGAAGAAGGCGGATGCGGAGCTGGCGGCGGCTCGCGGCCGCCTCGGTCACCTGCAGCAGTCGGTCGCGCAGTTCGCGGTCGCGGCGTACCAAGGCGGCGGTGACAACGCCGTGCTGGGCCTGATCAGCGACGGCTCGGCCGGCCGCTACATCTCGCAGATGTCGACCATGCAGGCCGTCGCGGCCACCAAGGCGCGCACCCTGGCGGCTGTGGCCGGCGCCCAGCGGATCGAGGAGCAGGCGCAGTCCGTCGCGCAGGCGGCACTCAAGCAGCAACGCGATGCGACGGCCGCGATGGCGGCGTCCCGCGACCAGATCGTGGCGGCGGCCGCCAAGGAGCAGCGAATCCTGAAGGATCTCGAGGCCCGCGAGGAAGCCATCGTGAAGGCGGCGAAGGCCAAGGCGGCGCGCGAGGCGGCGGCGCGTGCGGCCGCGGCGCTGCGCGCCCAGGCCCAGGCCACCCAGCAAGGTGTGAACGCGCTGTCCGGGCCGATCCGTTCCGTCGTCCAGCCGATCATCTCTGGATCCGGTGGCGCCGGCGTCGCCGTCCAGTGGGCCTACGCGGAGATCGGCAAGCCGTACCAGTGGGCGGCCGCGGGACCGGGGTCCTTCGACTGCTCCGGGCTGACGCAGTACGTCTGGGGGAAGGCCGGCGTCTACCTCGGCCACTACACCGGTGACCAGTGGAACGAAGGCGTCCACGTGGCGCGTTGGGATCTGCAGCCGGGCGACCTGGTGTTCTTCGCCTACAACAAGTCGCAGCCCTCGACCATCCATCACGTGGGCATCTACGTCGGCGGCGGCATGATGATCGACGCGCCCTACACCGGCGCGAACGTGCGCAAGGAGTCGGCGTTCCGCAGCGACTACATCGGCGCGGTACGTCCGTAGACCGCGCGTGCCTGAGAGTTCCCTCAGGTCACTTCACATAGCCTTGATCGTTATGCGTGGGGTGAGGGGGACCAGGACTCGGCGGCTGCGTGCCGCGGGTGTCGTGGCTGCGTTGGCGCTGACGGCTGCTTGCGGTGGCGGCAGCTCTTCCGGAGGGAAGCCTGTCGGCGGTGGGAAGGGTCCACATCCCAAGCCCACGCGCTCAGTGGTGGTCATCACCAAGTCCACCCACACCGTGCCGATCGGCACGCCGGTGCAGATCGGCACCGCCGGTCGGGGCGTCGCCGCGCTGATGAAGATGGAGAAGCCGAAGGTCTCGCGCAACCGGCTGTCCAAGGGGTACGGCTACCCGCCGGCGCGCGGCTACTACGTGACGTTCCCGGTCAAGATCCTCAACGACGGCGAGGACTCGCTCGTCATCGACCGGCTCGACTTCTTCGTACGGATCCCGGGCCATGGGAAGACCAATACGGACGGCGGCAACGCGCCGTACTCCGGTGCGAAGGTGCAGCTCGACACGACGCCGCTGACGACGGGTGAGTCGGTGAGCAACTTCCTGACCTTTGACGTGTCCGTCCCGCACGGCAAGTTCGTCTACGGCCCCGGGGGCAAGGTATCGGTGGCATGGCGCTTCTAGCGCCGATCCAACGCGGCGCGTCCGGCGCGAGCTCCTGATGGAAGAGGCCGTCGCGACGGAAGTCGTGGAGCGACTCAGGGCGCACCGGATCTTCGCGAGCGTCAACCGCCGCGTGGGCGTCTACAGCGTTGCGGTCCGCGTGGTGATCCCCGACGGCCGCGAGGTGATCTGGGACAACGACGGCGCGGCGGGACTCGAGGCGATGATCCTTCGCGACGGCATGCTCGTCGGGTACGTGCCGAAGATCCCGGACAGCGACGATCTCGACGCCGAGGCGATCACGGCCATCATCGCGGGGACCGACTACGACGCTCCGCCGCCGCCGTCCGCGCCGTCGAACCCGACCCGCGGACCGGCAGCGACGCGCGTCCCGACGCCGTCACCGGTCACCAAGGCGCGATGGGTCGGGCGGTTCCGCCGCAAGTAGCGCGTTCAGCTCGCGAGAGCGGTGCGGCCCTCGATCAGCACCTTGAGCTGCTGCAGGGTCGCCTCGATGGACTTCTCGTTGTGGTCGGGAACCCCGATGCGCTCGAACACGCCCGCCAACGGGGACGGCGCGTAGTCGAAGCTCTCGGTGACGCGCGTCCCGCCGTCGACCGGCTCGAGCTCGTAGCGCCAGATGTGTCGCGTTGGATGGCGCCAGGCGATGCGTCGGTCCTCTTCGTACTCGACGACGCGCATCCGGATCAGGTACGGCAGGCCGATTCGCATCCGCATGCCGAAGGCAGACCCGAGGTAGAGCCGCGGCGGGCCGGAGATGCGCCCCTTGACCGTGCCGGAGCCATCGAACAGCGCGTGTTGCGCCGGGTCGGCGAGTACGTCGAAAACCGTTGCGGGATCAGCGTTGACCACGATTTGGCCGGATCGACATCTGGTCATGCGCACAGGCTATTGCGGGCGCGCATCAGTCAGTCGAGTGTCCTGGAGAACTGCCGATCGGCGTCCCACTTGGTGAACCCGTGGCGCTCGTAGAGCGCGATCGCGCCGCGGTTGTCCGCCTCTACGTAGAGCAGGACGGTGGCGAGTCCGCGGTCGCGGAGATGGCGTAGGCCGTGCAGCAGCAGTGACTCGCCGAGCCCCTTGCCCTGCATCGACGGGTCGACGCCGATCACGTAGACCTCGCCAAGGTCTCCCCCCGGCTGCACGTGTCGTTTGGTCCAGTGGAACCCGATCAGGCGGCCGCCGGCTTCGGCGAGGAAGAAGCCCTCAGGGTCGAACCACGCTTCGTCCTCACGGGCGCGGACGTCCTCGAGCGTCCATCCGGCCTGCTCCGGATGCCCGGCGAAGGCCGCGTTGTTGACGGCGAGCCAGGGCTCCTCGTCGACGCCGACCGAAAACGTGCGCACCGCCACCTCGTCCGGCCAGGACGGCTCCGGCAGGTCCTGGGCGCCGATCGGGCACCGCATCTGCAGCAACGTCCTAGTAGGCCGAAAGCCGAGCCCCGGGAGCGATTCGTTGAGCGCGGCGTTCTCGCCGCGGGTCCAGATCTTCAGGTTCGTGCCCGCCGCGGCGGTGACGGCGCGTAACAGCGTTGCGACGTCTCCGGTCTCGCCGACGACCAGCTCGGCGACGGGTTCGGACGCTTCGTCGAGGTGGGCGTAGCCGACGACCGTGTCGCCCGACATCTGCAGGAAGTGCCGGCCCGGCGCGAGGCCCTTCACCGAGCTCACGACGTGGTCGGACAGCGGGCTCGAGCCCGACGTCGCCGTCGCGACCGCGTTGCGGAGCTCCAGCACGTCGAACACCTGGCGCGCGGTCAGGTCCTCGACCTCGATGACAGCCACGGGCCGACCTTACTGAGGCGCTGCGCCGCCCGCTCAGACCTCGGTGACGACCTCGGAATAGGGCGCGGCGTCGCCGTCCTCGCCGAGGCCGGGCAGGCCGGGGAGCGGCTGCGCGACGAACTTGTAGCCGACGTTTCGGACGGTGCCGATCAGCGCCTCGCGTTCGGGGCCGAGCTTCGCGCGAAGCCGCCGGACGTGCACATCGACGGTGCGGGTGCCGCCGAAGTAGTCGTACCCCCACACCTCCTGAAGCAGCTGCGCCCGGCTGAAGACCCGTCCAGGGTGCTGGGCGAGGAACTTCAACAGCTCGAACTCCTTGAACGTCAGGTCGAGCGGCCGGGTGCCGAGCTTCGCCTGGTAGGTCGCCTCGTCGATGCTGAGGTCGCCGGAGCGGATCTCCTCGCTGACCGCCATGTCGCGGTTGTTCTCGGCCCGACCCAGCGCCAGGCGCAGCCGCGCCTCGACCTCCGCGGGTCCCGACGTGTCGAGGATCACGTCATCGAGGCCCCAGTCCGCCGCGACCGCGACCAGACCGCCTTCGGTGACGACGGCGATCACCGGTGACGACGTGCCGGTCGCCTCCAGCAGCCGGCAGGTGGTCCGCGCTGCGGCCATCTCGCGCCGCGCGTCGACGATGATCAGATCATTGGGCGGGGCGTCGAGCAGCGGTGCGGCGTCGAGCGGCATCACGCGGACGTCGTGGCCGAGCAGGCCGAGGCTGGGCAGCACCTGAGCCGACCCGTCCGACGACGGCGTGAGCAGCAGCAGGTTCGCCACTCGCGACCTCCAATGCTCTGGTCGTTCAAAAGCAAACGGGCCCGGCGCGTGCCGCTCCCGATGTGAACACCGTTGGGGAGGCGGCGCTGCCCGAACCCGACTGGTGAAGGATAGCGGAGTGCTCGAGACCGTCGACGGTGAACGGCTCGTGGTCGTCCACCTCGAGGGCCCGGACCCCGATCGAGCGCTCGCCGTCGTCGTGGCCCACGGCTTCACCCAGTCGACGGCGCGGCCCGGGCCACGGGCCGTGATGGCCGCCTTCGCCCGGCACGTCGGTGTCATCGGCCTGGATTTCCGCGGGCACGGCGGGTCGTCCGGCCACGCGACGATGGGACGGGACGAGGTGCACGACCTGGCGGCCGCCGTGGGCTACGCCCGCGAGCTCGGCTACTCCGACGTCGTCACGTGCGGCTGGTCGATGGGCGGGAGCATCGTGCTCCGTCATGCCGCGCTGATCGGCGGCGTACAGGCAGTGGTCAGCGTCTCCGCCGTCTCACGCTGGTTCTACAAGGACACCAAGCCGATGCGCCGGGTGCACTGGGCGATCGAGACCAGGTTGGGTCGCCTGGTCTCCCGGCGGCTGCTCAAGACCCGGATCAGCGCGGAGGGCTGGGACCTCGACGCTCCGCCGGAGGCGCCCGTGGACGTGATCGGGCGGATCGCGCCGATCCCGGTGCTGATCGTCCATGGCGACAGCGACCACTACTTCCCGATCGAGCATCCGGAAGCCCTGTACGCCGCGGCACGAGAACCGAAAGAGCTGTGGCTGGAGGAGGGGTTCGCCCACGCGGAGAATGCAGCATCGCCGGAGCTGCTCGACCGGATGGCGCGGCACCTGCCGGCGCTGGTCGCGCGCGGTCCGGACCGATAGGGAGGCGACATGCTGCGGAAGCTGCTCATCGGGCTGCTGCTGCTCATCGTGGTGCTGGTCGTCGTCACCGACCGGGTCGGCGGAGCGGTCGCCGGTCATGTGCTCGCGGGCAAGCTCCAGACCGACGAGGATCTGCCCAGCCGCCCGTCGGTGTCGATCAGCGGCTTCCCGTTCCTCACTCAGGCGTTCCACGGTCGCTACTCCGATGTGTCCGTGACCGCTCACGGCTACAAGACCACCGACGGCGTGCAGATCCAGACGCTGAAGGTCCATCTGCACGGGATGCACGTCCCGCTCTCCCACGTGCTCAACGGATCGGTGTCGCGCGTGCCGGTCGACCATGTCGACGGCACGGCGTTCCTGTCGTTCGCCGACATCGTGCACTACCTGGCGGGTCAGGCGGTCACGGTCACCCTCAGCCGGGCGTCGCCGGGATCGGTCGAGGTGATCCGGCAGGTGCACGCCGGCGGGAACACCAAGCTGCTGAAGGGCGTGGCGGCCGTCGCCGTGAACGGTGCGAACGTCACCCTCTCCCTGGCGGCATCAGCGGCGCCGAAGCTCAAGCCGCTCGTGCTGTCGATCCCGTTGCGGGGGCTGCCGTTCCGCATCAACGTGACGTCGGTCGAGGTGACGGCCGGCGGACTGCTCGGCGCCGGCACTGCGGACCACGTGACGTTGGGCAGTTGATGACCGCTCCGCCGCGGTAGACCGCATAAGGTCGGCGGGTGCCCGTCGCCGACTTCTTGCTCGGTAGCGCCGCCCTCGTCATCGGTCTCGTCCCGTGGCTGGTCGCCGCGCCGCGCCTCGCGCGCCGGTTGGTTCCTGATCGGGGCGGCGCGGAGACGGCACTGGTCGCGAGCGTCATCGGGATCGGTGGTGTGGTGGTGGTCGCCCAGCTGCTCGGCAGCTGCGACATCTTCAGCCGATGGCCGTTCGCCGGCGTCAGCGCGGCAGTCGCGATCGCGGCCGGGCGGTTCGGCCGGTCCGCAGCGGCCAACCGCGGCCCGCGTCCCCGGCTCCCGCAGGATGTCCGCGGCTGGGTGATGTTCGGCTGCGTCGCGATCTGCATCGTCGCGAGCTCGGCGTCGTTGATCGGCCGCGACGCAGCAGTGGTGGGCACCGGACCGCTCGATCTCGACAGCATCCACTATCACCTGTCGCAGGCTGCGCAGATCGTCCAGTCGCACGACCTCTACACGCTGCATCACACCGCGTCGTCCGACGGGACGGTCTACTACCCGTTCGACGCGGAGCTGCTCGACGCCGTCGGGATGCTCGGCCCGCATCCCGACATCGCCATCTTCGGGCTGAACCTTCTGTTCGGCTGGCTCGCGCTGCTGGCGTGCTGGGTGATCGGCACCCGGCGCTCGATGGGTGCTCCGGCGCTCGCGGCCGGCGCGGCGATCCTGTCGCTGCCGATCGTGTCGCAGGCCAGTTCCGGCCCCGGCCTCAACGACATCCCGGCCATGGCGTTCGTCCTCGCCGCGATCGGTTGCCTGTCGATCGCCGGCGTGCCGCGTGAAGGTGTCGTTCGGGGCTCTTGGCTTCGCGCGATGTCGGTCGCCGGCGCAGCACTCGGCCTGGCCGCGGGAACCAAGCTCAACGCGCTGCCGCTCGTCGTCATCATCGCCGTGGGCGTGATCCTGCTCTGCGCCGGCGACCGTCGCGTGGCTGCGCTGTCGCTCGTCCTACCTGCGATGGCCACCGGGAGCTTCTGGTACCTGCGCGACTGGATCCTCGTCGGCTCGCCGGTGCCGGACCTCGACCTCACGGTGGCGGGTCACGGCTTCCACGTCGTGCCCTATCCGGAGGTCAAGCCCTACGACTACACCGTCGCCCACTACCTGGGAAACGGCGACGTCATCCGTCACTGGTTCGAGCCGGGGCTCAAGGCGGTCTGGACCGGGCTGTGGCCGCTGGTCGGCGTGCTGTTCCTGCTCGGCCTGATCCTTGCCCTCGTGGAGCGATCGTGGCCGCGCCGCGTCCTCGGCGTCGCCGCGCTGATCGGCTTCGTTGCCTACCTGGTCACCCCGACCACGGCGATCGGCAGCCCGAACGCGCCGATTCTCTTCGCCACCAACACCAGGTACGCGCTGCCGGTGCTCGCCGTCGCGCTGGTGCTGTTCGCCACGGCGGCCGTCTTCCGGCGGATCAACTGGCTGGTGACGCTGGGCCTGACGGCGCTGACGTTGTCGCTCATCGCGATGTCGTCGCTGAAGCAGTCGGTCGTCTACTCCTGGGGCATCCCGCTCGCGCTTGCCATCGGAGTGGTTGCACTCGCTGCCCGCGCGGTCTGGAGCCGGAGAGACGCCGTCGCGTCAGCGCTTGCCGCCGCCCTCGCCGTCGTGATGGTCGTGGCCGGGCTGGCCGCCGTACAGAGCCACTACTTGAAGAACCGGTACGCCGCCGACACCCCCGAGTCCAAGCTGTTCCGGCTGGTCGGTTCGTTCGAGCACGTGCGGATCGGCGTCGCCGGGCACGGCTTGCAGTACCCGTTCTACGGCCCCGGGTTCAGCAACACCATCAACTACATCGGCGTCACTCAGCCGTCCGGTGCCTTCGACGGCCCGACGACCTGCCCGGCACTCATCGGCGAGCTGCGCAAGCTCCACGAGGACTACGTCGTGGTCGAGCCGCTGCCGGTCGAGCACACCGAGCGGCTCGATCGTTGGGTGAAGGCGATCCCCGGGGTCACCAAGATCTTCCCGGGCTACATCGGCCACGTCTATCGGATGCCGGCGGTGATTGCGCCGGACAGCTGCGTCGGCGTCCGCTAGTTACCGATGATCGGCAGCAGGTGGCTGTCGGTCGGCGTCGGGGTGACCGACGGGTCGTCGCTCGGGTCCGCGGTTGGCGTCGAGCTCGGGCACAGCGTGTCCGTCGGCTCGGCGGTCGGCGTCGAGCTCGGGCTGTCCGTGGGAAGCGGCGTGTCGGTCGGCGTCGGCGAGTCACTGTCGGTCGGCGTGGGCTGTTCCGCCGGCGTCGAGGGCGGCGTCGCGGTCGGGCACGAGGTCGGCGTCGATGTGGCGTTTCCGGAGCCCGGATGGTGCGGGTTCGTCGTCACCGTCGTGCCGCCGTGGTGGCGGTGCTTGGGCGAGTGGTGGGGATGCGGCGTCGGCGTCAGCGAGCTGGCGACGACGGGATGGCGAGAGCCTCCGCTGTGACCGCCGGCGAGGCCCACCGCCGCGCCCGCGACGAGAACCACCGCGCACGCGCTCGCGATGCCGTACGTGGTGCGACGCTGCCGCCGGATCTGGTTGCCTCGGCTGAGCACGCCGGGGAGCAGCTCGTTGCCGAACACCGGCGGCGTCGGGTCGTCGAGGTTGTCGAAGATGCCGTCCGGGCCGCCGCCGGGGCCGAAGCGGTCGCTCATCGCGCCAACGCCTCGCGCAGTGCCGCGATGCCGCGGCTCGAGTGCGTCTTGACCGAGCCGACCGAGACCCCCATCACGTCGGCGGTCTGCGCCTCGGAGAGGTCGCCGAGATAGCGCAGGATCACGCTCTCCCGTTGCCGCTTCGGCAGCTTGGACAGCGCGGCGTAGAGGTCGAGCCGGTCGTCGGTGCTTGCGCCGTTGCCGAACGTCTGCTCGGCGGCGATCCGCTCGTTGCGGCGTACCGCACGAGTGCGGGACCGCAGCAGGTCCAACGCGAGGTTGCTGGCGACGCGGACGCACCAAGGCTCCGCATGGTCGCGAACGGACGACCAGCGGCTGTAGGCGCGCGCGCACGCCTCCTGAGCCACGTCCTCGGCCTCGCCGCGGTCGCCCAGCAGTCGGTACGCGACGCGGTACGCGTCGCGGATGAGCACGGGGAACACCTCCTCGAACGTCGGCGGCTCGGCGGCATCCGCCGTCGTGTCCTCGGAGAAGGTCACGACTGCCTCCGTCCCCTGCTCAACGTCCGAACCCCCGTAACAGGTTGACAGTCAACCCCACGCCATTTGTCAGGTACGTCCCTTTCCCGAAGTAGCACACGACCTGCCCCTCGGCGCGTCGTCCGGCGCTCGAAACCGGCACAAACCGGACGGCGGAGCGCTGGTTGCTTGCTACTTCGGGGTTATTCGATGGCGGTGGCGGCACCGACCAGGTCGGCGTCGGCCTCTGCCGGGTCCGTCGTACGGCGCGCGTGCGCCTCCTCGACGGTGTCCGACCCGCGCAGCCCGGAGCAGATCGCTCCGATGAAGCTGATTCCCGCGGCCATCAGCATCGCCAGGTGCAGGCCGTGGCCGAACGGACCGGAGATCAGCGTCGGGAAGAAGCTGCGCCCGGTCAGGTAGTGGTAGTGAGCGGCGGTCACATGGGCTGCGGCGGGTGACCCGATCAGCTGCTGGATCGGGTTGTAGCCGAGGAACGCCGCGAACAGCGTCCCGATCGGCGGCAGGTGGGCGATCGAGTGCGCCTGGCCGGCCGGCATGCCCTGGCTGACGAGCCCGTGCTGCAGCGTCGCGGGGAGGCGAGCCGCGAGCCCGAGCGTGATCACCGTGAAGAACACGCCGATCGAGAGGACCTGCGCGCTGTTCTGGGACGTGTTGAGCATCCCGGCGCCGGCGCCGCGCTGGTCGGCGGGCGTGGCGTTCATGACGCTCGCGATGTTCGGCGCGAAGAACATCCCCAGGGACAGGCCCATCACGAGGAGCAGCAGACCGAACCAGACGTAGTTGAAGTTCATCGGCATCAGGTCGAAGAACAGGAAGCACACGCCCGACAGCGCCATGCCCGCCGTCGCGAACGGCTTGGCGCCGAACCGGTCGGTCAGCCGGCCCGAGATCGGCCCGGAGATCAGGAAGCCGACGGTGAGCGGGACCATGTAGATGCCGGCCCACAGCGGCGTCTCCGCGAACGAGTACCCGTGCTGCGGCAGCCAGATTCCCTGCAGCCAGATGATGAGGGTGAACATCAAGCCGCCTCGGGACAGGCCGGCCAGCAACCCGGTGACGTTACCCATCGTGAAGGTACGGCTGCGGAACAGGTGCAGCCGGAACATCGGGTCGGAGACGCGGCGCTCGACGGCGATGAACACGCCGAGGATCGCGATCCCGCCGAAGCCGCAGGCGAGCACCATCGGCTTGGTCCACCCCATCGTGTGCCCGCCGTACGGCTCGAGTCCGTAGACGATCGCGAGCAGCACTCCGACCAGGCCGGCAGCGAAGAGCAGGTTGCCGATCCAGTCGATCTTCGCCGGGGTGCGGATGCCGTTGTCGCGAAGCTTGAGGAACGACCACATCGTTCCGAACAAGCCCAGTGGAACCGACACGATGAAGACCAGGCGCCACGCCACGGGGGCGAGCAGCCCGCCGAGGATCAGGCCGATGAACGAGCCGCTGATCGCGGCCACGCCGTTGATCGACAGTGCAAGACCGCGCTCGTTCTCGGGGAAGGCGTCGGTGACGATCGCGGATGAGTTGGCGAGCACGCACGCGCCGCCGAGCCCCTGACCGAGCCGCATCAGCACGATCCAGAGCGCACCGTGCGTGCCGTGCATCCAGGTGAGGGAGAGCAGGATCGAGAAGCCTGTGAAGACCGCGAACCCGAGGTTGAACATCCGTACCCGGCCGTAGATGTCGCCGATCCGGCCGAGGCTCACGACGAGCACGCTCGTCACGAGCAGGAAGCCCATCAGGATCCAAAGGAAGTACGGCGTGTTCCCCGGCGCGAGCGGGTTGAGGTGGATGCCGCGGAAGATGTCGGGCAGGGCGATCATCAGGATCGAGCTGTTGATCGTCGCCATCAGGATGCCGAGTGTCGTGTTCGACAGGGCGATCCACTTGTATGCGATGCGCCCGGTAGGGGCTGACACCTCAGGGGGAGCGGTCGGCAAGGGATTTCCTCAGGGGTCGAGATACTTAGCGTACGTAACTATCATGGCACAGTAGGCTGCCTGCCGTGGCAGCGAAGTACCCACCGCGGGTGAGCCCCGTGTTGTGGAGCCGGCGCGCGGTCGACCTGTGCCGTGTGGCCACCTGCCTGTGTCGCGGCTGACTTCCTCGTCACCGCTTTCTGTCCTTCTCTGTTGCCCCGGGCTTGGGGTGACTTCCCCCGTTTCGCTGTTTTCTTGCCTTTCAAAAAGGAGAACCAACAAATGGCTCGCAACGACGTGCTCGTCGACGCGGACTGGGTCGAGGCCCACCTCGATGACCCGAAGATCGTTCTCGTCGAGGTCGACGAGGACACCGCGGCGTACGACAAGAACCACATCCGCAATGCCGTGCGGATCGACTGGAAGCGTGACCTGCAGGACCCGGTCGTTCGTGACTTCGTGAGCAAGGAGCAGTTCGAGACGCTCCTGTCCGACCGCGGAATCGCCAACGACGACACCGTCGTGCTGTACGGCGGCAACAACAACTGGTTCGCGTCCTACGCGTACTGGTACTTCAAGATCTACGGCCACGAGAACGTCAAGCTGCTCGACGGTGGCCGCAAGAAGTGGGAGCTCGACAGCCGCGAGCTCGTCGCGGACGTGCCGAACCGGCCGAAGACGACGTACCAGGCGAAGGCAGCGGACAACGAGATCCGCGCGTTCCGCGACGAGGTCGTCGCCGCGATCGGCACCAAGAACCTGATCGACGTCCGCTCGCCGGATGAGTTCTCGGGCAAGCTGCTCGCGCCGGCGCACCTGCCGCAGGAGCAGTCGCAGCGCGCGGGACACGTCGCCAGCGCGGTGAACATCCCGTGGAGCAAGGCGGCCAACGAGGACGGCACGTTCCGCTCGGACGACGAGCTCAAGGAGCTGTACCAGAGCGAGGGCGTCGACTTCGGCAAGGACACCATCGCCTACTGCCGGATCGGTGAGCGGAGCGCGCACACGTGGTTCGTGTTCCACGAGCTGTTGGACCAGAAGAATGTCAAGAACTACGACGGCTCGTGGACCGAGTACGGCTCACTGGTCGGCGTTCCGATCGAGAAGGACGTCTGAGCATGTGCGGAGCTCCTGACCAGGCAACGATCAGCCGCGAGGGCATCCCGACCGGCGAGACCGTGATCCAGGGCCTCGTCTACCAGGGCGACACCCCGGCGGCGGGCAGCTACGTCCGGCTGCTCGAGGCCGGCGGCGAGTTCACCGCCGAGGTGATCACGTCGGCGACCGGACAGTTCCGGTTCTTCGCCAAGCCGGGCACCTGGAACGTGCGGGTGATTCCGGGTGGCGGCCACAACGGCGGTGACGCCAAGGTCGAGGTGGCTGAGGGCGAGATCAGCGAGGTACGGATCTCGGTTTAGCCGTCACAAGGCGCAACGGCCGCTCACCCGATTGCGGGGTGGGCGGCCTTCGCGTTTGGTCGCTAACTTTGAGCAGATGGCCGAGGACCGGGTGGCGCCTGTGACCAGCCCGGTGGCGGTGCTGGTCGCGGAGTCCCAGGACCACAGCACCGCGCGGCCGACGCTCCGCGAGTCGCTGATCCGGTTCTGCATCACAGGTGTCTGCAGCCTCGGCGCCGACGTCGGCCTGCTCTACGGGCTGCACTCCGGTGCCAACGTATCGCTGACGGTGGCGACCATCGTCGGATCGATCGCCGCCGTGCTCGTCAACTACACGCTGAACCGTAACTGGACGTTCCAGGCGAAGGCGAGCCACGGCAGCGTGATCGGCCCGTACCTGTTGATGGTCGGCGTCAACGTCGGCTCGACCGTCGGCATCGTGCGCGGCCTGACCAGCCTCGGCCTCTACTACCTCGTCAGCAAGCTGGTGGCCGTCGGCGTCAACACCGTCATCAACTTCATCTCAGCCCGCTACTGGGTGTTCAAGCACTAGCCGGCTAGGGCACTCGGGCCTGGCGCTTCGCGCTGCGGCCCGACGGTCAACGGCGGCCAAGACCAGGGGGTGGCTGCCGTTCGGGGTGCTTTTCGCTGCCCGGTTGCGTTCGTTGTAGAGCTGGCGTGTCGACACGCCGTAGGAAGACACGCCAATCCGACAACGAAACGCGACCGGCCGGCGTGACGCGACCGAGGACGGCAACCGCGCCTCTGGTCTCAGCCGCTTTTGATCTGGCGCAACGCCTACCGAGGCTGCATGCGGATGCCGGCGTCGAGGCGGACCGACTCCGCGTTGAAGTAGCTGTTGCGCAGCATCTCCAAGGCGAGCGTCGCGTACTCCGTCGCGTAGCCGAGCCGCTTCGGGAACAGCACCTGCTTGCCGAGGTTGGCCTTGAACGCCTCCGACTCCGGCCCCTCGCCGTAGATCGGGGTGTCGATGAGGCCGGGAAGGATCGTGTTGACCCGTACGCCGATGGCCGAGAGGTCGCGGGCAACCGGAAGGGTCATGCCGACGATGCCGCCCTTCGACGACGAGTACGCCGCCTGCCCGATCTGGCCGTCCTCCGCGGCGACCGAGGCGGTCAGCACGATCGCACCGCGCTGGCCGTCCTCGTCGGCGGCGTTGCGGCTCATCGCGGTCGCCGCGATGCGCACGCAGTCGAACGTTCCGGTGAGGTTCACGGCGAGCACGAACTTGTAGGTGTCCAGGTTGAACGCGGACGCGTACTCCCCGTCCTTGCCGACCGTGCGCTGGGCCGACCCGATGCCGGCACAGCAGACGAGCGAGCGCAGCGGCGCCATGCCGACCGCGGTGTCGACCGCGTTGATGATCTGCTCGGTGTTCGTCACGTCGGTGTGGACGTAGACCCCGCCGATCTCCTTGGCGAGCGCCTCGCCCTTGTCGTCCTGCAGGTCGGCAACCACAACGCCGACGCCCTGCTCGGCGAGCAGGCGGCAGGTCGCGGCGCCCAGCCCGGAGGCGCCACCAGTGACAACGGCAGAGGTCGAGTTCAGATCCATGCCGGGGAACCTATCGGTCCGGTTTCAGCAACCCGAACGGGGTGCGCCACTAGCCTTAGTCGTCGTGTCCGGCACTGCGCGCGAACGGTGGGTGGACCGCGCCCCGATCGTTGCCGTTGCGCTCATCGTGACCGTTCTGGTCGCGGTCGGAACCCTGATCGCGAACCGCGGCGGTTCCTCGCCGCCACAGCCCGAGCCGACCGCGAGTCCGGTTGCCGACCTGCCCTGGGTCGACTCGCTCGCGCCGAGCCAGCTGCTGACGGGCGACGCGGCGACCTTCGACGACACGATCGGCGGGTGGTCCCCCGACGTCGGGACGATCTCGGTGACCACCAAGAAGGCAAGGGTCTATCGCGGCAGCGGCGCCCTCGCCGCGATCGCGCCGGCGTCCGGCGGGTCGATGACCTTGTGGTCGCCGCCGGTGAAGGTCAACCCCGGCGACCGCTATGTCGGCAAGGTGTTCGTCCGCGGTGAGGGCCAGGCGGGCTCGGTGCAGCTTCAGCTGCGGTTCCTCAACGGGGTCGGCGCCACGACGGACACCGACCTCAGCGAACCGCTGCTCGACTCGACGTCGGCGTGGGGCCAGCCGCCGGTTGTGGCCGCCATCGCCCCGCAGCACACCCGCCGGGTACAGCTGGGAATCTCGTTCCCTCACTCCGTCGCGTCCGAGATCCAGCTGGTCGACGACGCGTCGCTCGCGCAGACGCCCGGCGGTCATGCCCGGGTGGTCGGGCCGTTGACCACCCGCGGCAACCAGATCCTGGATGGCGACGGTAGGCCGCTGATCCTGCGCGGCCTGCAGCGGTTCGGTCTCGAGGGCGGCACGAAGAACCCGCTGCCCACCCAGGCCGAGATCCAGCAGCTGTCACTGTGGGGCGCCAACGAGGTGCGCATCTCTCTCGGCGAGCAGAAGTGGCTGGCGGGGTCGTGCCACTACGAGAAGGACTACCCGCAGGTTGTCGACAAGGTGGTGCGCTGGGTCACCGACCGCGGCATGGTGGCGCTGATCAACCTGCACTTCGCGACGGTCGGCCGCTGTGGCACGCCGACCCTGACTCCGATGGCCGACTCGCCGGGATCGCTGACGTTCTGGCAGGAGGTCGCGACCCGCTACCAGGACAACCCGCTGGTCGCCTTCGACCTGTTCAACGAGCCGTACGTCCACCAGGGCACCTGGCTGCAGGGCGGGTCGTACGACGTCGACGGCCAGACCGTCGCGGCAGCCGGGATGCAGCAGCTCTACGACACGGTCCGCGGGACCGGCGCCACCAACCTGGTCGTGATCAGCGGCCTGAAGTACGCCGCCGCACCGCCCACCGAGTTCGTCGCCGGCAGCGACATCGCCTACGGCGTACACGCCTACACCTGCTCGACCGAGCCGCCACCGGGCTGCACCACCCCGGACCCCCTCGAGCCGTCGCAGATCCTCGACGGGTGGGACAGCCTCGCGAAGACGTACCCGGTGATCGTCAGCGAGTTCGGCTGGCCGAACGGCGACGCCGGCACGTACAACGCGCACGTGATCTCCTACGCCGCGGACCACCACTGGGGGTGGAGCGGCTTCGCGTGGGACGGCGGGACCGGCGGGTTGTTCACGCTGGTTCAGGCGCAGCCCGCCTCCGACGGCAGCACCATCGAGCCCAACGCCGGCGGCATGGCCCTCGTCGCAGGCTTCGCCGCGAACTGGCCCGCCCAGCCGTGAGGGTCCTGGTCGTCCACGACGAGCCCGTCGAACGCGGGTACGGCGCGGAGGCCTACGTCCGGCGCCTGGTCGCCGGGTTGACGGCGGCGGGCGACGCGGTCGACGTCCTCGCGGGCGCGCGCCGGCATCGCCGGGTTTCCAAGGTGCTCGACCTGTGGGATCCGGCGGCGCGTCGGCTGGTGGCGGATCGCGCCCGGGCGTTCGGCGCGGACGTCGTCCACTTCCACAACATCAGCCGCGAGCTGTCCGCGAGCGTCCTCGGTGGCGTCGACCTGCCGCGCGTGATGACGCTGCACGACCGCCGGCTGTTCGGTGCACGCGAGCACCCGGCGTACCTGCCGCAGCGTGCCGTCGAGGCGGTCGGCGCCGGCGCGGTGCTGCGCGCCGCCAGGCGCCACCTCGGCGCGACCATCGGTGTCAGCGACGCGGTGTCCGATCTGGCACGCGCTGCCGGCCTCCCGGCCGTCAGCACCGTCCCGGTTCCGGTGGCCGAGCCGACCGGGGTGCTGGTGCCGGCGGGGCAGTGCCGCGACGTTCTGGTCGCCGCCCGGCTCGCCCCCGACAAGGGAATCGACGTGGTGATCGACGCGTTCGCGCGGGTCGTCGAGGCCGCACCTCGCAGCCGGCTGTTGATCGCCGGCGACGGACGGTCGGGCCCGGCGCTACGCCGACGGGCTGCGGCGCTGGGCAGCCGGGTGGAGTTCCTCGGCTGGCTGGACGACCGCGAGCTGTCGGCGCTGATGGGGCGGGTGCGGATCGTCGTCGTCGCGTCGATGCCGGGCCGCCGTCCCGAGGGGTCGTCGCTGGCCGCGGCCGAGGCGGCAGCACACCGCAGGGCGGTCATCGGCTCCGACGACCCGGCGGTCGCCGAGGTGGTCGGCGGGCTCGGTGCCGGACCGGTCGTGGCGGCGGGCGACGTCGCCGCCCTTACCGATGCGCTCACTCGGCTGCTCGCCGACGACGACCTGGTGGCCTCCTACGCAGCGGCGGCCGGCACCCGCGCGGCTCGCCACTCGATCGCCGCGGTGGCCGACGCGACCCGTGCCGTCTACCGGCACGCGGTGGGTCAGGTGCAGGGAGCGGTCGGTGCGTGAGCCGCTGACCGTCGTGGTGCCGACGCGGGACCGTCCCGAGATGCTCGCGGCCTGCCTCGCGGCGCTGCGCGCCGACCTCGCCGACGCCGACGAGATCGTCGTGGCCGACTCGGCATCGGCAGACGCGCGGGCCGTCGCCGCGGCCGCCGAGCTCGCCGGCGCCCGCGTCGTACGGTGCGATCGACCCGGTGCCAGCCTGGCCCGCAACGCCGGCTGGCGGGAGTCCCGTCACGAGCTGGTCGCCTTCGTCGACGACGACGTACGGGTGCACCCGGGCTGGGCCGACGCCCTGGTGGCCGGCTTCGCCGACGACGGCATCGGCTTCGTGTCCGGCCGGGTCGTCGTGCCCGTGGAGCAGGCCGCCGCCGAACGTCCCGTGGCGATCAGCAGCCGCACCGAGCGGGAGCGGCTGCACCCGGGTCTTTCGGGTGATTTGGGGGCCAGCGCGAACCTTGCGGTACGTCGGCGTGCCTTGGTCGGGGTCGGCGGGTTCGATGAGACGCTCGGCCCAGGCTCGTGGGCGGCGAGCGCCGAGGACCTCGACCTGCTGGATCGGCTGTTCCGGGACGGCTGGACCGGCCAGTTCGAGCCGCAAGCGGTCGCCGAGCACGACCAGTGGCGGACGAGGCCGCAACTCATCCGCCTCGACTGGCGTTATGGCAAGGGGATGGGGGTCCGGCTCGCCCGCCTGGCGCGGTGGGACCGGCCCCGGGCCCGACGGTTGTTGCGCGAGGCGGTCATCGAACAGGGGGTGCGCCCGGTGTTAGATGATCTGCGGCACGGATACGAGTTCGGCGCAGTTACCGTCGCGACCCGTACCCTGGCCACGGTGCTCGGCCTGCTGGTCGGCACGCTAGGGGCGGTTGTCAGAGGAACGAAGCTCGAGCGGAGGTAGCACGTCGTGAAGCTGGCGCTCTACCACCCGTGGATCTATGTCACGGGCGGGATCGAGCGCACGCTGCTCAACATCGCGAGCCGTAGTCGCCACGACTGGACGCTCTACACGCACCACTACGACTCCGCGAGCACCTTCCCCGGGCTGCGTGACGCACGCATCGTCGTCCTGGACCCGCAGGTCTCCGTACGCCGCGCGTTGCCGGCTCTCGCCCAGGCGGCGTACCGGATCAGCCGTACCGAGCTGCCGCTCCGCGACGAGCAGGCGCTGCTGGTGTCCTCGGAGGGCCTCGGCGACTTCGTGGTGCACCGCAACAACATCCCGACCGTCTGCTACTGCCACACGCCGCTGAAGATCCTGCACGACCCGGTCACCCGCCGCGCCCTGCGCTCGCGCAGCCTGCGCAAGTACGCCGCGCTGCTGGCGCTCGCTCCCGGTTTCAAGGCCGTCGACCGGCGGATGTGGCGGCACTACCAGTACGTCCTCGCCAACAGCCAGGAGACCGCGCACCGGATCGAGAACGCCGGGCTGCCGGCGGAGGAGATCGAGGTCCTGCACCCGGGTGTCGACCTCGACCAGTTCACCCTCCACCCCACCCTCCCGCGCGAGCGGTTCTTCCTGGTCGCCGGCCGCATCATGTGGGAGAAGCGGATCGAGCTCGCGATCCAGGCGCTGCGGGTCGCCCGGCAGAACGGCACCGACGCATCGCTGGTGATTGCCGGCGGCGTGGACAGCAAGAGCCGGCCGTACCTCGAGACGCTGCGCCAGCACGCCGCCGGCCTTCCCGTCGAGTTCCTCATCCACCCCAGTGACGAGGAGCTCGCCTCGCTCTACGCGCGGTGCATGGCGGTCGTGTTCACCGCGCCCAACGAGGACTGGGGGATCGTGCCGCTCGAGGCGATGGCCTCCGGCGCTCCGGTGCTCGCGGTCGACGCGGGCGGCCCCCGCGAGAGCGTGATCCACAACGTGACCGGCTGGCTGCTGCCGCCGACGCCGTGGGCGTTCGCCGAGCAGATGCGGATCATCGCCGACGACGGGCCCAACGGCCGGCTGATCTCGCGTCGCGCGACGCGTCGGCGGGCTCAGCAGTTCGCGGCCGACGCGTTCGTGCAGCGACTCGACGACGTGATGGAAGAGGTCGTCCTCAACGGCGCGGTGGCGCGTCCGATCCTGCCGGTAGCGCAGCTGCCAGTTGCTGCCCCACGGATCGCCAGGACCGCGTCGGAGGACTCCCGGGCCTGAGCTCGCCCCGCAGTCCCGCTCGCAGCGCCTCCGCCCAACCCTCGACGTCCCCCGGCGTCACCAGGGTCGCCGCGCCCGCCGTGCTTTCCCGCAGTGCCGGGATGTCGCTGACGACCGCCGGCGTACCGCACGCCATCGCCTCGAGCGGCGGCAGCCCGAAGCCCTCGTACCGGCTCGGGTAGAGCAGCAGCTTCGCGCCGGTGAGCAGCGCGACGAGGTCCTGGTCGGTGGTGTGCCCGACGATCCGGATCCGGTCGCCGGCCGGACGTTCGACGGGTGCGAACGTCGGGTGGCCTTCGCCGATGAGCACGAGGTCGTGCGGCTGGTCGCCGACCACGCGGCGGTGCGCGGCGACGGCGGTGTACGCGTCCTTGCGGGGGTCGGCCCAACCGACCACCACTGCGTAGTCCGCTCCGATGCCGTGCGCTTCCCGTACCCGCTGTACGTCCGGTGGCGGCGCGGGTGCGAAGCGCTCGTCGACGGCGGGCGAGACCACGATGACCCGCTCGTCGCCGACCCCGTGGTTCAGCAGCTCGTCGCGCACCGCGGCGGAGACCGTGAGGACCAGGCGGGCGCGGCGCGCCGAGGCCAGCACGGACGTTGCGTAGAGCCGCATCGACCCGGCGAACCATTGCGGCCCGACGACTGCCGCGAGGTCGTGCACCACGACGATTCCCGGCCTGGCGAGGGGCGCGGTGTTGGTCAGCGACCAGATCGTCCGGCCGCGGGCTGCGACCGGCAGGACGACCTGCTCCCACAACCTTCCGCCGATCCGGCCGTTCGGAACGTGGAGTGCGCGGTCCGCGAGTGGCACGTCGCACCTGCCCGGGGTCCACACCTCGAGCTCGACGCCTGCGTCCTTGGCGGCGGTCACGAAGCCGCGGGCGACCCGGTGCAGGCCCGTCGGCCGAGCGGTCAGGAACCGACCGTCGACCACGAGTCCGGTCATCGAGTCGCCAGCTTGCCGTCGACGAGCGCCATCCGGTTGGCCCGCGCGCGGCCGACCGCGATCCCCGAAGCGCGTACCAGGTTGACGGCGACGCCGAACTCGTAGCCGTGTCGCGCATCGGCGGCCGCCAGGCGCAACGTGTGGCGGAGGCTTCCCGCGGAGAACCGCCGGCCTGCCTGATGGCCGCCGAGCCGGGCCACCTTGCTGCGCAGCGCGCCCGCGCCGATGCCGTACCCGTACGACGCGCGCAGCGCGCCGGTGCGACCGCGCCACTGGCTGTGGGAGACCACCGCCTGCGGTTCGAAGTGACCGACCCAGCCCTGGCGCAGCGCACGCCACATGAAGTCGGTGTCCTCTGCGCTGCGTAGCTTCGCGCCGACGCCGAGCAGCTCGTCGAACCCGCCGAGGTCCTCCCAGCAGGCGCGGCCGACGGCGAGGTTCGCGCCGTGGCCGATGAAGCTCGCGTCGTCACCACCCTCGTACCGTCGTGGCACCGCGTCGAGCAGCACCGAGACCGGCTGGCCGTCCCCGATCGCGACGACCCGCCCCGCCGCGAAGCCGATCCGCTCGCCCTCCGCGGCGGACTTCATGAAGCGGGCGCGTACCGTCGCCGCCCAGTCGGGGCGCGGGCTGCAGTCGTCGTCGGTGAACGCGACGACGTCGGCGGTCGTGTGGCGCAACGCCGCGTTGCGGGCCCTCGCCAGGCCGGCCTCGTCCACCCGAAGGCACTCGAGCCCGTGGTCACGGGCGACCACCTGGGTGGCGTCGGAGCCCGAGGCGGAGTCGACGACGAGGATCTCGTCGGCGTCCTGCCCGGCAAGAGCGTCGAGGCACGCACCGAGCTGCCGCGGCCGGTCGCGCGAGCACACCACCACGCCAAGGGTCACCACCCGCCCATTCTCGCCGCGCCTGCCCGGTGATCTTGACGAAAGGAGCGTCTGGAGGGTCGTTGAGCGCGCCTTTCGTCAAGATCACGCGATGAGCGCGCTCGTTTCGTCAAGATCACCGGGGGAGGGGCGTGGCCGGGTAGCGTCCGCTGCGTGCGGGTGGTCGTGGTCAGCGCCTGGGAGCCGTGGCGCACCACAGACGGCGCCGCGTTCGTGCTCGACCATCAGCTGCGCGCGCTGGTCCCCCGCCACGACGTCACGCTCCTGGCCGCCGGCGCTCCGATGGCGCGGGTCCGCACGCTGGCGGAGGTAAAGGAGCGCTACCCCGGCGTGGAGGTGGGGTGGTACGGCGCAGGTCTGTCCTCGGGCGCCGACTACCTGGCTCGGCTGGCGTGGTCGGTGCGGCACCGCGAGCCGGCACATGTGGGGTACGTCGAGCGGCCTGAGCTGCTCCTCGCCTTCGAGGACGCGCTCGAGGCAGGTGCGGACGTCGTCCACCTGCACGGTTGGGGCACCGCCCGGTTGGCCGCTCGTGCGGAGGGGGTTCCCGCCGTACACGTCGCCATCGACCCGTGGTCGGCCAACTACGGCAACCGGCGGCTCTCGGTCGCGCGGCGGTTGCTGGACGCCGGGCAGGCCGCCCGGGTCAAGGAGCACGAACACCGGCACTACCCGGAGGCGGCGGCGGTGGTCGTCGTGACGGAGGAGGACGCGGAGCTGGTACGCGCGGTCGCGCCGGGCGCTCGCGTCGAGGTGATCCCCAACGGCGTGGACGCCGGCTCGGAGCCGGCCCCGGTTCCGGGTCGACCGGTGCTCGGCTTCCACGGCGTGTTCGACAGCCAGGCCAACGTCGACGCCGCGGTCGACCTGGTGACCCAGGTCTGGCCGCGGGTCCGCGCGACCGTGCCCGAGGCCACCGTCCTGCTCGCCGGTCGTCGGCCGCCGCGGGAGGTACGCCGGCTGGTCGGGGACGGCGTCGAGCTGCGCGCCGACGTCCCCGACATGCGCGCCGCGCTCGACGACATGTCCGTGCACGTCGACTGGATGACCTCCGGTGCCGGCATCAAGAACAAGGTGCTCGAGGCCATGGCGGCCGGCCGGCCGGTCGTCTCGACGCCCGCGGGCGCTCAGGGCATCGGCGCGGGCGCCGGGCTGGTCGTCGTCTCCGACCTGGCCGCGGCCGCCGCCGAGATCGTGTGGCTGCTCACCGACCCGGGCCTGCTCGCCAACGCCGGTACGGCGGCGCGGGAGCGGGTCGTCGCGGACTTCAGCTGGGCCGCCAACGCGGCAGCGGTCGAGCGGCTGTGGGAGCGGGTCGCGGCACGATGAGGATCGAGGTCGTCACCTGGCACCTTCCGCATCCGGACGGCACCGCGACGGGTCGTCACGTGTTCGCGATCTGGGACGCGATGCGATCCCTCGGGCACGACGTGTCCGCGTGGTGCTGGGGGCGGGTGCCGGTCGGGCTGACCCGGCCGGACTGGGTGCGCTGCGAGGCCTTCCACGACCCGGGCGGCTGGCGGCGCAAGCCGGCGACGTTGCTGCGCCCCCGCGCCGGGATCGGCGGGGCCGGCTGGCAGCCGTCGACGGACGCGGTCGCCTGGGCGGAGGAGCCGGAGTCCTACGCGGCGGTCGAGCGCGCGGAGCGCCGCGGCGTCACGATCTATCACTCGGAGATGCTCGACGCGATCGCGCTCCGACGGCCGCGCCCCGAGGTCGTCCAGTCGATGCGCGCCGAACACCGGGTGGTGCGCAAGGCGGGCGTGGCGATCACCTTCTCGCCTCGGGTCTCCCGCGCGACCGGCGTGCGCAACGTGTTACCGGTGACGCTGCCGGTCCCGGCGCAACCGCTGCCGCTGGTGGAAGACCCCGTCGCGGTGATGATCGCGGACTGGGCGTGGCCACCCAACCAGGCGGCGCTGCACCGGCTGTTCGGTCACTGGGCCCGGGTTCGCGAGGCGGTTGCGGGAGCGCGGCTACTGATCGCCGGTCGGGGCCTGGCACTGACCGACGTACCTGCCGGCGTCGAGGTGCTCGGCGAGGTGGCGGCGGCGAGCGACGCGCTTCGTCAGGCGGCCGTACTGGCGTTCCCGTGCCCGCCGACGAGCGGCCCGAAGATGAAGGTGCTCGACGCGCTCGCGTGGGGGCTGCCGGTCGTGACGACTGCAGCCGGCGTGGAAGGGATCCGGGTGGGGCCGGACGACGTCGCGGTGGCTGACGACGCGGGTTTCGCGGCGACCCTGATCGACGTACTCCGAGACCCGCAGCGCCGCGCCCGGATGGCGGCCGCGGGACGCGCCGCGGTGCTCGCTCACCACACCCCGGAACAAGCCGCCGCCGCCCGCCTCGCCCTCATCGAAACCCTCTAAAAAAACGCGATCTTGCACTTTTCAACGTCCGGAGCGGCCTCCGGACGTTGAAAAGTGCAAGATCGCGTTTGT
>DASZTV010000080.1:0-2123 GCA_035548125.1 Mycobacteriales bacterium | reverse complement strand
GCAGGCCCTCCTGGCGCCACAGCCGCTCGATCCGCTTCTTGTTCACCGCCCAGCCCTCATCGACGAGCAGATTGTGGATCGGCCGGTAGCCCCATCGGGGGTGCTGCTCGGCCAAGACCGTCATCCGCGCGACCAGCTTCGCCTCGAAATCCGGCGCGACCGCGGCGTAACGGTTGCTCGAGCGGTGCTGCCCGACCAGCTCGCACGCCCGCCGCTCGCTGACCGTGAACTTCTTCTGAAGATGAGCCACAGCGTCCCGCCGCCGAGCCGGGGTCAGAAGTTTCCCCGGTTCAGGTCCTTGAGCATCGAGATGTCCAGCGCCTGGTCGGCCACGATCCGTTTCAGCCGCGCGTTCTCCTGCTCCAACGTCTTAAGCCGGATCGCCTCGTCTTCCTTCATCGACCCATACATCCGACGCCACCGATAAAACGTCTGCTCCGCGCACCCGAGCTTCTTACAGACCTGCGGAATCGTCGCCCCTTGACCCTGAAGCCTCTCAGCCTCACGAAGCTTCGCGACGATCTGTTCCGGTGACAACCGTTTCGCTGCAGCCATCAGAAACTCACACCAGCCCTCTCACTTGAAGTCACACTCTCAAGCGAAATGGACCGAAAAGCGGGGGGCCGCACATAACGAAAGTCGGCCAGGTTGCCGTGCGCGCTCCCCGCGATCTCCCACTGCCGGTAGTTGCGCGCGTCCGGGCTGGCGGACGACCCGTCGATCTCGTCCTCTGACAGCATCCGGATCACCGGTCGGTCGGTGTGATGGTCGGGGCCGTTCGCTACGGCGTCGATGAACCCGTCGAACACGTGCTGCACGAATGGCTGGACGGCAGTCAGGTACTGGTCGATCGCGTAGCCCGACTGCGAGGCGGCGAAGTCGAGCACATGGCGCCGCGGCGTGCTCCTGACCGAAGTCCGGTGGCGAAGCGCCTGCGCCACCTGCGAGTAGATGTCATACGGGTACGCGTCGTCGGGGATGTTCACCGCCGCGTACCGGACCGGGTCGAAGGCCTTGAGCGCGGCTTCCGACGCGAGCTGGACGTCCGCGTCGACGTAGGTGTAGCCGTCGGCGACGACCTGCCTGCCGATGTCGAACCACTCGTCGATGTCGTGGCCGAAGGTGACGTTCTCCCAGGTCACGACTGCCGTGCCGTTCGACCGTGCAGCGCTGCTTGGCCGCACGACGATGATGCGCGTGGTGTACGGCAGCGGCGGAAGCCGATCGGTCCCCGCAACGGGACGCTGCGCGAGTACCGACGGTCCGTAGAAGGGCCGAGCGGTCCCGGAAACCAGGTACTCCTCCTCGACGAATCCGTGAGGGACGTGCAGCAGGCCCATGAAGGGATGGCCGCGGAGCCCGCCGGTCAGCGGACCGGCGACCGTTGGCACCGGGACCGCGAGCAGTCGCGGGTGGATCCCGGCGGCGTCGGCGGCCGGGACCGCGACAAGACCGGCGAGAACCGCGAGCAGCGCGAGCAGGTGGGCGCTTGCCAGAATGCGTGCCAACCGCAGAAAGGACGCCTTCGTGGCCCTCGTCGACCGTGAAGACCGGGATCGGTGCGCGCAGCTCACCCTCAACCGCCCCGAGAAGCTGAACGCGCTCACGGTCGAGATGTTCCACGAACTGCGTCGCCATGTGGTGGATCTGCAGTCCGACACGTCAGTCAGCTGCGTCGTGCGCGTGATCGCCGCGGTGCACGGCCACTGCGGAAAGAGATAGAGGGGTAGGCCTTGAACCTCGACACAGATCCCACCCTCGAGACGTTTCGCCAGGAGGTGGCGGAGTTCCTCGACACCGCGCCGACCGACGAGATCCGGGAAGCCGGCCGCAAGACCACCAGCGTGTTCGCGCCGTTCGAGCAGGTGATGGCCTGGCACCGGATCCTGGCGACGAAGGGCTGGGCCGCACCCGCGTGGCCGGTGGAGTACGGCGGCACCGGATGGTCGGTCGAGCAGCGGTACGTCTACGCCGAGGAGTACTGGAAGCGCGATCTGCCGCCGCTGCTGCCGAACGGGCTGCAGATGGTCGGCCCGCTGCTCATGAACCTCGGCACCGAGGAGCAGAAGGCGCGCTACCTGCCCGGCATCCTGTCCGGCGAGGACTACTGGACGCAGGGCTAC
>DASZTV010000079.1:0-5363 GCA_035548125.1 Mycobacteriales bacterium | reverse complement strand
GCCGCGCTCGCCGTTCGCCGCAACCAACGCCGACACCGCTCGGGCATGGCGCGCCGACAAGCGGCGACGCGTGATCTCCGCCAGATCCGCCGACGTCCAGTTGAGCTGCATCACGGACCTCGTGAGCTCGCGGAGGAGAACCTCGAGCTCGGCGGCTATCGCTTCAGCATGCTCGCCTGCGAGGAACTCCCGCGCCCGCCTTGCAGCGATCCGCTGAGCAATCCGCACCTGACGAAGCGTGTCCGAGAGCAGGCGGCGAACATCGACCTGCTCCCGCCCGTCGCGACGATCCTCGTCATGGCCGGCATCAGCACGCGGTGACGACGGCGAGTGGCCGCGGGTGTTTGCAGACGCGCGCTGCTTGCGACGCTTTGCCGCTCGACGAGCCTTGCTGTTGACGCCCATGGGCCCTCCCTCGCTGAAGCGCGAGACAGTAGGCCCGAGGTATGACAGCGCTAGCCGGGTGCTCGATGAGCCGCGCAACTTGTCAGGCCGACGCGGCGCTATAGCGCGCTGAGAGCCTGACAACGTTGCTCAACGATCCATGCCTCCGCTCGGGCAAGCTTGGCGCGTCTGCTGGACGCCGCGGCCACGTGTCGCCGGGCTTGTTGCACGCGCGTGTTGCGCTGTTTGCGAGTGGCCACCGCGCGCGACAGTCAGCCTGCCTTGTTTCCTGTCGCCGCTGCCGAAAGGGCGTCTCCGTGAAGGACGACCGGGTCGAGATCAACACCGTTCGGCCACACGACGGTGCCGTGATCAACCGTGACCTGGGCGAAGAAGTCCGGGTCCCTAAGCGGCTCGAAAACAGGTCCCCACAACTCGTCAGCAAGATCGACGTCGCGCTGCACACCGTCGGCGAACGTCAACCGCAGGCCGTAAGGCGGCAGCACTGAGACTTGCGTGACCCTGGGAACGCTTGCGAGCTTCTTCATGGCAACGGCTCGATCGTACCGAGATCCTCTCGCCGGATAGCGCGTTCCCAGGCCCTCTCGAGCTCGTCGACGTGTATCCGGCGCCACTCCCGGACCAGTCGCAACGCTCTCGCCGGAAGACTTCCGGCGAGAACCCGACCATCCACGATCCCTACTAGCGCGTGACGATCGCCGTACTCCACATGGAAGTGGGGCGGAGGATGGTCACGCCAATACATGTAGATCACCAGGCCGTAGAAGGCTGATAGTCGCGGCATCCGGCGATGGTCACGGCCGCGAACGATTCTGCCGGACAGTGCGGCTGTGGCTGTGGAGAGCCGCACGCATTCGCTGCGTTGGCTTCGTCCACTTCCTCAACAGGAGGGGCAGAGGCTCAGCCGTCAGCTGAGCAGTCCGGTTGTGACGCCGGTTCCTGAGCTGAGCTGGCAGGGCATCGGTGACTGCGCGTACGTGAAGTGCGAGTAGGCGTTCTGCGGGCTCTTGCCGTGGGCATTGGTCACAGTGACTGGCACCTTGCCGCTGCCGGCCGGCGCAGTCGCGAGGATGTAGTTGCCGGACAGCACCTTCACCTTGGTCGCGACCTTGTCGCCGAACTTCACGACCGACTGCGGCGTGAAGCCGCCCCCGCTGATCATGACCTCGCCGCCGCCGGTCGCGATCTGCTCCGGGCCGACCAGGTCGACCTCGGGGCGGTAGCGGTTGATCAGATGACGGAACCGTGGCTCGAGGCCGGCGCGGCGCATGATCGGCTTCGGTGCCGATGCCGGGTCGGGCACCTCGCAGACCGAGGTGCCGCCGGTCGTCACGATGTCGGTATAGAGGAAGCAGGGATAGGCCTGAGCGGCCTGCGCGAAGTAGTTGTTGAAGATCCGGATGTGGCCGTACGTGTGACAGCCACCGGTCGCGAACGAGTCGATCGGCTGGAAGTACACGAAGTTGCCGCCGACCTTCACGTAACGGCTCGCCGCGTCGGTGTAGAGCGAGAAGTCGTTGTTCGTACCGCGGTACGCGACGTTGCCGATCTCCTGCAACGCGTTGTCCCACGTACTCCCCTGCGAACCGTTGGAGTAGATCGCGCCGCCGTCGCCGAGGATGTGCATGTAGTCATACATCAGGTTGTTCGACACCACGTTGTGCGCGTTGCCGTTGGGGTTGCGGTCGCCGGCGAGCACCGTCTGGTGCCAGCCGCCCCACCCGATCGAGATCGCGGTGTAGGGGACGTGCTCGATGTAGTTGTGCGTGATCAGGCTGTACGCCGTGTAGCCCAGCCAGATCCCGATGCCGCCGAGATACTGGTTGGCGACGTTGTGCACGTAGTTGTTGGCCACCGTGACGTGACGCTCGCGCATCCCTCCGTACGCCTT
Source organism: Mycobacteriales bacterium (assembly GCA_035548125.1). Taxonomy (GTDB): domain Bacteria; phylum Actinomycetota; class Actinomycetes; order JAFAQI01; family JAFAQI01; genus DASZTV01. The sequence goes on along the minus strand of DASZTV010000079.1, from coordinate 3,067 downwards.
GTCCGGTAGCGGATCGTCGGTCGCGCCGAGCTGGATCCCCGACGCCGCGATGTCGGCGAACTCGTTGCCCTCCACCAGGTCGTGCTTCGCGCCGTCGTAGAGGTCGAGCCCGGCGCCGCCGAGGTGGACGAACCGGTTGCCGAGCATCGACACCCGCTCGGTGGAGGTGAGTACGACGTTGGCCGGCGTGCGGGTCCAGTTCGCGAACGGGCAGCTGCCGCGCGGCTTGTTGTACTGGCAGGTGCCCTGCAGCGTGTTGGCGTCCTTGCCGGTCAAGTAGAAGTCGGCCTGCATCTGCGGGAACCCGTTGGGCGTGTCCGTCGCGGTCCACGTGCCGTAGCTGAACGTCAGGCCGCTGACCGTCACGTCGTGCACCGGGTGCGCGGGGGTGCCGTCGATCGCGAGCAGCGTCTGCAGCGCCGGTACGACGACGTGCTGCTTCGCGAGCACCTCGCCCTTGCGCGGCACGTAGTAGAGGCCACGCCCGCGGCCCGCCCGGTCGATCACCCACTTGCCGGGGGCGAGCGCCGCATAGACGTTCTGGTAGAACGTCGGCGCCTTCCACGAGGCCAGCCCGCCGAACCCGCCCATCGGGTCGTCGAACCACGCGAGCTCCTGCACGCCGAGCGCCTTGAGGTGCAGGTTGTCCCAGCACGGCTGGGCGAGCTTCATCGTCGTACCCGAGATCGACGCGATCGGGCACGCGGTCTGCGTCCACGGCCCGTTGCCGCCGCGGAACACCGCCTCGATGTTCGACGGGTCCGGCCAGGCGTCGATCTGCTTGCCGGACGAGGCGAGGTAGCCGTCGGGCGTCTGCACCATGCCGACGCCGCCGAGCGTGGTCCGCGCGTTCTGCATCCGGTGGCCGTTGATGTAGAGCTGGCGGGTGTCGAAGCCCTTCGGGATCGGTGCCCACCAGATGTTCGCCTTGCCCGCGACCTTGCGCCAGCCGGTGATCCGCTTCGCGCCGGACAGCACCGGGTGAGCGCCGGGGGCAGCGCGGTAGACGACGTGGAAGCCGTTGCGGCCGGAGTCGAGCGGCCCCAGTTGCAGCGTGTGCGTCAGGTGGTACGTGCCACCTTGCAGCTCGACGGCGATGTCTGAGTCCATGCCCGCGATGAGGATGCGGGCCTTGCCCTGCGCCACGGTGAGGCCGCACGGCTTCGCGGTGGTGCAGTCATCGCCGGTGCCGTGCGGCGCCGCGACGATGACGACCGTCGGCTGCGGCCGGTCGACGCCCACCGGTCCGGCGTGATGCCCCGCACCGGTCAGCCCGATGAATGGCAGCGCCGCCGCCACCCCGACCGCCAAGAACGATGTCCCCGGCCGTGGCCGCGCGCCGCCCCACATCTCCTACCGCCCCTCCGTCAGCCACCCACCCTCGGCGATCTTGACGTTAAGCGCGTAAAACGGGCTTCAGAACGCGCGTTTCGTCAAGATCAGCGAGGGTCCTGGGTGACCTATTCGACGGGGCACCGCGCTCGACCTACTGGACCACCATCAGCGAGTTGTTGGCGTGGTCGCGGAACCAGAACATCGGCGGCACCGGGTCGCCCATCCGCTGGATCTGCTCGTCGACGTCGACGCCGGCGTCCTTGAGCTGGGCGTAATAGGCGTCGATGTCGTCGACCTGCAGACTGATTCCCGTCTCGCGCTCGGTGATCACGTAGTCCGGCGGCGGCGGGGCGAGCGCGATCGTGGTCGCGCCCTCTTCTCGGCCGACCTCGATCCAGTGCATGGCGTCCGCTTCCGGGCCGAACGGGGTGTCGACGAGGACGGTGAAGCCGAGCTTGTTGGTGTAGAAGTCGACGGCAGCCTTCTGGTCGGCGACTGGGATGATCACGGTGGCGACCTTGTTGGGTCGCGTCTTCGTGTCGGGCATGGCAGGGTCCTCTCTGGCGATGTACTGACCTTTGCCCGGGTAGACGTACCGCGTCAACCAAACTCATCGGAACGTCCGGAAGCGGAGTTGGAGCCAACGTGGAGCGGATGTGCCATCCGCCCCCCCTATAGGGGTAGCAATCGCACATCCAGTCGAAAAGTTTCGTGAGGCATGTCGAGAACCCGGAGGCGGCTCCGTCAGTAGGTTGACGGCGGCAGCCAAGACCGCCCAGACACGAGGGAGCTCGAGATGCCGAAGTACCTGTTGCTCAAGCACTACAGCGGTGGGCCGGAGGCCCCGTCGTTCGCGCCGATGAGCGAGTGGACGCCGGAGGAGTGCGAAGCGCACTTCCAGTTTCAGCGCGACGTCTGCACGATGCTGCAGGAGAACGGCGAGTTCGTCGGCGCCGAGGGCCTCGCGCCCACCGGCAACTGGGTCCAGTACGGCGGGCCGGACAAGCCGCCGCACGTGCTCGACGGGCCGTTCCCGGAGACCAAGGAGCTCATCGCCGGATGGTTCATGATCGACGTCGAGTCCGAGGCGCGGGCGCACGAGGTCGCGGCGTACGCATCCTCGGCGCCCGGTCAGGGCGGCAAGCCGATCTATGAGTGGATCGAGGTCCGCGAAATCATGTCCGGCCCGCCCGCGGCCGAATGAGCCCGGAGCGGATGGCACCTCCGCCCCACTAGAGCGATAGCCATGGGACATCCGCACGGCGAGGACCTGCTGCGCGACCCGTCTCCTCTCAGGGACTGGGCGCGGCAGGTCCTCGGCGCGTTGGTACGCCGTGGCGCGGAGTTCGGCGCAGCCGAAGACGCGGTGCAGGAGGCGCTGCTCGAGGCGACCCTGCGCTGGCCCGAGATCGGTACGCCGCGCGAGCCCGCCGCCTGGCTGACCACGATCGCGAAACGCAAGCTGCTCGACGCCCAACGCGCTGACGCGGCACGGCGGCAGCGCGAGAAGGCGATCGCCGCACAACCCGAGCCCGGGCCGGCGGAGCAGTCCGACGACACCCTTCTTCTGCTGTTCCTCTGCTGCCACCCCTCGCTGTCGCCGACCCTCGCGGTGCCGCTCACGCTGCGCGCGGTCGGCGGCCTGACCACCCGCGAGATCGCGACCGCGTACCTCCTGCCCGAGGGCACCATCGCGCAGCGGATCAGCCGCGCCAAGAAACAGATCGCGGAG
>DASZTV010000078.1:0-9273 GCA_035548125.1 Mycobacteriales bacterium | reverse complement strand
CCCGGCGGGCGTCGCTTCGACCTCGATCGCGACGGGCGTCGGCTGCGGGGCGGCCTCGGGCGACGCGACCCGCTGGGGTGGCAGCGGCGGCTGGACCGCGGCCGGCAGCGGCGGCGGTGTCGCGGGAAGTGGTGGCGGTGCCGCGGGCAGCGGCGGTGGTGCAGCCGCGGGCACTGGTGGGACGAAGGCGACAGGCGCCGGCGTCACCGCCACCCGAGGGGTGAGCGCGCTTGGCTGCCAGATCTCAGCGCCACATCTGGGACAGGTCGAGGCGCGCTCGGCCACGGTCGACGTGCACCGTGGGCAGAGCTCCACCAGGCCTCCTGGGTAACCGCGCGGTCGCGCTTTGCCCATTCTTCGACCGGGGACGGTTGAAGGTGACGATTGGAGACCCGCGAGTTTCAGAACCAACGAGCTCGGCTCGGCAGCGAGTACGCCTACGCGGCGACGGCCTCGCGTGGTGCGGGGAGCTGGAGCGGGATCGTCAGTGCCATCCCGCAGCCGGTGCACACAGTGGCCCGGGCTGGCAGCTCGGTGGCGCAGCGGCCGCAGTGCTCGCCGTACTCGCGGGGTTGGTTTCGCCTGCGCAGGCGCGGCCTCTCCATATGGAGAGGATTCCCAGATCAGACCGGATAACCCTCGACGAGGGCGGCTTCGTCATGGGCGTTCTGGATCCGGGCGGCCGCGAGGAACGGGTTCGGGCCGGTCGAGGGCACCGACTGGAGAGATTCCTGCGATTCCTGTGGCTGAACCGGGCGCTGCGCGGGGATCGCGGAGAGGACGTGGGTGGTGCGCTGGGCCGAGTAGTGGTCGAGCTCGAACCGTACGTCGGCGGCGGCCGCCTGCGCGGCGACCTGAGCTGCGGCCTCTGCGTCGGCTTGGCCGAACGGCCAGGCGGCAAGGCCGGTGGTGGCATCGGCAGGGCCGGCGGGGACCGTCGGGGCGGCGATGACGGCAGGGGCGGCCGGCGTGGCCGGCGCAGCGGGCGCTGTGAAGGCGGACTGCGTGACGGCTTCACTCTGCGGAGCGCAGCAGGTCGCACACACCTCAGCAGCGGGCTGCAGCACAGCCCCGCAGCGGTTGCAGGTCGAGGTGTGGCGTTTCGACATGTGATCCTCCACTGGGCTCTGGGCGGCGCTTCGCGCTGGTATCGATCCTGACTGGGAGTGGCCGGCAGAGCGAGGGACCAACGTCCTGAACGGGATGGTCACCGGGGACCAAATTGTCCTGATCGGACGGGGTTCGAGGCCGTCGACCTCAGGGCTTGAACGAGCTGGCCAGCAGCAGCATGACGATCCCGATGCCTGCCACTACTGCGACAGCGAAGACCGTCAGGATGTTGATGCGGTGAAGACGGGCCCGGACGGGATGGGCCGCGACATCCATGACCGACGCCAGGCCGAGCCCGCCGAAGAACAGGGACTCGTCGGACGGTTGCGGTCTGCGGTCCGCCAGATATCCGGAAGCGGTCTCCACGACGGGAGCTGACTCGCGGACGCGCTCGAGACCCGATGCCTCCTGCAGCACCAGCGGCGGGGCGTCAGCCGGGAAGTAGGGCACCTGTGTGAGGTCGATGAGGTGCTTGACGTGCGGCTTCTCCTGCACTTTCCCGGTCATGGCGCCAGAGTCGGCCCGCAACCGAGCCTTGTCATGAGCCATTGGTCCCCACCGTCAATGACGAGAAAGGACCACTTCTCACTACGGGCGGAGGGTGCCCACCAGGATCAGCATCACCGCGGCGACCGCGAGCACCACGGTGATAGCGAGGACCGTCAGCGGCTCGAAGCCCCGGAGCCTGGTGCGGAACCGGTGCGGCGTGATCGGAAGCGTCGCGGCCAGCCCGAGGTCGCCGTACCGCTGCCTGTCCTCGGGAGCCGGCGCGTGGTCGGCCTTGTCGGGGAGCGTCAGCAGGAACCTGCTCGTCGGCGTAGGACTGACAGCGAAGTACTCGGCTTGCGTCAGGTCGATGACGACGTCGCCGGACCGCTCGTCCTGCTTGATGCCCATGGGCCCGAACTCCGCCCGTCGCGGCGCGCACGGGCACCGACAGTCGACACAACAGTGGCGGCCAGCGTCCGCTAGCCGCAGTCGGCTGCTACCCCGGACTCTTCGAGCTCAAACCTGGTGCTTCCGAAGTTGGCCTGTTGGCGCCGGGTGGCTTGCAGGTACCGGTTGGGCGGTGGTGTCGGCGTGACCTCGAGCGGGTTGAAGGCGGCTGAGCGCTGGTTCGGAATGCCGAGCCCGTCGGTGGTCTCGAGCGCGGCGTACTGGGCCGCGATCCGGCCGCGGCGCGCTTCGTCGTCGGCGCTCGGCGCGGGGGTAGTGGACGGTGCAGCGGCAGCAGCCGGTGCAGCGGCAGCGGGGGAAGCGGACGCCGCAGCGGCAGCGGGGGGAGCGGACGCTGCAGGGTCGGCAGGTGCGGGTGCAGCGGGCGGCGCGGCCTGTGCCACTGCCCTCACGGTCTCGTCGTCGGCGCCACCGAACGGCCAGTTGGTAAGGGCTTGAGTGACCTTGCGGGCTTCATCGTCGGTGTCAGCCGGAGTGACGACCTCGAGTTGGCCGGACGCGACGGCGTCGAGCAGCACGACTGCGGGCGCGGCGGCGCCCGCGTCCTCGAGCCGATGGCAGCATGCGGTGCAGACCGTAGCGCCGGGGAACAGGCCGGTTCCGCACCGTGGGCAGCACGTCATCGCAGTGGTCTCCCGCTAGGTGGATCGTCCGATTTGCGATCCGACTGCTTCATATTTCGGTATGGCGAGCGCCTTGAGTAACAGTCGAACGGGCCTATTCGTATAGCCCGTCATGACCAAATTGTTCAGCCGAGGCCGCCTTGGCACTGCCGCGCTGTGGTCAGTGCTTCACCGGAAGGCCCTTGGCCGGCACCTTGTTCTTGACCCGCGCGATCAGCGTTGACAGGGCGTTGCTGAGATTGGCCCGCGGCACGTCCATCGTGCCGATCTCGTTGAGCGAGACCTCGGCGTTGCCGCGCGAGATGCCGATCGACCAGCCGTGCAGGGTGCCGTGGTAACCGAGGATGGTGAAGGTGGCGGTGTACTTCACGCTGTAGATCGCGTCGATGCCTGCGACGGCTGCCTCGGTGACCGGGGTGACAGTGACCTTGGTGTCCTGAGCGCTGACGGCCTTGGCGACGTCGGTCATCTCCTGTTTGAGGCAGTCGCGAGCGCGTTGACTCGCCGCCCGCTTGGCATCGTGCCGCGCGGCGCTGCGTGAGGAGACGAACTCGGTGACGGAGGAGAAGATGCCGCCCTTGCCGTTGTCGTACGCGTCGGAGTGCGCCTTCGCGAACACCGGCGCCAGACCGACGCACGCGGCGTACTTCTTCTCGGTGGCCTTAGCGCCCTTGGACGACTGGTAGGCGTGCACCTTGAAGCCGCGGAAGTTCGAGGCGTCCAGGTTGATGTGCTTGGCGAGCTTGTGGGCGCGCGCCTTCGTCAGCGGAGCTGAGCTCGCTGAGGCGGCGGGCAAGGCGAAGCTGCTCGCCACCGCCGCGGCGAGCACAACACCCGCAGCCTTACCGCCGATCGACCGGGCTGGGTTCATGACATCTCCTAGGTGGACCGCTGACACCTTGGACATCAACGAGCGAATCGGGTCGTGGTAGCGCGAAGTTGTGGCGGCTACGACGATTCCACCCAAAGTGACTATCGGTACAACCCCCCACAGTCTGACGCCGGCTGCGGTCAGACGCCGGTGTCGGCGGCGGCGACACTGCGCGGCGCTGGACACCAATGAGCGGGGTTGCGGACCGTTGACCGGCCCGAACCCTGACGTTAGCGTCAGGTGGTGGGGTTGCTGCCGGATCCAGCGCCGCGCACCCGCGAGCACGTCGTCATCTCCGTCGACGACCACATCATCGAGCCGCCGGACATGTTCGACAGCCGACTGCCGGCCGCGCTGCAGGATCGTGCGCCGCGGATCGTCGAGCTGGACGGCGCGCAGACCTGGGTCTATGAGGACAACCTCTATCCGAACATCGGCCTCAACGCGGTCATCGGTCGTCCCAAAGAAGAGTGGTCGATGGAGCCGGCGCGCTTCGACGAGATGCGCAAGGGCTGCTGGGACATCGACGCCCGCATCGGCGACATGGACCTCGCGGGCATCTGGGCGTCATTGAACTTCCCGTCGCTGATCGCCGGCTTCGCGGGAACGGTGTTCTGGAAGAGCCAGGACCCAGAGCTCGGCCTCGCCGTACTCCGGGCCTGGAACGACTACCACCTCGAGGTGTGGGCCGGGTCCTACCCGGAGCGGATCATCCCGTTGCAGATCCCGTGGCTTGCCGACGTCGAGCTCGCGGCCGAGGAGGTACGACGCAACGCCGCACGCGGCTTCAAGGCGGTGTCGTTTCCCGAGCTCCCCGCGCACTCCGGCATCGGCTCGCTGCACACGCGGCGGTGGGACCCATTCTTCGCGGCCTGCGAGGAGACCGGCACCGTGGTCTGCCTGCACACCGGCTCTGCGCAGTGGGCGCCGTTCCCGTCGCCGGACATGCCGTTCGAGGCCATCACGACGTTGTTCCCGGCGCACGCGCTGATCGCCGCCGCGGACTGGCTGTGGTCGCAGGTGCCGGTGCGCTTCCCGAAGCTGAACATCATGATGGCCGAGGGCGGCATCGGCTGGGCGGGCATGCTGGCCGACCGTGCCGACTTCGTCCTCGCGCACTCGGCGTCAGGCTCGGAGGGTGGGTCGTGGCGCAGCGACCTGCTGCCGAGCGAGGTGCTCAAGCGCAACTTCTGGTTCTGCTCGATCGACGACCCGACGGCCTTCGGGGCGGCGTCGGCGATCGGCGTCGACCACATCCTCGTCGAGAGCGACTACCCGCACGCCGACTCGACCTGGCCGGACACCCAGGCGGTCGTCGCGAAGAGCATCGGTCACCTGTCCGCGGAGGACATCGCGAAGATCACCCACCTCAACGCGGCGGGCCTGTTCCGCCACCCGCTCCCAGACGCCACCTGGCTCTCGGCCTGAAACCCCGGTGATCATGAGCGCTAATTCACAAGTGACGGCGTGTCGTGACGTAAGGCTCATGATCACCGGGGTGAGGGGGTCGCGTGCTTGACCTGCTGATCAAGGGCGGGACCGTCGTCGACGGCACCGGTACGCCGAGCAGGGTCGCCGACGTCGGTGTCCTCGACGGCCGGGTCGTGAGCATCGGCGCGACCGACGACTCCGCGACGAAGACGGTCGACGCGACCGGGCTCGTCGTGGCGCCTGGCTTCATCGACATCCACACCCACTACGACGCGCAGCTGGCGTGGGACCCGACCGCGAGCCCGTCGGTGCAGCACGGCGTCACCACCGTCATCGGCGGCAACTGCGGCTTCACGCTGGCTCCCGCCGGTCCTGAGCACGCCGACTACCTGACGCGACTGCTCGCTCGCGTCGAAGGCATGCCGCTCGAGGCGCTGCAGCAGGGGCTGTCGTGGGACTGGTCGTCCTACGCCGAATGGCTCGCGACACTCGACGGCCGGATCGCCGTCAACGCCGGGTTCCTCGTCGGACACTCCGCGCTGCGCCGGGTCGCCATGGGCGAGGCGTCGGTGGGGGAGCAGGCCACCGAGGGCCAGATCACGCGGATGGCCGAGCTGCTGCACGAGGCCATCGACGCCGGCGCGCTCGGCTTCTCGACGTCGCAGTCACCGACCCACAACGACGCCGCCGGCGACCCGGTGCCGTCGCGTCACGCCGCGGTGGCCGAGCTCGTCGCGCTGGCCCGCGCAACCGGTGAGCACGAAGGCACAACGCTCGAGGCGATCGTGCCGGGCTGCCTGTCGGGCTTCTCCGACGACGAGATCGCGCTGCTCACCGAGATGTCGACGGCCGCGGACCGGCCGGTCAACTGGAACGTCCTCGCGGTGTCAGCGCTGTTGCGCGACCAGGTGTACAACCAGCTCGCGGCCAACCAGCGGGTCGCTGACAACGGCGGACGGCTCGTCGCGCTGACCCTGCCGCACTCGATGAAGATCCGGCTGTCGTTCCTCTCCGGCTTCGTACTCGACGGCTTCCCGGGCTGGCGGGAGACGATGCACCTGCCGGTTGCCGAGCGGATGAAGAAGCTCGCCGATCCCGAGGAGCGCAGGCGACTCAACGACGGCGCCCGCTCGCCCGAGGCCGGGCTGATCGGCGCGCTGTCGAAGTGGCACCGGCTGAAGATCACCGAGACGTTCGCGCCGGAGAACCGCGAGTTCGAAGGCATGTCGATCAGCGACGTCTGCAAGGCGCGCGGCGGGATCGACTCCTTCGACGCCCTGCTCGACTTCGTGATCGCCGACGAGCTGCGCACCGGCCTTTCGCCGGACATGCCCGGCGACACGAAGGCCGACTGGGAGACCCGCGCCGAGGTGTGGCGCAACCCCGATGCGGTCGTCGGCGCTTCCGACGCCGGCGCGCACCTCGACATGATGTGCGGCGCGATCTACTCGACTTCGCTGCTCGCCTACGCCGTGCGCGAGCACCAGGTCGTGTCGATCGAGGAAGCGGTGCGGCTGCTCTCCGACGTACCGGCGCGCTTGTACGGGTTGGTCGACCGCGGACGGCTCGTCGAGGGCGCGCACGCCGACATCGTGATGTTCGATCCGGAGACGGTGAACCACGGCGTCGAGCGCACCCGCTACGACCTGCCCGGGGGCGCGTGGCGGCTCTACGCCGAGTCCGAGGGCGTCAGCTCGGTGATCGTCGGGGGCGTCGAGGTGTGCAAGGACGGTACGGCGACGGGTGCGGTGCCCGGCACACTGCTGAAGTCCGGTCGCGACACGGTGTCGGTAAGCGCGAGCGCCCGGTAGCGCGCTCAGGATTCGCCGGGTACGACGACGCCGGCCTCGTAGGCCCGCGCGACCAGCTGCACCCGGTCGCGGCATCCGAGCTTCGCGAGCAGGTTGCTCACGTGCGTCTTCACGGTGGCCTCGCCGATGAACAGCGTCTGAGCGAGCTCGGTGTTGTTGAGCCCGCGGGCGACCCCTGTGAGCACCTCCCGCTCGCGGTCGGAGATGTCGGGCAGCGGCTCGGCGGGACGTCCGTTGCGCGCGGTGAACTCCGCGATCAGCCGGCGCGTGATCGATGGCGCGAGCAGCGCGTCACCGCGAGCGACCACCCGGACCGCGGCGATCAGGTCGTCCGGTGGCGAGTCCTTCAGCAGGAAGCCGCTCGCCCCGGCCTGCAGCGCTTGGAAGACGTACTCGTCGAGGTCGTAGGTCGTGAGGATCAGCACCGCCGTCGCGGACTGGTCGGCGACGATCCGCCGAGTCGCCTCGATGCCGTCGAGCCGCGGCATCCGGATGTCCATCAGGACGACGTCGGGGCGCAGCCGCTTGCTCTCGGCGATCGCCTCGACACCGTCGGCTGCGTCCCCGACGACCTCGAGCCCGTCCTCGCCGTCGAGCAGCTTGTGAAAGCCGGCCCGCACGAGCGACTGGTCGTCGGCGATCAGCAGCCGCAGGCTCACGCCGACTCCAGCATCTGGCTGCCCAGCGGCAGCCGGGCCCGCACCGCCCAGCCGCCGTCCGGGCAGCGCCCGGTTGTCACGGTTCCGCCGAAGACGCTGACCCGCTCGCGCATCCCGAGCAGCCCATGCCCGGCTCCAGGCACGACCGGCTCGCGGCCGGCGACCGCACCGTCGTCGACGACGTCGATCTCCAGGCGCCCCGGCCGGTGCCGGATCTCGATGTCGACGCGGCGCGCACCGGCGTGCTTGAGGACGTTGGTCAGCGACTCCTGCACGATCCGGTACGCCGTGAGGTCGACGCCGGCCGGCAGGACTGCGGCGGCTCCGTCGACCCGTACCGCGACGTCGATGCCGGCTTCCTGCACCGGTGCGACCAGGGCATCGAGCTGGGCGAGGGAGGGCTGCGGCGCCAGCGACGGTGGCTCGTCGACCTGCCGCAGCAAGCCGAGCAGGCGCCGCAGGTCGACCAGCGCTTCACGCCCCACCCGCTCGACGGACTCGAGGACGGCGTCGGTCGAGGCGTGGTCCGCCGTACCGTGCGCCAGCGCGCGCCGTTCGGCGGCGGCCTGTACGACGACGACCGACAGTCCGTGCGCGACCACGTCGTGCAGCTCGCGGGCGATCCGCGAACGCTCCTGCTCGACGGCCTGCGCGGTCCGCTGCTCCTGGCTCACCTCGAGCTGCGCGGCGAGCCGGCGGGCGCGCTGCGCCTCGTCGCCCCGGCTGCGAATGACGAGCGCGATGCCCCAAGCGGCGGACATCCAGATGATGATCGGGGCCAGGTCACCTGCTGATCCACCGGTGGCCATCAGGACGAGCTGGCTTGCGATGAAGTAGCCGATCAGCGCGCCGGTCGCCCACTTCAGGCGGGTGCCGCGGTTGCCGGCACCGATCGCGTACGCCGAGGAGACCAGCACTAGGAACGCCTCGAGCGAGGCCTGTGAGTCCTCGGGCCACACCGAGGCCCAGCCGGTGGCGATCGCGATGGCGGTCGTCGGTCCGAGGATCGGGAGGTGGCGGCGTACTCCGAACGCGACGCACGCGGCCAGCAGGAACACGACATGCACGGCGGGTGCGCCCGGGAAGTCCTCGCTGTGGCGGTGAGTGGCGATGTCGACGAGGCCGAAGCAGGCGAGACCCACCGGTATCGCCCAGTCCAACGCCAGCTGGCGTGCCCGCCCGCTTGCGACACTTCCGACCACGAGGACTGACGGTAGCCCCGGGGTCCCGCCTGCCGCGTCCGTCTCGCGGCGGAAACCCTCGGGTGCCTGCTCCGCCTGCAGGCGGAGCGCGGGGGCGCGATGTTCCACCTCGAGAGCGGGCCAACCAGCCCGTGGGGGGAGGTCGGCGAGGGTGTCGCGTTCATAGCGTCACGGCCTGTCGCCGCGAGCGTCGCGGCAGTCGAACAGGAGGACCCATGACCACCAAGCGGACACTTGGTCTCGGCGCCGGCATCACTGTGATCGCGGCGAGCGTCGCCACCCCGCTGCTCGCCGGAAGCGCGGCGGCCAGCGCCCACTCGTTCACCGTGCGGATGCACTCGCTGCAGGACACGTCCGTCGACAACGGGGCCAAGGGCTTCAGCCCCGGTGATGACGACGTGCAGGCCACCCGGCTGACGCAGGGCGGTAAGACGGTCGGGTGGGAAGCCGGCGACTGTCTCACCGCGCGCGTGGCCAAGACCGCCGACCAGGTGTGCCGGTTCGTCTTCCACCTGCCGAAGGGTCAGCTCGTAGCTTCGGGTGCGGTGCGCTCCGGCCCGCAGGGGCCGGGCGGCTTCACGATGGCGATCACCGGCGGCACCGGGACGT
>DASZTV010000077.1:0-8678 GCA_035548125.1 Mycobacteriales bacterium | reverse complement strand
CGGCTCACGCCGGCTGCCACGGCTGCGTCGAGCAGCGCCTCCGTGCCGTCGACGTTGATCGCCCGCCGCGTCGCGGTCGGCGTGGCGGCCGAACGGTCGGTGGCGAGGTGGACGACCGTGTCGATGCCCGCGAGGTCGTGGGCGAAGTCCGCCGGCAGGTGCTCGATCGCCGTCACGATCGGACCCGACGGCGTCTCCCTCAGCAGGTCGACGACGATCCGCCCCAATGGGGTCGCGGCCCCGGTGACCGCGATCGCGTGCGCGCTTCGCCGTCGGCGAACGCGTGCGCTCGAAGACTCCACCGCCTCATCTTGGCCTGTCGATCGCGTCTACCGTTGAGTAATGACACGGCCACCGTTCGGGTTCGGGCCATCGGGCGAGTCCTCCGATGAGCCGGGAGGTCCCTCTTCCGGTGATCCGTTCGCGTCGCTGAACGCTCCGGATCTGGGCGCGATGCTGCACCAGCTCGGTGACCTGATGTCCGGTGAGACCGGTCCGGTCAACTGGCAGGTCGCCCGGCAGTCCGCGATGGCCGTCATCGGGGCGGACACCGGTACGACGGCGGCTGACACCTCCGAGGTGGCGGACGCCGTGCGGCTCGCCGACATCTGGCTCGATCCGGTGACCGCGATCCCGTCGGGCGTCACGACGGCGGAGGCGTGGAGTCGCCGACGCTGGCTCGAGGCGACCCGGCCGGCGTGGACCGAGCTGGTCGAGCCCGTCGCGGCGCGGGTGTCCGGGGCGATGGGCGCGGCCCTCCCCGAGGAGATGCGCGCGATGGCGGCGCCGTTGATGGGAGTGATGACCCAGGTCGGCGGGCTGGTTTTCGGTGGCCAGGTGGGCCAGGCACTCGGGACCTTGGCGACCGAGGTGGTCGCCTCCAGCGACATCGGCATCCCGCTGGGACCTGACGGCGTGGCGGCCCTGTTGCCGGAGTCGGTGCGGTCGTTCGGCGAGGGCCTGTCCGTGCCGGCCGACCAGGTCCGGCTCTTCGTCGCGCTGCGCGAAGCCGCGCACCTCCGGCTGTTCCGCCACGTGCCGTGGCTGCGCGGGCACCTGTTCGCCGCGGTTCGCAGCTATGCCGAAGGCATCACCATCGACACGAGCCGGTTCGAGGATCTGGCGTCCACGATCGATCCGTCGGATCCGGAGTCGCTGCAGCGGGCGCTCGGCGAGGGCATGTTCGAGCCCACCGCCTCGCCGGCGCAGCAGGCCGCCCTCGAGCGGCTCGAGACGGCGCTCGCCCTCGTCGAGGGATGGGTGGACACCACGACCGCTGCCGCCGCATCGGCGCAGCTGCCGAGCTTCGGTGCCTTGCGGGAGACGATGCGCCGGCGGCGGGCGACCGGCGGCCCGGCCGAGCGGACGTTCGCCACGCTGGTGGGGCTCGAGCTGCGGCCTCGACGGCTGCGCGAGGCGGCCGAGCTCTGGCAGGCGCTCGAGCAGCGTCGCGGGATCGACGGCCGCGAGGCGATCTGGGCACACCCGGATCTGCTGCCGAGCGCTGCCGATCTCGACGACCCGACCGGTTGGGCCGATCGCGGCCCGGACGACAGCTTGGATATCTCCGAGCTCGAGGGACCGGCCGACTAGCGCGAGTTCGCCGCCTCCCACCCTTCGAGGTAGCCGGTCGCGCGCTCGAGCTTGGGGTATCCGGCCAGCTCCGCCCAGAACTTGGCCCCGTGGCCCGGAACCAACAGGTGGACGAGCTCGTGCAGCAGCACGTAGTCCACGACGTACGTCGGCATGCCGCGCAGCCGGTGGGACAGCCGGATGCTGCGGTCCAACGGGGTGCACGAACCCCAGCGGGATCGCATGTTGTCCACCCAGCGCACGCTGTCGGGCCGGGCGCGGTCGTCGAGATAGGCGCGCGAGAGCTCTGCCGCGCGCTGCATCAGCTCGTCGTCGGAAGGAGCCAGGCGCGCTTCGCCCGCCAGTACCCGGCCGACCAGGACCTCGACCCAGTGGGCTTCCTCGGCGCGCGACATGCGTGCCGGCACCGAGACCACGATGCGGTCGCCCTCGCGGTGTGCCGCCACCGTCCGCTTCCGCCGCGCGCTGCGGACCACGTCGACCTGCGGGGCGGCGCCGAGTTCCAGCTGCTGCGGGGCGGCGCCGGTCATGGGAAGCGACGCTAACGGCTCGCTGCGACGATCTCGGTCGAACGGGGCCGGGGAGGTGAGGGGGAGTTGCTGTGCACAGCCGGTGCATTGTGTTGCCGCAGGTCGGTGCGGCGCGGCGCGGCCTTCCCCTGCTCGTTCCACAGTCGGTGGACAACGACGTCCACAGCGACACCCCACCTCGTCCCCACCCTGTCCCCAGGCTCGTCCACAGCGTGCCGTCGACCGGCGTTGACGCTGGCGGTCGGCCTTCCGTACGGTCATGTCTAACGGAGCCCCCGCGGTCAACCGGGTGGACGTTCGCAAGGGGAAGGCGAACGGCTGCACGGAGCGCCCGGGGGCTTCGTTATGCCCGCGATTCAGGCGCCGCTGAAGTTGGGGCGGCGGCGTTCCTTCGCGGCGGCGAGGCCTTCGGTGAGGTCGGCGCTGGCGAACGTGATCGGCTGTGCCAACGACTCGTAGGCGAGTGCCTCGTCGACGCTGCGCGGCCCGCCGCCTCGTAGCCCCGCCACGGTGAGCCGGATCGCGATCGGTCCGTTGCCGGCGATCTGCTCCGCGACGTCGATCGTCGTCGCGAGCAGGTCCTCGGAGGCGTGCACGCCGTTGACGAGGCCGAGCCGCAGCGCCTCGTCCGCGTCGATCCGGCGTCCGGTGAGCAGCAACTCGCGGGCGGCGCTGATACCGACGACCTCGGGCAGCAGGTACGTGGCCGCCATGCCGGAGTGCATGCCGAGCGCGGTGAACGGCACGGACATGATCGCGCCGGCCGCGGCGTAACGCAGGTCGCAGGCGAGCGCCACACACAGCCCGGCGCCGATGGCATGGCCGTTGATCGCGGCGATCGTCGGGACATCGAGCTCCCGGATCGACAACCAGGCCCGATAGAACGGCAGCATGCGGTCGCGGATCTTGGCAACCGTGAGGTCGGGGGACTCCCCGATCCAGGACAGGTCCCCGCCGGAGCAGAAGGCCGTGCCCTCCCCGGTGACGACCACCGCACGCAGCCCCGGATCGCCCTTGAGCTCGCCGACGGCGGCCGTCCAGGCGTCGGTGAGCTCGGCGGTCATCGCATTGCGCAGCTCGGGGAGCGCGAACGTGAGAATCGCCACCCCGCTGGGTCGGCGTTCCACCCGCAGTGGTGCGCTCATCGGCCCTCCTCGGCCCAAGATCGGCTCGATAGCCACCGAATCCGATTCGGTTTCGGTCGCCTGATCAGTCCCGGAGGCTAGCGGGGCACGCTGGACTCACGCTCAAATCCACGGTTTTTGAGCGTGGCGCAGGTAGCGTTGTGCTCAGGTTCGGCCGGTCCCGGCCGGCGGCGATCGATCGAGGAGGACGAGATGGCCGACACCTACGAGGGCTACTGCGTGAAGTGCAAGGAGAAGCGCCAGTTCGAAGGTGAGATCCGGGTGAGTGACTCGGGTCGTCGCATGGCGCAGGGACCGTGCCCGGTGTGCGGCACCAAGGTCAACCGGATCCTGGGCAAGGCCTAGCTTCACACTCACGTCGCAACGGGCGCTCGGCGGGTTTCCGCCGGGCGCCCCTTGTTTGTGGAGCGGATGTGCCATACGCCCCCGTATTCGGGAGCGGATGTGCCATCCGCTCCCGTGTTGTGGACGGTGGGATGCGGACGCCGGAGGGAGGTGGCACGCTGCGCGCCGCTCACCCTGCGGACGGAGGCTTCACATGCGACCGATGCTCAAGCCCGCGCTGCGACGGCTGTGGCGCGACGCCTCGACGCTTCAGCTCGGTATCGACCCTCGGCATGCGGTGGTCGTCAGCGGCATCGGCGCGGCGGACCGGGAGCTGCTGAGCCTGCTCGACGGCACCCGGGAGGTCGAGGCAGCGATCGCCGAGGCCTCACGGAGAGGTGGCTCGCCGGAGCGCGCGACCGCACTCGTGACGCTGCTTCGCGATGCCGCGGTACTCGAGGATGCCGACGCCGCCGGTCGGTCCGGCACCACCGCCGGGCGGTTCGCCCCGGACCAGCTGTCGCTGTCGCTGTGCGACGCCAGGCCCGGCGGGGCGGCCGAGCGGCTCGCTGCGCGCCGCGCCGGCTTCGTGGAGGTGCTCGGGGCCGGTCGGGTGGGCGCGACGCTCGCCGCGCTGCTGTCCGCCGCCGGCGTCGGCCGCGTCACCGTCGACGATCCGGCACTGATCCGCCCGGCTGACCTCGCTCCCGGCGGGCTGCGAGGCGTCGGGGTCCATCACCGTCGCGGCGATGCCGCGAACGCGCTCGTCGCCTCGGTACGCACCGCGCAGCCGGTCCGTACCGGCGGTGACGGCCGGGTGCTCGTGGTGCTCTCCCCCGCCGGCCCGGTCGTGCCGCCGGAGTGGCTGATGCGGGTCCGCGCCCGGCCGCACCTGCTGGTGGCGGTGCGTGAAACCTCGGCGGTGATCGGGCCGCTCGTGCTCCCCGGTGCCAGCCCCTGCCTGCGCTGTCTCGAGCTGGCGCGTGCCGACCGCGACCCGGCATGGCCGGTGCTCGCCGCGCAGCTGGTCGGTGACCAGCGCGCCGTC
The DNA here is from genome assembly GCA_035548125.1 of Mycobacteriales bacterium. Lineage (GTDB taxonomy): Bacteria > Actinomycetota > Actinomycetes > JAFAQI01 > JAFAQI01 > DASZTV01. Next base: position 4,038 of record DASZTV010000077.1, on the reverse strand, counting down.
GAGCCCTGTGACGTCGCGCTCGCCAGCGCCGCCGCCGCCCTCACCGCGATGCACGCGCTCGCCTGGCTCGACTCGGGTCGCGCGGACGGCGCGGTCCCCGCCTCACCGCTGCTCGGTGGTGTGCTCGAGATCAGCCTGATCGACCTGTCAATGCGCCGGCGGAGCGTCGTCGCGCATCCCGACTGCGGGTGCACCGCGGCGCTTCCCGCGCTCGCTTCCTAGGGAACCACTGATCAGTGCGCTGTCCTGCTGCGCGTCGCTCAGATCGACGCCTGGACTGCGTTGTCGTCGTCGCGCGTAGCGCCGCTACGCGACTCCTCCTCCGCCTTGCCAGCCGTCGACTGGAGCGTCGCTCGCGACGGACGGCATCAATCAGTGAATCCCTAGAACTCCGGCAACGGCGAGATCGGCCGGCCGCGACGCCAGCGTCGCGGCGTCGGCGGCGCGGGTAGCTCGGGACGCGGCCGGTCCTCCCGGGTCGCCGCTAGGATCCCCACGATCGCCCGCGTCACCGTCGCCGCGTCGAGCACCGGCTCGGGTGGGTCGTCGGCGAGCACCGGCCCGGGTGTCTCACCGAGGACCGCGAGGTCACCGAGCACCCGGATTCCGGACGCCTCGATCGCGGTGGCGGCGGCGGCGCCGATCTCTCCCGCACGGTCCAGTGCCCAGCGGGGGGTCCGGATCGGCTCGGCCGAGGTGAGGTCGGCGCGGGCGCGTGCCAGGCGTGGCAGCATCCCCGACCGGATCGCCGCGGCGTACAGCTCATCGGGCAGCTTCCGCTCCTGGAACACCGTGTTGACCCGCCGGAGCAGCTCGACCTCGCCCCAGGTCAGCGACGCGTTGCGGCGGGCCGCCGGCTTGGCGACCAGCGCGCCGTCCGGGAGGGCCAGCAGAGCCTCGAAGCGCCGCAGCAGCAGGTCGTGATCCTTCCCGTCCACGACCACTGCCGTGACCCGATCCGGACCGACGATCTCCGCCCAACGTGCGAGCACGACCTCGTGGCGGTGGCGGACCCAGAACCACGGCGTCGGGTCGGTGTACGGCGGTTGCTGCAACATCCCGCGCAGCCACGACTCGTAGTCGCCGGTGAAGCCGTCCTTGACGTACTGCTGCCAGGCCGAGGGCAGGATCTTCGCCAGCGGACGCAGCGTTGCCACGATGTGCACCCGGTTGCCGCCCAGGCCGCGGACCACCTTGCGCGCCTGCTTGTCGGTGGCCCGGCACAGCCACTCGCTGCTGACGAAGACCCGCTTGCCGCGGGCTGCGCGCACCTCGCGGGTGAGTGCCCGCCAGTCGGCCATGGTGACCGGATCGTCGCCGGTGTTCCCGCGCGCCTCCGTGATCGCGATGCCGGCGCTCTTGTGATAGCGCTCGGTGCCCGGATAGACCACGCCCAGGTCACGCAGCCGCTCCCGGTCGGAGTGGAACGCCCCCTGCAGGGACGTGGTGCCGGTCTTGTCGAAGCCGATGTGCACCAGGCAGCCACCCGGCGGAATCGCGAGGTCGGCCCCGCGCTCCGTGGTCACCGCTAGCGAGCGCCGATCGCGACGTAGTCCCGGGCGGTCGCACCGTTGTAGACCTGTCGCGGCCGGCCGATGCGGGTGTCCGGGTCGGCCATCATCTCGCGCCAGTGCGCGATCCAGCCCGGAAGCCGGCCGAGCGCGAACAGCACCGTGAACATCCGGGTCGGGAAGCCCATCGCCTTGTAGATCACGCCGCTGTAGAAGTCGACGTTCGGGTAGAGCTTGCGCTCGACGAAGTAGTCGTCTGCCAGCGCGATGCTCTCCAGCTCGATCGCGAGGTCGAGCAGCGGATCGGAGACGCCGAGGCTGTTCAGCACGTCGTGCGTCGCCTGCTTCACGATCGCGGCGCGCGGGTCGTAGTTCTTGTAGACCCGGTGCCCGAAGCCCATCAGCTTGACGCCCGGCTCCTTGTTCTTGACCCGCTCGACGAACCCCTTGAGGTTGCCACCGTCCGCGGCGATGTCGTCGAGCATCTCGATGACCGCCTGGTTCGCGGCGCCGTGCAGCGGCCCTGACAGCGCGCCGATGCCCGCCGCGATCGAGGTGAACAGGTTGGCGTTCGCCGAACCGACCATGCGGACGGTCGATGTGGAGCAGTTCTGCTCGTGATCGGCGTGCAGGATGAACAGCATGTCCAGCGCCCGCGCGACGACCGGGTTCACCTCGTAGGTCTCCGCCGGGACGCCGAACGTCATGCGCAGGAAGTTCTCGACGTAGCCGATCGAGTTGTCCGGGTACAGCGACGGCTGGCCGACCGCTTTCTTGTACGCGGTTGCGGCGATCGTCGGAACCTTCGCGAGCAGCCGGATCGTCGACACCTCGACCTGCTCGTCGTCGAACGGGTCGAGCGAGTCCTGGTAGAACGTCGACAGCGCGCTGACCGCCGAGTTGAGCACCGACATCGGATGCGCGTCGTGGCGGAAGCCGCTGAAGAAGTCGCGCAAATCCTCGTGCAGCATCGTGTGCTTGGCGATTCGCGCCTGGAAGGCCTCGAGCTGCGTATCGGTAGGCAGCTCGCCGTAGATCAGCAGGTAGGACGTCTCGAGGAAGGTCGAGGACTTCGCGAGCTGCTCGATCGGGTAGCCGCGGTAGCGCAGGATGCCTTCGTCGCCGTCGATGAAGGTGATCGCCGAGGTGCACGACGCGGTGTTGCCGAAACCCGAGTCGTAGGTGACCCGTCCAGTGGTCCCCAGCAGCTTGGAGATCTGCACGCCCGCCGGCGCTTCGGTGCCGTCGACCGCGTCCAGCGGCAGCACGCCACCGGGGTAGGTCAGCTCGTAGTCCGCCATCTCGCTCCTCGTCGGGCTCGGCCCGCCATCCACACAACGCGGTCGATCAATGAGAATAGAGGGGTGTCCGACATCCCGAAGTGGGCGATCTCGCGAAGTGTGAAGCTGGCGAGTCTCCCGTTAGGTGCCGCCGGGCGTACGGCGGTCGGGTTGGGCAAGCGGATCGGCGGTCGTCCGGCGGAGATCGTGGCGACCGAGATCCAGACGCGCACCGCCGAGCAGCTGTTCAAGGTGCTCGGCGAGCTCAAGGGCGGCGCGATGAAGTTCGGGCAGGCGCTGTCGGTCTTCGAGGCGGCGCTTCCCGAGGACCTGGCGGCGCCGTACCGGGCTGCGCTCACCAAACTGCAGGACGCGGCGCCCCCGATGCCGTCCGCCGCAGTCCAGGGCGTCCTCGCGGAGGGTCTCGGCGAGGACTGGCGCGATCGTTTCGCGGAGTGGGACGACAAGCCGGCGGCTGCGGCCTCGATCGGGCAGGTGCACCGGGCGCGCTGGCACGACGGCCGGGAGGTCGCGGTCAAGCTGCAGTACCCCGGCGCCGGGCCCGCGCTGATCGCAGACCTCAACCAGCTGGCGCGGTTCGCGCGGATGTTCGCCGTCCTGAGCCCGGGACTCGACGTCAAGCCGCTGATCAGGGAGCTTCGGGCCCGGGTCAAGGAGGAGCTGGACTACGGCCTGGAGGCGGAGACCCAGCGGCAGTACGCCGAGGCCTACGACGGCGACGAGGACTTCATCGTCCCCAAGGTGGTCGAGTACAGCGGCAACGTGATCATCACCGAATGGGTGGACGGCAAGCCGCTGTCGGCGATCATCCGGGACGGCTCACCGCACGAGCGCAACCACGCCGGGCTGCTGTTTGCCAGGTTCCTCCTGTCGGGGCCTCCGCGTGCCGGCCTGCTTCACGCCGACCCGCACCCGGGCAACTTCCGGCTGGCCGAGGACGGACGGCTCGTCGTGCTCGACTACGGCGCCGTCAACCGGCTGCCTGACGGCTTCCCGTCGGCGATCGGGCCGTTGGGACGCCTGGCGCTGGAAGGGCGCGGCGAGGAGGTCCTCGACGGGCTGCGGGCGGAGGGGTTCGTCCCTGACGGCCTCGACGTCGACGCCCAAGCGATCCTCGACTACATCCAGCCGCTGATCGAGCCGGTGGCGTCCGACCGGTTCCACTTCACCCGCAGCTGGCTGCGCGGCGAGGCGGCCCGGGTCGTCGATCCCCGCTCACCCGCGGC
>DASZTV010000076.1:0-88026 GCA_035548125.1 Mycobacteriales bacterium | reverse complement strand
CTTCGACGTTGGCCTCGCCGTCTCCGGGCCAGCCGCAGACCAGGTATCCGTAGCCCGCGTCGCGCCACTTGCCGGCGTGTTTGCGTGCCGTGTCGAGATCGTCGAGGGAGAGCGAGCCGGCGCGTGTGATCGAGGCGGGGTCGCGACCTGCCTGCACTGCGAGCTCGGTGAGCCGGTTGTTGGCCTCCTCCATCGATTTCGGCGAACCGAACGAGTGCCACACGTCGGCGTACTTCGCGGCGAGCGGGAGCGTCCGCTTCATGCCGGAACCGCCGATCCAGATCGGCGGGTGCGGTCGCTGGACCGGCAGTGGCCGCAGGTACGCCTGGTTGAGCGACACCCGGTTGCCGTCGTAGTCGACGACCTCGCCGGTGTAGAGCCGGGTGACGATCTCGAGCGCGTCTTCGAGCAGGTCGAACCGCTCGCCGGTCGGCGGGAACGGGATGCCGAGCTCGGCGTGCTCCTTGTCATACCAGGCGGCGCCGAGTGACAGCTCGAGCCGGCCGTGCGACGCGTGGTCGATCGTGAGGGCCTGGGCCGCGAGCACCGACGGGTGCCGGTAGGTGACGCCGGTGACCAGCAGCCCGAGTCGGATCCGGGAGGTCACGCCGGCCAGGGCGGCGAGCGTGGTCATCCCCTCGAAGGTCTCCCCGGGCCCGTCGCCGTACATCGGCTGGAAGTGGTCGAAGCCCCACACCCCGTCGAAGCCCAGATCCTCTGCGAGCTTCACCCGCCGGACCAGCTCATCCCACGAGACGCGTTGCTGGGCGACGTCGAGTCCGAAGCGCATCCGGTCAACCTATGTGGTCGCTGAGTTCGGCTCCGTGGCGGGCGGTCAGGCCGCCAGCGCCGGCTCGGGCTGCGGGTCCCGGCTGATCGGCGTCGCAGCAGCGTCGCTTCGGGTGGGGAGTGAAAGCCGGAGGATCTTCAGCCACGCCGAGGCCAGCTGCTTGGGCATCCGTCCCGTCACGTACGGCAGGCCGTAGCGCTCGAAGATCTCCCGTACCTGGGGAGCGATCTCCTGGTAGCGGTTGCTCGGCAGATCGGGGTACAGGTGGTGTTCGATCTGGAACGACAGGTTGCCGGTCATCATGTGCAGCGCGGGGCCGCCGCTGATGTTGCCGGCACCGAGCATCTGGCGCAGGTACCACTCGCCACGGGTCTCGCCGTCGATCGAGTGCTTGGTGAACGTCGCGATGCCCTTCGGGAAATGCCCGCACATGATCACCGAGTGGGTCCAGAGGTTTCGGACCAGGTTCGCAGTGAGGTTCGCGGTCAGCGTCGTCAGGGCCGACGGGCCCGACAGCAGCGGGTGCACCAGGTAGTCGCGCGTGGCCTGCTTCTTGATCTTTCGCAGCACGTGCTTGGCCTTCGCCTTGAACTCACTCTTGTCGGCGCGGCCTCCGATGACCTTGCCGATCTCGAGGTCGTACGCCGCGATGCCGTATTCGAACAGGCAAGCGTTGATGAAGTTGTACAGGGGCTGACCGAGGTAGAACTTCGACCAGCGCTGCTCTTCGTCGACCCGCATGATGCCGTACCCGAGGTCGTTGTCGCGTCCGAGCACGTTCGTGTACTTGTGGTGCACCTGGTTGTGGGAGTGCTTCCACATGTCCGACGGTGTGGCGTTGTCCCACTCCCAGGTCGTCGAGTGGATTGCCGGGTCGCGCATCCAGTCCCACTGGCCGTGCATGACGTTGTGACCGATCTCCATGTTCTCGAGGATCTTGGCGATCGACAGGCCGGCGGTCCCGACGATCCAAGCCGGGGGGAACAGCGACGCGAGTAGCACCGCGCGGCTGCCAAGCTCGAGCCGCCGCTGCACGCCGATCACCCTGCGGATGTAGGTGGCATCCCGCTCGCCCCGCGTGCTCATGACCTGCTCCCGCAGCGCGTCGAGCTCGCGACCGAGTTCCTCGACGTCCTCGGCGCTCAGGTGAGCGATCGGATTCTCGGCCTGGTGCTGGATGGCGGTCATTCGCTCTCCTCGCTGGGGCTGGTCACAGGTCGATGTGGCAGTCGCCGGCTGCCGCAGAGATGCAGGTCTGGATCTTCACGCCGTCGCCGGCCGCGGCGGTGGTGAGCTCTCCGGTGCGCAGGTCGCGGACCGCGCCTTCGCGCAGCGGGACCACGCAGCCGAAGCAGATGCCCATCCGGCAGCCCGACGGCATCAGCACCCCGGCTGCCTCACCCGCAGTGAGGATCGGGGTCGCGGCATCTGCCAGCACATCGACGTCGCTCTTGCCGAAGCGGATCGAGCCCCCGTCACCGGCCACCACGATGGTGGGGCGGAACCGCTCGGTGCGGAGCCGGTCGCCGATGTGGCGCGCGGCCCAGTGCTCCTCGGCGGCGTCGAGCAGCCCGGTCGGCCCGCACACCCAGGTCTCCCGCTCGGCGTAGTCGGGCACCAGGTCGGCGAGCTGGTCCATCTGCAGCATGCCGTGGGTGTCGTCGTGGCGTTCGATCAAGGTCAGTGCCGAGGACGATGCGAGGCGGCGCAGCTCGCCGCCGAAGATGACGTCGTCGCGGGCCGGTGCGCAGTGCAGCAGGACCGCGTCGGGCAACGTGTCGAGGCCCTCGCGGAGCATGCCCATCACCGGCGTGATGCCGGACCCCGCAGTGAGGAACAGCACTTTGGCGGGTCGCGGCTGCGGCAGCACGAACTCGCCGGTCGCCTGGTCGAGCTGGACCAGCAGACCCGGGCGGGCTCGGCGTACCAGGTAGTTGCTGACCACGCCGTCGGTGATCGCCTTGACGGTTGTGGTGATGCGGCCGTCCTGCCGCGGCGGAGCCGTCAAGGAGTAGGCCCGCCAGTGCCGGACGCCATCGACGTCGACGCCGATCCGCACGTACTGACCGGCGGTATGACCTTGCCAGCCCCGCCCCGGCTCGAGGACGAGGGTGACCGCATCGCGGGTCTCCGGCCTGACCTCGACCACCCGGGCTCGCAGCTGCGTCGGCGACCGCAGCGGGGCGAACAGGTCGAGGTAGTCCGACGGGACGAGCGGCGTGGTGAGCAGCCGGGCCAGCCGGCTTGCCGCGCGGCGAACGTCCGGTGCCTCGAGGATGGCCACGCCGACCAGCCTGACGCTTCTCTGGTGATAACTCTTGGCCTGGGAGAGTGGCTTTCCTTCGTACTTTTATTCAGAGATGATAAGGACGTGTCCGAGGATCTGGGTAGCCCGCTGCGGCTGGAGCTGTCCGACGCGATCCTCGCCGCCTTGCAGGCCCAGCTGCCGACGGTCGCCGGGCGCATCTGGGACGCGATCGTTGCCGAGGTCGCGGAGTACACCGACCCGGAACGAGGCGAGCTCGGCGCGAACATCACGCGCGCGGTCGAGCTCGCACTCGGCACGTTCCTACGCATGGTCGAGGCCGCCGCGTTGCTCGAGCCGAGCGGTCCGCTGAGCGCGGCGCTCGAAGGCGCGTATGCCCTCGGTCGTGGCGAGGCGCGGGCCGGTCGGACGATGGACGCGCTCGCGGCTGCCTATCGGGTCGGCGCGCGGGTTGCGTGGCGGGAGTGGGGAACCATCGCGGTCGCTCAGGGCTTGCCGCCGACCACCGTCGTGCAGTTCGCGGAGCTGGTGTTCGCCTACATCGACCAGCTGTCGGCGGCGAGTGTCACGGGTCACAGCGACGAGCTGGCGACCAGCGGCCGGGTGCGGGCGCAGTACCTCGAACGGCTCGGCCGCGCGCTGGTGGCCGGCGCGGAGGCCGAGGAGCTTGCCGAGCGCGCAGAGCGTGCCGACTGGGCGCCGCCGACGACCCTGACCGCGGTCCTGCTGCCGTCCGCCCACGCGAGCGCTGTGGTGAGCCTGCTCGACCGCCGGACCTTGGTGCTGTCCTCCGACGCGACCGATGCGGCGTTGCCGGAAGACGTCACGACGGTGCTGGTGCCCGATGTGGCGGGGAGCAGGGAGCCGTTGTTCCAGCTGTTGCGCAACCGCCCAGCGGTGGTCGGCCCCGCCCGGCCGTGGACGGCGGCGGCGTCGTCGTTCCGGCGGGCAGCGCGGGTTCTCGGGCTCGTGGCGCCGCAGGACGTACCGGTCGACACCGAGGAGCACCTCGGCGCCCTGCTGCTGAGCACCGACCCGGAGGCGACATCAGACCTGCGCAAACGGGTGCTCGAGCCGCTCGCCGGGTTGCCTGCGGCGAGCCGTACGAAGCTCGCCGACACGTTGCGCTCATGGCTGCTGCACCAGGGCCGGCGCGAGGAGGTCGCGGCCGAGCTGTTCATCCATCCGCAGACGGTGCGCTACCGGATGACCCAGCTTCGCGGGCTGTACGGCGATCGCCTCGAGGATCCGGGCCTGGTCTTCGAGCTGATCCTCGCGCTCGGCCCTCGCTAGACGGCGCCCGCGTTGTACTGATCGGTCCAATAGGATCGCGTCGTGGACTTCTCGCTCACGGCCGCCGAGCGCGACTTGGTCGAGCTGTGCCGGGACTTTGCGCAGAAGGAGATCGCGACCCGAGCGCCGGCGGCGTGGGAGGCCGCGCGATGCCCGACCGATCTGCTCCAGGAGATGGGTGAGCTCGGTCTGCTGGGGATGCTGGTGCCCGAGCAGTGGGGCGGCATCGGCATGTCCACGGTGGGCTTCGTCGCGGCGATCGAGCAGATCGGGCAGGCGGATCAGTCGGTCGCAGCGGCGCTGCAGGCGCACCTGACGATCGGGTCGCTTCCACTACTCCTGTTCGGCAACGATGCGCAGCGTGACCGCTGGCTGCGGCCACTCGCGGAAGGACGTGCGCTCGGCGCCTTCGGACTGACCGAGCCCGATGCGGGTTCCGATGCGCGCGGCATCAAGACCCAAGCGGTGCCCGACGGCGACGGCTGGCGGATCAACGGCCGCAAGACCTTCATCTCCAACGCCGGGACCGACCTGTCGTTCGGCGTCACGCTGCTCGCGCGTACGCCTGCCGGTGACGGCGGAGAGCATCGCTATGGGACGTTCGTCGTCGAGAAGGACACGCCGGGCTTCACGATGGGCCCGAAGATGCCGGGCATCGGCTGGCGCGGCCTGGACACCCGCGAGCTCTCCTTCGACGACGTCTGGGTGCCGGCCGAGCACCTCGTGGGCGACCCGAACCTCGGGCTCGGGCAGTTCCTCGCAGCGCTGGAGGTCGGCCGGATCTCGATCGCGGCGCTGTCGCTGAGCCTCACCCAGGCTGTCCTCGACCTCGCGCTCGATCACGCGAAGCAGCGGGTGCAGTTCGGGCAGCCGATCGCGAAGTATCAGGCCGTGCAGTTCAAGCTCGCCGACATCGCCACCGAGCTCGAGGCAGCGCGCTGGCTGACCTACCGCGCGGCCTACCTGCGCGACGCCGGTCAGCCGTTCCTCAAAGAGGCGTCGATGGCCAAGCTGAAGGCGAGCCGGTTGGCGATGTACGCGGCTTCCGAGGCCGTGCAGATCCATGGGGGGACCGGCTACATGCTCGGTACGCCGGTCGCGCGCTTCTACTGCGACGCGAAAGTGCTCGAGATCGGCGAAGGCACCAACGAGATCCAGCACATCGTGATCGCGCGCCAGCTGGGTTGTTGAGTCGCGCGGCTCAGGCGATGAGGAGTCGAAGTCCGAGGTCAGCAGCTTGGAGACCCACCAGGTCCTGATTGCGCTGCGAACCGGGCGCCGATCGACCCGGCCACCGTTGCCGCCGTTGCGTACAGCGGCGCGGTAGGCACATGGGCCTCCTAGCTGGACCAGGGCAACGTCTCACAGTGCCTAATCAACGCGCCGGTCAGGATGCGATGGCGCGGCCTGCCAGGTAGAGGCCGATCATCACGGCGGCCATTCCGGCCACCCAGGCGTCGGTCAGCCGACACAGCAGCGCCGGCGCGTTTCGTACTTCCATGAACTGCCGCATGATGATGCGAACCTTCACCGCGGCAAGCAGGATCGCGCTCACCGTCACTGCGGTGCTCGCCCGGGCCCGGCCGCCATGGTTCGCGGAGTCATCGATCCCGATGTACAGCGTCGTGATCGCGGACAGGATCAGCCAGACCGTGAGCAGGCGCTTGTTCAGGCGCATCGTCAGCGCACCACGTACAGCAGGGCGAAGATCAGCACCCAGAGGAAGTCGACGGTGTGCCAATACGTCGCGCAAGTCTCGATCAGCTCCTGCGACCGGCGCTTCGCGCTCGAGAGCTGGTGGACGACGATCCCGAGCACGACGAATCCGATCAGCAGGTGCACGAAGTGGATCGCCGTGAGGAAGAAGAAGTACTGGAAGAAGTCGGCGCTGCTGAACGTGTTGCCGGCGTGGATCTGCCGGGTCCACTCCACGATCTTCAGCACCCCGAAGACCACGCCGAAGGCGCCGGTGAGGTACGCGTCGCGCCGTGCCGCATCGTACCGTCCGGCTCGCGCCTGCTCGACGCACCGCGCGATCGACCAGGAGCTGGTCAGCAGCGCAATCGTGTCGAGGATGCCGAGCCACAAGGTGAGGTGTGACTGGGCCGTGAGGAACTCGTGCTCGTGCTGCGCGCGGTAGTACAGGTAGACGCCGAAGTACGACGTGAAGATCAGCGACTCGAACAGCACGAAGAACCACATGTCCGGCTGCCCTGGTACGCGTCGTGTTCTCGGCGCCGGCGGAGCGGCGGTCTCCATCGTGCTCATGAAGTCGCCTCGGCGGGTTCCTGCCAGAACTTCCACACCGGAGCCGGTGGCAGCGGGCCGGTGCCGAAGTCCTCGCGCTGGATCATGCTGCGCAGCAGCGTGATGAAGACGCCCGTGTAGACGCCGAAGATCACGACGTCGATCCACCACGCGATCAGGCCGTTCCACGGGAAGACGCCGGTCTTGAAGATCCACGACGGTGAGACCACGACTTCGGTCAGCGCGTTGCAGAGGTTGAGGTAGCCGAACCACTTCGGGAAGACCCGGTTCCGGTCGAGCAGGATTGCGGTCATCCAGATCAGTGATCCGATGAGGAAGACCCCCATGGTCCCGGAGAAGGACAGGAACCCGAGCTGGTAGAGCCAGTGCTGCAGCTGCGGACTGCGGCCGGGCCGCATCGTGCCGGCAGTGAGGGCCACGCAGATGAACAGGAAGCCGGGTACGGCGCTGACCGAGTAGATGATCAGGTAGGAGTACGCGAACGCGGGGCTCACCGACATCCGCCGAATCGAGTAGGTGATCAGCGCGATCGATGTCCCCGACAGGCCGCCCAGGACGAAGATCAGCGCGATCCCGATCTGCAGGCCGTTGTGGTGAGCGGCGAACCACGTCGTGGCCTGCTCGGGGGAGTACCACGGCTGGCCGGGCGGCTGGATGTGCGTGAACAGGAAGAACACGACCGCGTAGAGCGTGTAGAAGAACACGGCGGCGCCCCAGGCGAGCCACAGCTCGCGTTTCGGGTTGTCGTGGCTGAGCAGGGCCCTCACGCGATGGCCTCGGCCTGGCGGTGGTCACGCTCGATCGCCCTGCCGAGCACGACCGCCATCACGACGATCCACAGTGCGATCGCGGCGTTCTTCACCCAGAACGACACGAAGCCGTCCCAAGCGAACACCCCGGATTTGGTGAGACCAGCGAACCCGGCTGGGATTAGCGCGACCGCGATGAGGACGTTGAAGGACGCCACCCAACGAGGGAACACGGGGACTTCCTGCCGGTCGAAATGGATCGCAAGCGCCAGGAACCCGCTCTGCGCGACGAGGAAGGGGACGCCGCAGGTGAAGGTGACCCAGGCGAGGTCGTTCAGCAGCTGGGTCAGCTCGGGTGGCCGCGCCGGCTGGAATGCAGCGAGTAGCCAGAAGACGGTGGCGGTGAGGAAGGCGATGGGTGCCGCGCCTGCGACGCCGATCATGCAGAACCGCAGGATCGGCGTGCGGTGCGCCATGCCGCGCATCCGCTCGACGATGAGCATCAGGATCGGGATCAGGGCGACGCAGAACCAGTTGAGCAGGATCATGCTGTAGCGGATTCGCGCCGTGTGGTCGCGGTAGAACGCCGCGACTTCCTGAGCCGACTCCCGCGGCGACATCGGGTGGATGAACCCCGGAAACAGCAGGAACGCCGCGAACCAGAGGACCGCCACCGCCGGCAGCGCCCAGAAGATGACCCGTTCGCCAGAGCTACGCCTCACGCGGCGAGAGGTTGGCACCTTTCCTGACTACCGTCAATAAACTAGGGTGCCGGGCGTGGCGCGAGCAACACCGGTCCGGGCGCGGGCGCACGCCAGCCGAGAGGCGATCGTCCAGGCGGCCATGGCGCTGTGGCGTACCCAGGGCTTTGCCGGTACGTCAGTCACGGACATCTGCAAGGCCGCAGGGGTGTCGAAGGCGCTCTTCTACGTCTACTTCGCCCGGCGCGAGGACGTGCTGCTCGAAGCGGAGATCTTCGCGATGAGCGGCGCACATCTCGCAGCACAGAAGGTGGCGGCGGATCCGTACGAGCTCGCCAGCCTGATCGCAGCGGTCATCCGGCCGCTCGAGCGCAGGATGCGTCAGTACCCGCCTGAGCTGATCTTCGAGTGCGTGATGGAGACGTACCGGCTCGAAGGTCGCGCACTGGCCGACGGAACCGACGAGGCCGAGGTCTTCGTCCTGTTTCTCGAGCCGTTTCGTCAGGCGATGAGTGACGGCAAGGTCGCGGCAGGCGCCGATGTGGTCGCCGCGGCGCGCATTGCGCAGACGCTCGCCGCGGACGGGATCAGGCGTTGGGCGTCGACCGGCTTCGCGGACCGGAACCTCGCGAAGACGCTCGGTCGCGAGATCGCGCAGGTCGTCGAGGGTTTCAGTCGGGTCGCGTCGGGTCGGGTCGGGTCGGGCGGGTAGCCACGGCGCAACGGGTCGCGCCCACGGTTGTTGCGGAGGTGGGTTTTGTTGCGGTCGGGCGCTCCGTAGTGTTGCGCCGTGACTGCCCACCCAACGCTTAGTGCAAGCCGGGGGAACCGGTCGCTAGAAGGTGGCGAGGCGGCGGAGGGCTGTTGCGATGTCGTCGCGGTTGGGGAGCCAGGTTCGCTCGAGGTCGGGCGCGTACGGCGGCGGGGTGGCGGCCGCGCCGATCCGTTCGATCGGCGCATCGAGATGTTGCAGCGCATCGTGGGCGACCGTGGCTGCGATCTCCGCGCCGATACCGAACGGAACGACCGCCTCGTGGGCGATGAGCAGGCGATTGGTCCTGGTCACCGACTCGAGGATCGTGGGCATGTCGAGCGGCGCGACGGTGCGCAGGTCGATCACCTCGGCGGAGATGCCGTCGTTCGCGACCGCCTCGGCCGCGGCGACCGCCTCGTGCACCATCCGAGACACCGAGACGACCGTGATGTCGGTTCCCGGCCGTACGACTGAGGCCTTGCCGAGCGGCAGGACGTAGTCGGCCGGTGGCTGCGGACCCTTCATGCCGTACAGCTGTCGGTTCTCGATGAAGACCACCGGGTTCGGGTCCTGAATCGCTGCGCGTAGGAGACCGAAGGTGTCCGCGGGCGTCGAGGGCATCACGACCGACAGCCCGGGGATGTGCGCGAGCAACGCCTCGAGGCTCTGCGAGTGCTGGCTGCCGGAGGAGCGGCCGGCGCCGAACTGGGTACGGACGGTGAGCGCCATCTTCGCGGCGCCGCCGGTCATGAACGGCAGCTTCGCCGCCTGGTTGAGCAGTTGGTCCAGGCAGACGCCGAGGAAGTCGAGGTACATCAGCTCGACGACCGGCCGCATGCCGGCCATCGCTGCGCCGACCCCGAGTCCCATGACGGCGGTCTCCGAGATCGGGGTGTCGCGAACCCGGTCGTCGAACCGCTCCCGCAGGCCCCGGGTGAGGCCGAAGACGTTGCCGCCATCACCGACGTCGATACCTGCGACGAAGACCCGGTCGTCCTCGGCGAGTTCGATCTCCAGTGCGCTACGAACCGCGTCCATCGTGCGGAACACGGGTGCATCGGCCGACGGGGCAGCCGGCTCCGCCCGCTCGCCGCGCGGAGCGATGACGAAGTGGTGAAGCGTGTCGACGTTCGGCGCCGGCAGCTGTCGGGCGCGTGCGACCGCGGCGTCGAGTTCCTGCTCCACCGACGACTCGAGGGCCGCAATCTCCTCCTCGGGGATGCCGGCGAACCGCAGCCGACGCCGATGCACGGTCAGCGGGTCGTGGGCCGCCCAGGCCTCGACCTCTTCCTCGGTGCGATAGCGCTGCGGGTCGCCTTCGTAGTGGCCGTGCCAGCGGTACGTCGATGCCTCCACGATGACCGGACCACTACCCGCCCGGACCTTCGCCACGACGTCAGTCATCGCCGCCTCGACCGCCATGACGTCGTTGCCGTCGACCGCGACGTAGCCGACCCCGTAGCCCGCCGCGCGCTGCTCGAGGGTCGCCGCATGCTGCGTCGCGGCCGGGGAGAACTCGGCGTACCCGTTGTTCTCGCAGCAGAAGACGACGGGTAGCCGCCAGACCGCGGCGAGGTTCACCGCCTCGTGGAACGCGCCTTGGGCGACGGCGCCGTCACCGAAGAACGCCATGGCGACCGACCCGTCGTCGCGAAGCTGAGCGGCTGCTGCCGCGCCGACCGCGATCGGCAGCCCCGCAGCGACGATGCCGTTGGCGCCGAAGATGCCGAGGTTGGGGTCGGCGATGTGCATCGATCCGCCGCGGCCGCGGTTGGTGCCTTCGTCACGCGCCATCAGCTCGGCGAACATGCCGAGCGGGTCTAGGCCTTTGGCGAGGCAGTGGCCGTGGCCGCGATGGGTGGAGGTGATGACGTCGTGGTCGGTGAGCGGCCAGCACGCACCGACCGCCGTCGCTTCCTGACCGATCGAGAGATGGACGAAGCCGGGCACCTCGCCGTCCCGGTAGAGCACTGACACGCGCTGCTCGAACCCTCGAATGACGAGCATCCGGCGGTACATCTCGACGAGATCGGGGATCCCCACCGACTCAGCAGCCGACACCGAGGGAGTGCTCACGATGCCGGTAGTGTACTGATCGGTACAACGCCGGAAAGGGACCTGTTGCTCGATGACTGAGGCTGCTGCGCGATGACCTCGGCGCGACGAGTGGTGGTGATCACCGGCGCCGGCGGCACGCTCGGCGCGGCGCTCTCGGCGCAGTTCGCCGGCGAGCCGGACACTGACGTCGTACTGAGTGACCTCAACGAAGCGACCCTGAGCGCGACGATCGACGGGTTGCCGACGGATCGAGGCGCCGTCGAAACGGTCCTCGCCGACGTCAGCGACTTCGACCAGGTCGCGGCGGTTGCGGCTCACTCAGTTGAGCGATTCGGGCGCATCGACGTCCTGGTGAGCAACGCCGGGGTGCTCTCGCCGAACGGCCGGATCCACAACCTCGACACCGCCGACTGGGAGCGCGCCTTCCGCGTCAACGTCCTCGGCGCCGTCCACGGGATCAAGGCCGTCGTCCCGGCGATGCGTGAGCAGAAGTCCGGGTCGATCGTCCTCACGGCGTCGGTCTCCGGATTGACGGCCTGGTCTCATGCCGCGCCGTACTGCGCGACCAAGGCCGCCGTCATCCAGCTGGCGAAGGTGGCCGCGGTGGAGTACGCCCGCGACGGCATCAGGGTGAACTGCGTGTGTCCCGGCACGTTCCTGTCGGCGATCCACGAGGGCCTGCCCCAAGAGGCGATCGACTCGATCGCCTCGCGCCATCCGCTGGGGCTCGGTGCGGCGGCGGACCTGGTGGGGACGTACTCCTACCTCGCCGGCGACGCCGCGCGCTGGACGACGGGGTCGGCGGTCGTCGTCGACGGTGGTTACTCGGCGCCATGACGACTCCCGCATCGGCAGCCGACATGAACTGGTGCGCGGTCCTAGCGCATCACGCCGAGCGTCACCCCGACCGGCCGATGCTCGTGTTCGAAGGTCAGACGATCACCTATCGCGAGATGTACGACCGCGTCCGTGCGGTCGCCGGCAGCCTCCTCGGAGTCGAGCGAGGTGACGTCGTCGCGCTGCTCTCCTACAACTGCCCGCAGTTCCTCGAGGTGCTCTTCGCCGCGAACTACCTGGGCGCGATCGCGATGCCGATCAACTGGCGGCTCGCCGCGGCGGAGGTGCGCTACATCCTCGAACACTCCGGGGCGAAGGCGATCTTCTGCGACGAACAGATGCGCCCCCTCGCAGAGGAGGCGACGGCTGATCTTCCCGATCTTCGGAGGTTCTGGATGGGAGCGCCGCTGACGTCAGGGTGGACGACGCTGGTCGAGTATCCGGGAAGTTGCATCAGGGCGCCGTACGTCGAGACCGCGGGCGATGACGTACATCGCTTGATGTACACGTCGGGTACGACCGGGCGACCGAAAGGCGTGATGCTCACCCACGCCAACCTCGCCTGGAAGAACCTCGCGCATCTGGTGGAGTTCGGCTTCAACGGCGACGACATCGGACTCGCCTGCGGACCGCTGTACCACGTCGGTGCGCTCGATCTGACGACCACGACGCTGATCGCTGCCGGCGCGACGACGATCATCCATCGCGTGTTCGACGCCGCGGCCGTCGTCGATGAGATCGAGAAGTCGCGGGTGACGACCGTCTGGCTTGCTCCGGCGATGGTCAACGCGATCATGGCGCTGCCCGACATCGAGCGGCATGACCTCTCCTCTGTGCGGGTCGTGATCAACGGCGGCGAGAAGATGCCGATCCCGTTGATCGAGCGGATCCAGCGGGTGTTCTCAGCAGCCTGGTTCGCGGACGCATACGGCATGACGGAGACCGTGTCCGGCGACACCTTCCTCGACCGCGACAGCATGATCAGCAAGCTCGGCAGCGTCGGCCGGCCCTGCCTCTATCTGGAGCTGGACCTTTGGGACGAGAACGGTCAGTCGGTCGGCGCGGGCGAGCCCGGCGAGATCGTCATGCGTGGTCCGAAGGTCTTCAAGGGCTACTGGCGTGATCCCGAGGCAACGGCCTCTGCTTTCGCCGGCGGCTGGTTCCACAGCGGCGACATCGGCATCCGTGACGAGGACGGCTACCTGTTCATCGTCGATCGGCTCAAGGACATGATCGTGTCCGGGGGCGAGAACATCGCGAGCTCGGAGATCGAGCGGGTGCTGTACGCCCACGACGCGGTGCTCGAGGCCGCGGTGGTGGGGCGCCCCGATGATCGCTGGGGTGAGGTGCCCGTTGCATTTGTGGTGCGGCGCGAAGGCGCGATCGTCACGGGCGACGGGCTGGTAGAGCATTGCCGCGGTCAGCTGGCGAAGTTCAAGGTCCCCAAGGACGTGATCTTCATCGACGCACTGCCGCGCAACCCCTCCGGCAAGGTGCTGAAAAGGGAGCTGCGATTGCAGCTCCCCTCCACTTTCAAGGTATAGCCGACCGGGGGTCTTGCCGCAAGACCCCGGTGATGCCTCACACTCATCGGCTGGTCCCCAGAAGCCTGCCGAAAGCGAGTGTCTTGATCGAAGTCGCAGAACTGGCCAAGTCATACGGAGAGGTCGAAGCCGTTCGTGGCGTCTCCTTCACCGTCGAACCAGGAGAGGTGTTCGGTTTCCTCGGCCCGAACGGCGCCGGGAAGAGCACGACGATCAACATGCTGTGCACGCTGGCAACCCCGACATCGGGGACCGCGACAGTCAGTGGGTTCGACGTGGTCCGCCAACGTGACGACGTACGACGCCACATCGGACTGGTGTTCCAGGACCCGACGCTCGACGTCTATCTGACCGGCGAGCAGAACCTGCAGCTGCACGCCGACCTCTATGACATCGACCCTGCGGTGATCCCGCCTCGCATGCAGCAGATGCTGGAGATGGTCGACCTGTGGGACCGGCGCAAGCAGCCGGTACGGACGTACTCAGGCGGCATGCGCCGCCGGTTGGAGATCGCCCGCGGCCTGATGCACTCGCCGCGGGTGCTGTTCCTGGATGAGCCCACGATTGGGCTCGACCCGCAGACCCGCAACTCGATCTGGGGCTATATCCGCCAGCTTCGCGAGGCGGAAGGAACCACGATCTTCATGACGACGCACTACATGGAAGAGGCGGAGTTCTGCGATCGGATCGCGATCATCGATCGCGGAGAGGTCGTCGTGCTCGACACCCCCGAGGCATTGAAGAAGAGCGTCGGACCGAGAGCGCGGCTGGACGACGTCTTCATCCACTACACCGGCTCCGAGCTGCGTGACGGGTTCGCCTCCGGCATGAACGTCAATCAGATGGTCATGCGAGCCATGACGAAAGGAGGGCGCGCGTGACAACCACATCGACCGAGATCGTGGCGATCCGGGTGCCGGTCCGGACCTGGCGGTCAGAGGTACGCGCGGTGCGGACGATCTGGCGCCGGGACCTGCTCCGCTTCAGAGGCGATCCGACCCGGATCGTGGCGTGGCTGATCCAGCCACTGCTGTTCCTGTTCGTGCTCGGCACCGGGCTGCAGTCCCTGTCGTCGAGGTCGACGCACGGCGTGAGGCTGACGACGTTCGTCTTTCCTGGCGTGCTCGGCATGGTCTTGGTCTACAGCGCGATGTTCAGCGCGGCATCGTTCGTGTGGGATCGCGAGCTCGGGTTCCTGCGTGAGCTGTCGATCGCCCCGGTGGGACGCTCATCGATCCTGCTCGGCAAGACGTTGGGGGGCATGACCATCGCGGCGAGCCAGGGTGTCATCGTCCTGGCACTCGCCGGCTTGGTACACGTCCCCTACAGCCCGACGCTGCTGCTCGGCGTCTTCGGCTTCCAGTTGCTGATCGCGTTCACCATCACTGCTTTCGGTGTGATGGTTGCGACGACGATCAAGCAGGCGCAGACGTTCACCAACGTGATGCAGATGCTGGTGATTCCGATGCTGTTCCTGTCGGGCGCGCTGTATCCGATCTCGGGCCTGCCGACCTGGCTGGGCGTGTTGAGCAAGCTGAATCCGCTGACCTACACGGTCGACCCGATGCGACGCCTCGTGTTCTCCCACCTGCAGGTCTCGGATGCGGCGCGGCAGACCTTGGCGCCTGGCGTCTCGTGGTGGGGATGGCACGTGCCGGTGCCGCTGGAGGCGCTGATGGTGCTCGCCATCGGTCTGGTTGCGATCACGACCGCGATCTACACGTTCACGCGCACCGAGTGAGCTAGTGTCTCGTCTCCCAAATCCTCTTACCCGCTGCGACGCCCAGCCGCACGCTCGCTTCGTTGTCGTCGTCGCGCGTAGCGCCGCTACGCGACTCCTCCTCCGCCTTGCGGGCGCACGCCTGACCGCCGCATCGTGGCAACGGATTTGAGAGACGAGACACTAGCGGCCGATGCCGTCGATGAAGATGTCGGCGAAGTGGCCGGCGACGTCCTCGGCCGACCAGCGACCGCCCGGCTTGAGCCAGAGGTACGCATGGTTGTGCATGCCCAGCCACGCCAGGGCTGCGACGCGCGGGTCGGTCGCGCGGAACTCCTTCGCGGCCATGCCGTCACGAAGTATCGCCTCGACGGAGGACTCGAAGACATGGCGCCGCTTGTGGAACTCGGTCGCTCGTTCACCGGTGAGGGCGGGGAACTCGTGCAGCAGCACCCACACGTGATCGGGGTAGCGCACGAGGATGTCGAGGTACTCCGCGCCGAGCATGCGAAGTCGCTCGACGGAGTTCCCGCCGGCCGCGGCCACCCGGTCGACGCCGGCCAGGACCTCGTCCATCACGTGCGTGGTGATGGCGACGAGCAGCTCTTCCTTCGAGCCGATGTAGTGGTAGAGCGCGCCCTTGCCGAGCTCGTTTGCCTCGCACAGTTCCGCGATCCCCGTGCCGTGGTAGCCGCCTTGCGCGAACACTCGGGCAGAGGTGTCGATGATCGCCTGCCGTCGCGCCGCCCAGTTGGCTCCACGCGTTGCCATCTCAGCCCTCCGACAGGTGGGTCATGAAGGCCGCCGACCAGGCCATGAGGTCTGCCGGCACGGTGTAGCCGGCCTCGTCATTGATGGCAGACCACTGGGCCGCGACGTCTTCGATGCTCGGTTCGCCGCTGCCGTCCACGTAGCCCGGAGTCGCTGCGAGGACGATGCGAGCGAAGCGACCGGCGCCGGCGGTGTAGATCTCGCCCGTGACCGGACAGTCCTCGTGTGCGAGGTACGCCGCCATCGGCGCGACCAGCGCCGGGTCCATGCGCGCGGCGACCGCTTCGGGCACCTTCCCGGCCATCCGGGTCATCGCGGCAGGGGCGATCGCGTTGACCTTTATCCCATGCCCGGCGCCGGCCGTGGCGAGGCTGCGGGTCAGGCCGATGACACCGCCCTTCGCGGCCGCGTACGAGGTGTTCGTGGGCAGCCCGAACACGCCCGCGGACGTCGTCATCACGATGCGTCCGTACTGCCGCTCCAACAGGTGCGGCCAGGCGGCTCGCGTGACGAGGAAGGATCCGCCGAGATGCACCGCGAGGTGTCGCGCGAAGTTGTCGTCGTCGACGTCGGGCATCCCGGCCCAGGAGATGATGCCCGCGTTGTTGATCAGGATGTCGAGACGCCCGTAGGCCACGAGTGCGGTGTCGATGACCGCCTTCGCGGTCGAGGGTGAGGACACGTCGTGATCGTCGGCAATCGCCGTTCCGCCGGCCGCCACGATCTCGGCGGCGACCCGCTGCGCCGGTTCCCCGTCGGCGCCGGAGCCCGCCGCCGAGGAGCCGAGGTCGTTGACCACCACCGCAGCCCCGCGTCCGGCGAGCAGGAGTGCGTAGGCGCGACCGATGCCCCCGCCGGCACCGGTGACGACCGCGACGCGGCCGTCGAACCGATACGTGCTCAGGCCGCCACCGGCGCCTTGAACCCGAGCAGCTCGCCGAGCGTGCCGCCGAGGATGGCTCTGCGCTCGTCGTCGGGCACGCCGACGAAGAGCTGCTTGATCAGTTCCTGGCTGCCGCGGAAGGTGCCCTCGGCATGTGGGTAGTCGTTGCCCCAGGTGAGCGTCGCCAAGCCGGTGATGTGCCGGCACGCGACGGCGATGGGGTCGTCCTGGAACTGCACGTGGAACTGGCGGGAGACGTACTCGCTCGGCATCAGGGGGTACGGCCACTTCTCGTTGAGACGGAACAGCTGCGCCATGTCCGGCTGGTCGTTGGGAGGTCGCGAGTCGTCCCAGCGGCCGAGCCACCAGTCGGCGTCCTGGCCGATACCGGTGACCCAGCACTTGTCCATGCCGCCGACGAGGGAGGCCAGCCAGTGCGCGTTGAACTCGATCAGGTGGAAGTGAAGGTCGGGGAACCGATCCGGGACACCGCCGCCGACCAGCTGGCAGATCAGCTGCTGCGGGACGAGGGTGCTGTACACGGCCTGCGTGACCATTCGCTTCGCGGCGGCCTTGTCGGTCATGGGGAGGTTGACCTGCGCGGCGTTCTCGAGGACCACCTTCAGGGTCGTTGCCTCGGTGTCGTCGACCTTCACGCCGCCGGTCTGGGTGTGGAAGAACACCTGTACGCCGTTGGCGACGGCAGCGGCCCAGATCGGGTCGAGGTCGCGCGTGTAGTAGTTGCGCGGCGGGGTGGCCGGCAGCAGGATCGCGCGGAACCCGGCGGCCGCCACCCGTTCGATCTCGGCGACCGCATCGGCGACGTCGGTGATCGGGACCGGTGCGGTCGGGCAGATCCGGTCGAAGTAGGGCGTGAAGCGCTCGATGATGTAGTCGTTGTAGACGCGCGCGTGGGCCATCGACAGCTCGTGGTCATCGGAGTACAGCCCGAACAGCGACAGGTTCGGATGCATGATCTGGACGTCGACGCCGTCGAGGTCCATGTCCTCGAGGATGTGCTTCGGGTCTCCCTCGGGCATCCGGCCGCCGGTCTGGCGGTAGCGCGAGACCGTCCACCCTTCGTACCCGGCGGTGTGGAGCTTGCGGAAGATCCGCGCGCCGCCTTTGACCAGCGGTTCGTCGAGGGTGAAGTCCTCCTCCCAGACGGCCCGGTCTCGCAGGTGCTGGGGGAGCCGCGTCTTGAACAGATCCGTCGGCTCCAGGACGTGTCCGTCAGCAGAGACGATGAAGTCCTTCACGGGACTACTGTACCGATCGGTACAGACCTTCACTAGGGAGCGATCCAGTGGCGAAGCGGTGGACGCAGCGACCCGACGGCTCGACGTGGGGCGACTGGGGAGACGACGACGAGCTCGGTCGGATCAACCTGCTCACCGCAGAGAAGGTGCTGCAGGGCGTTGCGGAGGTCTCCGCCGGCCGCAGCTTCTCGCTCAGCCTGCCCTTGGACTTCCCGGGTGGCACCGCGCTCAACCAGCGCCGCCACCCGCCGAAGCTCGCGCCCACCGAGGACATGAACGGCGTACCCGGCGTGTTCTTCAACATCCGGATGGACGAGATGGCGGACTGGGGAGACCCGAGGTACGTCGACGTCTGGGCTGACGACGTCGTGACGCTGTCGCTGCAGTACTCGACGCAGTGGGACTCGCTCGCGCACGTCGGCGCGGTGTTCGACGCGGACGGGGACGGCGTCGAGGAGTCGGTCTACTACAACGGCTACCGCGCAGGTGAGGACCTGGTCGGCCCGTCCGACGATGCGCGAGGCGACGGGAGCGGGCACCGCAGCTTCGCGCGGCACCTCGGCCTGGAGCACATGGCGGCTCACGGGGTGCAGGGGCGCGGCGTCCTGATCGACCTCCACAAGCACTTCGGCGACGAGTGGCGCGCGGTCGACCTCGCCGCGTTGCAGGAGGTCATGGCCGCCGACCACGTGATCGTCGAGCCGGGCGACATGCTCTTGGTCCACACCGGCTTCGCGACGCGGGTACTGGAGTGGAACCGCGAACCTGATCCGCGCGCGATCCATCGCACCGGCACCTGGCTCGACGCCCGCGATCCGGCGATGCTCGAGTGGATCGCCGACTCGCAGATCTCGGCGCTCGTCGCCGACAACTACGCCGTCGAGGGCCTGCTCGGCAAGGACCCGGATCCGGAGCGGCACTCGTTCCTGCCGATCCACCACCTCTGCCTGTTCCGGCTGGGCGTGCCGCTCGGCGAGATGTGGTACCTCAACGACCTCGCCGCGTGGCTGAGCCAGCACGGCCGCAGCCGGTTCCTGCTGACCGCCCCGCCGCTTCGCCTCCCCGGCGCGGTCGGCTCGCCGGTCACCCCCGTCGCGACCGTCTGATTCCCTAGCACACGACGTCCGTAGATCGCTGCCGCTTTGCGCCGTCCGTCGGTCTCCGAGAACACTTCAGGCGCTACTTCGCACTGAATCGGAAGGGTCGGTAGTCGTCGGCTTTTGACGCGGCGAACAGCTCCAGGAGCTTGGGCCGACCCGCCGCGTTGAGGAGGTACTTGCGCGGTTTGCCCGGGACGTTGGTGCCGAAGTAGTAGCTCTTCTCGGTGAACGACGGCGGTCGGCGCGCGGCGCGGTCGATCATCGCGGTCCAGGCGTCTTCGCTCTCCGCCGTGACCTCGACGGCGGCGGCGCCGCGGTCGCGAGCGGCCACCATCAGGTCGGTGACGAAGTCCACCTGGTCGCCGTTGTAGCGGGGGTTGTTGCCGGCGGCTGCGTGCGGGCCGCCGGGGAAGAAGAAGTTGGGAAAGCCGGCGGTCTGCAGGCCGAGGTACGTCGTGGGCCCGTCACGCCACGCCTCGCTGAGTGCCCGGCCGTCGCGGCCACGGAGGTCGATGCGGGCGAGCGCTCCGGTGCCGAAGTCGAAGCCGGTCGCCCACACGATTACGTCGAGTTCGCGCACTCCCTCGACGGTTTCGATGCCGTCCTCGGTCAGGCTGAGGATCGGCGTCTTCTTGAGGTCGACCAGCGACACCTTCGGATCGTTGAAGGCCTCGAAGTAGCCGGTGACGAACGGCGGTCGCTTCTCGCCGAACCGGTGGTCGTCCGGGATCAGCTGCGCGGCGACCTCCGGGTCGTGCACGATTGCGCGGATCTTGGCCGCGACGAACTCGCACCACTGCGCGTTCGCGTCCTCGTCGAAGGTCAGGTCGAGGTAGTGACTGACGATCTTGCCGAACCCGGGCCTCGCCCACATCTCCTCGTAGAAGGCTTGGCGCTCGTCCGGCGGGTCGTCGGCGGTCTTGCGATCGCCCGGCGGGTGGAGAAAGCCGGCGAGGGAGGTGTCGAGAATCTGCTTGATCTCCGCGAAGTCGGCGCGAAGCCGTGCCTGCTCCTCAGCAGTGATGGGGGAGTTGTTCAGCGGGGTGCACCAGTTCGCGGTCCGCTGGTAGACCGTCAGCGAGGCGACCTCGTCGAGGATTGCCGGGACCAGCTGCACTCCGCTCGACCCGGTGCCGACGATCGCGACGCGCTTGCCCGCCAGCTCGACGGGCTCCGCGGGCCACAGGCCGGTGTGCAGCTGCGTTCCGCTGAAGGCGTCGCGGTTCGGTACGTCGGGGAGGAACGGCACGGACAGTACGCCGGTGGCCGCGACGAGAAAGCGCGTCTCGATCGCGTCGCCGGCCGTCGTTCGCACCGTCCAACGGCCGTCGTCGTACGTCGCCGCCGCGACCCGGCTGCCGAGCCGGATGTCGCGGCGCAGGTCGAACCGATCGACGACGTGGTTGAGGTAGCGCTCGATCTCGGGCTGGCCGGCGAAGTGCTCGGTCCACTCCCACTCCTCGAACAGCTCGCGGGAGAACAGGTAGCCGTAGGTGTAGCTCTCGGAGTCGAAGCGCGCGCCCGGGTAGCGATTCCAGAACCAGGTGCCGCCGACACCGTCGCCGGCCTCGAGGAGCACCGCCGAGAAGCCGGCTTCGCGCGCCTCGTAGAGCTGGTAGATCCCGGTGATGCCGGCGCCGATCACGAGGACGTCGACGTCCGGCTCCCCACTTCCCATCGCCGGCACAGTGTACCGATCGGTACAGTCGCGCTATGACGAGCAGCGAGCCGACGTACGCCGATGTCGTGGCCGGCGTGACCGCCACCATCGCGGCGTACAACCACGCCGTCGACGACGGACGTACCGAGGACGTCGTCGCGACCTACTGCGCCGATGGCAGCTGCGACATCCAGGCGCTCGGGGCCCACGAGGGACACGACGCGCTTCGTGCCGCCTACGCGAAGGTCGAGCCGAAGGTCCCGCAGCGCCACCTGGTGACCAACGTCCACGTGACGGAGTGGTCCGCCGAGCACGCGAGAGCGCTCTGCGACTTCGTCTTCATGGTCCGCGGGACCGACGGCTGGCGAGTGATGCTGGTCGGGCGCTACGACGACACGCTGCATCGCGACGGCGACAGGTGGCGCTTCCACCGCCGGGTCGGCACCTTCATCACCTAGTGCGGCGCGCCTTCAGCAGGTGGTTCAGCGCCGCGACATCCGGCGCACCGAGACCGGTCACCAGGTCATAGCCCGGCAGGTTCGGGTACGGGCCGTTGTCACCGAGCACGATGTCGTAGAACCCCGGCGCGGGCTTGCCCGGGATGTTCGGCACGACAACCGTGATCTCCACCTCGGGCGTCGTGATCGACGTGCCGGGGTTGACCTTGGTGTAGAGGTCGTACAGACCGGGGGAGGCGAACCCGAGCGCGTTGTGGTGACCCGACTCGAGGCGTGCCCAGAAGCCCAGCATCATCGGTGAGGACAGGCTCGTGCCGCCGACGAACGACAGGGTCTTTCCGGTGTAGACCTTGACCGGCGTGGCGACGTTCGGATCGCCGTCGAGGGAGATGTCGGGCACCGCCCGGCCGCCCGTTACGAGGCTGAGCTCGTACGCCGGGTCGCTCGCCTGGGTCCAGAAACCGGGGTTGGCGAACAGGCTCAGACCGCCACCGCTACCCACCCAGCCGAGCTCGGCGATCCGGTTGCCCTTCGCGTCAGAGATCAGGCTCGTGCCGCCGACGCAGACCGTGTACTCGCCGCTGCAGGGCCAGTTCGCCTCCGGGAAGCTCGACGGGACACCGGTGGCGGCGATGTAGGCGCACCCCGCCCCGTTGTCACCCGAGGAGGCGAAGAAGCTCTGGCCCTGCAGCGCCCCCTGCTGCAGCGAGATGTCACTGGCGACCATCGCGCCGTCGAGGTAGGCCTGGATGTCGCAACCGCCGAGGCTGGCGGACAGCCCCTGTGCCTTGTTGTCGGCGACGAAGGTGTTGATGCCCGCCACGATGTTCGTGTCGTACAGCGACCCGATGTTGTACAGGTACAGCCGCTTCACGACGCCGGGCACCATCGTCGACACCTGGGTGTCCATGTCGAACTCGGTCGCGCCGGACTCGTCCGTCGACTGCGGGCCGACGGGCACCACCGTCACGGGCACGCGCGGCTTGTGCTCCTTCGCCTCGGCGTACCGAAGCGACGTGATGACGCTGCTCGTGTCGCCTTGTGTCATGACGGCGACAGACGTCTTCGAGCCGTTGTGGGTGCCCTTCGCGTGGTACGTCGTGTTGAACTGCGCCGGGTACAGGCCGGCCTCCAGCGCGGGCGGACCCGCTGCCTTCACCAGCTGCGGCTTCACGTGGGTGAGGGGCAGGTTGTTGAGGCCGAGCACGGCTCGGACGACGCCACGTAGGGGGGCCGGAACCATTGCCGCACGGGTGTTGGCGAACCGCCGCACGCCCGAGAGCACGAAGGACGTGAGCGAGGTGTTGAACGCCTTTTCCGCCTGGCCGACCGTCGTCGTCGCCGAGACCAGCAGCCGGTTGCTGCTCACCTGGATGTTCGCCAGGCCGGCGTGGCGCAGGTAGCTCGTGACCTTCGCGACCGTGCTCGCCGTCGGGGCGTAGCGGGCGTTCCACTGCGCCGGCGTGATGAACCGGTGGAACGACTTGCTGCCCGGCGTGTAGGTGGCACGGACCGCGCGATCCACCGCTGCCTGGTCACGCGGCGCAAGTGCCAGCGACACGTGCAACGAGCTAGTGGTGGCCGGGTGGCCGAGCAGCTTCACGTGCTGCAGCGAAATCGCCTTGGTTGCCGTGCTCGCCCACTGCGTAGTGGGTGAGGCAGTGGCGACCTGGGTCGCGGCGGTACCGCCGATCGTGAGAGCGGCGACGGCGCTCGCGAGGACGCGGCGGTTCAGCGACACGGCTATGACCTCTCGGTGCAGCGGGCTTCCATTGCTTAACGAACTACTTCGGCAGGCGTCGCGGCAATCCCTCTCGAGTCAGTTGCCTCGCACGTCAGTAGTGCGGCGCGCAGCGGGTATCGGCGCTACGACACGCCGCTGCGGCTGCTGGCGGCCGATGAGATTCCCGCCCATGTAGGATGGGTTCTCTATTAAGAATGGCTCTCATCTTGCCGGCGAGGGGAGCCTGACCGCGTCGGAGGTGCAATGACCACGGATCTGCCGCTGCCCGAACCCACCGAGCAGGACGAGCAGCGCAATCAGGAGCTCATGCATCTTGCCAAGGACGCCGTGTTGCGGGGGCGCCCGAGTGGCGACGAGAAGTGCGCCAACTGCCTCTACTACACCGACACCAGCGAGGAGATCTCCTACTGCTGGCACCCGAAGCTGCGGATCCTGGTCGGCGGCCCGTGGTGGTGCCAGTGGTGGGAGGAGATCCCCGAGGAGATGAGATGACGGTCCCCGTGAGGGCGTCCCGGTCGACGCCGCAGCGACGGGCAGTTCTCGATGTGATCAGCCGGTCCGAGGACCATCCGACGGCGGCTGAGGTGCTCGACCGGGTCTGTGAGCTGCTCCCGGGTATCGGGGCCGCCACCGTCTACCGCACGCTCGGGATGCTGGTCGAGTCCGGGCAGATCCTCGAGCTCCGGGTGGGTCACTCGCCCACCCGCTACGACCGCAACATTCTTCGCCATGACCACCTGGTCTGCGACAGCTGCGGCACGGTCTTCGATGTCGATCTCTCACTCGGTCGTCGCCGGGTGTTCGATCCCGTCGAAGCCGAGCAGGGCTTTCGCGTCTCGGGATACGACCTGCGGGTTCATGGCGAGTGCAGGGATTGCAAGAGCGCTTCACCGATGAAGGGAACCGAAAGTGGCTGAGCTCAAAGGCAGCAAGACCCACGCCAACCTGAAGGAGGCGTTCGGCGGCGAGAGCATGGCAAACCGTCGCTACCTGTTCTTCGCGCGCCGTGCCGAGACCGAGAAGCAGGCCGAGGTGGCCGAGTTGTTCCGGGACACCGCCGAGGCGGAGACCGGGCACGCGTTCGGTCACATCGAGTTCCTGCTGCAGGCCGGCGACCCCGCCACCGACGAGCCGATCGGCACGACCGAGGAGAACCTCGCGTCGGCGGTGGCCGGCGAGACCTACGAGTTCACCGCGATGTACCCGGGGTTCGCGAAGACGGCTCGTGACGAGGGCTTCGACGAGATCGCTGACTGGTTCGAGACCCTCGCACGTGCGGAGCGCACCCACGCGGGTCGTTACGAGAAGGCCCTCGAGAAGCTCCGGGCCGGGGCCTGACCCCACCGATGGAGCTCCCCGCGTCCGTGCTCTCCGTCGAGAACTTCGAGCTCTCGCCGGAGGCATACGCGCAGGTCCGCGGCGACCGGCGCGCCGAAGCCATCAGGCTCCGGCGCGCCCGCCGCGTTCGGCTCGGCGACCTCGTCATGGTCGAGTTCGAAAACGCTGAGACGTTGCGCTACCAGGCGCAGGAGATGCTCTACGTCGAGCGGGTGACCGATCCCGTCACGGCTGCTGCCGAGGTGGCGGTCTACGAGCGGCTGCTGCCGAGGGGTACGACGGTCACCGCGACGATGTTCGTGGAGATTGACGACGCGGATCGCATCAGACCCGAGCTCGATCGTCTCGATGGGCTGCACGACGCGGTACGCATCGACGTCGGTGATGCGGCGTGTCGCGCGCGCGACATCCCACCGCCCGACGAGGGCCCGACCAAGCACACGGTCTCCGTGCACTTCCTCGGCTTCGACCTTTCCCCCGAGGTGCTCGCTGCGCTTCGGCAGGGCGCGCCGGCGACGCTGGTCGCCGACCACCCTGAGTACCAGGCACGCGCGAGCCTGCCTGCCGAGCTGGTGACGCTGTTGTTGCGTGATCTCGGCCACGAGGACGTCTGAAACCGGTCCGTCACGGGTAGACGCATGTCATGCCAGCATCCGGATTTGCCACTGTCGGCGACGGCGTGACCGTGACGCTCGCGCCGGACGCAGACGGCGCCTTCAAGATCAGCCTGTCGCGGGACGGCTCCACCGTCACTGCCCAGGAAGGTAACTCGATGCTCGACGATCCAGCCGCGATCGCGACCGTGGTCGACGGGATGTACGCGGATCTGCTCGCCGCCGAGCACGAGCGCGGTTAGTTCGGCCCCTCGCCGGTACGGATCACACAGCGAAAGCCGATGTGGCTCGTCGTGCTTCGTACCGCCTGTCCCTGCCGCGCCGGCGGCCGGTAGCGCTGGCAGTACGTCGGCGCGCAGAGGTGCGATCCGCCCTTGATGGTCCGCCGGTCGGCCTCGGTCAGCGGCGTGACGCCGCAGCAGGCCGAGACCGCTGATTCGGGCGCGCCACCGTCGTGATCGGCCGACCACGGCGAGCAGGTCCACTCCCAGACGTTGCCGATCATGTCGGTCAGGCCCCACGGATCCGGGGGGTAGCTGCCGACCGGCGAGGTCAGCGGATATCGGTTGTCGTCGTTGCGCCACGGGAACTCGCCGACCCAGGTGTTGGCCATCGCCCTGCCGCGCGGCGACATCTCCTCGCCCCATGCGTACGCCGTCGCCGGGCGGCCGGCGCGCGCGGCGTACTCCCACTCGACCTCAGCGGGAAGTGACTTGCCGGCCCACTCCGCGTAGCCGGTTGCGTCCTCGAACGAGACGTGGACCACCGGATGGCGGTCGAGACCATGCAGCGTGCTTCCGGGACCTTGCGGGTGCCGCCAGTCGGCGCCCGGCGTCCAGACCCACCACCGCTGCCAGTCGTCCAGCGGGACCGGTCCGGCGGTGGGCGTGAAGACGAGCGAGCCCGGCACCAGATCGGCCGGAGCGGCGCCGGGAAAGTCGGCCGGATCGGGTGAGCGCTCGGCCGTGGTGGTCCAGCCGGTGTCCTTCACGAACCGGCGGAACTCGGCGTTGGTGACGGGGTGCGCGTCGATCGCGAAGGCGGCGACTTCGCGCCGATGCGCCGGCCGCTCCTCCGGGTAGTGCGCATCACTGCCCATCACGAACTCACCGGAGGGCACCGTGACCATCCCTTTCACGCGCCGCACGCTATGCCACGCTTGCCCACCATGGCTGGGGTCGGGCTGAGTAGCGAGTCGCTGCCGCTGCACCTCGGCAGGCCGTTGCGACTCGCCATCGAATACCTCAAGCATCCAGACACCAGCCTGGGCGCGCTCACCGACTTCGGTACCTTGCCGATCAGGCCGCAGCGGCGCACCCGGGTCGCGCACTTCGAGGGAGTTTCATGAGGGCCCGCCCGTTCATCTCGTTGGTTGCGGTCGCGGCCGCCATCGCCGTGGCCGCCCCGGCCGCCGCGGGTACCAGCCCGGACGAACCGAAGGACCGGGCGGCCTCCTTCAACCTCGTGGTCGAGGCGAAGGACTACGCCAACAACCTGGAGCGCCAAGCCGTCTACCTCTCGCCCGGCAACCAGCTACAGCTGCGCACGGTCGGGCAGCAGAACTTCCTGCACGCGGTTGCCACGGCGCTGCACGACCCGCAGCGGGAGTTCCTCTCCGACCTCTGCTGGAACGGCTACGACGCGTGCGCCGGGGACACCCGTCTCTACGACTGGCAGGCCAAGGGCTACGGCATCGTCACGCCGTTCGTGTTCACCGCGCGCAACGGCGCCCAGCTGTCCGGCCACGTGTGGGCGACCCGCCGGGGGCCCGCGCACCGGCCGGGCGTCGTCATCACCAACGGTTCGGTGCAGGCTGACGAGCAGCTGTACTGGTACGCCGCCCAGGCGCTCGCGAAGGACGGGTACGTCGTCATGACGTTCGACCCGCAGGGCCAGGGCCAGTCCGACACTGCGGGGCAGGGCGCCGACCTGCTGGAAGGGGTCCCGGCGCAGACCGACGGCCGCCCGTTCTTCGACGGCACGGAGGACGCCCTCAACTTCTTCCTCTCCACCCCGGCGCACCCGTACCGCCCGGTGGCGTCGTGCAACAGCGGGACCAGTCACGCGGACTACCAGAAGGCGCGGGTGAAGGCCGGCTTCGACGCGACGTACAACCCGTTCTGGCGGATCCTCGACCGGCGCCGGATCGGCCTCGCCGGCCATTCGTACGGCGCCGGCGCGGTCTCCTACATCGCGCAATGGGACAAGCGGGTCAAGGCGGTCGTCGCGTGGGACAACCTCGGTGCGCCCGATGCGACGAGCGGCCTCAACGAGAAGGGCTGCGTGGACCCGGCGGCGCGGCGCCCCGCCAAGATCCGGGTGCCGGGCCTCGGCATGTCGGCCGACTACGGACTGCCGCCGACGCCCCACACGTCGCTGCCGGCATACGACGACAAGGACACTGCGTCGCTGGCGTACTCGAAGGCACACGTCGACACCGGGGAGATCGTCATCCGGGGCGGCAGCCACCTTGACTTCTCCTACATCCCGAACCCGGCGTTCGGCGCATCGCTTCGCGGGCCGGATCTCGTCGCCTGGTATACCGACGCCTGGTTCGACTACTACCTCAAGGGAAGCGCGACCGGGTACGCGAGGCTCGTGACCAAGCGCTGGCAGCACGACGCCGCCGAGGCCGCCGTCGACAGCTTCCATGACGGCAACGCGTTCAGCTTCTACTACCGCTCGCGGCTGGACATCCGTACGCCGGAAGGGCGGCGCTTCGACTGCGAGGACCTGCGCAAGGGCTGCGCCGGCATGACCAACCGCGACGAGTATGCAGGCAGCTGGTCCTACCTCGACGTGGACACCAGCAAGGACGGCAGGGCGACGCATCCGGTGCCGAAAGGCACGGGGATCTACCTGCCGGCCGGGTGACAGGTAGCCGCCGCACTCTCTCGAATAGGACGTAATGCGACTCAACGGATGGCGACCGCTCGTCGCCGGGATGACAGCCGCTGCCGCGATCGTGGCGACCGCGGTCCCCACCCTTGCGTTCGGCGACGCCGGTCGCCGGTCGCCCGCAGCCAATGCTTCGGTCCGGCTCCACGACGGGCACGGCATCCACGTGCTGAGCGTCAAGCGAATCGGAAACCGTCAGCTGCTCGCCACGATCAAGCCGAAGGCGCTGGCGCCGAAGGTGATCACGGTGCGGATCCTGCTTCCTGCCGGGTACCCGGCCGATGCCGCACCGCGCTACCCGGTGCTCTATCTGTTTCCGGGCACCAGCGGCCACAGCTACGACTGGATGACGGCGGGCGAGGCGCCGAAGGCCACCGAGCGACTGCGCTTGATCACGGTCAGCTCGGACATCGGGTTCGACGGCGACGGCGGCAGCTGGTTCACCAACTGGATCGACCAGCACACCGCGCTCGGCAAGTCGCAATGGGAGACGTACGACATCCACGAGCTGATCCCGTGGATCGACGCGAACCTCGATACGGTGCGCGACCGCTCCGGTCGGGCCGTCGCCGGGCTGTCGATGGGGGGGTACGGCGCGACCGAGCTCGCTGCCCGGCACCCCCAGCTGTTCGTGCAGCAGGCGTCGTTCTCGGGCGCGCCGGAGATCGACCGGGACCTCGAGGCCCGGGTGGGTGCCGCAGCCGTGATCGGGGCGACGATGGTGGGCCTCAACGGAGTGGAGGCCAATGCGCCGTTCGGCAACCACCTGAGCAACGAGATCAACTGGCAGGGCCACGACCCGGCGCGACTGATCAGCAACCTGCGGCCGGTGAAGCTGTGGTTCGCGACCGCCGACGGCCTCCCCGGCAAGTACGACGACCCGGTGACCGACCCGGGCGGCTTCGCCGGCGCTGCCGCCGTCGAGAGCCTCACCCACACCTCGACCGACCTGTTCCTCCAGCACCTGCGTCAGGCCCACATGACGGGCTACGTCTACGACTACGGCAGCGGCACCCACACCTGGCCGTACTGGGCGCGCGACCTACGCAAGTTCCTGCCGACGCTGATGAAGACGTTCGCCGACCCGCCGCCACGACCCTCGCGGATCTCCTACACGACGATCAACCCCCGGTGGAGCCAATGGGGGTGGACGGTCACGATCAAGCGCCCCGAGCCGCTGGCGTTCAGCAAGTTGAGCCACGCCGGAGCGACTGGGTTCGTGTACGAAGGCGACGGCACCGCAACTGTGTTGACGCCGCCGGTTAGCGTCAAGGGCGTGCCGTACCGAGTGACGATCGCAGGCCACTCGCGGTGGCAGGCCCCTGACGGGGACGGCCGCTTGCACGTGCGGGTGCCCGTCGGCCCGAAGCCCCGGAAGGTGGCCGTCCGCATCGCGCCGGTGGACATCCTGACGCCGTGACCGAAGCGGCGGTGTCGGTACGAGGGCTGACCAAGCGCTACGGCGAGGTCGCGGCGGTCAAAGGCATCGATCTCGACGTCGTTCCCGGAGAGGTGTTCGGCTTCCTCGGGCCCAACGGCGCCGGCAAGTCGACCACCATCAAGATGCTGTGCACCCTCGTCCAACCGACGGCGGGCAGCGCGCGGGTTGCGGGACTCGACGTCGTACGCGAGCGTACGGCGGTACGGCGCAACATCGGGCTGGTGTTCCAGGAGCCGACGCTCGACGAGTACCTGACCGCCGAGCAGAACCTCAAGTTCCACGCGGCGATCTACGGCATGCCGCGCCGAGTCGTCGGTCCGCGCGTCGACGCCGTCCTGGAGCTGGTCGGCCTGGCAGACCGCCGGGCCTCGGCGGTGCGTACCTTCTCGGGCGGGATGAAACGGCGCCTGGAGATCGCGCGCGGGCTGCTGCACTCGCCGCGCGTGCTGTTCCTCGACGAGCCGACCATCGGCCTGGACCCGGAGTCCCGGCAGGTGCTCTGGACCTACGTCGACCAGCTTCGGCGTCAGGAGGACATCACGGTGTTCCTCACGACGCATTACATGGATGAGGCCGAGCGGTGTGATCGCATCGCGATCATCAACCACGGCACCATCGTCGCGCTCGGAACGCCGGCGGAGCTCAAGGCGGGCGTCGGTCACGACCGGGTGCGAATCGTCACCGCGAACAACGCGGCGTCGGCGAAGCGGATCGCCACCAAGCTCAAGATCGAGGCCGTCCCCGACGGCGACGCACTGCTCGTCTCCGTGCCCGACGGCGAAGGCTTCGTCCCGAAGCTGTTCGAGATCGGAATCTCGGTGCGGTCGGTCAGCGTGTCGCGGCCGACCCTCGACGACGTGTTCTTGGCACACGCGGGACGGCGGATCGAAGACGAAGCCGCGCCCACCGGACGCAACTGGATGCGGGCGATGTCGCGATGACGACGACCGCGAGCCGACCGGAGCTCGAGGTCGCGACTGTGCGCGCAGTGGGGGGCGGTTGGCAGCACGAGCTTCGCGCCATCTGGATCGTCTGGCTCCGGGACATGACCCGGGTCTGGGGCGACAAGACCCGCCTGATCTCGACGTTGCTCCAGCCCCTGCTGTTCCTGTTCGTCCTCGGTGCCGGCCTCTCTGCCGCCGTCAGCGGAGGCACCGGCGGGGCGAACTTCAAGACGTTCCTGTTTCCCGGCGTCCTGATCACCGGCATCCTGTTCACCGCGATCTTCTCGGCGATCTCGATCGTGTGGGACCGCGAGTTCGGCTTCCTGCGAGAGATGCTCGTCGCGCCGATCTCGTCATCGAGCATCGTGGTCGGGAAGTGCCTCGGCGGCGCCACCA
Source organism: Mycobacteriales bacterium (assembly GCA_035548125.1). Lineage (GTDB taxonomy): Bacteria > Actinomycetota > Actinomycetes > JAFAQI01 > JAFAQI01 > DASZTV01. The sequence goes on along the minus strand of DASZTV010000076.1, from coordinate 57,540 downwards.
TCGCCACGACGCAGAGCATCCTGATCATCGCGCTCGCCGGCGCCGTGCACGTCCCGTACCGCGCCGGCCTGATCTTCGGCCTGCTCGGCGTCGTGTTCGCGACGTCGTTCACGATGACCGCCTTCGGCCTGGTGCTGGCGGCGAGAGTCAAGAGCGTCCAGACCGTCATGCCGATGATCAACATGCTGCTGCTACCGCTGACCTTCATGTCCGGTTCGATGTTCCCGCTCGGGCCGTCCACGCCGGACTGGCTCAACGTTGTCGCCCGCTACAACCCGTTGAGCTATGCGGTGACGGCGGCTCGCGGTCTGGTGGCGCACAGCCTTCCCGCCGGCGACCCGACCCGCCGCATCTTTCACGGCCTGACCTGGCTCGGCTGGTCCGTTCCGGGCTGGCTGGACGTCATCGTGGTGGCGGGAGTCGGCATGCTGCTGCTCGGCGTGGCGTGCCTGATGTTCTCCCGTACCGAGTAGATCCGCGGGCGGCTCCCGCGCGTGGGACACTGCGAGTGTGGCGATCACGCAGGTGCGCCCGGACGTCCGGCGCGCGGGTCCTCGAGACACGGTGCAGCCCGACGAGTACACCGTCGGCGGCCTGACCCTCGGCCGCGCGTTCCGGATCTTCGCCGGCACCTTCAGCGCCAAGCTCCTCACGGCCGCGTTCGCTGCCGCCGTGGCTGCCCGGGTGGTGCTCGGCGGCTATCGCTGGTGGGATCTGGGGGTCGTCGGCCTGGTGCTCGCCACGCAGCCGTTCACCGAATGGCTGATCCATGTCTTCATCCTCCACGCGAGGCCGAAACGGGTGGGTCCCGTCACGGTCGACGGACTGCTCGCGCGCAAGCATCGGCAACACCACGCGAACCCCAGGGTCATCGAGCTGGTGCTGGTCCCGCGCCGGGCGCTCGTCACCTCGGTGCTCACCGCCGTCCCGTTGTACTGGGCGATCACCGGGTTCGACTGGGGACTGGCCCTGTCGTGGCTGGTGGTGGCGTACGGGATGTTCCTCACCTATGAGTGGACGCATTTCCTGATCCACTCCGGCTACAAGCCGAAGACCTGGTACTACCGCTACATCTACAAGGCGCACCGGTTGCACCATTTCCGCAACGAGAACTACTGGTACGGCGTGACGGTGCACCTGGCAGACCACGTACTGCGAACATTTCCGGAGAAGGACGAGGTGGCGGTCTCGCCGACCGCATTCACTCTCGGCGTCGATGTCCCTGAGGAGCCCGCAGCATGACCGAAGCGACCGTCAGCACGACCTGGAAGCACCCGGACAAGATCCGGCCTGCTGCGCTGCCGGGCGCCTCGCAGCTGGGGGCTGCGCTCGACCGGGTCCAGCGACCGCGACCGCTCGCGCAGCCGCCCGCCGGGTCCGACCTGAAGCCCGTCCCAGGCAACAAGGGCTTCCCCCTCGTCGGCTCGACGTTCAGCTTCATGTTCAGTGGCCCTGACTTCTCGCGCCGGATGTACGACCGCTACGGGCCGGTGACCTGGATCAAATCGCTCGGCTTGGATCTGCTCATGGCGCTCGGGCCGGACGCGACGCAGTCCGTGCTGGTCAATGCGGACAAGGCCTACTCGCAGTCGGGCTGGGAGTGGTTCATCGGGCCGTTCTTCCGTCGCGGCCTCATGCTGCTCGACTTCGACGAGCACCTGCTGCACCGGCGGATCATGCAGGAGGCGTTCACCCGTCCCAGGCTGACCGGCTATCTCGAGCGCACTGATGAGCTCGTGTCGAAAGACGTCGCCGGCTGGCCGGCGGAAGGCCAGATGTACGCGTATCCCACGTTGAAGCGGCTGTCGCTCGACATCGCGACGCACATCTTCATGGGCGACTCGACCGGTGAGGATGACGCGAAGCTGCAGACCGCGTTCATCGACACGGTGCGCGCCGGAACCTCGATGATCCGCGCCGACGTGCCCGGGCTGCGTTGGCACCGCGGCCTGGTCGGTCGCAAGGTGCTCGAGGAGTACTTCCGGTCCAAGCTCCCCGCGAAGCGCGCCACCGAGACCGAGGACCTGTTCTCCGCGCTGTGCCACGTCGAGACCGAGAACGGCCAGACGTTCAGCGACGACGACGTCGTCAACCACATGATCTTCCTGATGATGGCTGCCCACGACACGTCGACGATCACGACGTCGGCGGTGCTCGCCGCCCTGGCCGCAAACCCGGAATGGCAGGAGCGGGCACGCGAGCAGTCCCTCGCCCTCGACGAGCTGTCGATCGACGCGCTCGACCAGCTCACCGTGCTGGACCTGGTCATCAAGGAGGCACTGCGGCTGACCGCGCCGGTGCCGTCGATGGTCCGCAAGACCGTGAAGGACACCGAGCTGCTCGGCCATTACGTGCCGGCGGACACGTTCGTCTCGGTCTCGCCGTGGTTCAGCCACTACATGCCGGAGGTGTGGACCAACCCGGAGACCTTCGACCCCGAGCGCTTCGCCGAGCCGCGCAACGAGGACAAGGCGCACCGCTACGCATGGGTGCCCTTCGGCGGCGGTGCTCACAAGTGCATCGGCATGTACTTCGGCACCCAGGAGGTCAAGACCCTGGTGCACCACCTGCTGCGGCGGTACCGCTGGACGACGCCTCCCGGCTACGTGGTGCCGTGGGATCTGCTCTCGCTTCCGATGCCTGCCGACGGTCTCCCGCTGGAGCTACATCCGCTTGGCTGATCGCCGCGCCGGGTAGGGGCGAGGCGTGAAGGCGTGCACAGTGCAACCGGGGGACGTCGGGACCGCCGGTATCGAGGAGATCCCGGAGCCGCCGGAAGCGGATGGCTCGGTGCTCGTCGAGGGGCTGTTCGCCGGGATCTGCGGTACGGACGTCGAGATCGCGGTGCATGGCTACGGCGAACCGCCGGAGGGCCACAAGCGCCTGGTGCTCTTCCACGAGTCGCTGGGTCGCGTCATGGCGGCGCCGACCGGATCCGGTCTGTCTGCCGGCGACCTGGTGGCGGGCATCGTGCGGCGCCCCGACCCCGAGCCGTGCGAGGCGTGCGCTGCCGATCAGTGGGACTTCTGCCGCAACGGCAAGTTCACCGAGCGCGGCATCAAGGGCCGCGACGGGTATGGATCGCAGCGGTGGCGCATCGAGCCCAAGTTCGCGGTGAAGCTCGATGCGAGCCTCGACCGGGTCGGCGTGCTGCTCGAGCCCACCTCCGTCGTCGCGAAGGCGTGGGACCAGGTCGGCAAGATCGCCGCTCGCTCCGCGACGACGCAGGCCCACGCGCTCGTTACGGGCGCAGGCCCGATCGGACTGCTCGCCGCGCTGATCGGCACGCAGCAGGGGCTCGAGGTCACCGTGCTGGACCAGGTCACGTCAGGGCCGAAGCCGGAGATGGTCGAGGAGCTCGGCGCCACCTACATCAGCTCCCTCGATGATCTGACGGACCGTCCCGACGTGGTCATCGAGGCGACCGGGGTGGGGAAGCTCGTGTTCGACGTGATCGGGCGAGCCGCACCCGACGCGATCGTCTGCTTGACCGGCATCTCGTCGGGAACTCGCGAGATCGGGCTCGAAGCCGATGCGATCAACAAGGCGATGGTGCTGTCGAACGAGGTCGTCTTCGGCTCGGTCAACGCCGGGCTCGCCAACTACCGGCAGGCTGCCGACGCGCTGTCCAAGGCAGACCGCGACTGGCTGGCGAAGATCATCACCCGGACCGTGCCGATGGCCGACTGGGCGCAGGCGCTCAAGCGGGAACCCGGCGACATCAAGGTGGTCGTCGACCTCCAGGCCGCCTGAGTCGCGAAGCGCACGGCGACGCTGTCTAGGGTCGAGCTGTGAGTCTCGCGCTCCTCGACTGGCGGCGCTCGGTCGCCGCGCTCTACAGCGCGGTCCGTGCTGAAGCAGACCCGGCGCACGCCCATCGAATCTGGCGCGACCGCCGGCAGCGGCTGTTCGCCGACCACCCGGAGTCGGTCAGCCGCAACGCGGTGCTTCGGGTGGCGGACTACGACCCGGCGTGGCGCTTCGAGGCCGAGGTGACCGCCGCCACGGCGGCCACTCGTCTCGAGATCCCGACCGCGACTGACGGCGTCGTGCCGTTCGAGCTCGTCGGGACTGTCGAGCTGGGGGATCTCGGAAGCCTCGAGGTCTGGTGGCTGGCGTCGTACGGCGGCGGGATCTGGTTGCCGCTGCGCGACACGTCCCCGGACACCTACGGCGGTGGGCGTTACGTGCTCGACACCGTCAAGGGCGCCGACCTCGGCGGGACCTTCGACGCGTCGACCGGCACCGGCTCGCTCGTGGTCGACCTGAACTTCGCCTACAACCCGTCGTGCGCCTACGACGAGGCGTGGGCCTGCCCGCTTGCGCCCGAGGGCAACCGCGTCGACGTCCCGGTAGCGGTCGGCGAGCTGCTGCCCGGCTAGGTCGGCTTCGGCTTGCTGCTCGGCGAGCTCGATGCCGCAGGCGTCTCGCTCAACTCCGGTGAGGCCGTACTGCTCGGTGACGCCGTCGGTTTGGGGTGCCGGTGATGCTTCGGGTTCGGCGTGGCCGGCGGCGACGGCTTGCCCACCTTCGGCGGCTTCACGTACGGACCCGCCACGGTGACGAGGGTGCCGTAGTCGATCATGTCGTAGACCTGCTTCGCGACCGATGGCGGAAGCTCGAGGCAGCCGACTGACTGCGGATAGCCGTACGACGTGCGCTCGAAGCCGTGGACCGCGGAGCCGCCGGAGAAGTAGTTGACCCACGGCACGCCCTTGTCCTTGTACTTCGTGCCGTCAGGGTTCGTGCCTTGCATCGTCGTCGCGGTGTAGCGGAGGTAGACGGGGTAGGTGCCGAGCGGCGTCGGCGCGGCGGCGACGCCGCCATTGACCGCGGTGGTGAGCTCGGTCTTGCCGTCGACCCAGACACTGAGCTTCTGCGGGAGGTAGAGGTTCGCGGACACGTAGGAGTAGCGGTCGGGGTTCACCGCCTGGTCGAGGTCTGCCTGCAGCAGCTCCTTCCACGTCGCCGGTCCGATCGCGCCGTCCTGCCGGAGGTGGTGCTGATGCTGGAAGGCGATGACGGCTCCGCGCAGCACGACGTTCGGCTTCCCGGGCTTCCAGTCGTGAACGATGGTGTCCGGGGTGTCGGCGTAGCGCCACGAGAACCCGCCGGGGGGCGGGTCATAGACCGCCGCCGCCTCGTCAGCGGGGCTGGCGGGAGGGGCGGCCTTCGTGTCGAGCGGGAGGTAGTGAAGCCGGGCCAGGATCTGGTTCGCGAAGCGCAACGAACCGGGTTCGGAGACCGGAGTGGCGATGGTCCGCGGGACCGCGCCCGCTCGTCGGGCGAGCTGCAGATGGAACGTTGTGCTGGGCGGATACGCCTGCTCCGGCGTGAACGTGGCAACCGACCCGGCGCGCTCCCAGTCGCCGGGGACCGCCGGGTCGAAGGTGGGCAGCGGCGAATCGTTGGTGAGCGGGCGCCGGAACGTGACGACGACCGGGGTCGTGCCCGACAGCGTCAGTGGCGCGACCGAGACGACCTTCAGCGGCGGCGCGGTCGGGGTGGCTTGCGCGCCGGCAGCGCCCGGGGCTGAGCCGCCGCCGCTGCAGCCGGCGAGGAGAAGGGAAACTGCGAGAGCGACGCCGGGCAGGCGCAGGAAACGGACGTGCATCCTCAACCTTTCGCGCCTGTCATGCCCCGCTGTCTCAACTGTATGCGTGAGTCCTACATGACCACGACGGAGCGAAGAACGCCTCCTTCCTGCATCTTCGTGAAGGCCGCCTCGACATCTGCGATCCCGATTCGCTCCGAGACGAACCGGTCGAGCGGAAGCCGGCCGGCGAGGTAGGCGTCGATCAGCATCGGGAAGTCCCTGCTCGGCAGGCAGTCGCCGTACCACGACGACTTGAGCGAGCCGCCGCGGCCGAAGACGTCGATCAGTGGCAGCTCGATCGTGGCGTCCGGAGTGGGTACGCCGACCAGCACCACCCGGCCCGCCAGATCTCGCGCGTAGAAGGCGTCCTTGTACGTCTCCGGCCGGCCGACCGCCTCGATCACCACGTCGGTCCCGAGCCCTCCGGTCAGCTCGTGAACCGCCGCGACGACGTCGATGTTGCGGGAGTTGATGGTGTGCGTGGCGCCGAAGCCGGCGGCCCACTCGAGCTTGCGGTCGTCGACGTCGACCGCGATCACTTGGCTCGCCCCCGCGATGCTGGCGCCGAGGATCGCCGCGTCGCCGACGCCGCCGCAGCCGATCACCGCGACGGTCTCGCCACGTCGCACCGCCGCGGTGTTCAACGCCGCGCCCAGTCCGGCCATCACCCCGCAACCGAGAAGTCCCGCCACGACCGGATCTGCGGCAGCGTCGACCTTGGTGCACTGGCCGGTCGCGACGAGCGTCCGCTCGGCGAAGGCCCCGATGCCGAGTGCAGGAGACAGCGGCGTGCCGTCCTCCAGTGCCATCCGCTGCGTCGCGTTGTGAGTGGCGAAGCAGTACCAGGGCTCGCCGCGGGAGCACGCCCGGCATTGTCCGCAGACCGCGCGCCAGTTGAGAATCACGAAGTCGCCGGGAGCGAGGTCGGTCACTCCGGGACCGACGGCCGCGACCGTCCCCGCCGCCTCGTGCCCGAGCAGGAACGGGAACTCGTCGTTGATGCCGCCCTCTCGGTAGTGCAGGTCGGTATGGCAGACCCCGCATGCCTGCACGTCGACGAGTGCCTCGCCCGGACCAGGGTCGGGGACGACGACCGTCACGAGCTCGACGGGTGCGCCCTTGCTGCGGGCGATGACGCCCCGTACCTCGGTGGCCATCGCGGGGTCTCCTTCGGTCGTGGTCCGCGCGGGTTATTGCCTCGGATCGTGCGTTGTGGTCACGTTACGATCAAGCGTGAACGAGGAAGCCGCCGAGGTCGGCGACGACGCTGTTGGCTACGACCCATTGGGTGTGGTCGACAAGTGGCTGCCGGTGTGGGATGACCTGCGGGTCTTCGAACCGGTCGACGACGGTCGCCCCCGGGTTTATGTGGTCGACATGTTCCCGTATCCCAGCGGCGACCTCCACATGGGGCATGCCGAGGCCTTCAGCATCGGCGACGCGGTCGCGCGTTTCGCCCGCGCACGCGGCAACGACGTGCTGCACCCGATCGGCTGGGACTCCTTCGGCCTGCCCGCGGAGAACGCGGCGCTGTCGCGGAGCATGGATCCGCGCGACTGGACCTACGCCAACATCGAGGTCCAGGCCGAGTCGTTCAAGCGGATGGGGATGTCCTTCGACTGGCGCACCCGGCTGCACACCTCCGATCCGGAGTACTACCGCTGGACGCAGTGGCTGTTCCTGCGGCTGTACGAGAAGGGCCTGGCCTATCGCAAGTCGGCGCCGGTCAACTGGTGCCCGAAGGACCAGACGGTGCTCGCCAACGAGCAGGTCATCCAGGGCAAGTGCGAGCGCTGCGGCACCGAGGTCACCAAGAAGAACCTGACCCAGTGGTTCTTCAAGATCACCGACTATGCCGATCGGCTGCTGGCCGACATGGACGACCTGGAGGGGGTCTGGCCCACCCCGGTGCTGACCATGCAGCGCAACTGGATCGGGCGCTCGACCGGGGCGTACGTGGACTTCCGGATCGTCGGCCGGGACGAGCCGGTCCGGGTGTTCACCACGCGGCCGGACACGCTGTTCGGTGCGACCTTCTTCGTCGTCGCCGCGGACTCCGCCCTGGCCGACGAGCTGTGCAGCGAGTCGGAGCGTCCGGCGTTCGAGGCCTACCTCGCGCAGGTGCGCCGTACCAGCGACATCGACCGGCTGGCCGAAGGGCGGCAGAAGACCGGTGTGCCGCTGGGCCGGGTCGCGATCAACCCCGTGAATGGGGAGGAGATCCCGGTCTTCGCCGCCGACTACGTGCTCGCCGACTACGGGACCGGCGCGATCATGGCCGTTCCGGCGCACGACCAGCGCGACCTGGACTTCGCCCGGGTCTTCTCACTGCCGGTGCGCGTCGTCGTCGAGACCGGCGGACCGGACCCCGTCGAGACCGGGATCGCGACGCCCGGCGAGGGCACGATCATCAACAGCGGCAAGTACGACGGCATGACGAAAGCCGACGCGATCCCGGCGATCGCGGCCGACCTCGCGGCGGCCGGCAACGGCGAGCAGGCGGTGACGTATCGGCTACGTGACTGGCTGCTGTCGCGGCAGCGTTACTGGGGCTGCCCGATCCCGATCGTGCACTGCCCGACCTGCGGTGAGGTCGCGGTACCGGACGAGCAACTCCCGGTCGAGCTGCCCACGTCGGGCTACGAGCTGCGGCCCGAGGGGGGCAAGTCGCCGCTGGAGTCCGCGACCGACTGGGTACAGACCAAATGCCCCGGCTGTGGCGGCGAGGCCCAGCGCGACACCGACACGATGGACACGTTCGTCGACTCCTCCTGGTACTACCTGCGCTACCCGTCGTCGAACAACGACCAAGTCGCCTTCGACCCGGAGGCGACCGAGCAGTGGCTCGCGGTCGACGAGTACATCGGCGGTGTCGAGCACGCGATCCTGCACCTGCTGTACTCACGCTTCTTCACCAAGGCGCTGTACGACATGGGCCTGCTCACCTTCACCGAGCCCTTCACCCGGCTGACCAACCAGGGCCAGGTGATCATGAACGGCTCGGCGATGTCGAAGTCCAAGGGCAACCTGGTCAACCTGCAGGAGGAGCTCGCCAAGTACGGCCCCGACGCGGTGCGCGTCACGATGCTGTTCGCGGGCCCGCCCGAGGACGACATCGACTGGGCGGACGTGTCGCCGACCGGTGCCGTCAAGTGGCTGGCGCGGGTCTGGCGGCTCTGCCACGACATCGGCTCGGCGGGCTTGGGGACCGAGCCGGCCTCCGGGGACGGTGTGCTGCGGGCTGCGGTCCACAAGCTGATCGCGGACGCGACGACGCAGACCGAGTCGAAGCGGTTCAACGTGACCGTCGCGCGGCTCATGGAACTGACCTCGCTGTTGCGGAAAGCGGTCGACGGTGGCGCGCTGGAAGCCGCCACGGGACCGGCGGCGCTGCGCGAAGGCGCCGAGGCGCTGGCCCGCATGTTGTCGGTGTTCGCACCCTTCACCGCCGAGGAAGTCTGGTCGCTGCTCGGCAGAGAGGCGTCGGTCGTCTTCGCCGGCTGGCCCAGCTACGACGACCAGCTGCTCGTCGAGGACACCGTCGTTTGCGTGGTCCAGGTCGCCGGCAAGGTCCGCGACCGGCTCGAGGTGGCGGTCGACATCGGGGAGGCCGAGCTGCGCGAGCTGGCGCTCGCGACCGACGGCGTCGCGAGGGCTCTTGAAGGGCGCGGCGTGCGTACCGTGATCGTGCGGGCGCCGAAGCTGGTCAACGTCGTCCCGGAGTAGCGCGCTTGCTCCGCCGGATAGGGTCTCCGGCGCTCACGTTGTGTAAGGATCATCGGCTACTTGTCAGAATCCCAGGGCCCGCGGGGTGGGGAGTGGCACATGGCAAATCGTTCTAGGTCTCGTCGGCGGCCGGTAGCAATCGCCGGCGGCGCGAGCATGGCGCTCACGGTGGCGGGCGTCGTCGCGCCGCACGCGGCGGATGCAACGGGCCTTCACGTCGTCACCAACACTGCCGACTCCGGCACCGGCTCACTCAGGGAGGCGCTGCAGGCCGCAGGGGACGGGGACCTCGTCACCTTCGCGTCATCGGTAACGGGCGCCATCGACCTGACGTCCCCGCTGCACGTCGACCATGCCGTGACGATCCACGGCCCCGGCGCGGACAAGCTGAGCATCGACGGCCAGAACCAGGTGGTCGACCTCGTCGTGGATGACCCGAACGCGGGCGTTGTCACGATCTCCGGCCTGACCTTCACCCACGGCAAGGGCGTCACGGGCGGCGCCGTCGACATCGCGTCACGAAGCAACGTGGCGATGTCGCGTGTGCGGGTGACCGACAGCTCGGCGTCGACCGGCGGCGGCGGTATCTACGTCGAGCAGGGCTCGCTGTCGCTGCGAACGAGCACCGTGAGCGGCAACACGGCACCCAAGGGTGGCGGGATCTTCGCCAACCTCGTCGACGGGAACGGCGTCACCATCAAGCGGAGCACGGTCAGCGGCAACACCGCGACCGCCGGCCAGGGCGGCGGCGTCTACATTCGCGGTGCCTCCGAGTCGCTCGCGCCGGTCGACAACGCAAGCACCGCCTGCCCAGCGGGCACTTCCTTGTATCTGGTCGAGGGCTACATCCCGCGGTGCGGATACACGCCCTCCGGGCCTCCCGGTTACGAGTACTGTCCGGACGTCGGGACCTATTACGGCGTCTACGACTCCTGTCTCATCGACCCGGTGACGACGGAGACCCGGACCCCGGGCCGGTACACCTCGGGCGGTGTCTCGCGGATCACGCTTTCGACCATCGCGGGCAACACCTCTCCGGCAGGTGACGCGGCTGTGTACCTCACCAGGCTGGGGTCGGAGTCGCTGATCGGTTCGAGCACGATTGCCTCGAACGTCGGTGGCGGGATAGCCGCTGACCAGCCGTCGGTCGCATTCTCCCTCGCGTCGGACATCGTGGCGGCGAACACCAAGGACTGTCTGACGGGCGATCTGACCGACAGGGGCTACAACCTCGACGGCGACGGCAGTTGCGGGTTGACCGCACCTGGTTCCAAGCCGTCCGCTCCGGGCTTGGCCGCGGCACTCGGCGCTCTCCGGGACAACGGCGGGCCGACCGCGACGATGGCGTTGGCACTCACCTCCGATCCGGCTGCCGGCGCCGTGCCCACCGGCTTCGCGTTGCCGGGAGTGGGAGCGCCGGTCTGCGGCGTACCCGATCAGCGCGGGGTGCTCGCTGCATCCGGCGGGTGCGCGGCAGGTGCGTTCCAGATCGAGGATGCGCCGAGCATTCGGGCGATCCTCACGCACCTCCGTCGGTCGAGCAGCCACGGCTCGCCCGGCCGCAGGATCCGTGTCACGTTCTCCTGCAAGTCGGCCGCACCCAAGATCGACGTGACGTGCCCGCCGCCCGTCACGGTCCATGGCGCAGGCGACCACACGGTGACCGGAACGGTGATCGCCGAGGACGGCCGGACCGCAACCGTGACCAAGCACGTCCATGTCGCAGTGGCGGGGGTCGACAACGCCGGGAACCGCGTCGTACGACGGGGCTCTTACCGCGCAGGCTGACCGGACTCGTCGTCGCATGGTGACCTACCGACGCGAGGACCTGGCACCGGTCTTCATCGTGGCGCCGCCGCGTGCGGGAGCGAAGCTGCTGTTCTCGGTGCTCTCGCAGGTCGACGGCTGTTACTTCAGGGATGACCACGCGCCGGACAGCGCCGATCAGGTGCCCGAGCTGCATCCGTCGGCTCGGGAATGGCGCTCCGGTCGGCTCGATCGGCTCGACGTCGCTCGCCTTGCCGACGGTGTCGTCGACCGTCTGGTGTCCTCGATGCTCACGGGCGCCCGCGACCGCGCCGACGTGGCCCTGCCGGAGGACCTGTCCGTCGTACCGCTGCTCGACGCATCCGCACGACACGCGATGCGAGTGCCGTTCCTCGCGGAGGTCTTCCCGCGCGCCCGGTTCGTGCTGATGCTTCGCCGCGCTGCGCCTTCAGTGGCGAGCCTGACCGAAGCGTGGCAGGCCCGTCGTTTTGTGCCGTACCCAAGACTGCCGGACTGGACCGGTCCTGCCCCGTGGGCGTACCCGCTGGTGGAGGGGTGGCGGGAGCTTGCCGATCGAGCTGTGCACGAGATCGCCGCGATCCAGTGGCAGCGGGTCACGGATCTGCTGCTGGATGACCTCGACGAGCTGGACGCGGCCCGGTGGACCACGACGAGCTTCGAAGCCCTGACGCAACAGCCACAGGATGAGGCGAAGCGGCTGGCCGCCTGGCTGGGCCACGACTGGGACCGAGAGCTGGTCGCGCCGCTGCCCGTCACCAGCACCACCGTGTCGCCGCCGGACCCGGCGAAGTGGCGACGCAACGACGCGATCGCGCGCGTCCTTCCTGCCGTCAGCCAGTGCGTCGAGCGCGTGAACGAGCGGGTTCCGGACGACCTCCGGGCCGAAGGGGGAGTAGGCGTCGTCCCGCACCTCCCCGAGGCAGGGTTCGGCAGCGACTACACCGCGACAGTGCCGGCCCTGCTCCGCGAGGCGGGGGCGTCCTTGTTGGTGTCGACGTATCAGAGCGGTCGCGCGATCGTCGTACGAGCCGATGCGGACGGCGGGCTCAACACCCACTTCCGGACCATGGCGATGCCCATGGGTGTCGCAGTTGCCGGCGATCGCATCGCGATCGGAACGAAGAACCGCGTGACGACCTATCTCGACCACCCGAAGAAGGCGGAGCAGCTGATGCCCGCCGGCACGTACGACGGCTGTTTTCTGCCCCTGTCGACGCACTACACCGGTGATATCCGAATCCACGACATGGTGTGGGCGGGCGAGGAGTTGTGGGCAGTCAGCACGCGGTTCTCGGCCCTGGTGACCGTGGGCGGCCTCGGGTCCTTCGAGCCGCGGTGGCGACCGTCATTCGTCTCCGAGTTGGGGGCGGAGGACCGCTGTCACCTCAACGGCTGCGCCGTGGTCGCGGACCGGGTGAAGTTCGTGACCGCGTTGGGGGAGTCGGACTCGCCGGGCGGCTGGCGTGAGCACAAGGCCAACGGCGGCATCGTGGTCGACGTGGACTCCGGCGACGTCGTGTGCCGCGGCCTGTCGATGCCGCACTCCCCGCGCTGGTACGACGGCAACCTGTGGGTGCTCGAGTCGGGTAAGGGGGAGATCGGCATCGTCGACCTGATGAGCGGGCGGGTCTCACCGATCGCGTCGCTTCCAGGTTTCACCAGAGGACTGGCGTTCATCGGTCCTTACGCGCTGGTCGGGCTGTCCGAGGTGCGCGAGTCGGTGTTTCGTGGTCTGCCCATCGCGCAACGGCAGGCTCGGGAGTGCGGAATCTGGATGGTCGACATCCGAAGCGGAGCGGTTGCCGGCTTCCTCCGGTTCACCGGGGGCGTCAACGAGATCTTTGATGTACAGCTACTCCCGGGCTACCGGTGGCCGGAGCTCGCCGACACCGAGTCGTCGTTGAGCGACGACGCGTTCGTGCTACCGGCCACCGTCTAAGTCCCAATACGGGTCGGCGCAGCAGCCGTCCACAGCACGATCAAGAAGCGGACGCCGAGGGAGCGGGCTCTTAACGTCACCGCGTGGACGTTGAGCGCGACGGGCCGGTCGGTCGGCTCACCTCGATCGGGTTGCCGCCCCGTCCGGCGGGGTGGGTGCCGCCGCAGGCGATGGCTCCCGAGTGGGCCGAACCTCAAAGTCTGGAGCAGCAGCCGGACCCGCCGACCCCAGACGGTGTTCCCCCGCGCTTCGAGGCGCTTCGGCTGACGGTGGTGTCGCGGCTTCCGGACTGGGCGGCGGTCCGGGTCGACCGGATGTCGACCGGGGCGCTCGCCGGTTGGGCGACGGCGCTGGTCGCGGTCATCGCCGCGGTCGTCCTCGGCATGCATCATCACGGTGCGCCGTCGTACTCGTCCTACGACGCTCCGACAACGCAGGGCTCGTCAGACGCCTCCGCCGCCGGCAGTTCGATCGTCGTCGACGTAGCCGGTCGGGTGCGGCGGCCCGGCCTCGTCACGCTGCCGATCGGCGCCCGGGTCGCGGACGCCGTCAAGGCGGCGGGAGGTGCGCGTCGTCAACGCGATCTCGCCGGCGTCGACCTGGCTCAGCGCGTCGCCGACGGGGAGCTGATCACGGTCGGCCCTCGACGCGGGCACGGGTCATCGGGCACCGGTTCCCGGCTGGTCAGCCTGAGCACCGCGTCGCTGGCCAAGCTCGAGACCCTGCCCGGCGTCGGGCCGGTGACGGCGCAGAAGATCATCGCCTGGCGCCGGGTTCATGGCGGGTTCAGCTCGGTGTCGCAGCTGCAGCAGGTCTCCGGAATCGGCCCCGCGCGGTTCGCCGAGCTGTCACCGCTCGTCGCCCCCTGAACGCCGCCGCCATCGCAGTTGCCGTCGGCGCTTGGGGTGCGGCGGCGCTCGGCACCCTGCTGCCTACCCGCTGCTCGATCGCGGGCGCGTTGGCCGGAATCGCGCTCGCCTGGCTGGTGCGCCGCTTCGGGCGGACCGGCGCCGCGGCCGCCGGGCTCGCACTCGGCGTCGCGATCGCCGGACCGAGCGTCGCCTGGCACGTGCACCGGCTGCACGCCGGCGAGATCCCACGACTCGCGCAGCAGCACGCCCACCGCGCCGTCGTCGTCGAGCTGGTACGCGACCCCACCGTGGTCGGAGGGTCCTCCCTGGTGCTCGTGGACGCGACCGCCCTTCGGGTCTCCGATCGCGGTTGGGAGGACGTCGACGTACCGGTCCTGCTCCTCGCGCACGGAACCGGCTGGCTGCGGCTGCTGCCCGGGCAGCGGGTCCGGATCGACGCCGGTTTTGCGCCTCCGCGTTCGGGTGACGACGTCGCCGCCGTGCTGATGGTCAGCTCGCCCCCGGTGCTGATCGGCCACCCGGGATGGTGGCAGCGTGCCGCCGGGAGGGCCAGGGTGGCACTCGAGCGGTCCTGCGCCTCGTTGCCCGCGGACCCGCGGGGCCTGTTACCGAGCCTGGTGGACGGCGACACCGCGGCTGTCCCGGCGGATCTGCGGGCCGACATGCAGGTCTCCGGGCTGAGCCATCTCGAGGCGGTGTCGGGGGAGAACCTGAGCATCGTGCTCGGGGTCGTCCTGTCGGCGGCTCGCACCGCCGGGCTGCGGCGGCGAAGCCGGGTGATGGGGGCTGCGCTGGCCGTCATCGGCTTCGTCATCCTCGCCCGGCCGTCGCCGAGTGTCCTGCGGGCGGCGGTGATGAGCGGGGTGGCGCTGCTCGCGATGTTCGCCGGCAGGCGTACGTCGGGCAGGTCGACCCTGGCCGTCGCGGTCCTGATCCTCGTGGTGGCGAACCCGTTTCTCGCGCGGTCGGTGGGTTTCGCGCTATCGGTCATGGCGACGGCGGGAATCATCGTGCTCGCTCCTCGCTGGACGCAGCGGCTGGCGGCGCGATTGCCGCGTCCGCTCGCATTGGCGGTTGCGGTCTCCGCCGCGGCGCAGCTCGCCTGCACGCCGGTGCTGCTGCTCGCGTTCGGCCAGCTCACGCCGTACGCCGTCCCCGCCAACGTGCTCGCCGCGCCAGCCGTCGTTCCCGCCACGATCCTCGGCGTGCTGGCTGCCGTCGTCGCGCCGCTGTCTGCTGCCGTGGCAGCACCACTCGTGTGGCTGGCGGGCGTGCCGACAGCTCTCGTGGCGCGGGTTGCACGAATCGCTGCGGCGTTGCCGGGCGCGGGGGCGGTGGTTCCCCGCGGGGTTTCCGTTGTCGTTGCGATTGGCATCGCGACGCTGTTGGTCCGGCTTGCGACCTCCCCGACCGAGTCGTCGCAGCATGCGATTCTGTAAGCGTGCCGAGCATGACGATCGCGGTGGGCGAGGAAGGTCTGCTCGCGGATCGGATCGTGGCGCGGGCCGTCGCGGCGGCGGGGCCGGGGACCACCGTGCACGAGGCGGCCGCCGCCGAGCTCACCAGCGATCTGCTGATGGAGCTGGCCTCACCCTCGCTGTTCGGCGACGAGCGCGTCCTGCTGGTCCGGTCGCTGCAGGACCTCCCGAAGGACGTCGTCGACACGCTGGTCTCGATTGCGGAGGACGACGCGACCGAGCTGCGCATTGTCGGCTCGCACGCCGGCGGCGCGAAGGGCAAAGCCGTCTTGGAGGCGCTGAAGGGGATCGGCGCGACCGTGGTGCCGGTGCCGCGGATCAGCTCGCTGCGGGATCGCGAACAGTTCGTGATCGATGAGGTCAAGGCCGCAGGCGGCCGCATGGATCGTGAGGCTGCCGCCGATCTGGTCGCCGCGGTCGGAACCGATCTGCGCGAGCTGGCGACGGCCTCCGCCCAGCTCGCCGCCGACGTCGGGCGCAGTGTGGGGGTGGCCGAGGTGGCGCTCTACTACCGCGGACGCGCCGAGTCGAGTGGGTTCACCGTCGCCGACCGGGCGGTCGAAGGCAACGCCGCGGCCGCCATCGAGACGCTGCGTTGGGCGTTCGCCACGGGGCTGGACCCGGTGCTGGTGAGCAGTTCTCTTGCGGCCAACCTCCGATTGATCGCTCAGGTCGCGGCGGCCGGCCAAGGCTCGCCGGACGCCGTCGCCGCCCGCCTCGGGATGCCCGCCTGGAAGGTACGCCGCGCCCAGGACTGGCTGCGCCGCTGGCGCCCGGACGCCTTGGCGCGCGCGGTCCGTGCCGTCGCCGCTGCCGACGCGGACCTCAAGGGTGCCGGTGACGACGCGGCCTACGCCGTCGAGCGCGCGGTGCTGATGGTTGCCGAGGCGGCGAACTCCGCCGCATGACGACGCCCGACACCGACGACCGCTCCGCCGAGGACCGTCCCGCGCACCCACCGCTGCGGCTGCGCTCTCGCCGTTCGATCCTGTTGCCCGACCTGCGGCCACCGACACTGGAGGAGCTGCGCTGGCGGTCCCAGCACCGCCGCGAGCAGGAGGCGTCCGCGTCCGTCGCCCGGCTGAGACGCACCGCCGAGCCGGTGGCCTCCGTCATGGAAGCGCCGGAACCGGTTGAGGAGCTGACCCCGCTCGCGGTCCTGCCGGAGCCCGAGCCCGAACCCGAGCCGGAACCGGAGCCCGAACCGGAACCGGAACCGGAGCCCGAACCGGAACCGGAGCCCGAACCGGAACCCGAGCCCGAGCCCGAGCCGGAACCCGTACGCGCGCTGAGCATCGAAGAGGTGTTCGGCCGAGCGGAGCCGGTCGTCGAGGAAACTGAAGACCTCGATGCGTTCGACACCCACACCGACCTGGACATCGAGTTCCGGCCGGTCCCGGCACTGCCGCCGGCGGAACCCGGATTCGACCTGACGCCGTGGCGGCCCGAGCCGGCCGCGGCCGCCGATGACGCCGGCAACCCGGCCGGTGATGAGTCCGCCGCCGCGCCGACCGCGCTCTTCGAGGAGTCGGCCATCGAGGAGGCCGACGAGGAACCGGACGAGGAGCCGCCCGCCTGGCTCGGCCCGCCGGCGGATGACCGCCCTCCGGTGGTCTCCCAGATCCTGCTGGTCCGCGAGCCGGCGCCGTACGAACCAGCTCGGGTCGCGGTCCTGGACGAGCCCTACCCCGCGACGATCACCAGGCTGGTCCCGCTCCCCGCGTCATCCGCTGACGACGTCGACGTCGACGAGGCGGTCGCGGCCGCGCCGCCGCTTGTCGTCGAGCCCGTGATCGATCCGCATCCCGACGAGTTCTACGAGCCGGCTCCGGAAGTCCCGAAGGAATGGGCCGGTCGACCTGCGCCGCTCTACTGGCGGTTGCTGCGGCTGCGGTACGTGCGCCCCAACGGCTGGCTGCGCGCGCTGTTCTTCGAAGGCGCAGTCGCGGTGGCCGTCGTGCTGGTGCTCTCCGGCGCGGCCAGCGTGTGGACGATCGTCGTCCTGCCGCTCGTGGTGGCGCTGATCGTGAAGGCGAACGATGTGCTCGCCGGAAGCCTGCGGCGAAACCTCAGGTCAGGAGCGGACTAGCGTCCTGGTCGGCGCGGAGCGGCTCAGTCTTTGTTGGCGCGGAGCGGCTCAGTCTTTGTTGGCGCGGAGCGCCATTGCCGACTTGCGGTTGGCAGCCTGGTTGGGGTGGATCACGCCCTTGCTGGCGGCCTTGTCGATCAGCCGGGAGGCGCTGCGAAGCGCCGCGGTCGTGGCCTCGGCGTCGCCGGTCTCGGCAGTTTCACGGAAGCGGCGTACCGCGGTCTTCAGCTCCGACTTCACGGCCTTGTTGCGCAGTCGAGCAGCCTCGTTCTGCTTGTTGCGCTTGATCTGGCTCTTGATGTTGGCCACGCGGGAGCTACCTCGATCGATTTCAGGAGGGGGAAGAGCGGAAACTGCGCTCACGAGGCTACCAGCCGAGCGCAGCGCCTGCCCAATCCTCGATGGCGATCTGGCCGCCCTCTAGGACGGCCAGGCGGCAGTCGCGATCGCGCTCGTGCCACGATGGAACGTGCCCGCGAGTGACGCCCCGACCGATCCGGCTCGGATCCGGAACTTTTGCATCATCGCGCACATCGATCATGGCAAGTCCACCCTTGCCGACCGCATGCTCGAGCTCACCGGCCTGGTCGACTCGCGCCAGATGCGCGCGCAGTACCTGGACAAGATGGACATCGAGCGTGAGCGCGGCATCACGATCAAGGCGCAGAACGTCCGGCTGCCCTGGCGGGTCGACGGCGAGGACTACGTCCTGCACCTGATCGACACCCCCGGTCACGTTGACTTCTCCTACGAGGTCAGCCGCAGCCTCGCGGCGTGCGAGGGCGCAATCCTGCTGGTCGACGCCGCGCAGGGCATCGAGGCGCAAACCCTGGCCAACCTCTACCTTGCGATCGAGAACGACCTGCACCTGATCCCGGTCCTCAACAAGATCGACCTGCCGGCGGCACAGCCGGAGAAGTACGCCGAAGAGATCGCCCGGATCATCGGCTGCGACCCGGGCGACGTACTGCGGGTGAGCGCCAAGACCGGCGAAGGCGTACGGGACCTGCTCGACCAGGTGGTGGCTCAGGTACCGGCACCGGTCGGTGATCCCGACGCACCAGCGCGGGCACTGATCTTCGACTCGATCTACGACATCTACCGCGGTGTCATCAGCTACGTGCGGGTGGTCGATGGCCGGCTGACCACGCGTGACCGTTGCCTGATGATGTCGACCGGCGCAGCTCACGAGACCCTCGAGGTCGGGGTCGCGGCGCCCGATCCCACGCCGGCCCCGAGCCTCGGCGTCGGCGAGGTCGGCTATGTGATCTCCGGGGTGAAGGATGTCCGGCAGGCGCGTGTCGGCGACACCATCACGAGCGCAACGCGTCCGGCCGAGAAGTCGCTCGGCGGCTACCGCAATCCCAAGCCGATGGTCTACTCGGGGCTGTACCCGATCGACGGCAGCGACTATCCATTGCTGCGCGACGCGCTCGACAAGCTGCAGCTCAACGACGCGGCACTGGTCTATGAGCCCGAGACGTCGACGGCGCTGGGGTTCGGGTTCCGGTGCGGCTTCCTCGGCCTGTTGCACCTCGAGATCGTCCGGGAGCGGCTCGAGCGTGAGTTCGATCTCTCGCTGATCTCCACCGCGCCCAACGTCGTCTACCGCGTCGAGCTGGAAGAAGGCGGCGAAGTCGTCGTCACCAACCCGGCCGACTGGCCGGCACGCAAGATCGGCGAGGTCTTCGAACCGATCGTGGACGCGATGCTGCTGCTCCCCGGCGACTACGTCGGCGCGGTGATGGACCTCTGCCAGTCCCGGCGCGGCACGTTGAAGGGGATGGACTACCTCTCCGAGGACCGCGTGGAGCTGAAGTACACCCTTCCGCTCGGCGAGATCATCTTCGACTTCTTCGACCAGCTGAAGTCCCGGACCCGCGGTTACGCGTCGCTGGACTACGAACCCGCGGGGGAGCAGAGCGCGGACCTGGTGAAGGTCGACATCCTGCTGCAGGGCGAACCGGTCGACGCGTTCAGCGCCATCGTGCATAAGGACAAGGCGTACAGCTATGGAACCGCGATGGCGTCCAAGCTTCGCGAGCTGATCCCGCGCCAGCAGTTCGAGGTGCCGATCCAAGCCGCGATCGGCTCGCGGGTGATCGCCCGGGAGAACATCCGCGCGATGCGCAAGGACGTGCTCGCCAAGTGCTATGGCGGCGACATCACCCGCAAGCGCAAGCTGCTCGAGAAGCAGAAGGAAGGCAAGCGGCGGATGAAGATGGTGGGGAGGGTCGAAGTGCCTCAAGAGGCCTTCATCGCCGCTCTCTCCACCAACTCAGCCCCAGAGAAGTAGCCCGACGGGGGCTCGGAAAGGCCCCACCGACGCGCGGCTGGTCGGCCACACGTTGTGTGGCCTCCCTTAGGGCCGCGCCGTCGTTGCGCCCCTTCCGATCCCCTTGACAAGGGTTGTTTCGAAAGATTACTTTCCATTTATCGAAAGGAGTCTTTCTATGAACAGCCCGCTCGGATATGACTTGGCGAAGGCCCGCGTCGCCGACCTGCACCGGGCCGCGATGCGACCGACGGTCGCGCGGACGGCTGCGCAGCCGCGGCCGGTCCGGCAGCGGGCCGGGTGGTGGTTGGTCGGTGTCGGGTTGCGGATCGCCACCGGGCCGGCGACGGCGCGATGACCGCCAAGCCTCGACAACCTCGGCGGAAGAAGGCAGTGGCCGAGCGGCCGGCTGAGGTCGACCGCGCCGGCGCGCGGCCGCTGACCGATCCGCGCGAGATCCGCGCGATCGCGCACCCGGTGCGGCTCGCCTTGCTCGA
The DNA here is from genome assembly GCA_035548125.1 of Mycobacteriales bacterium. GTDB lineage: Bacteria > Actinomycetota > Actinomycetes > JAFAQI01 > JAFAQI01 > DASZTV01. The sequence continues at coordinate 37,280 of DASZTV010000076.1, read as the reverse complement.
GGCGCTGAGCAGAGAAGGCCCGCTGACCGCGACCCAGGCCGCGGAGATCGTCGATGAGTCGCCGGCAAACTGCTCCTTCCACTTCCGGACCCTTGCGAAGTACGGCTTCGTCGAGGAGGTGCCGGGAGGGACCGGCCGGGCGCGGCCCTGGCGGCGGATCGCGCTCGGGCAGTCGATCGACCTCGGCGAACCCGGCGAGGTCACCATCGCCGGCCAGACCTTTGCCCACCTCGCGCAGGAGCGGACGTTCGATCGAGTTCGGCACTACATCGACACCCTTCCGTCGTACCCGAAGGAGTGGCAGCAGGGCTCGTTCATCACGGACTGGCTGATCTACGTCACCGCCGACGAGCTCGCCGAGATCGGCGAAGCGGTCATGGAGCAACTGTCCCGCTACCGGGAGCGCACCGGTGATCTCTCGCTGCGCCCGGAAGGCTCCCGGCCGGTGCAGGTGGCCGCGTTCGGGTTCCCGCTCCCGCCGACTGCGTCCGGGAACTAGTCAGACGAGCAGGGTGCCGCCTTGGCGCGGACCGTCTTTGATGGCGATCAGGTTTGCCTTCACGTACGGGATGCCCAGCTGTTCGTGTTCTGCCGTCGGGTAGTACGTCACGAGATGGCTGATCTGGAACCGCGCCGTCAGCCCGGGTACGGCCGGGCGCAGGGCCTCCTGGGTGAGGTAGGAGAAGCTGTTCTCGTTGTAGAAGGCGACGTTGCTCGGGTCCTGGAACGCGCCTCGGCCGTCGGTGCTCGGCGTATCCGACAGCAGCAGCCCGCCGTGGGTGAGCACGCGGTAGCACTCGTTGAGGAAGGCCGCACGGTCCGGGATCCGCGTCAGCACGTCGATCGCCTTGATGGCACCGACCTCGTTGTCACCGAACGGCAGCGTCGGATTCGCTGGGTCGATCGTCACGGAGGTGAAGCGGTCGTCGAACGGCGCGACCGCCACTGACGTCGGAGTGGTGAGGTGAACGGCTTCGAGTCCGTGACGGCTCGCCCAGCTCAGCGTGAGCGGTTCGATGCCGACGCGGTACTGCTCGATGGTCTGCTGCTGGATCTCGGCGTTGAGCTTCGGGTCGCGCTGGGTGTTGCGAGGGTGCACCCGCTGCAGATACAGGCACTCCGGGATCCGGACGAAGTCGCCGATTTCGTAGAGCCGCATCATCAGGTCCTGGTCGTCGAGGACGACGAGGTCGGTGTTGTAGCCGCCGATCGCCTCGTATGCGGACCGCCGGAACGCGCGCACGTGGTTCGGCGCGTACCAGATGTGCGCGACGTTGTGCGGGCTCGCTTCGAGGGAGTGGCATTGCAAGTAGCTGACGCCGTCGATCGCCACCTCTGAATAGACCCAGCCCGCCTCGGCGGCGAAGCGCTCCTGGTTCGGCGAGTCGTCGGGTTCGATCTGGGCAAAGTCCGAGAACACCAGGACCGCGTGAGGGTTCGCGTCGAAGGCCTCGACCACCTTCGCCAGGCAGTCCGGCGTGATCACGTCGTCGTGGTCCAGTTCGACGAGGAGTTCGCCGGTCGCGTGCTCGCAGGCGAGGTGTTTCGCTGCGCCGACACCCTTGATCCGGTTGGGCGCGTGCTCGATGCGCACCCGCTCGTCGGGCTGGGCGAGCGACCACCGCTGGGCCTTGCCGTTGAGGAGGACGACCCACTCCCAGTCGGTGAACGTCTGGGCGGAGAGGCTCGCGTAGCAGCCATCGAGGTAGGTCGGGTCGTGGCTGGGGGTGAAGACGCTGACTCGTGGCATCACGGCCTGGCCGACGTTACCGGTCCCGCGGCGGGCGACGTCGTCGCCAACGGCGACCCGTGCGTCGAGACCTTGCCGGTGTCGGCGAGCGTCGGGTCCTGCCGCACCGCCTTCGACAGGTCGGCGTCAGCTTGCTTGGTCATCCCGAGTCGGGCCTCGAGCAGGCCAAGGTTGAACTGCGCGGTCGGCGACACCGGCTGCAGCGCCAGGATGCGCCGGTAGATCGTGAGCGCCTTGGTCGGGCTCGTGGTCTGGTAGATGACCGCCTCGTTGAACAGCGCGGGTACGTAGCCCGGCTTCGACTTCAGGGCGGCGTCGTACTCGCCGAGCGCCGCAGCCGTCTTGTCGGCCTGCTGTGCGATCACGCCCAGGTTGTAGTGGGCGTAGACGTTGCCGGGCTGGATGTCGAGCACCTGCTGATACAGCCGCTCTGCGGTCGTCAGATCGCCCCGCTGTTGTGCGGCGAGGCCGGTCGCCAGCATCTTGTCGATGCTGGGTTGCGGCGTACTGGACGATCCGCCGCTGCAGCCGCACGCCACCGCTGCGAGCACGACCGTCACAGCGCCGAGACCGGCGCGCCGCGTCAACCGTGCGTCACCGTGACCGACCGGCACCGAGACCCCCATGCGGAGCGAAAATGTGCGCGAGCCTGAAGATCAACCGCGCCTTTTGTGTGCTTTGATGATCGCGCATCGTAACGGCGACGGGGCGGCTCAGGCTGCCTTCGGCGCACTGTTGGGGAGGTCTTTGGATGGCTAATTCGTCGAAGGCTGGGCGCCGCGCCGCGGTGTCCGCCGCCGCGCTCGCTGCCGGCGCTGCAGGGCAGATGCTCGCTCCGTTGGGGGCCGGCGCGTCGATCCCCTCGGCGAACGGCACGATCTACGCCTGCTACGCGCACTCCAACGGCGCGCTCCGGGTGATCGACTACCCGTCGGTCCACTGCGCCAGGGGCGAGACCCTGCTGAAGTGGAAGGGCGCGCGCAGGCACGGCCACCTTGGCGCCCAGGGTGCGCAGGGCGCAGCCGGTCCGCAGGGTGCGCAGGGCCCGGCCGGGCCGGCCGGCGGCCCACAGGGCCCGCAAGGCGCGCAGGGCGCCCCGGGTGCGACCGGTGCGCAGGGCCCGCAGGGCGCGCCCGGCTCGACCGCGGACGGCCCGGCCGGCCCGCAGGGCCCCCAGGGCCCGCCCGGCTCGGGAGTGGCCGGCACCTACTACGTGACGAACGGCTCGTCGGGATTCCAGGGGACGGTCGTCGCCACCTGCGACGGTGACGACCCGGCCACGGGCGGCGGCTGGTCGACGGACGCCTACCTGTCGGGGGTCAGCTTCTCCGGCCCGACCGGCGCAGCAGCGCAGACCAACTCGCCGAACGGCTGGGCGGTGACCTACACCGGAGCCTGCGGCACCGTTACGGCCTATGTCGTGTGCCTCGGCACCCCGGTGACCTGACCGCCGGTTCGATCACTCGTCGTACGGAAACAACCGTCGCTACTCGTAGTAGCGGCGGTTGTTTTCTGCGGCGGTCCGCATGTCGGCGGGCAGGTCCTGCCGGGCGAGGACGTAGTCGAGCAGCTCTTTGCCGGCTTGGTGCTCGCCCACGTACCAGGCTGCGATCGACTGCTCATAGGCGATCCGCCACTCGTAGACGTCGGTGAAGACGAACAACCGGTCGCGGTGTTCCGGCACGGTCGCGCCGTCGGGGAGCGGAAGCGCCCCGCACCGTCGACGTGCGAGCTCGCAGGCCTGCCACACCAGCTCCCAGCGGCCGTTGTTGCGGTAGTGCTCGGCGAGTGCCCCGAGCGGCTCGGCGCGCCAGGGTCTTTCGCCCCATGCCTCCCAAAGCTGCCCGCAGCCTTCAGCGGTCCTGCCGGAGGCGAGCAGGGTGACTCCGAGGCGGAAGCGGGTGTCCCAGAGCTCTTCGTCCCAGCCGCCCATCGAGAGGCGCAGCTGGTACCAGTGGACCGCCTCGACGAAGATCCCGAGGTCGTGAAACCCGCGCGCGAGATACATCACGGTTCGTGCGTTGGTCGGGTCCTCGGCGTAGTCCGCGCGGAGTAGCTCCAACTCTCTCATCCACTTGGTGGCGCGGTTGCCTCCATCGCCTTCGTGGACCACCGCAAAGTCGTCGGTCTGAACGATGTTCGGTGTCGCGTCCGGCAGACCGAGATACTCGTGCACTCGGTTGAACCAGCGCCAGCCGGCGTCCGACCGGACCAGCCGCATGGTGTTGTACGCCATCGTGCCGAAGCGGGTACTCGCCTCGACGCCGGTGACCTCGGGCGGGAGGTTTTCCATGAGCTCGCGCGGAAGTGCCCCCTGAAAGACCTCGTCGGCGTCCATGGTCAGCAGCCAGTCGGTGTGCGGTCGGGCGGCTTCCAGTGCGACGTTGCGGGACTCGCCGTACCCTCGCCACTCGTCCTCGATGACCTGGCCGGGGACGTCGGCGAAGAGGGTTGGGATCAGGGCGACGGTGTCGTCGGTGCTCCCGGTATCGACGATCGTGTAGTGGTCGATCTGGCCGGCCAGCGATGCCGCGAGTCGCGGCAATGTCTCGGCCTCGTTCTTCACGATCATCATCAGACCGATGGTGGGCGGCATGCGGGGAATGGTGGCACGAGCACACTGGAGGAATGCCTTCGACGCTGCCGGACGGCGATCCCGCGCCGGCTGATGGCGGGCTGCCGCCGTCGGCGCTGGCCGGCATCGGTTCCCGCCGGTTCGGCGTCTACGTGCACGTGCCGTTCTGCGCCAGCCGGTGCGGCTACTGCGACTTCAACACCTACACCGCCACCGAACTCGGTGGCGGGGCGTCGCAGGCCGACTATGCGCTGACAGTCGCCCGCGAGCTCGAGCTTGCGGCGACCGTCCTCGGTCCCGATCGACCGAGCGCGTCGACCGTCTTCTTCGGCGGCGGTACACCGACGCTGCTGCCCGCCGAGGATCTCATCGCGCTGCTCGGTTCGGTGTGCGACGGGTTCGGGCTGGCGCCCGACGTCGAGGTGACGACAGAGGCGAATCCCGAATCGGTCGATCTCGACTGCCTGCGGGCGCTTCGTCGCGGCGGCTTCACCCGCATCAGCTTCGGGATGCAGTCGACGGCTCCCGGCGTGCTCGCCGTGCTCGAACGCCAGCACACCGCCGGACGCGCCACGCAGGCGGTCGCTGAGGCTCATCGGGCGGGCTTCGAGCACGTCAACGTCGACCTGATCTACGGCACGCCGGGTGAGACCGACGAGGACTGGCGTCGGTCGTTGACCGCGGCGGTCGACAGCGGTGCCGATCACGTGTCGGCGTACTCGCTGATCGTCGAGCCGGGTACGCGGCTCGCCGCACGGGTCGGTCGCGGCGAGCTCCCGATGCCGGACGAGGACGTCCTTGCGGATCGTTACGCGATCGCCGAGGAGGTGCTCGGCGCGGCAGGGTTCGAGTGGTACGAGGTGTCGAACTGGGCGAAGACACCGTCGGCACGTGCGCATCACAACTTGCTCTACTGGACCGGCGCCGACTGGTGGGGTGCTGGACCCGGTGCGCACAGCCACATCGGCGGAGTGCGGTGGTGGAACGTCAAGCATCCGCGCGACTACGCGGAACGGCTGATGGCGAGGCGTTCCCCGGCCGCAGCCCGGGAGTCGCTCACCGACGAGGAGCGCCGCACCGAGCGGGTGTTGCTCGAGCTTCGCCTCAGCGATGGCCTGCCGCTCGCCGTACTCGACGCCGAGGGTGTGCAGGCCGCCGACCGAGCGGCCGCCGAGGGTTTGCTCGAACCTGCAGCGCTGGCGGACGGGGTCGCGCGGCTGAGCTTCCGTGGCCGGTTGCTCGCCGACTCGGTCGTGCGTGATCTGCTTCCGGCATGAGGCTGATGCGCACACTCGTGGCTGCCGGACTGGCTGCGGGGCTGATCGCCGGAGGGCTCGCCGGCGGGTCCGCGCCGACGGCAAGCGCGGCGCCCGCGAGGCAGGTGCCCCGCTACGTAGCAACCGGGGATCGGCCGCTTTCGTTTCTTCACGTCGGTGCCGTCGGGAGCAACGGCTTGCACCAGGTCGTCGACGCGAACGGCCGCACCGTGCTGCTTCGCGGCGTGAACATCGACGGGATCGTGGACTACTGGAAACCGTCGCTGAAAGCGCCGTACCCGAGCGACCCGGCGGCGTACCGCCACCATCGCTGTCCGGCCGACGATCCGCACGTCGAGGGCGTGCCGATCTGCTGGTTCGACCTGCCCGAGATGCGGCGGCTCGGCTACGACAACATCCGCCTCAACGTGTCCTGGTCCTTGCTGGAGCCCCGGCCCGGGCACATCGCCAAGCAGTACGTCGCGCGGATCGCGCAGGTGGTCGGCTGGGCGAAGCGGCAGGGCATCTGGGTCACGATCGACATGCACCAGGACGCGTGGAGCAAGTACGTCTTCACGCCGTCCGGGTCGAAGTGTCTGCCGCCTTCCGGTCCGACCGTGGGCTATGACGGAGCGCCGAAGTGGGCGACGCGTTCCCGGCTGCCGGCGTGCACCGTCGACAACATCCGGGAGCTCGACCCCGCGGTGATCGGGAACGCCCAGGCGTTCTGGTCGGACTTCGCCGCGCCGGACGGGGTCGGGCTGCAGGAGCACTACGCACACGTGCTGACCGTCCTCGCGAAGCGCTTCGCGCACGAGCCGGCCGTTGCCGGCTACGACCTCATGAACGAGCCGGAGCCCGGCGCGTTGCCGGAGGTGGAGAACACCGTCGAGATGCTGCCGTTCTATGCAAAGGTCGCCCGGACGATCCTTGCCTCGGTGCCGCATTTCCACCAGCTGCTGTTCTTCGAACCCGGCGTCGAACGCAACACGACGTCACAACGCGCGTTCTTCACGCCGTGGTCGTCGGTGTCGTCGTATCCGAACGCGGTTTACGCGCCCCACGTCTACACCGATGTCTTCAGTCTCGGTGCCGTCGCCGGCACCCCGGAGATCGCGACGTTCTCCTCCGACTACGCCGCGGCGATGGCCGACGCGAAGGCTCTCGGTCTGCCGCTGTGGGTGGGCGAGTTCGGTGGCTCCCCGCAAGGCGACAAGACCGTCCTGGCCCAGCACTTCGCGCAGCAGGAACGGCACCTGATCGGCGGAACGATGTGGCTGTGGAAGGAGAACGCCAACGACACGGCGCCCGACACCTTCTGGGGGATCTACGGGCCGCCGTTCACCGGGAAGTCGGTGCGAGGGACGCCGCAGCCGAAGCGGGTCCACCGCACATCACGGGTGTACCCGGTGTTGACGGCCGGCACGTTGCTGCGTGCGACGAGTGATCCGTTTGCCGGGACCGCACGCGTCGTGGCCCGGTCGCCGAAGGTCGCGATGGGGGATCGCGATCACGCAGCGCTGGTCGAGGTGCCCGCCGTATTTCACGGGCGGATCGTGGTGCGAAACGCGCACTATCAGGTGGTGGCTCGCGGCGCCGATCGCGAGGTCTGGCTCTACCCGAACGGCGGCCGGTACCTGTTGCAGGTCATGCCCTGACCGACCGCAGCGCGGCGCGGACCTCGTCTGCTGCTCGTTCGCCTGAGCGCACCGCACCGTCCATGTAGCCGGTCCACACTGTCGCGGTCTCGGTCCCGGCCCAGTGGATCCGCCCGACCGGTTGGCGGAGCGCCCGACCGAAGTCCGTCCACACGCCGGGTCCGAAGTAACCCGCGTAACAACCACGGGTCCACGGCTCGGCGGCCCACGACTTCTCGATGTACGTCACTGGCTTGCGGGCCTTGGCTCCGTAGTAGCGCGCAAAGCTCTCGATCACCCCGTGCCGGCGTTCGTCGTGAGACGCACTGAGCGCCCGGCGTCCTTCGGATCCTTCGATGAACCCCATCAACACGCCGGGTCCGTTGTGGGTGGTCGCGTCCGGCGGGGAGTTGTCGAACGTGACCTTCACCGGACCGGTGTCGGAGGTGGCCTGTCCGGCGAGTGCGTCCGCTCGCCAGAACGGCTCGTCATAGACGCACTGCACCTTGATCACAGTGCCCATCGGCATGCGCTGGGTGAGCTGATCGCGAAGCGCGGGCAGCGCCGGCCGGTAGTCGATGCGGGAGGCGAGGGTTGGCGGGATCGCGACGATCACCTGCTTCGCGTGGACCGCGTAGCCATCACCCTTGACGACAACTCCGTGCCTGGTCTGGTCGATCTCCCGCACCGGACTCGACAGCCGCACGCGGTCACCCAGGGCGGCGGCGGCGCGGAGTGCGATCAACTGCGAACCGCCGTGCAGCCGGTACATCTGGGCACCGTCTTTCGTGTTGACCAGCGAGCCGAAGCTGCCGGCGGCGTGCGTGTAGAACAGCGCGTGGAGCATCGAGATGTCGCGCGGCTCCGCGGAGAACACCGACTCGACGGCGAGCTCCAGGATCTGCCGTCCGTCGCGGGTGACGAGCCCGGCGAACGGCTGGCCGAGGAACGTGTCGCCGCGGTCCATCCAGCTCTGCACCGTCATGGCGTCCCACTCGGCGGCATGCGCGGCACGCCACGGCTCCTCGAGCGGGACGGTGAGGCATCGCTTGTCGATCGCGAGGATCGCCTCGGCCGCCTCCGCCGCGCCGGTAGGCGTGTCCAGCGGGATCCGCCCGGAGTATGTCGCGCGCGATCCGTTGCGGTAGTCGACGTACTTCCCAATGTTGTACGTCGGGTAGCGCGCCACGCCGACCGTCTGCGCCAGCTTCCAGATGTAGCTCTGTCCGATGACGGCATCGTCGGTCGGGTAGTCGCTGAGATCGGACAGCCCGCGGTCCGGAAGGCTCTTGTCGGGGCCGAGCCACTGCCCGCCGACCTCGACGATGTGCTGCGAGTCGATCGGATGGTTCAGCGTCCTGCCGCCGACACGGTCCCTCGCCTCGAGGACGACGACGTCGATGCCCTTGGCGTGGAGGTGATGCGCAGCGCTGAGCCCTGCAAAGCCGGCTCCGACCACGACGACCTCGGCGCGGCTCGTGCCGTGCGCCGTTGATGCCGCCGCGTCGGTGGTGTTGTCGGGCAGCAGCGTCGCGGCGGCTCCCGCTGCACCTCCCGCGAGGAGATAGCGGCGGCTGATCGTCGTCATCGGTGACCCTTCGTCGGCGTCAGGTCCGCGTAGACCGCGGTTTCGAGGTACTGGTCCTCTGCGGGCGAGCCGGATCCGGCCGCCAGTCCGGCGCCCTGCGCCCGGAGCGCGGCGCGTGGCCCGTCGGGGCGAACCCACGGAGCCAGGGCGAGGAACTGCGGCTTGCCGCCGGCATAGACCGCAGCGGTCGACGGGTCGCCGTCGGAGCGGTTCAGCCGCGCATCGCCCACGTAGTGCCGCGGTGGACCGTGATGTCCTCGCGCGAGGATCGCCGACTGCCCGTCGAAGTCGAGATCGAGCAGGTTGCCGACCAGCATCGGGTTGACGGCGTACCGGAAGTGCACGGTCGGGTCCGCGACGGCCCGCCACGCCGACCCCATCCAGTCCAACGGCTGCCAGTCGCCGGCGCCGCCGTTACCCGCCCACCTGCCTGGGTTCGCCTCGGCCTGGATGACGGTGTCGACGCCGAGCCTGCTCATGCACGGCATGTAGGAGACCGAGAGGTTCGCGCACGGGTGGAAGTGGCGCGGGCGCTTGCCGAACGGGTAGCCGTACTGAAAGGCCGGCAGGCTGGTGGCGAACCCCAGCCGATGACCGGCGACGACGTACCCGGCGGCGTTGCGCCGAGCAGCCGGCCCTTTCGAAGGGCCCGGGTCGAGCCCGAGGATCGTCGACTCAAGGCTGGTCAGCGGCACCTTGTCATTGCGGAACAGCAGGTTGCGGGCGCCGTCAGGTGCGTGCGGATGAACGACTCGGGGCCCCCACAGAAACGTCGAGTTGTACACCTTCGGGCCGGTGGCGACGAAGGCGGAGCGAAGGCCCTTCAAGGACGGATCACCGAAGGTACGGACCTGCGACGGTGTGGTGGTCTCCCGGTATCGCGCCTGGTTGTTCGATGCGACCACGTACACGCCGTACTTCTGCGCGAGCCGGCTGAAGGTGATGTCGAAGGCGCGCACGAACGTGTCGGTCGCGGCGACCAGCACCTCCTTGCGCGGGTCGATCGGTCCGAACCTCGCCTGGTAGGCGGCGACCTGCGGCGCGTACGCGGCGTTGAGCGCGCCGAGGGCAACCGCAGCGGCGACCGGTTCGCTGTCGCCGACCGGTGCCCGCAGCGGTGAGTCCTGCTGTGCGCGCACCGCTGCGCCCCGGGGGCCGGTGGCGAGCGTCATCAGCCCGATGTCCTCGTTGAACACGACGAGGGTGGGTTCGCCGGGCCGCTCGTGTGGCAGCACGAACTCGCGCATCAGGCAGTCCATCGCGTGCCGGAAGCGCGCGTAGCCGGCCACGTTGGCGACCTGCTGGTCGTACTGGAGGCCGATGACGCGCAGATTGCCGCCGGCTGACGTCGTGCCGGTCGCCGGGGCGAACCGTGCTGGGCGCGCTGCGGCGCATCCCGCGGGCGGCGGCGTTCCGCGGTCGGTGAGGGAGTACGCCGGAGCCGTCACCGGCCCGGCGGCCGCGGCGACCGTCGCGAGCGCGGCGCCGAGGCACAGGCGGCTGCGCATCGTGCACCCTTCGCTGCGTTGCTGCTGCGTCCTGCCACGGGCCGACCTTCGCCGTACACTGGCACTCGATGGCGTTGAGTGCCAGACGACGCCGGTCGGGAGGTGCGCCATGGTCGAGGACCGCAAGCTCGATGTGCTGCGTGCCATCGTCGAGGACTACGTCGCCACGAATGAGCCGGTCGGGTCGAAGTCCTTGGTGGAACGGCACCAGCTCGGGGTATCGCCCGCCACGATCCGCAACGACATGGCGGCGCTCGAGGACGAGGGCTACATCGCGCAGCCTCACACCAGCGCCGGTCGGGTGCCCACCGACAAGGGTTACCGGTTGTTCGTCGACAAGCTGTCGTCGGTGAAGCCGCTCAGCGGCCCGGAGCGCAAGGCGATCGAGGGATTCCTCGGCGGCGCGGTCGGCCTCGATGACGTCGTCAATCGCACGGTGCGGCTGCTCGCTCAGCTCACCCGCCAGGTGGCGGTCGTGCAGTACCCCTCGCTGAGTCGCTCCGCGGTCCGCCACCTCGAGATGGTGCGGCTGTCCGATACCCGGCTGATGGTGGTGCTGATCACCGACACCGGGCGCGTCGAGCAGCGGGTGGTCGATCTTCCGGGCGTCCTCGGCGAGGAGGACGTCGCCGACCTGCGCGCCCGCATCAACGGGCTGATCGCGGGTCGGCTGATCTCCGACGCGCCGACGCTGATGGCGGACCTGCCCGAGTCGTTCACGCCCGACACCCGCGCCAACGTCAACGCCATTCTCGCCACCGTCCTCGCAACCCTCGTGGAGCACGTCGACGAGCGGGTCGTGATGGCCGGCACCGCCAACCTCGCGCGTGGCAACTCGCTGGACTTCGCCGGGTCGATCCGGCCGGTGCTCGAGGCGCTCGAGGAGCACGTCGTCCTGCTCCGGCTGTTCAGCGAGACCGGTTACGACCAGGCGCTCCACGTCAGCATCGGCGAGGAGAACCCTCACGCAGGCCTGCGGACCGCGTCCGTCATCTCGACCGGCTATGGCGCCGAAGGCATCGGCGGGCTCGCGTCGCTCGGCATCGTCGGCCCGACCCGGATGGACTACCCCGGAACGATGGGCGCGGTGCGCGCCGTCGCTCGGTACGTCGGCCAGATCCTGGCTGAGGGCTGAGCGTCCTCGTGGCAGCCCGCGACTACTACGCCATCCTCGGCGTCTCCCGTTCGGCGAGTGCGGACGAGATCAAGAAGGCCTACCGCAGGCTGGCGCGGGAGCTTCACCCGGACGTCAACCCGAGCGCCGACGCGCAGGAGCGGTTCAAGGACGTGACGGCTGCGTACGAGGTGCTGTCGGACCCGCAGAAGCGGCAGCTGCACGACCTCGGCGGCGACCCGTTGTCGTCCAGTGGGGGCGGCGGCGCGCCCGGACCGTTCGGCGGGTTCTCCGACATCATGGACGCGTTCTTCGGCGCAGCGGGCGGCATGGGCTCCCGGGGGCCGCGGTCGCGAGTGCAGCCGGGCGCCGACGCGTTGCTGCGCATCGAACTCGATCTGGCTGACACGGCGTTCGGCGCCACTCGCGACATCACCCTCGACACCGCCGTACGGTGCAACACCTGTGCCGGCGCCGGGACGGCGGCCGGAAGCCATCCCGAGACCTGCCAGACCTGCAGCGGAAGGGGCGAGGTCCAGTCGGTCCAGCGCTCGCTGCTCGGTCAGATCGTGACCGCGCGCCCGTGTCCCGACTGCGGCGGATTCGGCACGAAGATCCGCAACCCCTGTCCGGACTGTGCAGGTGAGGGTCGGGTCCGGGCTCGTCGTACGGTCACCGTCAAGGTGCCGGCCGGTGTCGAGGACGGGATGCGACTTCGGCTCGCGGGCGAGGGCGAGGTCGGCCCGGGCGGCGGGCCGGCCGGCAACCTCTACGTCGAGATTCGGGAGCGACCGCATCCCTCGTTCGTCCGTGATGGCGACGACCTGCATTGCAAGGTTCAGGTACCGATGACGGCCGCGGCGCTGGGCACCGAAGTGGCGCTGTCGACCCTCGACGGCGAAGAGCGGCTGGTGGTGAAGCCGGGTACGCAGGCCGGCAGCGTGACGACGCTGCGAGGGCGTGGCGTCCCGCATCTCAACCGCGGGGTCGGTCGCGGCGATCTGCATGTGCACTTCGACGTCGTGACCCCCACGAAGCTCGACGACACGCAGGAGCAGTTGCTCCGTGACCTGGCAAAGGCGCGCGGGGAAGAGCAACCCGAGATCACGGTGACCAGCCCCGCCGCCAACGGCGGCGGTCTGTTCTCACGCCTCCGCGACGCCTTCAAGTAGGCGTCCAGCCTCGCGAAATGGCCCGGCTTGACCGTGGAAGTGCCGACCCGCGCACTTGAACAGTCTGGGAATCTCTGTGCGGACGACGACCCCCTGAACCTGCGCCCGGAGTTACGCAACTTACGTAGGTCTCGGCGCGTCCGCTCGATGGTGCAGCCCGCGATCCCTCCGTTCGGCCGTGCGGTGCCGCAGACGTGCGCTGCGGTGCCTGTGGACACGGATCCGCACTCGCGCGCTGTACGCGTCATCGTGTGCGCGTGCCTCATGACCTCGATCACCACCTGCCCTTCACCACCAAGTCGGCCATCGCCTCCGGCATGAGCGTCGAGGAGCTGCAAGGCGGCGGCTGGCGATGCGTCATGCCCGACGTGTGGATCGCCGCGGACGCAGCCGTCGGTCGCGCGACCTGGCGGGACGCGGCGCGCCTGGTGCTGCCGGTCGACGCCGTCCTGTGCGGCCTGTCGGCCCTCAGCGAGCACGGCCTCGAGTTGCGAGCGGACGACGACCTCACCGTTCACGTCTCGACCGGGGTCAAACACCGACGTCGCTCCACCGAGATCGTCAACCATCGGCTGGCGCTGGGCGAGGACGAGACCGTCGTCATCGGCCGATGGCTCGTCACCACGCCGCGTCGCACGGCGTTCGACTGCGTGCGGTGGGCCGACCCGACGCACGCGGCGGTGGTCGCGGAGGCCATCGTGCAAGCCGGACTCACCGACCTCACCGAGCTGACCGCGATGGCGGAGCGTTACCCGCGTTTGCACGGCACGAAGCTCGTCCGGCTGGTGGCAGCCGGGCTCGGGCAGGCTGCGGCGGCATGATCGACGGGTGACTCCGCCGATGTTCCGGGTTCCCACCGAGGCGGTGGGCGCCCGGCGAGTGACCCTGGACGGTCCGGAGGGCCACCACGCGGCGAACGTCCGCCGGCTGCGTACCGGCGAGCCGATTTCGTTGACCGACGGGCTCGGAGCGCGTGGCCGCGCGGTCGTCACAGAGGTACGGCGCGGAGCGCTCGACGTCGACGTGACCGAGTGGTCGCATGACGAGCCGCCGATGCCGCGGCTGGTCGTGGCACAGGCGCTCGCAAAGGGCGGGCGGGACGAGGCTGCCGTCGAAGCGATGACCGAGGTCGGAGTCGACGAGATCGTGGGTTGGCAGGCGGCTCGCAGCATCGCAAAGTGGACCGATCGCACCGGCGCGAAGTGGACCGGCACCGCCGAGGCCGCATCGCGTCAGTCGCGTCGCACCCGGTGGCCGTCGGTGAGCGGACCGATGACTACCCACGACCTCGCTGCGAGGATCGGCGAATCGGGGCGCGCTGTCGTACTGCACGAGGCCGCGACCGATGTGCTCACGTCGATCGGTTTCGCGGACGTCGCTGAGGTGCTGATCGTCGTCGGGCCGGAGGGAGGGGTCTCCGATGACGAGCTCGAAGTCCTGCGAACCGCCGGTGCCATGCCGGTTCGACTGGGCGAGACGGTGCTCCGCAGCTCGACGGCAGGGGTCGCCGCGCTTGCGGTGATTGCGGCACACACCCGCTGGGCCTGACGTGTCTAGGGTGGCGGCGTGAGCGATCCAGATTGCCTGTTCTGCAAGATCGTGGCGCGTTCGATACCTGCGGACATCGTCGCCGAGTCGGACACCGCGCTCGCCTTCCGCGACGTGAACCCGCAGGCGCCGACGCACGTGCTCGCGATTCCGAAGGAGCACTACGCGAACGTGGCCGAGGTCGCCGCCGCCGGCGATGTCGACGTTGCGGACCTGTTCCGGCTCTGCGCCGAGGTTGCCGCGCTCGAGGGCGTCGCCGATGGCGGGTACCGATTGGTCGCGAACACCGGGGCGGCGGCCCACCAGACGGTGTTCCACTGCCACATCCACGTGATCGGCGGACGGCCGATGGGTTGGCCGCCCGGATAGCCTGTAGGGCAGACATGGCAACCAGGCCACAGGCGAGTTCCACGACGTCACGGATCGTCGTGCCCGCCGCGCACAGCATGGTGACGCTGCTGGGGTCCGGGGACGAGTTCCTCCGGCTGATCGAGGGTCTCCTGCACTGCGACATCCACGTGCGGGGCAACGAGATCACCCTCACCGGGCCGCCGGATGAGGTTGATCTCGGCGCACAGCTGTTCACCGAGCTCATCGCCCTACTCGACACCGGCGGCGCGTTGAGCTCCGACGCGGTACGTCGCTCGGTCGGCATGTTGCGTCAGCAGACAGAAGAGCGCCCGGCCGACGTCCTCAGCCACAACATCTTGTCCAGTCGTGGCCGGACGATTCGCCCGAAGACGCTGAACCAAAAGCGCTACGTGGATGCGATCGACGACCACACCATCGTGTTCGGAATCGGTCCGGCCGGCACCGGCAAGACCTATCTCGCAATGGCCAAGGCGGTCCAGGCGCTGCAAGCGAAGCAGGTCAACCGGATCATCCTGACCAGGCCGGCGGTCGAGGCGGGCGAGCGCCTCGGCTTCCTGCCGGGCACGCTGAACGAGAAGATCGACCCCTATCTGCGTCCGCTGTACGACGCGCTGCACGACATGGTCGACCCTGACTCGATACCTCGTCTGCTGGCCTCAGGAGTTGTGGAGGTAGCGCCGCTCGCCTACATGCGAGGCAGGTCGTTGAACGACTCGTTCATCGTTCTCGACGAGGCGCAGAACACCAGCGCAGAGCAGATGAAGATGTTCCTCACCCGGCTCGGGTTCGGCTCGAAGATGGTGGTGACCGGAGATGTCACCCAGGTCGACCTGCCGACCGGCACCACGAGCGGGCTGCGCGCGGTGCAGGAGATCCTCGACGGGATCGAGGACGTTCACTTCTGCCAGCTGACGTCGCATGACGTCGTACGGCACAAGCTGGTCAGCGACATCGTCGACGCCTATGCCCGGCACGACGCCCGTCGCGAGTCTGCCGCGGCTCCTGCCCGCGCCGCCGGCGCCGCAAAGCGCAAGCCGCAGCGCGGCCGCTGAGCGGTTCGCCATGAGCATCGAGATCGCCAACGAATCCGGCGTCGAGGCCGACGTGCATCGCATCGAGCGCGTAGCCCGGTTCGTGCTCGACGAGATGAAGGTCAATCCGCTGATCGAGCTGTCGATCCGGTTGGTCGACGTCGAGGCGATGACCGCCCTGCATGTGCACTTCATGAACGAACCGGGCCCGACCGACGTCCTGGCCTTCCCGATGGACGAGCTCAACGACCAGCGCGACGACCTGGAGGAGGGCGACGCGCCTCCGACCTTGCTGGGGGATGTCGTGCTCTGTCCGGTCGTCGCGGCCGCCCAGGCCAAGCAGGCTGGTCACTCGGCTGCAGCCGAGCTCGACCTGCTGTGCGCCCACGGCGTCCTTCACCTGCTCGGCTACGACCACGGCGACGAGGCTGAGGAGCGGGAGATGTTCGGCCTGCAAGCCAAGTTGCTCGAGGCCTGGAACAAGCAGGACCGTACGTCGCGATGACAGCCGTCGACGCCTGGGCGCTGATCCTCGGCGCTGTTCTACTCGTGCTCGCCACCCTCTTCGGCGTGGCGGAGACGGCGTTGGCGCACGTTTCCCGGCTTCGGGTCGAGGAGCTGCTGCGCGACGGCGGTCGGGGCACCGGCCGGCTGGAGCGGGTTGTGCGGGACGCTCCGACGAACCTCAACGTCTTGTTGTTGGCCCGCACCGTCGCCGAGATGCTCGCGGCGACGCTCGGCGCCATCGTCTGCCTCCGGCAGCTCGGGTCGGTCTGGCAGGCGACGCTGGTGGCCGGAGTCGGTGTTGCGCTGCTGCACTACGTGCTCGTCGGCGTCGCCGCGAGAACGCTCGGTCGCCAGCATTCGGAAAGAAGCGCGTTGCTCACCGCCCGCTTCGTGATCGGACTCGCCGTCGTCATCGGACCAGCGGCTCGCGTCCTCATCGGGATCGGCAGCACGCTGGTTCCCGGCAAGGTCGCACGTGACGCGGGCTTCACCTCGGAGGCGGAGCTTCGCGACATGGTGGATCTCGCCGAGGAGCGGCAGGTCATCGAACGCAGTGAACGCGAGATGATCCACTCCGTCTTCGAGCTGGGAGAGACGCTCGCCCGCGAGGTCATGGTGCCGCGGACCGACATGGTGTGGGTCGAGCGGTCGAAGACCGTTCGACAGGCGCTGTCGCTGGCCTTGCGCAGCGGGTTCTCTCGGATCCCGGTGATCGGCGACAACGAGGACGACGTCGTCGGCGTCGCCTATCTCAAGGACCTGGCCAAGCGGGCGTACGACGGAGACGGCCACAGCACCGAGCGGGTCGAGGAGTCGATGCGACCGGTGTATCTCATCCCCGACTCCAAGCCGGTCGACGAGCTGTTGCGCGACATGCAGGCCAAGCAGGTGCACGTCGCGGTGGTCATCGACGAGTACGGCGGTACGGCGGGGCTGGTCACCATCGAGGACATCCTCGAGGAGATCGTCGGCGAGATCGCCGACGAGTACGACCGTGAGGGACCAAGAGTCGAGACGCTCGAGGACGGCTCCCTCCGGGTCAGTGTTCGACTCTCGATCGACGATCTCGGGGAGCTCCTCGACGTCGACTTCGACCTGGAGGATGTGGAGACGGTGGGCGGGTTGCTGGCCTCGGAGCTCGGACGGGTGCCGATACCCGGTGCAGCCGTCGAGCTGCAGGGTCTGCGCTTCACCGCAGAGGGGGCCAAGGGCCGCCGCAACCGCGTCGGAACCGTCCTGATCGAACGTCCGTAGTCTTTACGCGTCAGTTCCGGCGAAGCCGGTTTCACTCTCGCGCGGCCGGTGGTGGTGACGTGGACGCTGAGGACGAGAAGCTCCTCACCCTTGCGCGCTCGGCGCGAGCTCGTACCGGCGCCGCTGCGGCTGCGGCCGTTCGTGACGACATCGGCCGGACCTACGTCGCGGCGTCCGTCTCGTTGCCCGCACTGTCACTGACCGCGCTCGAGGCGGCAGTTGCCGCGGCCGCGTCGAGCGGAGTGACGAAGCTCGAGGCGGCAGTCGTCGTCACTGCTGAGTCCGATGTCGACCGCGGCGTGCTCACCGGGCTCGGCGATCCGGTCGTACACGTGGTGCCCGCGTGACGGCGCTGCGCCCGGTCGCCGAGAGGGATTTGGCGGTTCTCGATGCTGAGTACGCCGATCCGGAGAGCTCCGGGGAGTTCGCTTGGTTTGGCTTCCGGTCGCCGGGCGGTCGCGCTCAGCAGGTTGCCAGCGGCGAGTCGTTGCGGAACGACGGCGGAAGACTGGCGATCGTCGATGAGTTCGACGCCCCCGTGGGTGAGATCAGTTGGCGTGTGGCACTCAATGGGCCCCCCGGTCGCGGTGAGTGCTGGCAGATCGGCATCTGGGTAGCACCGGAAGCCCGGGGCAAGGGTCATGCCAGCGCGGCGCAACGCCAGCTTGCGGCGTACCTCTTTGCGCACACTCCGTACGTGCGGGTCGAGGCGAGCACCGAGGTAGGAAACGTCGGTGAGCAGCGAGCCCTGGAGAAGGCCGGGTTCGCTCGCGAAGGGGTGTTGCGGCGCGCATGCTTCCGCGATGGCGAGTGGCGCGACATGGTGATGTTCTCCAAGCTTCGAGGCGAAGCCTGATGGGGGCGTTCCACTCCGGATTCGGTTGCTTCCTGGGCCGGCCCAACACCGGAAAGTCGACGTTGATCAATGCGCTGGTCGGGACCAAGGTCGCCATCACCAGTGACCGACCCCAGACGACCCGTCACACCATTCGGGGCATCGTGTCGCGGCCCGATGCGCAGCTGGTGATGGTCGATACGCCGGGCTTTCATCGGCCGCGCACGCTGTTGGGGGAGCGCCTCAACGACCTGGTCCGCGCGACGGTGTCCGAGGTCGACGTCGTCGCGCTTTGCATTCCGGCGACGGACAAGGTTGGTCCGGGTGACCGTTTCATCGCCGAGCAGCTTCGTGCGATCGCAGCGTCGACGCCCGCGATCGCGGTGGTGACGAAGTGCGACATCGCCGGCAAGGACCTCGTGGGAGAGCGCCTACTGGAGGTTGCCGGCATGGGGGAGTGGACCGAGATCGTTCCGGTCAGCGCCGTCGAGGGTTACCAGGTGGACCTCCTCGCCGACCTGCTGATCGCGCAGCTCCCAGAAGGTCCACAGATGTACGCCGCCGACGAGCTCACCGACTCTCCGGAGACCGTCATGGTCGCGGAGCTGGTCCGTGAGGCTGCGTTGTCGGGCGTGCGGGAGGAGCTGCCGCATTCCATCGCGGTGGTCGTCGAGGAGCTCGTACGAGGCGAGGAGCGCATCGACGTTCATGCCGTGATGTACGTCGAACGCGACAGCCAGAAGGGCATCGTGATCGGCACGGGCGGCGAGCGGCTGCGGGCCGTCGGTACCGAGGCTCGCCGTCACATCGAGGCACTGCTCGGCGCAAAGGTCTACCTCGACCTGCGGGTCAAGGTCGCCAAGGATTGGCAACGCGACCCGAAGCAGCTCAACAGGCTCGGCTTCCTCGCCCGCTAGCGCGTCCCGGGAATGGGGTGCATGAGCTCATTGCGCTGCCTGGTGCTCAGTGCAGCGCGTCAAGCCCGTCGACGTCGACGCCGAAGCCGGTCGAGAACGTCCCCTTGCTCCCGGTGCATCGGAACGTCAGGGTGCGTGCCTTCCTCGCCGTGTTCTTCGATCCCCACAGGTCGATGACCTTGTGTCCCGCGGCCGGGCTGTAGAGATTCACCGTCTTGACGTGGTGCCCGCCGACGAGCACTGCGAGCTTGCCGTACGCCGGCCCGGTGCGCGCGATCAGGAGATAGCGACGCCCGGAGGCCCTGACCGACGCCGTGGCGCCGGCTTTCGCGGTCTGCAGGTGGGAGCCGCCGAGGTCGGATGCCGCCTTGACGCTGTGCCAGGGACCGCGTGTGCGGAAGGCGTCGTCGTCGTACGGCACTGCGAGCAGCGCGGAGTCGGCGGGTGACTTCCGGCCCGCGACATCGGTGACGGTGACGGTGACGACGTAGTTCGCGCCGTGCACTCCCGAGAAGTGGTACGTGCCGGCGGGTGGCGCGGCATTGCGGCGATAGATCGGCTTCGGATCACCGAGCCGCGTCACGACGACCTTGGCACTTGCGGCCACGAGTGAGCGCGCCTTGGCGGCCGGGCGCCAGCTCACGCGCACCCGGCCGGTGTGGTGGCGGGCGTGGGGCTTGGCGAGTTCGATGCTGGCGCTCGCCGCAGGTGCCTTGGGCGACAGGACGTAGGGCGTCAGCAGGGTCCAGAGCGGTGCGCCGAGACCCGTGACCGTGTCGAACCCGACACGCGCCCGGGTCGGCAGCTCCGCAGCCGCGTGGGCGGCGGCGTGGCGGTCGACGTCCGCCTGATCGCCGTTCCTGCCGGTTGTCGGGTCGCGGAACACGCCGGTCTTCGCGGCGTACGCGGAATACAGCGCGCCGTGGATGTCGCCGACGCCGCTGGTGGCGCCGGCCGACGCCAGCATGTTGGTGAACAGCGCGGCGGCGAGCGGTGCGGACAGGCTCGTTCCCCCGACGACGTGGGGGCCCGGGTTGGTCTTCGGATCGCAGAACAGCTTCTTCGTCGGGCACGCGTACTTCGGGTCGCTGGTCAGGATCTGGAAGCCGCTGTGCGGGTCTCCGGCAACTGCGATGTCCGGGACCAACCGGTTCTGCTCGGCGCCGAAGTCACCTTTCTTCCCGGTCTCGGTACGGAACGGCTGGTGGCCGATGCCGCTCTTCTGGTACGCCGGCATCGCGAACGTGTTGGACTCACCACCCCCCGACCCGCCGCTCCCCTTTGCGGAGGTGCAGCTCGTCGGGCTGGCGGTGGTGCCGGTGCAGGTCCAGCCCTTCTCGGCCCAGTTCGTGCCGTCGTTGGCGGCGATGCCGCCGACCGCGGTGAGCTTCGTGCCACCGACCGCGACGACGGACGGCGAGCTCGCCGGGTAGTCGACGGAGATCCGGTTCAGCTGGCTGCGCAGGTTGCTGGTGGCACAGTCGTACACGCCGTCGTCCCCGGACGCCGCGAACGTGGTGACGCCGGCCGCGTTCAGGGACTGAAGGAGGGCTTCGACGGCCTTGAAGCTGTCGCCGGGGAACTCACCTTGGAATCCGTCTTCGCAGGCTCCCCATGAGGTCGTGAGCGCGACGATCTTCGGGTCGCCCCCGTCGGAGGACTTGCCCTGTCCCTGGGTCACGTCCGCGAGAACCTGGCTCAGCGCCTGGACGTAGCCGTTGCTGCTGTTGGTGTCGAAGTACGCCCGCTGCCTGGCGTGCGGCGCGGTGGACAGCAGGACCTCCTGGTCGAGGTCGACCTCTTCGTCGAGCATCGCCGTGGCGCCGGGGATCTTGCTTCCTTGGTCGGCGAACTGCTTGTACTGGCCGCTCGCGATCGGGTCGGGCTTGATGTTCACCGACGGCTGCGCGGCGTAGAACGACAGGTCGCTGTCGTTCCAACCGGCGAACTGGATCGAGGCGATCGTCAGCTGGCCGTTCTTGTCGCTGCCCTCCTTGGGGGAGGTCAGCGGCGGGGTGTAGGCGTTGCGAAAGTCCGGCCCGTCGAAGTTGAGGTGCTCCTTGAACAGCGGCGGCGTGTCCGTCTCGGGCAGGACCGCGGCCGCGACGGAAGCGATGCTCGCCGGAATCGTCGGCAGCACCCCTCGGACCCGGGCGCGCCCGGCGAGCCGGGCCAGGTCGCCGAAGGTGGCATCCACGACGGACTCAGGAGCGGTGGCGTCGATGGTCCAGGCCGTCTGATGGCCGATGGTGAAGCCGGCCGACCGAAGCGCGCCGCGGACGACCTGGTGGGCCGCGGCGGTCGGCAGTACGCCTGCGAGGTCGCGGACCCGCTGCGCATGGTTGTCACCGGTCGCTGTGGCGAGTTGTGCCAGCCGCGCCGGATCGGGGGCCTTGAGCAGGACGGTGACGGTGGTCTGCGGGCCGGAGGCCGCGGCGGGAGTCGTGGCGAGCAGCCCCGCCACGAGCGCGCTGACGCCGACGGCTGCGACTCCGCGCGACAGACGCGCGAGGATCGGCCGGGTCACGGTGTGAAGCCTCGCTTTCGAGCGGAGCGCTGGGGTCTCAACCGTACCCGGCAACTCGGCGAAACTCGCCCATCCGGCAGCCGCCGCATCCCGGCTGTCAGCGGGGAGAATCGAACCCGTGCCGCTGTATCGCGACGAGGCTGTCGTGCTTCGCACCCAGAAGCTGGGCGAGGCCGACCGCATCGTCACGCTGCTCACCCGGCGAAGCGGGCGGGTCAGGGCGGTCGCCAAGGGGGTACGCCGGACCGGGTCGAAGTTCGGCGCACGGGTTGAGCCCTTCATGTACGTCGACCTGCAGCTGCACACCGCGAGCATCGAGGGACATTCCGGTCTCGACATCGTCACGCAGGCGGAAACGCTGTCGCCGTTCGGTGAGGCGATCGTCGCCGACTACGGCCGCTACACGGCGGGAACAGCGGTTCTCGAAACCGCGGAGCGGCTCACCGCCGAGGAGCGCGAGCCCTCGCTGCGGTTGTTCCTGCTCACCGTGGGCGCGCTCCGGGCGCTCGCCGACGGCGCGCACGTCCCGTCACTCGTGCTCGATGCGTTCATTCTTCGGGCGTTGGCGCTCTCGGGCTACGAGCCGGTGCTGGACTCGTGCGCCCGTTGCGGAGAGCCCGGCGACCACCATGCGTTCGTCGTCGCGGCGGGCGGTGTCGTGTGCGCGGAGCATCGTCCCCCCGGCGCTCCGATCGTGAGCGTCGAAACGCTTCGGCTGATGCGAGCCCTGATCGACGGGGACTGGGTCACCGCCGACGCGGCGACGACAAGAGTGCAGCGTGAGACGAGCGGGCTGGTCGCGGCGTACCTGCAGTGGCATCTCGAGCGCGGTCTGCGGTCGCTGCGCCTCGTGGAACGCGGCTGAGCCCGACCCCCCGTGGGCCGGGCTCGGCCGCGGTCGTCTAGTAGGTGACGTGAATCGTCATGTGGATCTTCGGGCCGTTGGCCGGGATGACGTGGACGAACCCGGTAGCGCCGGCGTAGTTCCCGGTGCCGCCGGTGATCGCCCAGTCGAACGGTGCGGGACCGTGCGGTGTCGACACGATGGTTCCGACGGCGACGATCTCGCCGCCTGGCAGGGCCAGGGTCTGGCTGCAAAGCTCGTGAGCCTTGGAGCGGGTGGCGAAGGTGGCCGCGCAGACTCCGTCGAGTCGACCGATCGCCTTGCCGCTGCTGGTCAGCGTTGCCGAGGAGGTTTCCTGGTCGCCGACGCTGAAGCCCTTACGGCCGAGATCGATGCGCTTGTCGACCTTGGAGTGGGCGACCACGGGAATCACCGAGCTGGTCGCCGCGCCGGTGTCGGCGAGGGCCAGTCCGGCACCGCCGAGTGTGGTGGCCACGGCGGTGGCGGCGACGGTGGCGAGGAGCGTACGCATGGTTGTCGTCCCTTTCGGTCGTGGCCGGTGTGGCCGCGGATTCGATGCCCGGGACGTTAAGAAGCGAGGGGGCCTACGGCTTCATTCGCCAGGCTGGTCAGGTTCAACCGAGGGTCTGATCGACGTTCCACCTGTAGGGGGAGAACGTTGCGGTCCGCAATGGTTACTTTCGTTGCGTGAGCTTCGTCCGACGGCAGATCGCCAACCACGCGGTGCGCGACTGGTTCGTAGCCCTGGTGATCGCCGTCATCGGGCTGGTCGACCTCGCGACGAATGCGCACAGCGAGAACTGGCCCGGGGCTCCGTGGCACCACGTGATCTTTCTCGTGCTCTCAGCCTTGCCGCTCGGCTTTCGCCGGAAGGCCCCCATGGTCGTGGCGCTTGCCGCGTTCGTCGCCACGACGGTGTGGGACATCGTTCTCTACCCGCCGAAGAACCAGGCGAGTTTCGAGGCGTTCCTCGTCCTGCTGGCGGCGTCGTACATCCTCGGCGCCGACTTGCGTGGTCGGCGCCAGCTCTGGACGACGGCGCTGGTCGCCGCTGTGATCTTGCCGAGCTGGCTGCTTTCCATCGGCTTCGGCAGCTCGCCGGGCGACACGTTGCCGGCGCTGACGTTCATGATCCTCGCGTGGGTGGTGGGCTACACGCTGCGGCGGCGTAAGGAACAAGCCGCGGTCGAGCGGGCACGGGCCGACCGGCTCGCCTTCGAGGAGGGCCGGATGGCCGCGGAGGCCGTCATCGAGGAGCGGTCGCGGATCGCCCGCGAACTGCACGACGTGGTGGCGCACAGCCTCTCTCTGATGGTCGTCCAGGCATCTGCCGAGCGTCGGGCCCTCGAGGTCGGCTCCGGCGAGGTGGCCGGCACGCGCGAGGTGCTGGCAGCCGTGGAACAGACCGGCCGCGAGGCCCTGGTGGAGCTCCGCCGGCTGCTCGGCCTGTTGCGACGCAGTGACGAGTCCGTGTCCCGGCAGCCGCAGCCCTCGTTGCGTTACCTGGACGCACTCGTGGAGCCGGTCGTCGCGAGTGGGGTCCGCGTCGAGGTCGAGCGCGAGGGAGAGCTCGAGGGGCTGCCGCCCGGAGTGGACCTGGCGGCGTTTCGGGTGGTGCAGGAAGCACTGACCAACGTCGTGAAGCACGCGACGGCGAGCAGTGTCGTGGTGCGACTTGCCTGGAGTGGGGGAGCCCTCGAGGTCGAGGTCACCGACGACGGCCGTCCTTCGTCAAACCAGCTGCCGACCGGCGGCCATGGCCTGATCGGCATGCGGGAGCGGGTGGCGATGTACGACGGTGAGCTCGAGGTAGGTCCCCGCGACCCCGGCCCCGGCTTCCGGGTCCGCGTTCGGCTCCCGGTTTCGCGGGCGGCCGCGAGCGCCGGGGTGGCGCCATGACGTTGCGCATCGCCATCGTCGACGACCAGGCGTTGCTGCGGGCCGGCTTTCGCAAGCTGCTCGAAGCCGAAAGCGACTTCAGCGTGGTCGGCGAGGCCTCGGACGGTGCCGAGGCAGTCGCGATATGCCGAGACGCGACGCCCGATGTGGTGCTCATGGACATCCGGATGCCGAGGATCGACGGCGTCGAGGCGACCCGGCGGATCATTGCCGGGAACAGTGGCATCTCAGTCCTGATCCTGACGACTTACGACCTGGACGAGTACGTCTTCGACGCGCTGCGAGCGGGCGCGAGCGGGTTTCTTCTCAAAGACGCCCCGCCCGAGGATCTCGTCGCCGGCATCCGTCAGGTTGCCCGTGGTGATGCGTTGCTGGCGCCGTCGGTCACGCGCCGGCTGATCGCGGAGTTCACCACGCGTCCCAGGGACGGTGCGCCGATGGCGCTGCCGCAGCTGAGCCAACGAGAGACCGAAGTGCTTCGGCTCATGGCGCGTGGACTGTCGAACGCCGAGATCGCGGGCGAGCTGTTCCTCGGAGAGGCAACGGTGAAGACGCACGTCGGCTCGTTGCTCTCGAAGCTCGGGTGCCGGGATCGCGTGCAGGCCGTGGTGCGCGCATACGAGTCGGGACTGGTGCAGCCGGGTCGCGGCGAGGCCAACGGAACCGGCTCGCAGTAGCGTTCGCTGCGTGATCCGGCCGCCAGCGCCGCACCCCTCGGGAGCGAAGCCGCCGAAGCTCCGTCCGGAGCTGGTGCCGAAGCATGTCGCGATCGTCATGGACGGCAACGGACGCTGGGCGAAGCAGCGCGGCCTGCCGCGGACCGCCGGACACGAGCAGGGCGAGAGCTCGCTGTTCGACGTCGTCGAGGGCGCGATCGAGGTGGGCGTGAAGTGGTTGTCGGCGTACGCCTTCTCCACCGAGAACTGGCGACGCTCACCCGACGAGGTGCGGTTCCTGATGGGCTTCAACCGTGACGTGATCCGGCGCCGTCGGGACGACATGCACGCGATGGGCGTGCGCGTCCGGTGGGCCGGTCGGCGGCCGCGGCTGTGGAAGTCGGTCATCTCCGAGCTCGAGACCGCTGAGGAGCTGACCCGGAACAACCGGGTGATGACGCTGACGATGTGCGTCAACTACGGCGGACGTGCCGAGATCGGCGACGCTGTGGCGGCGCTTGCTCGCGACGTCGCGGCCGGCCGGGTGGACCCGGCCAAGGTCAACGAACGCGTGCTCGCGCGCTACCTCGACGAGCCCGAGATGCCGGACGTCGACCTGTTCGTGCGTTCCTCGGGGGAGCAGCGCACGTCCAACTTCCTGCTCTGGCAGTCGGCGTATGCCGAGCTCGTGTTCCAGGACCGGCTGTGGCCGGACTACGACCGGCGCGACCTCTGGGCGGCCATCGAGGAGTACGCCCGCCGCGACCGCCGCTACGGAGGTGCCTTGTGACAGAGACGTCCACGTCGACCCCGCCCGTGGACGGTGGCCCGGGGCTGCGGCTGCATCACGTGAACGTCGTCGTGAAGCCCGGCCAGACCGGTGAGGTCGCCGCCTTCTACACGAACGTCCTCGGCTTGACCCTCACCGAGAAGCCGGTCGAAGGCACCAGTCCGGGCGGAGCGTGGTTCGACATCGACGGCTCGACGCAGCTCCACGTCTCCGAGCGCGCCGACGCGGTGATGCACGACGACATGCATTTCGCGCTGGTGCTCGATGACTTCGACGCGGTGCTCAGCAGGATCTCGGCGGCCGGCGCGGAGTGGCGCGAGCAGCCGGACCTGTTCGGTGGCCGCCGCGGCTCGACGCGTGATCCGGTCGGCAATCGCATCGAGTTGCTGGAGCGCGCCGGCACGCTTGCCTGATCCGAGTTGTCAGGGCGTGGCGCTGCCGGAGCGGCCTGACGGCCTGACAGGTCAGCCCTGGACGAGCTTCACGACGGCGACCACCGCGATCGCGGCGACGATCACGATCCGGATCGGGCGCCGTCGGGGGTTGACGTCGTTCCAGGCGAGCCGGCTGAGCGCGATGAGGATCGCGTCGGTGATCGCGAGCAGCCCGCCGCCCACTCGCCCGTGGACGAACAACCCCGCGATGAACAACCCGCCGACGGCGAGTGCACCCAACAAGATCAGCAGTCGACGCGGCACGACCCAGATGCTCCCACTAGGCTGTTGGCTTCTCGCCGACCGCCAGCCGGATGGAGCCCGCCGCCATGGCCAGCAATCCCGCGTCCCGCGACGCCGCCCGTATCGACGATCTCGTCAGCCTGTGCAAGCGGCGGGGGATCGTCTTCCCGTCGTCGGAGATCTATGGCGGCACTCGTTCGGCGTGGGACTACGGCCCGCTCGGCATCGAGCTCAAAGAGAACATCCGCCGGCAGTGGTGGCGCGCGATGGTGCAGACCCGCGACGACATCGTCGGGCTCGACTCCGCGGTGATCCTCGCTTCTGAGGTCTGGAAGGCGTCGGGTCACCTCGACGCGTTCGTCGACCCGCTGGTCGAGTGCCAGTCGTGCCACAAGCGGTTCAGGGCGGACCATCTCCAGGAGGAGTTCGCCGAGCGCAAGAAGATCGAAAACCCCGACGCGGTCGACCTCAAGGTCGTGCCGTGCCCCAACTGCGGCAACAAGGACACCTTCACCGAGCCGCGGATGTTCAACGGACTGCTTCGCACCCATCTCGGCGCGACCGAGGACGAAGGCTCGCTGCACTATCTGCGGCCGGAAACCGCGCAGGGCATCTTCGTGAACTTCCTCAACGTGATGACGGCCGCGCGCAAGAAGCCGCCGTTCGGTATCGCGCAGACCGGTAAGTCGTTCCGCAACGAGATCACGCCGGGCAACTTCATCTTCCGCACCCGTGAGTTCGAGCAGATGGAGATGGAGTTCTTCGTCGAGCCCGGCACCGACGAGGAATGGCACGAGACGTGGCTTTCGACTCGATGGGACTGGTACGTCGACCTCGGGCTCAACCCGGATGACATGCGGTTCTATGAGCACCCCAAGGAGAAGCTGTCCCACTACTCGAAGCGCACCGTCGACATCGAGTACCGCTTCCGGTTCGGGGGTTCGGAGTGGGCGGAGCTGGAAGGCATCGCCAACCGCACCGACTTCGACCTCAAGACGCACTCCGAGCACTCCGGTCAGGACCTGTCGTACTTCGACCAGGAGAAGGGCGAGCGCTGGACGCCCTACGTCATCGAGCCCGCGGCCGGCCTCACCCGCTGCGTCCTCGCCTTCCTGCTCGGCTCGCTGACCACCGACGAGGCGCCCAACGCGAAGGGTGAGATGGAGAAGCGCACCGTGATGCGCCTCGACCCGCGGCTAGCGCCGGTCAAGGCGGCGGTGCTGCCGCTGTCGCGCAACGCCGACCTGTCGCCGAAGGCCCGCGACCTCGCTGCGCTGCTGCGCACTCGTTGGAACGTCGAGTTCGACGACGCGGGCGCGATCGGTCGGCGCTACCGCCGCCAGGACGAGATCGGTACGCCGTACTGCATCACGGTCGACTTCGAGACCCTCGAGGACAACGCGGTCACCATCCGGTCGCGCGACACGATGCAGCAGGAGCGGATCTCCCTCGAGGGCGTCGAGCGCTACCTGCTCGACCAGCTGCCGCCCTGCTAGCCCGTTCGAAGCAGCCCACAACCCACGAGGGTCTGGGTGTCGGTGTCCGGTTTCACCTGCTCGCGGACCCCCGTTGAGTGCGACTTCGGTCAGGGGGATGAGACCGGTATTGCCGTGGGTAGGGTTTTGGGGTCGTCAAGATCGGTTGAGGAGCGCCCGCAATGCCGAAGTACGTCTATGACTTCCACGAAGGCAACAAGGACCTGAAGGACCTGCTGGGCGGCAAGGGCGCGAACCTCTCGGAGATGACCAACCTGGGCCTGCCGGTCCCGCCCGGGTTCGTGATCACGACCGAGGCCTGCAAGGTCTACCTCGAGCGAGGGAGCGAGCCGGACGAGCTCGCCAACGAGGTCAGCGAGCACCTCGCCGCACTCGAGAAGGCGATGGGCAAGCAGCTGGGCCAGGCTGACGACCCGCTTCTGGTGAGCGTCCGCTCGGGGGCGAAGTTCTCGATGCCCGGCATGATGGACACGGTCCTCAACATCGGCCTGAACGACGCCTCCGTAGCGGGTCTGGCCAAGCAGGCCGACAACCCCCGCTTCGCCTGGGACTCCTACCGCCGGCTGATCCAGATGTTCGGCAAGACCGTGCTCGGAGTCGACGGCGAGCACTTCGACGAGGTGTTCGACGCGGCCAAGGAGGCCAAGGGCACCAAGAACGACCTCGACCTCGACGAGCACGACCTGCAGGGCATCGTCGAGAACTACAAGGAGGTCGTCGCCAAGCACGCCGGCCTGCCGTTCCCGACCGATCCGCGCGAGCAGCTCGACCTCGCGGTCCGCGCCGTCTTCGACTCTTGGAACGGCGACCGCGCCAAGCTCTACCGCCGCCAGGAGCGGATCCCCGCAGACCTCGGCACCGCGGTCAACGTCGTCGCGATGGTCTTCGGCAACATCGGGATGGACTCCGGGACGGGAGTCGCGTTCACGCGCGACCCGGGCAGCGGCGACCAGGGGGTCTACGGCGACTACCTGCAGAACGCGCAGGGCGAGGACGTCGTCGCCGGTATCCGCAACACGGTGTCCCTGGCGGACCTCGAGGGCATCGACAAGCCGGCGTACGACGAGCTGATGGCGATCATGGCCAAGCTCGAGAACCACTACCGCGACCTGTGCGACATCGAGTTCACCGTCGAGCGCAACAAGCTGTGGATGCTGCAGACCCGGGTCGGCAAGCGCACCGCCGCGGCGGCGTTCAAGATCGCGGTACAGCTCGTCGACGAGGGCCTCATCGACATGGACGAGGCGCTGCAGCGCGTCAACGGCGCGCAGCTCGCCCAGCTGATGTTCCCGCGGTTCGACGACGCGGCGACCGACACGAAGCAGATCGCGAAGGGCATCAACGCCTCGCCGGGTGCGGCGGTCGGCAAGGTCGTCTTCGACAGCAAGACCGCAGGGGAGTGGGCGGCGCGAGGCGAGAAGGTCATCCTGGTCCGCCGCGAGACCAACCCCGACGACCTGCCCGGCATGATCGCCGCCGAGGGGATCCTCACCAGCCGGGGCGGCAAGACCAGCCATGCCGCGGTCGTCGCCCGCGGCATGGGCAAGACCTGCGTGTCGGGCGCCGACGACCTGGAGATCAGCGTCTCCGCCAAGTCGATCACGACCAAGGACGGCACGAAGGTCGCGGAAGGAGACGTCGTCTCGATCGACGGCACCTCCGGGGCGGTCTACCTGGGCGAGGTGCCCGTCGTGCCCAGCCCCGTCGTGGAGTACTTCGAGGGCAAGCTCGACGCGTCGTCCGATCCGCTCGTCGCCGCCGTCGACCGCATCATCAAGCACGCGGACGGCAAGCGCCGGCTCGGGGTTCGGACGAATGCGGACACGGAGGAGGATGCCGCGAGAGCCCGCCGGTTCGGCGCCGAGGGCATCGGCCTGTGTCGGACCGAGCACATGTTCCTCGGCGAGCGTCGCGCGTTCGTCGAGCGGCTGATCCTCGCCGAGGGCGAGGACGAGCAGCGCGCCGCGCTCGACGCGTTGCTGCCGCTGCAGCGCGATGACTTCGTCGGCATCTTCGGGGCGATGGACGGGCTGCCCGTGACGGTGCGGCTGATCGACCCGCCGCTGCACGAGTTCCTGCCCGACCTCACCGAGCTGTCGGTGAAGATCGCGGTCGCCGAGGCCAAGAACGAACCGGTGAGCGACAAGGACCGCACCCTGCTGGAAGCGGTACGCCGGCTGCACGAGCAGAACCCGATGCTCGGCCTGCGCGGGGTACGGCTCGGTCTGGTCATCCCCGGCCTGTTCGCGCTGCAGGTCCGCGCGATCGCCGAGGCAGCCGCCCAGCTGAAGAAGGACGGCAAGGACCCGAAGCCCGAGATCATGGTGCCGCTCGTCGGCGCCGTGCAGGAGCTGGAGATCGTCCGCGAGGAGGCGGAGCGGATCCTCGCCGAGGTGGCCGTGGAGACCGGCGTCGAGGTGCACACGCTGATCGGCACCATGATCGAGGTGCCGCGTGCCGCGATGACGGCGGGTCAGATCGCGGAAGCCGCCGAGTTCTTCTCGTTCGGCACCAACGACCTCACCCAGATGGGCTGGGGCTTCTCCCGGGACGACGTCGAGGGCGCGTTCTTCAGCCGCTACATCGACGTCGGGGTGTTCGGCGTCAGCCCGTTCGAGACCCTCGACGCCGAAGGTGTCGGACGGCTCGTGAAGATCGCCGTCGAAGAGGGCCGGGCGACGCGCCCAAACCTCAAGGTCGGGGTGTGCGGCGAGCACGGCGGCGACCCGGAGTCGGTCCACTTCTTCCACCACGTCGGCCTGGACTACGTGTCGTGCTCGCCGTTCCGGGTGCCGGTCGCGCGGCTGGAGGCGGGTCGCGCCTCTCTCGACGCGGCGGGTAGCGACAGCAGGTGACGCCGCTGGCGTGGTTCCGATGGACCCGCCGGATCGTCCTCGCACTCGTCCTGCTGGTCGTCGTCTACGTCGGATACGTCGCGGTTCACATCTGGTGGGTGGCGAGGGAGGACCAGCACCCGCACTCCGACGCGATCGTGGTGCTCGGCGCCAGCCAGTACAACGGCACCCCCTCGCCGGTGTTCGCCGCGCGCCTCGACCACGCGCTCGTGCTCTACAACGAAGGGGTCGCCACACACATCGTCACCGTCGGGGGGAAGCAGCCGGGTGACGTCTACACGGAGGCTGAGGCAGGGGAGAGCTACCTGCACAAGCACGGCGTGCCGTCCGCGGCGCTCGTCGCACTGCAGACCGGCACCGACACGCTGCGCAGCCTGCGTGCCGTCAAGGGGACGTTCGCGGCACACGGCTGGCGCACGGCCGTCCTCGTGACCGATCCGTGGCACTGCCTGCGGGCCCGGACGATGGCACGTGACCTCGGCATCAAGGCGGACACGTCGCCCGAGCGCAGCGGGCCGGCGAACGCCGGTCGCGGTGTCGAGCTCAGGTACATCGCGCGGGAGACCGAGGCCTACATCTATTACAAGATCTTCGGCAACGACAACGAGCACAGCGCTGGTGTGATTTGAACGCAGGTGGGGCGTGAGGGCCGAGTACGACGTGCTTACGCGGGCGCGCCGGGTCGAGGAACCCGAGAAGGCCTCGCGGGCGGTTCGCGGCGACTTCGTGCGCGACCGCGCGCGGGTCATGCACTCTGCGGCGCTGCGTCGGCTCGCGGCCCGTACCCAGGTCGTGGGCGTCGGCGAGAGTGACTTCCCGCGTACCCGCCTCACTCATTCCCTCGAGTGCGCGCAGATCGGGCGGGAGCTCGCCGGATCTCTCGGCGCCGATCCGGATCTGGTCGACACCGCGTGCCTCGCGCATGACCTGGGTCACCCGCCGTTCGGGCACAACGGCGAGCGCGCCCTGGCGGACTTCGCCAAGGACTTCGGCGGCTTCGAGGGCAACGCGCAGAGCCTGCGGGTGTTGACCCGGCTCGAGGCGAAGGTGTTCGACGCCGACGGTCACAGCGTGGGCCTCAACCTGACCAGGGCGGCGCTGGACGCGGCGATGAAATACCCCTGGCCGCGGCGTCCGGACACCGACAAGTTCGGCTATTACGAGGACGACAAGCCGGCGTTCGACTGGTTGCGGCTCGGCGCGTTTCCGGAGGTTCGCTGCGTCGAGGCGCAGATCATGGACTGGGCCGACGATGTCGCCTACTCGGTCCACGACCTCGAGGACGGCGTGCACGCGGGACTGGTGGACCTCGCTCGCCTCGACGACCCCGTGGAGCGCGAGGCGCTCGTCGCGGTCGCCCGCGAGTCCTATCTCTCGGTTCCGGACGACGACCTGCACGCGGCGCTGGGCCGGCTGCGGCAGCTGGAGTTCTGGGTGGTCGAGTACGACGGGTCGATGCGTGCGATGGCCGCGCTGAAACGCATGATGAGCGAGCTGACCGGGCGGCTGTGCGCCGCGCCGATCCGCACCACGTTGGACGAGGCCGAGGGCAACCCGGTCCGCCGCTACGGTGGCGAGCTCGTCGTACCCGCCGACACCCGGGCCGAGTGCGCGGTGCTGAAGGCGATCGCCGCGCGCTACGTGATGCGCCGTCCAGCGGTGGTGGCCCTGCAGGAGCTCCAGCGGGAACGCCTCGCCGAGCTCCTCGCCGCGGTCGCCGACGGCGCGCCGGAGACCCTCGAGCCCTGGCTGCGCGCGGCGTACCTC
Source organism: Mycobacteriales bacterium (assembly GCA_035548125.1). GTDB lineage: Bacteria > Actinomycetota > Actinomycetes > JAFAQI01 > JAFAQI01 > DASZTV01. The sequence continues at coordinate 4,684 of DASZTV010000076.1, read as the reverse complement.
GATGCCGCCGACGATCGGGCACGGCTGCGCGTCGTCGTCGACCAGGTCGCCTCGCTGACCGACACCTCGGCCATGGCCTGGCACGCCCGGCTGGTGAGCTAGCCGTGTCGTCGGTGGTCGTCCGGGTGGCTGACGCTGCCGACATCCGCGCGCTGCGGATGGCCGTCCTGCGTCCGGGCTGGCCGGTGACGCCGTCGGACTACGACGAGCTGCCCGCGACCCGACACGTGGCGGCGTTCGACGGCGACCAGGTCGTCGCGTGCGCGAGCGTCTTCCCCTCGCCGTACCAGGGCATCCCCAAGAGCTGGCAGCTGCGAGGGATGGCGGTGGCACCGGATCGGCAGGGGACCGGGCTCGGTGCTCAGGTGTTGCTCGGGGCGATCGACCTGGTACGGGTAGCCGGTGCGCCGCTGCTGTGGGCCAACGCCCGGGTGAGCGCGCTCGGCTTCTACGAGCGGCTGGGGTTTGACGTCGTGGGGGAGGAGTTCGCCCACGGGCCGCTCGAGCTGCCCCACAAGGTCATCGTCCTGACGCTCGAGGAGGACTGACCCGGGAGGCGAACCGAACTAGACTGCGCGCGTGACGGTGACCGCGCCGCCCCTCGGGCGCCAGGGGGTCGGGCTGCTCTCGGCAGAGCAGGTCCGCGAGCTCGCCTCGCTGCGCCCGAAGGACCGGGTCGGCAACTGGGCCTACCTCGCGGTGACCTGGCTGGTCATCGCCGGGGCGTTCACCGCCGCCGGCCTCTACCGTCACTGGTGGGTGCTGGTCCTTGCCTTCCTTGTCATCTCGTCCCGCCAGCAGTCGCTGCTCAACATCGAACACGACTGCATCCACGCGAGCTTCACCCGCGACAAGCGCCGCGACCAGCTGGTCGGCATCATCGCCTGTGCCTCGCCGTGCGGCTCGCCATGGCACGCGACCCGGGCCCGCCACCTCGCCCATCACCGGCTGATCACGACGCCGGACGACCCCGACCTGCCGCTGCACGACACCGCGGACAAAGCCAGCAAGTGGGCACTGGTCCGCTACTTCGGCCTCGGCCTGCTGGGCGGTTATGCCGTGATGGTGCTGCTGTCCGGCGCGCCGTCCAACGTGGACGCCAAGGACAAGATCCGCGACCTGCGCAACCTGGCGCTCTCGCAACTGGTGATCTGGGGCGCGACGTGGGCGGCGTTCGGTGAGTGGTGGCTCTACCTCGCACTATGGGTGCTCCCGCTGATCACCCTGACCACGGTCTGTCACCTGATCCGCAGCTTCGTCGAGCACGCGGTGCTGACCGACGAGCGGCCGGATCACGACAACCTGCTGGTGTCGATCTCGAGCAACCCGCTGGAGCTCGCGTTCCTTGCGCCGTTCAACATGAACTACCACGCAGAGCACCATCTGTACCCGGCGGTGCCGGCACGCCGGCTCCCCGACGTACGCGTGGCGCTGGCCGACTCGCCGCAACCGCCGCGGCTGATCCGCTCGGCGTACCTCACGGCCCTGCTTCGCTACGCCGGGTCGCTGGGGGGCCGCTCCGCATGACGGCTGCGGCACAGCAGGACCCGGCTGCGCCGATCAGCACCGAGGACGTCCCGTGCACCGGCTGCGGCGCTCACGACGACGAGGTGCTGTTCGAGGGCCGGGAGCACGAGTACCGCAACACCACCGACGCGTCGTTCCCGATCGTGCGGTGCAACAAGTGCGGGCTGGTGCGACTCAACCCGCGGCCGGCGGTCAGCGAGCTCGGCCGGATCTATCCCGCTGAGTACTACGCCTACCACCTGGTCCACGACGACGGCGGAGCGCCTGGCCTCGGTGAGCGGATCAAGGCCAAGCGCTACCAGAAACGGTTCCGCAAGCTGCTCGAGCGCGCCGCGCCCGGTGACGGCCCGGCGCGGGTGCTCGACGTCGGTTGTGCGGATGGCCGGCTGCTGACCTGGTACCGAGACGCCATCCCCGGCCGCACCATCGAGACGTACGGCATCGACATCGGCGAGGAGGCGGTGGAGCGCGCCAAGCAGGCCGGCCACATCGCGGTCGCTGGGCGCTTCGAGGTCGACAAGGAGCTGCCGGACGGCACATTCGACCTGATCGTCGCGAGCCACGTGATCGAGCACGTCGACGATCCGGTCGGGTTCGCCCGGCGCGCGGCGGAGCTGTTGAAGCCGGGTGGGGTGTTCATGTTCGCCACGCCCAACGTCGACTCGGCAGACGTGCGCCGCTTCGGCAGGTTCTGGGGCGGCTGGCACTTCCCGCGGCACTGGACCCTTTATGACCCGGCGTCCGCCGAGCGGCTCGCCGCCCAGATCGGGCTCACCGTCGAGCAGGTCAGCTACGAGGTCAACCCGGTCTTCTGGAACTGGACCTGCCATGCCTGGCTGCGCGAGCGCCGTGGCGACGACTTCGCGGATCGGCTCTTCCCGCCGGTGTCGATCTTCCAGCCGGGCCTGCAGAGCTTCGTCCTGCTGTCGATCTTCACCGTCGTCGACATCTTCCAGAAGCTGGTCACGGGCCGGACCGGGAGCATGCAGGTCGAGCTCCGCCGCCCCGCCTGACAAACGCGGTCTGCGGCGTCGCCGGCCCGCCGTACAGTGTCGGCATGCCGGGGCGGATTCGCGACGAGGACATCGCGACCGTCCGCGAGCGGGTTTCGCTCGAACAGGTGATCGGTGACCACGTCGCGTTGCGCCGCGCTGGTGCGGGACGGCTGAAAGGGCTGTGTCCCTTCCACGAGGAGAAGACCCCGTCGTTCACGGTCAACACCACCCTCGGTTTCTACAAGTGCTTCGGCTGCGGCGCCTCCGGTGACGCGATCACGTTCGTCCGCGAGATGGAGCATCTCGACTTCTCCGACGCCGTCGAGGTTCTCGCCCGCCGGGCCGGGGTCGAGTTGCGCCGCGAGGAGGGAGGTGCCGCCCCGAGCAGAGGAGGCGGCCAGCGGCAGCGGCTGCTCGACGCGCACGTGGCGGCGGCGGAGTTCTTCGTGGCGTCGTTGGCGAGTCCCGAGGCGGCGATCGCTCGTGAGTTCCTCACCGAGCGCGGCTTCGACGAGGGGGCGTGGGCGACGTTCGGGGTCGGCTACGCGCCGAACGGCTGGGACATCACCGTCAACCACCTGCGCCGCAAGGGCTTCACCGACGCGGAGCTGCTCGCGGCGGGCATCGCCAGCCAGGGCCAACGCGGCCCGATCGATCGGTTCCGCGGCCGGCTGATCTGGCCGATCCGCGACCGCAAGGGCGACATCATCGGGTTCGGCGCGCGCCGGCTCCGCGAGGACGACCAGGGGCCGAAGTACCTCAACACTCCCGAGACCCCGCTCTACAAGAAGAGCCAGGTGCTCTACGGCGTCGATCTCGCCAAGCACGCGATCGCGACCACCGCGAAGGCAGTCGTCGTCGAGGGCTACACCGACGTGATGGCCTGTCATCTCGCCGGCGAGACCACCGCGGTCGCGACCTGCGGGACGGCGTTCGGCGACGAGCACATTGCGGTGCTTCGGCGGCTGCTGATGGATCAGGATGAGCTGCGCGGGCGCGTGATCTACACCTTCGACGGCGACGAGGCGGGTCGCAACGCCGCGTTGAAGGCCTTCGCCGGGGAGCAGAAGTTCGTGACCCAGACCTTCGTGGCCGTGCAGCCGGACGGACTGGACCCGTGCGAGCTCCGCCAGCAGCGCGGCGACCTTGCGGTGCGTGACCTGGTCGCGAGCCATATTCCGCTCGCAGAGTTCGCGATCCGGGCCACTCTCGAACGCTTCGACCTGTCGATCCCGGAGGGCCGCATCGATGCGCTGTCCGCGACCGCGCCGGTCGTCGCCCAGCTGAAGGACACCTCACTTCGCGACGAGTACGCCCGGCGGCTCGCCGGGTGGCTCGGCATGGAGGTCGAGCCGGTCCTGCAGCGGGTGCGGCACGGTGCGGGTGGGGCCGCCGCGCCGGCGGATCGAGACGCCGCCCCGCGGCGCCGGGCGGCACCGGCGATCCCGGACCCGGCCGATCCGCGGCTGGTGGTCGAGCGGGAGGTCGCCAAGCTCGTGGTGCAGCGCCCGACGCTCGCCGGACCGGTGTTCGACGGGCTCGGCGAGGAGTGCTTCACCTCGCCGGCCTACGCCGCGGTCGCCGCTGCGGTCGCCAAGGCCAGTGGCGCGGCGCGTTCGGCGGGCGGCCCCGAATGGGTGTCGAAGCTCGCGGAGACGGCGGAGACCGACTCGATCCGGGACCTGGTCACCGAGCTCGCCGTCGAACCGCTGCAGTCGGTCGACGAGGCCGACCCGCGTTACGCCGAGGCGCTGCTCATCCGGCTCGAGGAGATGGCGCTGACCCGGCGGATCCAGGAGCTGAAGTCCAAGCTGCAGCGGCTCAATCCGGTCGAGAGCGCCGCGGAGTACAACCGGATGTTCGGCGAGCTGATCGAGCTCGAGCGGCACAAGAAGGGGCTGCGCGCCAAAGCGGTCGGCGAGCTGTAGGCCTTCTGCCGCCACTAGTGTCACGGGCATGTCGATCCCAGAGCCCGAGGCGTACTCCGTACCTCGCCACGATGTCATCGCACTGGTGTCGGGTCTGCTGGTCTTCGTCGCGTCGTTCCTGCCGTGGTACCGCGTGACGTTCTCCGGTGAGGCGGAGGCCGGCGTGACCGGGACGTTCAACGCCTGGCACGGGCTGGCCGGGATCGGGCTCATCCTGCTGCTGTTCTCACTGGT
>DASZTV010000075.1:0-47275 GCA_035548125.1 Mycobacteriales bacterium | reverse complement strand
CGCGCGCTCTCCCTCGGGGAGAAAGGCCAGGAGATCGGCCGGATCCTCGACGTGATCAACGACCTGGCCGACCAGACCAACCTGCTCGCCCTCAACGCCGCGATCGAAGCCGCCCGCGCCGGGGAGAACGGCCGCGGGTTCGCCGTGGTCGCCGCCGAGGTCCGCAAGCTCGCCGAACGGGCCCAGCAGTCCACCGGGCAGATCCAGGCGATCGTCTCGGAGATCCAGGCCGAGACCTCCGCGACCATCCTGGCCAGCGAGGAAGGCGCCAAGGACGTCCGCATCGGTTCCGACCTCGCCCATCGCGTCGTGGAGGCGCTCGAGCGGATCTCCGCGATGGTCGAGGAAACGACCACCGCCGCCAAGGAGATCAGCGTCGCCACCCAGCAGCAGCGCTCCGCGTCCGATCAGGTGGTCTCGGCGATGAGCCAGGTCTCGGACGTGTCCAAGCAGTACGCCGTCGGATCGAAGGAGTCCGCCGCCGCCGCTGCGCAGCTCAACAACCTTGCCGCGCAGCTCCGGGCAAGCATTGCCCAGTTCCGGGTCGACTCGGCATAGCGCGCTGCGTTCCGTCCGGGCGGTCCCGGGGCGGCGGCGACGCGCCAGCCGCTGGCGGAGCCGGCTCACGGTCAGGGACGCCCATCCGGTCGGGAGCCGGGGACCCGCCGGATCCCGGTCGGCGCTCGAGCGGCCGACCGTTCGAGCCGCCCGATCCTCCCGAGGTCGTGGTCGTGCTCGTGCCGGTTCCCTGGTCGCTACCGCTCTGTGTCGGTGGTCGCCGGTGACGTGGCGGCGGCTGCGTCGAGGACGTCGTGGCGTTCGAAGAGGTCGGCTGCTCGTTCTCGCCCGATGACGGGGTCGCCGTCGGCATCCGGTGGCGGAGCACGTGCAGCTGCGCCCGCAGCGAGGAACGCGTCTGCGGCGGGGTCAGCGGGAGCAGCCGGCCCACGTGGCGGAGGTCTGCCTTCGCCTCGCGCACCAGCACCGCGCGCTTCGCCGGCACCGCACCCGTTGCCGCGGTGATCAGGGTGTCCGCGTGACGCAGCAGCTGGGTCGACTCAGCGGCGGCGGACAGCGAAGGGGTGGTCGTCGACGGCGGCGTGCCGGTGACCAGCAACGTCACCGCGACGGCGAGCGCGACCAGCCCGGCACCCATCGCAGGAACCCCCATCCGCCACGACAGCTGACGCCGTTTCCTGCGACTTGCCGGAGCGAGCCGCAGCAGGTCAGTTGCCACCGGGGTCGCATCGAGAGCGGGCACGCCGGCCAACACGTCGACCTCGCACGTGAAGTCCAGGAGAGCGGACTCGAAGGAATCGCCATCGAGGGAGGGCGCTGCGGCGCCGGTGCTACGCCCGCCGACTCGGGACAGCATCGCGTCGGTCTCCGCGAGGGCACGATCGGTAAGCCGGCCGGCGCCGATGCCGAGCCGACGGTGGGTCCAGGCGCGAGGCGTCATCGCGACACCTCCTCGACAGTGGAGGAGGCGAACAGCGCGCGAAGCCTCGTGACCGCGCGATGCTGCAGGACGTGCACGCTCCCGGGCGTGAGCCCGAGCGCTTGCGCGGTTTCCTTCCCGCTCAGCCCGACGACCGCCCGCAGCAGCAGGACGTCGCGCTGGGTCGCAGGGAGCCGGCCCAGCAGCGCCTCCATTCGCCGCCTGGAGTCGCTGGCGACTGCACGCTCCTCCGGCCCGGCCTCACCGTCGACGAGCGCCAGCGCGCCGAAGTCCGCCTCGTCGTCAAGCGCGACGTGGCGGCCGAGCGAACCCTGACGCACCTGCCGGCGTACCCCGTCGGCCAGCTTGTTGCGCGTGACCGCGAAGACGAACGCCCACATCGAACTCCCGGTCTCGCGCCACCCGGGCACCGCCTTGACCACCGCCAGGCAGACCTCCTGGGCGAGGTCGTCGGCGTCGTCGCGGCTCAGCCGCTGCGCGATGCCGTAACGCACGACGGCACGTCGTACCTCGCGCACGAGTAGGTCCAGTGCGGCGACGTCGCCGAGCTTCGCGCGGCCGGCGAGCACGTTGAGCGCGTCGCCGGCAGCGTCCTGCGGCAGGACGGTCTCGCTGCGCGCCACTGATCCCACCCCTGTACATCGCGGCCGGCTGCCGAGAACGTAACGACGCTTGCTGTGACCTTCCTGTGAATCCGGCGGTCGCTGTTACGACCCGTGCCGACGGTGGCGATCTGCGGTCACAGAGCCGGAGCCACCTCTCAGGAAGGACAGCCATGAAGGCACGGACGAAGACCGCGTTGCGCGTCGCGGCGTGGTCGGCAAGCACGGTGCTCGTTGTGGGTGCCGCTGCCGGTACGGCGACTGCCGCGACACACCACGCGAAGCACAAGACCCCCGGCGGCGCCGCCGCGCCGCGCGCCGGTGGCCCGGGTCGACCGGGCGGACCGGGCCCGATGATCCACGGCATCGCCACCATCGAGAAGCGAGACGGCACGTTCGAGACCTACGCAACGCAGGCCGGAAAGGTCACCTCGGTCAGCGAGTCCTCGATCACGGTGGTCAGCGCGGACTCCTATTCGGCGACGTACGCGATCGACGAGGACACTCACGTCGCGAAGGACGGCGCCAAGGCCGACATCGGCGACGTGGCGACGGGCGACGCGGTCTTCGTGCGGGCTGAGAAGGACGACGGCGGCTACACGGCGGAGGTCGTCGGCGACGGCAGGCCTCCGGCGGGACGTGGCCGGCCGGCCGGTCCGCCGCCGCCGCTCGGATAGTGACCGGGCCCGTGACCTGGCAGCCCGAATCCGTCAGGTCACGGGCTCGTTATCCAGGGTGAGCAGTCCCGTCCGCCGGCAGCCCAGCCCCCGGAAACGAGTACCCAGATGCCCCGCTTGCCCGCCCGGCTCCGCCTGTGCGCCGCCGCCGTCACCGTCGCCGGTGCCGCCGCGACCGCCGTGACGCTTCCCTCCCCGCCCGCCGCCGCGGGCCCGAACCGCACGGTGCGTCACGCGAACCTGCTGTCGGCGATCAACGGCCTCCCCAACTACTTCCCGGGCGTCGTGCACTGGAAGCTGTCGACGTCGCTCGACCACTACGGCACGACCGACTGGGACACGAACACGATCACCATCTCGGCGTTCACCCCGCTGTCCCTGCTCTACTCAGTAGTGGCTCACGAGTGGAGCCACGAGGTTCAGGCGTACGACTACCGCGGCAACCTCTGGGCCGGCGTCAAAGCGATGGACCGCCACTTCGGCGGTGGCGGCAAGTCCGGTCAGCGCGGCATCGAGTACGCCGCGGACTGCATGGCCGTCCTGCAGGGCGCGACCTGGACCGACTACACGTCCTGCCGCAACGACAAGTGGCGCGGATCCGCCAAGCGCCTGCTTCACGGCAAGCGTCTGAAGGCGCTCCCCAAGAAGACGCCCACGACAACGACTGCGACCGACGCCACGAGCGGGTCCATCACCTACGGGCCGGGCACGTCCGACGAGCGAGCTTAGCCGCCTTCGACCGGAGTCTTGATGAGGCTGCGCCGATCGTCCCCGTGCAGCACGGAGGTCACCGTGTAGGTCGGACCGGTTCGGTCGTATGCGACCGTCGTCGCCTCTTCCGCTCCCGTGTCGCCGGTCTCGGGCGGCCCGACCGGTCTGGCCTTGTGGTCCACCTCGGCGTTGCAATCGAGGTAGCGGAACTGCGCCGGCGGCTCGGCTGCGTAGATCCCGAAGCCGTGCTTGGTCGCGCAGCCGCCGTTCGCGTGGATCAGCCCGGTGCCGCCCTCGCGGAGCAGCGGGACCATCGCCGCGATCGCGTGGCCTGAGGAGTTCGCGATCGGCGCCGCCGCGAAACCGAGACCACCGGTCACGGTGAGTGGCCGGTTGAGGTCGAGACCGAGCGCGCTCGCCGACATCTGCACGATGGACGGGAAGCACGCGTACAGATCGACGTGCGTCAGGTCGTCCGGGCCGACCCCCGCAGCAGACAATGCGGTCCGTCCTGCCGCCGCGAGTGCCGGAGCAACGTGGAGCTCGCGGCGTTCGAGCACGCTCCAGGTCTCGTGGCTCGTCGTGCAGACCTGCGGGAACACCATGCGATCGAGCGGCACTCCCGCCGCGCGCGCCGCATCGACGCTGCACAGCAACACCGCGGAGGCCATGTCGACGGTGTTGTTGGCCACCATCGACTTCGTGTAGGGGAACGCCACCATCCGGTTGCGGGGCGTCGGTTCGCGAATGGTTGCCGCGTCGTACGGCGTCCGGTCCCAGGCGTACGGGTTTGCCACCGACACGTCGTTGAAGCGAGCCCACAGTTCGGAGATCCGGTCGCGGTGCTCGTCGACAGATCGCCCGAGCGAGCGGCGCAGGCTGTCGTCGAACAAGGCGTAGAAGACCGCGGGTCCACCGAGCTCGATCGTCTCGACGATCATCTCGTCGGGAAAGTCGGCCACGCGCTCCGGCGAACCCTCGCCGGGGTCGCGCAGCCACCGGGGTTCCTCGCCGGCCTTCTTGAGCCGCTCGGTCGAGGCGCGCGCCTCACCACCGACGATCAGCGCGACGTCCAGCTCGCCCTTCGCGATGCGCTGAGACGCCAGTGCGACCAGCTCCTGGGGGGCGCTCCCGCTGAGGAACGTCAGGCAGGTCCCTGCGCCCGGGGAGCCGAGCCGGTCGGCGATGACCTGGGCCGGGTTGGTGAAGCTCCAGAACCCGCCGACGACGCCGACCCAGTCGAGCTTCTCGAGCAGCGCCAGTGCTGCGGCGTCTTCAGCTGCGGCGCGCGCGGCGTCGAGCATCAGCTCATACGGCCCGCGCAGGTCGGCGACGTCGATCGAGGAGTCGGGACGCTGGATCTGCTGGGCTGCTCCGACGATTGCCGGCGTGGCTCCGTCGACAGGCGAGCGATTCACGATCGCAACGATGCCATCCCGTTCCGCGGCGGTCGGGCGCGGCCTGCCCGACGAGGTTTCGGATCCGGCTCTTCGGGGTAGCCGGGGCGCATGTATCGACGTACCCCTCGGCTCGCTGTCGCGTCACTCGCGTTGTGCGCGACGGCCGCCGCCCTGGTCCCCGCGGTCGCCGCCTCTGCTGCGACCGCGACGGCGGGAACGCTCGTGAAGAGCAACCCGCACGCGTCCCTGCCGCTGAACGGCGGTACGACGACCAGCCTCAACTGGGCGGGCTACGCCGTGACGCCGGCGAGCCACGACGTGACGGCGGTCTCGTCGACCTTCGTCGTCCCGAGCGCTGGCCTGGTCCCGCCCGGCTTCGCCGCGACGTGGACCGGGATCGGCGGCTACAACACCTCCGACCTGATCCAGGCGGGCGTCTCGGAGAACTCGCTGCCCGACAACCCGTTGAGCGGCGCGCAGTACGGCGCCTGGTACGAGATCCTGCCCGCGTCCGAGACCCCGATCGACGGTTGCACGGGTGACGCGGCCTGCACCGTCAAGCCCGGTGACAAGGTGTCGGTCGACATCTCGTTGCGCTCCGCGGGTCAATGGCTGATCTCGATCGCCGACCCGACCGAAGGCTGGACCTGGTCGAAGACGGTTGCGTACGCGTCGTCGCGGTCCTCCGCGGAGTGGATCCACGAAGCTCCGACACTGGTCGTGCAGACGCTGGTCGCCAACACCGGCACGACGCGCCTCGGCCCGACGTCGACCTTCACCACCGCGAGCGGCGGAACCCGGACGATCGCGCAAGGCAACCCGACACTGATCAACATGGGTCCGGGCCTGATCAACGAGGCCACCACTTCGCCGCTGGCGAGCGACGGTCAGTCCTTCAACGTCTGCGCCTATGCACAGACCTGCGCGGCTCCGTAGGTCTCACCACCGACCCAGCGATTGCAGCAAAGTGGCTTTACCCCCCGTGGAAGGGTGATTCCGGCGTGGAATCGCGCGGGTAAAGCCACTTTGCTCCGCGGTCAGCCGCCCGCTTCGGCGGCCGCCTTGATGCGCTGCAGGGTTGCCGCCATCGCCGCTGACCGGTGCTTGTCCCGATTGACCATCAGGTAGTCCTCGAAGATCCGCGGCCCGAACGGAAGCCAGTGCACGTCGAAGGACTCGATGACCTCGGTGCCGCTGCTCGCAGGCTCGAAGCGGTAGGTCCACGTGACCAGCTCTCGGCCACCCTGCACGGTCGTCCAGGAGAGCTCACGGCCCGGTACGGCGGACTTGACCTCACATGTCATGGACCAGCGCACCGGCCCCCACTTGTTCGATCCCTTGAAGCGCGTCCCCGGCTGGGCCGGCGCGCTCGCTCCGTCGAGCCAGGCGACTCGATAGCACTCCGGGCTCCACTCGCCCATCCGCTCGACGTCGGACAGCAAGTGCCACAGCGCGTCAGGTGAGGCGTCGACGTGGATCCGGGCTTCTCCGGTTCGGGCACTGGCCATGGGAGTTCCTCCTTGTCGTGATGAGAGGTCAGCGAGCAGCTGCGATGCGGCGGGAGTAGTCCGCGGCGAGGTCGCGCAGCGCGGCGGCGCAGTCGCCGCTGTACGACGAGCCGTGCATGAGCGCCATCGTGGTCGGTGTCAGCTCGGCGAGCCGGGCGACGGTTGCCGGGGTGGCGGCGGACAGGCTGCTTCCGTTCATCATGTCCTCGGCCACCATCGCCGGACCGAGCACGTCGGAGTCGGTCAGCGCCGGGCCGTTGCCGAAGTGGGTGAACAGGTCACCGGCGAACAGCGTTCCGGTCGTCTCCTCGAACAGCACCCTGGACTCCCAGTTGTGGGGCACGTGCGGGGTGTCGAGGTGGCGGAACCGTTTCGAACCGGTCTCGAGGACCTCGCCGTCGCCCAGCGGTCGCGGCGGCCGGTCTGCCATCTCGTTGAGCGACACCATGCAGCCCAGGGCCCCGTGGGCGACCTGTGCGTCCGGAGCCGCGGCGAGGAACTCGTTCATCGCGCCGCACTCGTCGGACTCCACGTGACCGAAGGTGATCCAGCGCAGCCGCTGCAGCGGGAGCACCGTCTCGATCGCGTCGCGCACCGACGGGAACATCGACCGGTGGCCGGTGTGGAAGAGCAGCGGCTCGTCGTCGACGACGAGAAACTGGTTGAACGTGAAGCCGTCGGGCCCGATGTCGGGGACCAGGGTCGACAGCCGGTAGATGCCGGGGGCGATCTCGTCGACCTTCGTTGTCATCGTCGTACTCGCTCTCGTCGGGAGGTAGGGGCAGAAGCAGGACGGCAGTGCGCAAGGAACATGTCGACTGCGTCCTCGATCAGGCGCAGCCAGCGGTCGCCGTTCGGATCGTTGGAGATCTGCTGGTCGACCAGGCCGGTGGTGAGTGCGGTCCACAGGTCGAGATGTCGAGGGTCGGCGATGCCCGCGTCGACCAGGCGAACCCGCGCCCGCCCGAGTGCGGCAACCGCATGCGCGTAGGAGGCCTCGGAGGGTTCGAAGTCGGGGATCGTCCGCTGGAACAGCAGCTGGTAGCGCGCGGGGTTCGCGATGCAGTACTCCGCGAACCGATGCGTTGCCGCGATCAGATCGGCTCGTACGTCTCCGGAAGCGACCACGGCGGCCATGTGCGCGCCGAACTGCTCCGCAGCCTGGCCGAACATCGCGTCGTAGATCGCGTTCTTCGAGTCGAAGTACGCGTAGACGGTCGGGGTCGTGATCCCGGCCTCCTGCGCGAGGTCGCGCAGGGACAGTGCGGCCAGGCCGTCGCGCTCCACGAGAGCCCAGGCGGCGGCCACGATCGCGTCCCGCGCCGCACGCCGCCGCGCCTCGCGCCAGTCGGGCTTCGTCGCTTGTTCTTTAACCATCGCTCGTGAAACTTATACAGCGTTAAAGAACGATGTCAAGCTAGCCCTTGAACGTCGACGGCCCCCGGTCGCCGTACGGGTCGTCGCGCTCGGCGACCGCCTGCCGGAAGCCGACCGCCGCCGCGCGCTGCTGGAACTCGTACCCCTCGCGGGTGTGTCGCGCGATGCCGTCGAACACGGTGGAGACCATCGTCGAGGTGGACACGCCCTGCGCGAGCAGCGCGCTGTTCAGGGCGAGCTTGGCCATGATCAGCTGGTTGATCGGCATCCGCGCGATTCGCTCGAGGAGGATCTCGGTGCGTTCGTCGAGCGCCTCGGGGGTGGGCGCCTCGATCGCCAACCCCCACTCGAGCGCCTCCTTGCCGGAGATCGTGTCGCCGGTGAACAGCAGGCGCTTCGCGCGCTGGTCGCCGAGCCGGTGCGCCCACATCCCCGCAGCGGGGATGCCCCAGACGCGCGTAGGCGGGTAGCCGATCTTCGTGTTGTCCGCGGCGATGATCTGGTCGGCATACAGCGCGATGTCGGTGCCCCCTGCCACGCAGAAGCCGTGCAGCTTCGCCACCGTCGGCTTGTTGGCGTGCAGCAGCGAGGAGAACCCGCGGTTGAAGCGGCTCATCATCGCGTAGTCGACCATCGGGTCCCACGTGCCGTTCGGGTCGTGGTTGTGGATCTGTACGCCGGAGGCGAGGACCGTCCCGGATCGCCGGGTGGACGGCGCTCGGCCGGTCTCGTCCATCCGTTCGGCGAACGCGGCGAGGTCGTAACCGCCGCAGAAGCCCTTGCCGCGGCCCGACACCACGATGACGTGCACCCGGGGGTCGAGGTCCGCCCGCTCGACCGCGTCGGCGAGTTCGATCGGGGTGTCGTAGGTGATCGAGTTGCCCTGCTCCGGCCGGTTGAACGTGATCCGCGCGATGCGGCCGGTGACCTCGTACGTCATCGTCCGGTACGTCGGCGGCTCGGTCGGCTCGCCGGCCAGCTCACCGAGCGGTGCGTCGTCGTACCAGGGTGCCGGCCGTTCGCTGTCGCTCATCGCCGCAGCGTATTTGTTCGCGGCGGCGCGGGGCGCCCGTCCGGGCCGGGCGGAGCGTCGACTCCAAGCTGGCCACCGATTTCCGGGAAGCCCTCCTGTGATCGACCAACCGCCCGACCCGAACCGCCTCGGGGAATCCGCCGAATCCCTGTCTGCCCTGACCGGTCTGCCCACCGGTTCCGCGAGCAAACGCCGCCGTTTCGCACTCTGTGTGCTCGTCGCAGCGGCGCCGGTCCTCAGTTCGCGGTGTAGCGGTACGGGAGCGCCGCGGCCTGATTGCCGAAGTAGTAGGTGTATGTCCCGTCGAGGCTGATCGTCGTGCTGAACGTGTCCACGTACAGCGTTCCGCTCACCACCGCCTGACCGGGGGGCGGCTGGAAGTGCACCGTGATCGTGCCGGTCGAGTGTGGGGCGATGTCCACCGGTTCGAACGGGATCTCCGAGGCGACGCTCAGCCCCCACAGGTCACCGGTCGAGGGGATGGCGGAGGGGTCGAACGCCCGGGTGGTTGCGGTCATGGTGGTGCTCACCGGTTCCGGTGCCGGCGGGCCGGGGTACGGCCCGATCTGCGACGGGACCATCGCCCACAGCCCCGGCGTGACCGGTTGCGCGGTATAGGTCGCGGACGGCGTGAGGCCGGCGGAGGAGGCGAGGTCGGGGTCACCGAGCGCGGGCGCCACGTCGAACTGGAACGGTTTGCCGCCGGTCGTCGTCGCCGCCGCGGTCACCGACGTCGTGTTCGTCGGGATCAGGTAGGCCGGCACCTCGTCGTCCTCGCCCGGCGGCACGTTGGTCTGCGCGCTTCCGATCGCGAGCAGGTCGTACGTCTTCATCGTGGACAGCCTCGGGTCGACGAAGAACGTCTCGTAGGTCGGGCCGTTGTTGGTGATGGTGATCGTTGCTTCTTGCCCCGCACCCGTGTTGATCACGGTCGCCGTCGAGGTGGGGACGCCGGTCGAGGTCAGGTGCAGCGGGGTGTTGTCCGTCGCGACGACGAACGGGGTGGTGATGTCCATCCCGCTCACCGCGGGGGTGAAGTCGACGAGGATGGTCCAACGCCCGGGGGGCGGCGCAACAGCGTGCAGTTGGACGCCAGCCACGGTGGTCGGCTGCAACGGGTTGCTGTCACCCGGGTTCGTCGCGTTCGACGCCTGGGACACCACGTTGCCGCTCGGGGCCACGAGGAAGGCGTTGAACGGGTTCTTGGAGTTCATGGGAAGCGTGACCCTCACGTTGAGCGACGGCGTGTTCGCCGCAACGTCGGTCTGGTAGGAGTACCCGGTTCCGGTGTTGCTGTTGCGTCCGTTCCCGCCGGTCAATGCCGCGGCGAAGCTGTGGGAGCCGCCCGGGATCAAGGTCCGCAGGATGACCGGCACCGTGGAGGTCGTCCGCGGCTTGTGCGCGCCCGCAACCGAAGAGGCGATCAGCAGCGCGCCGCTGGTGTCGCCCGGCTTCGCCGGGTTCTTCACCTTCAGCGTCATGGTCGCGGACTTGCCAGGAGCGAGCGTGACCTTGCCGGGCGACACGGACCCGAATGAGCGGTAGCTAGCGACGGACGCGGCGAACCGTACGGCTCCGGCGCTGCCGCCGTTCGCCGTCGTACGGCTGAGGACGTAGGCGGTCCAGGTCCCGGCGAGCGGACGCGCGACCTCGGTGTGGCCGTAGTTGCCGACGCCCTGCGGCAACGAAGTCCCGGCGAGCCTGCCGCGCGGATCGACGAGCAGCAGCCGGTCGCGCGCGGCGGGGTCCAGCGAAGAGCCCTGGTACGCGATCGAGGCCTGGAGCCGGTCCGCCTTGGCCGGCACGGCGAACGTCGTCTTCGCGACGTTGTCCGCCAACCCGGCGTAGTCCACGTACGGCGTGCCGGAATCGCCGAGCGTGACGGTCGTGTCGGCAACGGACGTGTACGCACCCAGGGTTCGGCCGCGGAACGACATCGTCGCCTTCTTGGCGCCGACGTTCCGGACCTTCGCTTTGAAGGTCGACAGCTGTCCTCCGTGACCGATCGCGGTGAAGTGGTTCTTCGTCAGCTGGATGGCGGTTGCGGTCGGCGCGCCCGTCGAGCCGTACGCCTTCGCCAGTACCACCGCCCGGCGCGCGTTCACCAGCCCCGCACCCTGCTGCTCCGCGGGCGCGCCGATGTCGTCCGCGCTGTCGAGCAGGATCCTCTTGACCAGAGCCGGCGCCGGTGAGCTGCCGTGATGACCTGCGCGGTACGCCTGGATCGCCAGTGCGGCGACGCCGGCAACGATCGGCGCGGACTCGCTGGTACCGCCGGCTTCCTCGATCCCGTCGGAGCCGCCGGCGAACGTGGTGCACTCCGGATAGGTGTCGAGATCGGTGGAGCACGGCGCGAAGTTGATGTCGCCCGGCGCGACCAGGTCGACCGACCGCCCGGAGCTGCTGAACCCGGCGGAGCTCAGTGAGCTGATGTTGTTGTTCACCCAGCCGTTGATGCCGGGCAGCGTGGCTCCGTGATAACCGGTCTGCAGATACGCCTGGAATGTCGTCGATGCACCGACCGCGATCGCCCCCGGAGCGGTAGCGGGGCTTCCGATCGTGTTGGTGATGCCCGCGTCTCCGGTCGACACCGTGACGGTCACGCCCCGCGCGATCGCCGCCGTGTTGGCGGCCTTCACGAGGTCTTGCGTCGTATCGGGAAGAGGGTTGCCGCCGAACGACTCGTTGAGGACGTCGACGCGTGCGACGTCGGCCGCGTAATCGATCGCTTGCAGGAAGTTCGAAGTCGTGGTGGAGCTGTCGCTGAACACCTTCAGCCCGACCAGGTCGACACCGGGCGCCTCGCCGACCAGGCGGATCAGGCACGGGCGGCTCAGCGGAAGGTTGCTGAACCGTGCAAGGTCGTGCACCTGGGTGCCTTGCGCGGCGATCGCGCCGGCGTCGAGGAACGCCTCGTCACCGCCGGTCGGAGCGTCGGGGCCGTCACCCGAGAAGTCCTGGTAGTCGCTGAACACGCTCTTGCCGTCACGCGTGAGGTCAGGATCGTGGATGTCGACGCCATCCGCGATGAAGCCGACGGTCACCCCCTTGCCCGTGTAGCCGAGCGAGTGAGCGGAGTCGGCGTGGGTTGCCGTCAGCGCTTCGGGACCCACCGCGACGTCGTTCTGGTGAGACGGACACGCTCCGGCGACGGGCGGGTGCGGGGTCTGCATCGACCCGGTGGTCGGGAAGTCTCTCGGCCGGCCGGCTCGCGAGTCTGATGCGGCTTCGCGGATCGTCGCGTCGGGTACGACCGCTGCGACCCGACTGTCGTTTGCCAGGTCGACTGCTTCGGAGGCGGTCACCGTGGCGGAGAGCGCGTTGATCAGCTCGAACCGGTCGCGGACCGTACCGCCGTTGCGTTCGATCGAAGCCGCGACCTGACCCTGCTGAGCCCGGGCCGCCTGGCGGGGTGCCCTCGTGGTGGCCGGCAAGCCGTCGCCACCCGACGTCGTCTGGGCGTGCAATACGACGATCACCCGGCCGTGCGGTGCCGACGGTGCGACCTGATCGGCGGCCGCGTAGAGCGGGCTCAACGAGAGGAGTCCCGCGGCGCTGGACAGCGCCACGGCAAACCGAGCAGCCCGCCCGCTCACGGCTTCTCGTCGACGCCCTTCGGAGCGGTCTGTTTCATGAAGCCGAACAGATAGCCGGCGATCCGGCGCATCTGGATCTCGTCGGAGCCCTCAGTGATCCGGTACCGGCGGTGGTGGCGGTAGATGTGCTCGAACGGCTTGTGGCGCGAGTAGCCGAGGCCACCGTGCACCTGCATCGCCTGGTCTGCGGCCTCACAGCACAGTCGGTTGGCCTGGTAGTTGCACATCGACACCTCGCGGGACGCCGCGAACACCCCTTCGGTGTCCATGCGCCACGCCGTCTTGTGAATCAGCGCGCGGAGCATCTCGGCGCGGGTCTGCAACTCGACCAGCGGGAACTGAATCGCCTGGTTCGCCGCGAGCGGCTTGCCGAACGGCTTGCGCTCCTGGGCGTATGCCACCGACTCGTTGATGCAGTACTGCGCCGCGCCGAGGCTCGACGCGGCCTGCCGGATCCGGTTCTCGTTGAAGAAGTGCTGCACGATCGCGAGCCCACGGCCTTCCTCGCCGAAGATCGCAGAGTGCGGGACCCGAACGTCGGTGAGCGAGATGTGCGCATGATCGGTCGGCATGTTGAAGGTCCACAGGAACTCCTCGACCTTGAAGCCGGGGGAGTCGGTGGGCACGAGGAACGCGGTGATGCCGCGCGCGTCGCCGGGCTCGCCGGAGGTGCGCGCCATGATCATGTCGTGGGTTGCCACGTGGATCCCGGTGTTCCAGGTCTTCTCGCCGTTGATGACCCACTCGTCGCCGTCGCGGACGGCTCGGGTCTCCATGAACGTCGCGTCCGAGCCGTGGTCGGGCTCGGTGATGCCGAAGGCGAAGAACTTGCGGCCGTTGAGGAGGTCGTCGATCCAGGTCGCCTGCTGCTCCTCGCTGCCGTAGTGCAGCATCAGCAGCAGTCCGACGTTGTTGCCGACGATCGAGTGCTCGTTCTGTAGGTCGTTGTGCAGCCCGAGGCCCTTGGTCGCGAGGTGCTCGCGGATCACCGCCATCGCGAGGTTGGTGCCGTCCTTGCCGCCGTACTCCTTGGGGTACGGAAACCGGTAGTGCCCAGCCGCGTCGGCGCGCTGCCGCGCCTCGCGGAGCAGCAGCTCCCACTCGTGGTTGGGAAGACCGCCCCGGTCCCAGTCGGTGCGCGCGTCCTCGCGGCGGTGGTCGAAGAAGCGGACGTTGTCGTTCTCCGCCTCGAGCGGCTTGATCTCCCGCTCGATGAAGTCGTCGAGCTCGGTGAGATATGCCGCGAGGTCTGCCGGAAGCGTGAAGTCCACGTCCACCTCCCCACCCGCCGCCCATTGACAGAGTCGGCCGCGCCGACAGTGTTTCCTATCGCAGATGCTTCGGGTTGGCGATTGCCACCGCGGCTTCGACCGACGGGCGCAGCGCCGCGACGATGTCACCGAACCGCTCGTCGACCTCACCGCTGCGAATCGCCGCGATCAGCGCGGCGTCGTCGTCGAACCCCAGGGCGGCGAGCTGCTCGGCGTGCGCGGCCGCGAGCGCCGAACCGTCGGTGAGCTCGCGGCGCAGCACCGCCATCACGTTCGCTGCGACGAGGGCCTGGAAGTGCAGCCGGCCTTCCAGCGCCGGCATGACCTCGTTGCGCAGGAACTCCTCGACGGCTTCGGCGAGCTGTTCGGCGCTCGGGTAGAAGTGCATCAGGCGGTCAGCTCCTCGAGCAGCGTCATGCAGTCGTACTCCTGCTCGGCCAGCCGGCGGCCGATCGCGGCGAGCTCGACCGAGCGTTGTCCGCCGGTCAGGTGCCGGCCCGCCTGAACGATGCAGATCACGCCCCACTTCACCGTTCCGAGCAGCACCCACCACTTGACGACGTCCGGATCGATCGCGGTGCCGCTCGTCGCCTCGTACGCCGCGAACAGGTCTGCGTACTCGCCGAAGCCACCGACCGGACCGGCGCCGCCGAACCGCCAGGCGCGGGTGCACAGCCAGCCGAGGTCTTCCATCGGGTCGCCGAGATGGACCAGCTCCCAGTCGAGGACGGCCTGGACACCCTCGGGCGAGATCACCAGGTTGCCGTTGCGGAAGTCGCCGTGAACGACGGTCTGCCGGGTCGTCGGCGGGCGGTGCTGGTTGAGCCAGCGGAATGCGAGCTCGAGCATCGGCGCCTCGACCCCGCTCGTCTCGAGCACCGTCTGCAGCCCGTCGAGCTCGTAGGAGTTGGCGACCGGCCCGAGCGCGGCGGCGTCCATCTGGTGTAGCCGGGCCAGGATCTCGCCACACTGCGCAGCGAGCTTCGGGCGTACCCCGGCGAACCGCTCGTCCCTCAGGATCTTGCGCGCGATCGTCTCGCCGGCGGCTCGGCTCATGACGATGCAGGAACCGCCGAGCGGTTCGCGATCGGCGGTGGCGAACAGCACCCGCGGGCTGGGTACCCCGACCCGGGTCGCTTCCTTCATCGCGGCAGCCTCGAGCATCATCGTCGGGCCGACCGCGTCACTGATCGCGGTGGGCGCACGACGCAGCACGAGCTCTTCGACCCGGTCGTCGTGGACGGCGTCAAACGCCCACGACTCGCGGCTCGCGCCGCCGGACAGCCGCGTCAGGCCACGGATCTCGACGGCGGGAACGCCGACGGCCTCGGCGACGACGGTCGCCAGCGCCTCGGAGTCCACTCGCGCATTCTGCTAGACCTGAGCGATCAGCGCCTTCCTAAGGTGGGGCGAATGAGCTCCGGCGATCCGCCTGTTCGGGGCAGCTTCGCCCGTCGGGACGTCCTCCTCGTCGCCGCCACGACCGGAATCGTCCTGATCGCCTTCGCCGCGCGCTACGGCTACCACCGCGACGAGCTGTACTTCATCGCCTCCGGCCATCATCTGGCCTGGGGGTATCCCGACCAGCCGCCGTTCGCGCCCGCCCTCGCCCGGCTGATGACTGCAATCGCGCCGCACTCGCTGATGCTGCTGCGCCTGCCGTCAGCGCTGGCGGCCGCCGGTGCGGTGGTTCTCACCGGGTTGATCGCCCGTGAGCTCGGTGGTGATCGGTCGGCGCAGGTCCTGGCAGCCGTCGCTCTCGCGGTCGGGAACTTCACCGTCGGCTCCGGCCACCTGCTGAGCACCGCGACCTTCCTGATGCCCGTGTCTGCTGCCGTCGTGCTGTTGAGCCTGCGAGCGGTGCGGTCCGGTAACGATCGGCTCTGGCTCGCGGTCGGCGTCGTACTCGGCGCGGGGTTGTTCGATTCGGCGATTCCGATATTCCTGGTTGCGGGCCTGTTGCTCGGGGTCGCGATCGCCGGCCCGCGCCGGATCTTCGCATCTCTCTGGTTGTACGCCGGCGCCGCCGTCGCGCTGCTGATGTGGGTGCCGTACCTGGTCTGGCAAGCCCACCACGGGTGGCCGGAGCTGTCGGTCGCGAAGTCGATCGCCGCAGGCAACTCCGGGACGTCCGTCCCGCGCGCGGCCTTCGTGCCGCTGCAGGTCGTCATGATCGGCTTCTTCTTCGCACCGATGTATCTCGCAGGCTTGTGGCGGCTGCTGCGGAGTCCGGCGTACCGGTGGTGCCGCGCGATCGGCGTCGCTTGGGTGTTCACGGAGATCGTCTTCATCGCCCAAGCCGGCAAGCCGTACTACATGAGCGGCACCTTCCCGGTGGCCTTGGCGGCGGGGGCGCCGTGGTTCCTCGAGTGGTCCCGCAGCGATCCGTCGCGCCGGCACGCCCCCAGGTTGGCGACCGGTCTCAGCCTGATCGGGTTGGTGATCACGTTGCCGATCCTCCCGGCGTCGGTCGTGCACGACACTCCGATCGTCGCGCTGAACTACGACGCCGGGGAGACCATCGGCTGGCCGACGTTCGTGTCCGAGGTCGCCCACGTCTACCGCTCGGCGCCGGCTCCCGAGCCGACCATCATCCTCGGCGCCAACTACGGCGAGACCGCCGCCGTCGATCGCTTCGGCCCGGCTCTCGGGCTGCCCGCTGCCTACGGCGTGCAGAACGCGACCTCGCTGTGGGGTCCGCCGCCGGACAGCTCGTCACAGGCCATCGCGATCGGGTTCGACCGCAGCCAGCTGTCTCCGTACTTCTCGCCGATACGGCTTGCGACGAAACTGGACAATCGGGTCCACGTCGACGACGACGAGCAGGGCGCGCCGGTGTGGGTCTGCACTCACCGACTGGCGAGTTGGGCTGTGATCTGGCCCGAGCTGCGCCGCTACGGCTGAGCCTTAGTACTCGTTCTTGATGACGAAGAACGAGCCGCGGATGGTGCCCGCGAGCTTCGACTTCTGCCGGGCGAACTTGAAGTCACCGAGCTCGTCGGGCACCTCCATGCCGTCGGACAGCTTGAAGCCGACCGCTCTCTTGCCGCCGTCGTCGAGGGTGTACAGCACGTTGACCGCCAAGCCGCTCTCGTAGAACACCTCGGGCCAGCGGATTCCGTCGACCGTCTGCTCGGCGACTTCGAGCGGAGTCGAGGCAATGACGATGCCGCGTTCCTCCTTCAGGATCCGGTGCACCCAGTCGAGGGTCTTCTTGCCCTTGGCGCTGCTCGCGGGCTCGGTCGTGAAGTCGTGGTCGTACTTGTTCTTGAAGTAGCGGGCTTCGTTGGCGCGCAGCCCGGCGAGTGCGTCCGCGACGGGGGAGGACTCGAGACCGACGGTCGAGACGTTGGCGAAGTCAACCTTGTAGGACATGACTCCAGTGTCCGGGATCCGACCAGTCCGCGCTTCTCCGTTCCTGCTCGGCAGCGGTCACGGTGTCGGGGTCGCGCCGTGGCGTCGGCAGGATCGGCGCGGCGTCGCCGAGGCCGACCGGGTAGGTGTGTCCGACCCGCAGCAGGCTGTCGATGGCGTTGATGGACACCGGCGGACTGAACAGGAAGCCCTGGCCGAGCTCACAGTTGAGCTGCTGCAGGGCACGCAACTGGTCGATCGAGGCGATGCCCTCGGCGACCACCTGCAGGCTGAGCCCGGCCGCCATCTCGATGACCGACCGCACCAGCTGACGAGTTCTGGGCTGACCCATGTCGCTGACGAACAGCCGGTCGATCTTCATCACGGTCAGGTCGAGCTGCTGCAGGTAGCGCAGCGAGGAGTACCCGGTGCCGAAGTCGTCGACCGCGATCGCGGCTCCGGCGGCGCGAAGATCGGCGACCGTCCCGGTCGCGTTGTGAAGGTTCGCTTCGAACGCCTGCTCGGTGACCTCGAACGTGAGCTGGTCCGGTCGCAGCCCTGCGGCACGGATCGTCGAGAGGGCGAACTCCACGAACTCGGGGTCGGCGAGCTGCCGGGGCGAGACGTTGACCGCCATCCGTAGGCCGGGGCTGTCGTGGGCGTCGCAGAGCCGCGCGAGGTCAGTGGTGGCGGTAGTGAGGGCGAGCGCGCCGAGCGCGGCGATCGATCCGGCCTGCTCGGCGAGCGGGATGAAGACGCCGGGGCTCACCTCGCCGAACTCCGGATGCTCCCAGCGCAGCAAGGCTTCGACGCCGCGGATCGCGCCAGTGGCCAGGTCCACGACCGGCTGGTAGAGCACGTGGAACTGCGACAGGTCCGGCTCGGCGATGTCCTCGCTGACCCGCAGCTGGCGGGCGATGTCG
This sequence comes from Mycobacteriales bacterium, assembly GCA_035548125.1. Lineage (GTDB taxonomy): Bacteria > Actinomycetota > Actinomycetes > JAFAQI01 > JAFAQI01 > DASZTV01. The sequence continues at coordinate 29,364 of DASZTV010000075.1, read as the reverse complement.
GCGCGGCTCGTGGCGTCGAGGACGGTGACGGACGTCTGTCCCCGCCGCATCGCCTTGGTCCGGTACATCGCAGCATCGGCGTGGGCGAGCAGCTGGCCGGCGGTCTCCGGGGGCTGGCCCGTGACGACGCCGATGCTGGCGTGCACCGTGAAGGAGCGGTCGCCGACGTTGACCGGATCCTCGAAGCATGCCGTCAGCCGGTCGACCATCGTCGTACGCCGGGCACCGTCGGCGCGGCAGGTGAGTACCGCGAACTCGTCACCCCCGAGCCGCGCGATGACGTCGGCGCCGCGCACGCGGGCGGACATCCGCCTGCCGAGGATGCGCAGCACCTCGTCGCCGGTCCCGTGGCCGTGGTTGTCGTTGATCAGCTTGAAGCCGTTCAGGTCGACGAGGGTGAGCGCCACCGGCCACTGATCCTTGTCCGAGAGCGCGGTTTCGAGCGCCTCGTTGAGGCCGAGTCGGTTGGCCAGACCGGTGAGCTCGTCCACCCGCAGCGCCGCCTCGAGCTCGCTGCGGCGGGTCTCCAGCTCGTCGACCAGCCGCTGCTTGTCCCTCGCGCTGGTGACCTGGCGGAGGACGAGCGCGACGGCCAGGAACAGCGCGGGCAGCAGCATGCGAGCCGGTAGGTCCGACCCCTCGGCGAGGTACTCGGCGGCTACGACGATCGCGCCCACCACGGGCAGGAACGGGAACATCTCCAACGCCGAGCCGAGGCGGACCCGTCCCACCATCGGGGTGTTCGAGGGAATCGCAGGGGTCGCCCCCGCTCCCACCAGAAGCAGCAGGCCGGCCTGGTAGATCACCGTGAGCGCACCGTGCGCGTGCTGATGTCCCGTGACGAACATCCACACGTCGCAGCCGGCCACGACGCTGACGCCGCTGACCATGAACGTCACGGTCCGGATGGTCGCGGCGGCGCACCGCGCCAGGACGGTGAGACCCGTTGCGACCACGAACAGGTCGCCGATCGGGTAGGCGTAGGCGACGGCGGCCGCGAGCGTCCCGTGGGTAGGGACGAAGTGATGCGCACCCTTGCTGAAGGCGACGAGCAGAAACCACAAGGAGCTCGCGGCGAGCAGTCCATCGGCGACGGCGCGGGCACGGTGGCCGGTCCGCCGTGACCCGGCCGGGATCAGCAGCAGACCCGCGACCGCGACCGGGGCCCAGCTGAGTGACACGGCGTCGCCGGCCCACGGGATGGGCGGCTCGTGGCCGGTCATCAGTTCGTACAGTGCCGTCATCAGCGCCGAGCTCAACGCGCACGCAAGCGAGGCGAGGAGCATGATGCGGCTGCGTCGCAGCGCGTCATGTCGTCTCTCGCCCCGCAAGAGCAGGACCGCGATCGCCGCGAGGGTGACGGTGCTCACCAGCTCCATCGCCACGTCGCCTGCCGTGACCAGGATCAGCGACGCGGTCGCGGTGGCGAACATCGCGAAGACTCGTGGGCCGCGCGACGACGACAGCGCGGACCACCGATACATCCGTTAAGTGTCAGCCGGGGGGCATTCGCTGCCCGTCGTCCAGAGGTCCCGAATCCCGCCGCCCCGACGGACTACCCGCCTGGCCCGAAAGGACCATGGCCCGCGCCCGACTCAGGCGGGACGGCGCTTCTTCGCGGGTGATGCCGGCACGCCGTAGCGCAGGCCGTCCATGAGCAGACCCGAGACGCGGCACGCCTGGTCCTGCCAGCCGGGTACGTCGGACATCATGCAGACGCCCGAGAGCCCCTTGAGCACGTCGACGTAGTCGACGTCCGGCCTGACCGTGCCTTCGCGCTGTCCCGCTTCCACCAAGCGCTGCATGACGGAATCCATCTTCGCGTGGCTGTAGGCGAAGATCTCGGCGTCGTGGGACACCACCGACTTCAGATGGGCGGCGAGCCCCTTCTTGGTGGCGACGTAGCGGACGAACCGCGACATCCACTCCGCGAGCGCCTGGTCGGCGGGCAGAGCCTCGAGCAGCTCGTCCGCCTGTGCGGCGATGTCGTCCACGTTGCGCCGAAAAACCGCTTCCAACAACGCGTCGCGATTGGGAAAGTGGCGGTAGAGGGTTCCGATGCCGACGCCGGCGGTACGGGCGATCTCCTCGAGTGAGGTGTCGATCCCGTCGCGGGCGAAGGCCGCGGCTGCGACCTCGACGAGCTTGTCGCGATTGCGCTGCGCGTCAGCGCGCAACGCGCGCGGTACGTCCGCGTCCTTCGCGCGGGTCGTCATCGCCACGGTCCTTTCGCCGCACCCCGTCCCTGTGGCGCAGGTCACGGGAATAAAGGCTTGCTAACCGGAGGTTGCCTCCGCTAGCGTACCGGAAGCAGCCTCCGCTTATGTCACAAGCGTAGATCGGGGCTGAACATTCCGCAACGCGCACAACGCAGACACGAAACCGAACAGACAGAAGGCAACACCATGACCGCAGACCATGACCGGCGCTGGCTGGCGCTCGCCGTAATCGGCGTGGCGCAGCTGATGATCATCCTCGACTCCTCGATCGTGAACATCGCGCTGCCCGACGCGCAGACCGCGCTTCACATCTCCAACTCCGATCGCCAGTGGGCGATCACGGCCTACACCTTGACCTTCGGCGGTCTGCTGCCGCTCGGTGGGCGAATCGGCGACTACCTCGGCCGCAAGCGGATCTTCCTGATGGCGCTGATCGGCTTCGCCGGGGCCTCCGCCCTCGGCGGCGTCGCGCAGAACGGCGCGATGCTGTTCGGAGCACGCGCGATCCAGGGCGTCTTCGCGGCGCTGCTCGCCCCGGCCGTTCTCTCCCTCGTCACCACGACGTTCACCGAGGCCAAGGAACGGGCCAAGGCCTTCGCGGTCTACGGCGCGATCTCGGGGACCGGCGGCGCGCTCGGCCTGATCGCCGGCGGCGCGCTCACTCAGTACCTCTCGTGGCGCTGGACGCTGCTCGTCAACACCCCGATCGCGATCGCGGTGGCGTTCGCCGCCTTCCCGCTGCTCAAGGAGAGCCGCGCGGAGGGTGACCGTCGCTTCGACGTTCCCGGCACGGTTGCGGTGACCGGCGGTCTCGCGCTGCTCGTGTACGGCTTCACCGAGGCGTCGATCCACGGCTGGTCCGCGCCGCGCACGCTGGCGCTGCTCATCGTGGCGGCGATCGTCCTGGCGCAGTTCATCGTGTGGGAGACCCGCGCAGCCAACCCGATCCTTCCGCTTCGGATCATCCTGCACCGCAACCGCGGTGGGTCCTACCTGGCGTTCCTGCTGGCGACGCTCGGGATGTTCAGCTCGTTCCTGTTCCTCAGCTACTACTTCCAGAACGTGCTGGGGTACAGCCCGCTGAAGGCCGGCATCGCGTTCCTGCCGTTCCCGCTGGGTGTCATCACGTCCTCGACCATCGCGTCGAAGACGCTGCCCCGCTTCGGTCCTCGTGCGCTGGCGATCACCGGCTTCTCCCTCGCCACGCTGGGCATGCTGTGGCTGACTCAGCTGCCGCCGCACTCGGCGTACCTCGCGCACGTCGTCCCGTCGGAGCTGCTGATCAGCCTGGGCATGGGCCAGGTGTTCGTACCGCTGTCCTCGACGGCGCTGCTCGGCGTGCCCAACCACGACGCCGGCGCCGCGAGTGCACTGGTCAACACGATGCAACAGATCGGTGGCTCGCTCGGCATCGCACTGCTCAACACCATCGCGACCAGCGCGACCGTGTCCTACGCGACGTCGCACCACGTGGTGCCGACCAGCGCAGCGGCTGCGGTGCACGGGTTCACGACGGCGTTCGCGGTGTCGGTCGGGATCATGCTGCTGGCGCTGATCACCGTGGCGACGCTGATCCGGCGCCCACCCGCTCCGGACGCTCCGGCGGCCGGCGAGGGCGTACCCGAGCAGCGCCACGACCTGGAGCCCGTCCTCGTCGGAGCCTGACGCCCCGAAGTAGCACAACAAGTCCGGCCCTCGTGGTCGCTCCCACGCTCAGCCGAGCGTCGGAGCGGCCGCGGGGGCCTACTTGTCGTGCTACCTCGTGCCGGGGGTGGTAGAAGCGGCCCGGCGTGGGTAGATCATCGCCGTGCCATTGACGGCGGGGACGGACTTGCCCGGTTTCGGCGGTGTCCCCGCTGAGCACTACGCCCGCGCGAGCCGCGCCGCCGACGCGATCCTCTACGACGGGTACCTGATCCGCCCCGCGTCCCGGCGCGGGGTCACCAACCAGCGGCCGCGGCGCGTCGGCGTCCTCGTGCCGCGTCCCTGGGCGGTGGGCAACCTGCCGTTCGACACCGGTGTCGACGGGAGCGTCGAGTCGTTCTTCTCGCGCACCGAGGTGGTCGCGGAGTGCCCGCCCGACACCCAGCTCACGGTCCGGTTGCGCTTCCTGCAGCCGCAGCGGCGCTCGCTCGAGCGCTACCTCCCCGGTACCGGCTTCGTCCCGACATCCCAGCTCGACATCGACGGCTGGCGGGTCACGAGCGCCGACGAGGCGATCCCGCACGAGCGCGACGTCCGGGTCGCCGTCGAAAGCCTGCTCCGCGAGCCGGTCGAGGCCGGGTTCGACGCGATCGAGACGACGGAGCTCGAGACGGTACGGGACGCGACCGGGGCGGTCCGCGGCCGGATCCGGCGGATCTGCCGGCCGCTGCGGATCAGGCTTCAGCTCGCCGCCGTCGACGCCGGGCTCGTCGTACCGATGGTGCGGCTCCGCTCCCTCGTCGAGAACGTCACCCCGTCGCTGTCGGTCGACGCATCGCCGGCGGACGCGGCGCTGCACTCGCTGGTCTCGGCGCACCTGATCCTCGCGCTGAGCGACGGCGGGTTCGCCTCGTTGCTCGACCCGCCGCCGTGGGCTGCCGACGCGGCGGCGGACTGCACCAACATCCATGCCTTCCCCGTCCTGGTCGGCGAAGCCGGCCGGGACGACCTGATGCTCTCGGCGCCGGTCGAGCTCCCTGACTACCCGCGCGCGGAGCCGCTCACCTTGGGAGACGCGCTCGACGCGGCCGGCGCGGCGCCGACCGCTGGGACGTTGCCGACGCCGATCACGCCCGCGACCTACCCGACCGGGCCGCTTCCCTCGGCTGCGGACTCCTCGCCACAGGCGCACTGGGTGGTCGTGCGGAGCACCGCCTGACCCGATTGCCGCCTGGCGGTGTTCTAGCACGGCGAGATGGCAATGGCGTTGCTCAGTCGAGGCGGACCAGGGCCTCCTGCCCGATCGTCATCGCGTGCACCCCGGTTGCCGTGTGCAACGTCCCTACGCCGAGACCACGCGAGCCCGAGTTGGACCGCGACCACACGTCGAACAGCAGCCACTGGTCGGCGCGGATCCGGCGGTGAAACCACAGCGAGTGGTCCAGGCTGGCGCCCATGCCGTGCGCGTCCCAGCGACCGAGCGCGCTGCGCACCGCACCGACGACCCCCATGTCCGAGATGTACGTCAGCACCGCGGCATGCAGGTGCGGATCGTCCGACGGGATGGGTGCGCGCGGCCGCAACCACATGACGCGGCGCGGCCGGTCGCTGTTCGCCATGTGTGAGAACTCGGGGATCTCGACCCGCTGGAACGGCGCGTCGGTCTCCCACGAGTGCTGCGCCTCACCCTGGCTGGCGAGCAGCTCCTCGGCCGATGCGATGTCGGCCGCGATCGGGGTCGAGAACTCACCGCCCGGCTCCTCGCGATGAAACGACGCCGTGAGGGTGAAGATCGCCTCGCCGTCCTGCTGCGCGACGACGGTCCGCGTGGTGAACGATCTACCGTCCCGGATCCGGTCCACCCGCAACACCGTGTGGGCGTCGTCCTTGCCGGGACGCAGGAAGTAGCCGTGCAGCGAATGCGGATAGTGCAGCGGGTCCACGGTCAGGCTCGCCGCGCGCAGGCAGTGCGCCGCGACCTGGCCGCCGAACAGCGTCGGCCGAGGCCCCTTGTTGCCCCGCGGCGGGTTCCAGCCACGAAACAGGTCGCGGTCCAGCTGCTCGAGCTCGAGCATCTCGAGGAACCGCCCGAGCGCCTTTTCCCCACCGGGACTGACCTCTGCCACGGGTCCCATCTTGGCGGATGCGCCCCAGCAGAAATACGTAGCCGAGCGGACGCGCGCGTCCCGGCGCTCTGGTTAGCGTCGAGTTCGTGAGGTACGAGCGGGTTCTGGCAGCCGGCCGAGTGCTCACGGCCGACGTGCTTCCGGCAGTCGTTGCGGTCGGCATTCTGATCGGCGGGTCGCACGGCGCCGAGAACCACCTCTCGCAGCACCGCACCCCGCTCGATTCCTTCGGCTACGCGATCCTCGCCGGGGCCGGGGCGGCCTTCGTGCTGCGCCGCCACCTGCCGCTGCTGCTGTTCGTCATCGAGACGGCGATCGCGGCGGCGTACTTCGGCCGCGGCTATACCTACGGTCCGATCGAAGTCGCCGTGGCGGTCGCCGCGTTCGTTGCCGCGGTACGCATCCGCCGCAACCTCGCGGTGGTCGTGGGCGCCCTGTCCGGTGTCGCGATGGTGGTCGGCAACCTGATCGGCAACGACGACAGGTCGGCTTCCGGTCTGCTCGCTGATCTCGCGCAGCTCGCCTGGCCAGTGGTCCCCACGGTTGTCGGCGTGCTGTTCGCGGCCGCGCGGGAAGCTCGTCACGCAGCGCAGTCCGAGGCGAAGCTTCGCGAGGTCGACGAGGAGCGGCTGCGGCTCGCCCGCGAGGTGCACGACGTCGTAGGGCACGGCCTGTCGGTGATCTCGTTGCAGTCGGGGGTCGCGCTCCACCTGCTGGACCGCGAGCCGGAAGCGGCGCGTGCCGCGCTCGAGATGATCCGTCGGGCGAGCACCGAAGCCCTCGACGAGCTGCGAACGACGCTTGCGCTCGCCCGCGACGAGGCGGTCCCGCGAGCACCGGTCTCGGGACTTGGCCGCCTCCCCGGCCTGGTGACGGAGGTGCGGCTGTGCGGGCTTCCCGTCGACGTCAGGGTCGACGACGGCGACGGCCCGAGCGGCCTTCCCCAGGAGGTCGACCAAGTCGCGTTCCGGATCGTGCAGGAAGCCCTGACCAACTCGTTGCGGCACTCGGGGGCGTCGCGTGCCGAGGTCATCGTGCGGCACGCTCCGCAGGCCGTGCAGATCGTCGTCGACGACGACGGGCAGCTCGCGGGAACGGCAACGACCGCCGACGGTCACGGACTCGTCGGGCTGAGGGAGCGGGCGGCGGAGGTCGGCGGATGGTGCCGGGCCGGGCTCGCGCCGGGTGGCGGTTGGCGGGTCGAGGCCTGGCTGCCGTTCGAACGAGGAACGAACCCGGAGTTGCGGTGATCCGCGTCGTGCTCGCGGACGATCAGCCGATGGTCCGGGTCGGGCTGCGGGTTCTCATCGAGAACGAGGACGACCTCGAGGTCGTCGGCGAAGCCGAGAACGGCCGAGAGGCTCTCGACGTCATCCGGCGTACCAAGCCTGACGTCGCGATGCTCGACATCCGGATGCCGGCGCCCGACGGTCTCGAGGTGCTGCGCGAGGTTGCCGCGGACCCGGGCCTGTCAGACACCCGCGTCGTGATGGTGACGACGTTCGAGATGGATGAGTACGTCTTCGAGGCGTTGCGCTCCGGCGCGAGCGGGTTCCTCGTCAAGGATGCCGAGCCTGCCGAGCTGCTGCGAGCCGTGCGGGTCGTCGCCGCCGGCGACTCGTTGCTGTCGCCGTCAGTGACGCGAAGACTCATCGGCGCCTTCGCGGCCCGCGCGCCGAGCGCCCCCGGCCCGGACCTCGGTGAGCTGACCGCCAGGGAACGCGAGGTCATGGCGCTGGTCGGCCGCGGACTGTCGAACGACGAGATCGCCGGACGCCTGTACATCAGCCCGGCGACCGCACGTACTCACGTCAGCCGGGTGATGCTGAAGCTGGCAGCGCGCGACCGGGCACAGCTCGTGGTCCTGGCGCACCAAGCGGGGTTGGTCACCCCCGAGTGACGAGCGGGCGTACGCAGGATTGCGTACGGCGGAGTCGACGTCACGCGGACGACGCGAGCGGCTACCTCGGCGAGTCTGGGATCCATGACCAGAACCGCTGCAACAGCCCACGCTCCGCTACCGCGTCAGGAGCTCTCCGGTGACCTCGCGATCGAGGTGCAGGGCCTCTCGAAACGCTTCGGACGCCGTGATGCGGTCCGCGCCCTCGACATGGCGGTGCCGACCGGTGTCGTCGCCGGCTTCATCGGACCGAACGGAGCCGGGAAGACGACGACGCTACGGATGCTGCTCGGCCTGATCCGGCCCACTGCCGGCACCGGCGCGGTGCTGGGCTGCTCACTCGCCGACCCCCGGCGCTACCTGGCTCGGGTCGGGGCGCTCATCGAGAGCCCGGCCTTCCATCCGGCACTGACCGGTCGTCGCAACCTGGAGGTGCTGGCGGCCCTGGGAGCGCACCCGCGCACGCGCGTCGAGGCCGTGCTCGAGCGGGTCGGCCTCGCGGATCGTGCCGACGACCCGTACCGCGCGTACTCGCTCGGGATGAAGCAGCGCCTCGGCATCGCGGCAGCCCTCCTCGGGGACCCCGCGCTGCTCGTGCTCGACGAGCCGACCAACGGCCTCGACCCGCTGGGAATCCGTGACATGCGCGAGCTGCTTCGATCGCTGGCCGCGTCGGGACCGACGTTGCTGGTGTCATCGCACCTGCTCGCCGAACTCGAGCAGGTCTGTGACTGGATCGTCGCACTCGACCACGGGCGCCGCGTCTACCAGGGCCCCGCAGCGGATCTGCTCAGTACCGGACGCGAGGCGGTGCTGGTGCGGCCCGAGCGCGAAGCGGACATCGCCGCGCTTGCTGCCGTTGCCAGTGGAGCGGGCTTCGAGGCGAAGCCCGACGGTGCTCGGCTGCGCCTGACCGGCGTGATCGACGACTCCGCCATCGCGGACCTCAACCGAGCAGCCGTTGCTACCGGCATCGCCCTCGTCGAGATCGCGCCGGTTCGGGCGAGCTTGGAAGACCGCTACGAGTCACTCGTCACCACGAAGGAGTCATGATGCGACGCGCATACCAGGCGGAGCTGCTCAAGCTGCGCCGCCGCTCGGTGATGATCGCGGCGTCGTTGCCGGCGGTCGCGGCGGTGCTGACCACTGCTCTCACGTTTGCGCTGGCGAAGACCTCGCCGTCCTATGCGGCGGACGGTCCGAACTTCGTGCAGCGACTGTCCTCGCTCAGCCATGCAAGCGGCATGACTCAGGGCTACTCGCTCGGCATGAGCCTGTTCGGTCTCGTCGTACTGATCGTGACCATCGCCAACACGACGGGGGAGTACAGCCTCGGCACGTTGCGGGCGGCGTTTCTCGCCCAACCCAACCGGCGCGCGTGGCTCGCCGGTCGGTTGCTGGCAATCGGCTCCGCGCTCGTCGTCGCGTTTGCGGCGGCGCTCGTCGTCGGGATCGCGACCGCGTTCGTCATGGCGCCGATCCGGGGCGTCGACACGTCCGCGTGGGTCAGCGGGAGTGGTGTCGCCGCGGCGCTCGCCAACTACGTCAACGCCGTGCTGGGCGCGGCGTTCTTCGGGCTGCTCGGTACCGCCATCGCGGTTCTGGTCCGGTCGACCGTGCCGGCCTTGGCGATGGCGATCGTGTGGACGTTCCCGCTGGAGCACATCATCCAGGGCTCGTGGCCGACCGCGACGCAGGTCTTTCCCGGTCTGCTGTTCGCAACGGTTGCGGTAGGTGGAGTGTCCGATGCTCCGTACGTCTCCGCCGTTCTCGCGTCGCTCGGCTACGCGGCACTCGCCCTCGTCGTCGCGATGCTCGGGTTGAGCCGCCGGGACGTCACGGCGTAGTGACGCGGGCGAGGAGCTGGTCGAGGAAGCCCATCTGTCCCTTGACCAGCTTCTCGCGCGCGGTGGGCAGGTCGAACCACTCCGCGCGGTCGACCTCGGGGAACTCCTGCAGCTTGCCGGAGCCTTTCGGCCACTCGACGGCGAAGGTGTTGCTCACGCAGCTGGTCGCGTCGAAGTCGGCCTCGAGCGCCCAGGCGGTGATGCGCTTGCCGCTCGGCTGGCGAATCTCGCCGAGGTCGACCAGCACGCCGTCCGGCGGTGGGCTGCCGAGCTCCTCTGCGAACTCCCGCTTCGCGACCGCGAGCGGGTCTTCACCATCGGCGTACTCGCCCTTCGGAATCGACCACGCCCGGGCGTCCTTGCCCAACCAGTACGGACCGCCCATGTGCACGATCAGGACCTCCGGCTCGCCGGAGGCGAGCCGGTACAGCAGCAGGCCGGCGCTGCGGACGGGCACGCTGCCGCAGGTTAGCCGCCGGTGCCGGGACCGGTGATCAGCTCGAGGTAGTGCGTGAGGTGGCACGGCGCCAGATAGCGTCGGCAGGCCCGGTCGTGGGCACGACGTCCCATCTCCGACGCGCGGTCGGGATCGTCGAGCAGCTCCGCCACCGCCTTGCCGAACATCGCGAGGTCGGTCGGATCGACGAGCACGCCGGACACGTCGTCCTCGATCTGGTCCTGGATTCCACCGACCCGGCTACCCACCACGGGCCGCGCCTTCCACATCGCCTCGGCAACGGTGAGGCCGAACCCCTCCGCGAGGCTCTTCTGCACGACCACCGTTGCGTGACGTTGCAACGCGTTGACGACTGCGGCGTTCTCGTCGACGTCGTCCATCGGCAGGCACGCGATGTGCACCCGGCGCCGTTGCTCCGCCGGAAGGTCGCGCCAGGCACCGGTCAGCTCGTCCAGTGACTCCTTGCCCTCGGGGTCATCGGACACCGAGTCCGGGTCGGGCCCGGCGAGGATCAGATGCGCGCTGTCCGGGCCGTGCTCGCAAAAGCCGGCCATTACGCCGACGTGGTCCTTCAGCGGATCCCAGCGGGAGACCTGCAGCACGACCGCGGCGTCCGCGGGGGTGGCCTCCTCCTCGATCATCGTTGCCCGGTGACTGACCTGGCCGGACCGACCGTCGCGAGCGACGTACGTCGGGTCGGCGGTTGCCGCAGGATCCGGGATGACGCCTGCGGCGTCGAGGATCGCCCTGATCGCGTCGTCGTCGAGTGGCTCGTTCTTGGCGGAGAACGCGTCGATGCACGGCGGGATGACGGCGACCTCGGCCGGGTCGAGAACCTCCCACGCGTACTGGCGCCGCGAGAAGACCTGGCGGCGGGTGTGTGCGGTGTAGGGCGCGAGGAACTCCCACGCGAGCCGGGTGTGGTCGTCGGCTTCGTCGGCCCCGATGTGGCACGCCCAGATGAGCTCCACTCCCGCTTCGGCCAGCGCGGGCGCGAGACCGAGCGTCTGCGGGTCGTGCAGGACCGCGACGTCCCCCGCTTCGACCAGGTCGAGGAGCGCGGGCAGTTCGCCGGCGAGCGCGCTCTCGTACACCTTTCGTTCCGCGTCGCCGAGCGGACCGCCGTCGCCGGGCCGGCCGTGCAACAGGTGGTGCAACCGCTTCGTGACGACGAAGAAGTCCTCGTTGCCGTTGATGACGAGCCAGCGCACGGGTACGTCGCAGCCCTTGAGGTAGCCGAGGATCGACTGCAGCATCTCCGCGACGCCGCCTCCTTCGGCCGTCGAGTTGATGTGCCAGAGGTGGTGACCGGTCAGCCGCGCCGCGGCGTCGGTGGCGGCCGTGGTGAACCGCGTCATGTCGTCACGGGGAAGGACGCCGCCGAAGCGGTCGACCGGGCTGGCGGCTATGTCGACTTCCTGCACGGGCTCTCCTGGACTGGCACCGGTCAACCGGCGCTCACTGCGCTCTCGGTGGCGGACGGTGTCGGCGTGTCCGACGGTGTGGGGGTAGCGGAAAGCGAGGGCGTCTTTGACGGGGTCGGCGACTGCGACTTCGACGTCGACGGGCTCGGGCTGGGGCTCGGGCTCTCCGACTCGGACGGCGGCGGCGTCGCGCTCGGGGAGGCGCTCGGTGACTGGCTCGGCTTCGCGTAGTCGGCGGCGTGGCCGCGCGCCGGGCCGACCAGCTGGGGCGTGAGCACCGGGACCTTGCTCGGGCTCAGCAGTGCCGCCACGACCGCCGCGGTAGCCCCGGCGCCGATCAGGCCGCCCGCCGCCATTGTGACCCGTCGCGCCGGGCCGAACCGCTTGTACTCGCTGCGGCGACGCGATCGCAGGTCCGCAGGAAGTGCCGCACGTTGCGCCGCGAGGCTGTTCACCGGCGCCGCGGCGTACGCGATGGTCGGCCACACGAGCAGCGCGGCGGTGAGCCATCCGCCGCGGCCACTCGCGCGGCTCAGAGCTCCGACGATGCCGGCGATTCCGAGGATCGCGAGGAACGTCTCCCCGAGGTTGCCGCGGATGGCGTCCCACCAGTGCCCGTCCTCCGCCGTCTTTGGCGTACGGAGGAACTCCGCTTCCTTGGCGAACAGCGCCTGCACGGACGCGCGGGCCACGACCAGGCTCGTGGACTGCCAGATCATGAACGCGCCCAGCGCTTCGCGCCAGCCCGCCCCGGTTCCGCGGCGAAGCAGCGCGACCGCGCGGATCAGCCCGAGCACGAACAGCAGCGGGATCGCCGCGACCAGGAACCCGGTCAGCTTTCGGAACAGCAGTCCGCCGCCTTCGCCGACGTTCGCCGCGCCGACGAGCAGGAAGAGGAAGAACAGCAGTGCGAGCAGGTCGCCGTACCACTGCAAGGCGCCGGACAGGTACGCCCAGCGCTGCCCGAGGCTCATCTTGTTGGCGGCACCCCCGCCCCCCGGCAGCATCATCCGCCAGTGACGCCGCAGGATCTGGATGCCGCCGAAGCACCAGCGGAATCGCTGCCCCTTCAGCGCTTCGAAGGTCAGCGGCATCACCCCGACGCCGAACGACTTGTCGACGTGCACGCCGGACCAGCCGGCGACCAGCAGCCGCATCGACAGCTCGGCGTCCTCAGTGATGCACCATTCGTCCCACCCGTCGACCTGCTCGAGCGCGCTGCGGCGGATCAGGCCCATCGTTCCGGCGAAGATCGCGCCGTCGCGTTCGTTGCGCGACGGCTGCGAGACCGCGAAGAAGTACTTGTACGAGTGATAGAGGCGTCGGTAGAACGGCGCCTGGTCCCAGTCGCGATAGTCCTGCGGGGCCTGGATGAACCCGACACCCGGGTCGGCGAACAGCGGCGCGCAGCGGCGCAGGAAGTCCGGCTCGAGCTGGTAGTCGGCGTCGATCACGCCGATCAGCTCGGTGCGCGGGTCGATCATCTCGCGTAGCGCGTAGTTGAGCGCGCCGGACTTGTAGCCGGGCCAGTCGCTGAGGTGCGCGAACTTCACGCCGTGCTCGTGACACCACGCCTCGACCGGCCGCCACAGCGACTCGTCATCGGTGTTGTCGTCGATCGCGATGATCTCGTACGACGGGTAGTTGAGGGCGATCAACGACTTCAGCGTCTCGATCACCATGTCCGGCGGCTCGTTGTACGCCGGGACCTGCAGGCTGACGAACGGCAGCTGGTCGACGGCGGGCAGATCGGCGGTCGGCACGCCGTCGCGCACCCGGCGAAGCCACGCCTCACGACCGAGCGCGTCGCACAGCTCCCACATGTAGGCGCCGCCGAGGAACGCCGCGCCGAGCTCGAGCGTCCAGAGGATCAGGCCGCCGATCGTGCCGGCCGTGCCGAGCCGGCTGACGATCGTCCACCACATCATGAACACGAGGTAGATCACGAACAGGTACGTCGTCGCCGACCAGCACAGGTGTGCGCGGGCACTCCAACGACGGGTGAACGGCAGCCAGACCAGGCTCGCGACGACCACACCGGCGCCGCCCGCGATCTCGTTGCGGGTGGTCGCACCGACTGCGGACAGCAGCCCCGCGGCGATCAGCGCAAGGAGGGCGGTGCCGATGAGAGCGAGCGCGAAGCGGCGCGTGGCGGGCCAGGCGCCGAAGCCGCGACCGCGCATCGGCGGCTCGACGAAGAGGGCGACCGTTGCGAGCGGGGCGGCGAACAGACCCGCCAACAGCAGCGCCGACAGCACGAGTGCCTCCAGGTGCCAGCGCCGACCCTGCTGGACGGCGATGTTGGCGATCGGATACCCGCGCCCTACGCGCGTATTCGCCGCGCGAGCGGCGGCGTCACCTCGGTGACCTGACGGTCACCTCCGTTCGGCGTAGGGAACCTAGTGGTCGAAGGTGACGATGCGGCGGGCGCCGTTGCCCGCGGCCATCGACGCGAAGGCGGCGTTGACCTCGTCGAGCCGGATGCGTTCGGTGACCAGCGCCTGCAGGTCGAGCCGACCTTCGACGGCGAGCGTCGCCATCAGCGGGATGTCGCGGGTTCCGTCGGTCTCTCCGTAGACGCTGCCGCGGATCTGCTTCGCGTCGGCCATCAAGGACAGCGCCGGGAAGGTGACCGTCTCGTCGTACCGTCCGGCGCCGACGAGGGTGACGATCCCGCCGCGGCGCGCGGCGGAGTAGGCCGCGAGGATCGTCTCCGGCAGGCCCACGACCTCGAGCGCGTGGTCGGTCCCCATGCCGTCGGTCAGGTCGCGCACCGCGGTCGGGAGATCGGTGGCGGACGTGTCGATGACGTCGGTGGCGCCGTTCCGCTGCGCCGCCGTCAGCTGGGACGCGACCCGGTCGGCGGCGATGATCCGCGACGCCCCGGCGAGTCGCGCGCCCTGGATCGCGGCGAGGCCCACGCCGCCGCAGCCGACCACCACGACGGTTTCGCCGACCTTGATGCCGGCCGTGCGCACCGCCGCACCCACGCCGGTCACCACGCCGCAGCCGAGCAGCGACGCGAGGTCGAGCGGAAGGTGCGGGTCGATCTCGACCACGGCGGTCTCGGGGATGACGGTCTCCTCCGCGAGGGTCCCCGCGCCGAGTGACTGCCAGACCGGGCCGTCGGGGCCTTCGGCGTACGCCTGGTCGTAGATGTAGCCCATGCCGGACGGGCACAGGTACGGCTCGCCGCGCAGGCAGTGGAAGCAGGTGCGGCAGGCGACGTTCCAGGTGAGCGCGACGCGGGCTCCCGGCTTCACCGTGGTCACGGCGCCGCCGATGTCGGTGACAATGCCGGCGCCCTCGTGGCCGAGCGTGCACGGGAGCATCGCCGGCATCCCGCCGTCCATCACCGACAGGTCCGAGTGGCAGACGCCGCTCGCCGCGATGCGCACCCGCACGTCGTACGGACCGAGGTCGCGCAGCGTGAGGTCCTCGATGACGCTCGGCTCGCCGACGGCCCGCAGCACAGTCGCCTTCATTGCTGGAGCGTATGTGCCATCCGCTCCCAAATCTGGGGGCGGATGTGCCATCCGCTCCAACGTGATTGGGTTCGGGGTGTGCAGCTGTTCATTGACGGCGTACGCGTCGAGGGCGCGTCGGGGACGTACGACGTGCACAACCCGGCCCGGCCCGTCGAGGTGGTCGGCCAGGCACCGGCTGCCGACGCCGCGCAGCTCGACGCCGCGGTAGCCGCGGCGCGTCGAGCCTTTCGCGACTGGTCCGCGCTGTCGGTGGCGCAGCGGTACGACGCGATCGTTGCGGCCGGAAACGCCGCCGGCGCCTACGCGGCGTCGAACGACCTCGCCACGCTCTACACCCGCGAGCACGGCAAGGTGCGCACCGAGGCCGAGTTCGAGTTCCTCACCGCGCCGGTGCTGCCGCAGATCCTCGGCGGCATGGCCGAGGCCGCACTCGCGCCGACCCTGATCGAGCCGCCCGCGCCGTACCCGAGACTGCAGCGCGAACCGTACGGTGTCGCCGCACTGTTGATCCCGTTCAACTGGCCGATCGCGGTCACCATGATGAAGCTGTCCTCGGCGCTGGTGACCGGGAACACCGTGGTCGCGAAGGTACCGCCGACCGTTCCCCTCGCGCTGCTCGAGTTCGGGGCCGTGCTCGCCGAGCACCTCCCGCCGGGAGTGCTCAACCTGCTGTCCGGCCCGGGCGTCGACATCAGCCGCGCCCTCGTCGCCCACCCGGACGTCGACGTCATCTCGCTGACCGGCGGCGTGGCGACCGGAAAGGCGGTCATGCAGACCGCGTCGGAGCGGCTCACCCCACTGCTCCTCGAGCTCGGCGGCAACGACGCGGCGATCGTCGCGCCCGACCTGCCGATCACCGACGCGCTCGCCGATCAGCTCTTCGCTGCGACGTTCACCACCGCCGGTCAGGTCTGCATGGCGGTGAAGCGGCTCTACGTGCCGAGCGACCGCGTCAACGAGCTGGCCGATGCGATGCTCGCCCGCTGCGAGCGCGAGGTCGTCGGCGACGGCCTGGCTCCGGAGACGACTCTGGGACCGATGCACACCGCGGTCGGGCGCGACCGGGTCGCGACGATGCTCACCGCGGCCGCGGTCGCCGGAGCGACGGTACGGACCGGGGGCCGGATCCGCGAGGCAGACCTCGGCAACGAGGGCTACTTCGTGCTGCCCACCGTGGTCACCGACGTACCGGCCGATGCCGGGCTCGTGACCGAGGAGCAGTTCGGCCCGGCGCTGCCGATCATCGGGTACGACGGGGTGGCCGACGCCATCCACGCCGCCAACAGCACCGAGTTCGGGCTGACCGCCTCGGTCTGGACCACCGACGAGGAGCTGGGTGACCTGGTCGCGTCGCAGCTGGTCGCCGGCACGGTCTCGATCAACGCGCACGGCATGGCCGCGCAGGACCCCCGGCTGCCGTTCGGCGGGGTCGGGGCCAGCGGCATCGGTCGCGAGCTGGGACCCGACGGCCTGCTCGCCTTCACCCAGCCGAGGGCGTTCATCCGCCGCCCGGCTCCGGCATAGGAACGCAGTTACATGCGTACACGCACGCAAGTTGATGACAAAGCGGTCGTCGGGGACTTACGTTCACAGGCGATGCCTCACATGCGCCGTACCCGTGCCGTCGTCGCCGCCACTGCTGCAGCTCTCGTGCTCGCCGCGTGCGGTACCCAGGTCTCCGACACCAAGCGCCGTGCGCTCGAGGCCCAGCAGCTGGTCAGCGGTAGCGGCAACGCCGCCGCGCCGTCAGGCGTGCTCCCGCCGAGCACGCCGGTCACCGCGCCCACCGACAACGGCGTGCTGCCGGTCCCGACCGAGGGCGGTGGCGCGACCACCGCGGCGACCACGGGTCCGGTGACGTCGGGCGGCAGGAAGAGCACCGGCGGCGGCAAGACCGCCGCATCGAGCGGCGGCCTGCCTGCCGGCATCGGCGCGCCGGCGCCTCCCGGCGGCAACGGCGGGGCGACGGACGTCGGCGTGACCGCCAACCAGATCCTGCTCGGCAACGTCAGCGACCTTTCCGGTCCGCAGCCGGGCCTGTTCCAAAGCGCGATCAACGGCACCAACGCCTACATCGCGTACATCAACTCACTCGGCGGCATCTACGGGCGGCAGCTCAAGATCGACGTCGCCGACTCCCAGACCTCCTGCGAGGGCGACCGCAACGGCATCTCCCAGCTGATCGGCAAGGTGTTCGCGTTCTCGGGGTCCGCGTCGCTCAACGACCAGTGCGGAGCGACCGTTCTCGGTGCGCACAAGACGGTGCCCGACGCCCATCTCGCCGTCACGCCGCAGGCCAACGCGCTGCCCAACAACTACAGCGTCACGCCGATCGGCTCCAAGGTCAGCAACGGACCGTTCAAGTGGGGGACTGACCGGTTCCACGATGCGGTGAAGCATGTCGGCTTCCTCTACGCCAACCTGCCCGCCGTCAACAACGTCGCATCGCTGTCGATTCACAGCGCGCAGACGGTCGGCTGGAACTTCGTGGTCCACCAGTCGGTGTCACCGACGTCCACCGACTTCACCGCGCAGATCATCCAGATGCGGCAGCGCGGGGTGAAGCTGTTCTACACGCTGTTCGATGCGCAGGAGCTTGCGGAGTTCCTGCGCAACGCGAACCAGCAGAACTTCCACCCGGTGATCTTCGCGCCGCTGGCGTACGACCAGACGTTCTTCACCCAGCTCGGCAACACCTCCCTGGCTAACGGCATCTACGGCTTCAACGGCGCGACGTTGTTCTTCTCCAAGTCCGACGCGCACATCCCGTCGGTGGCACTGTTCCAGAAGTGGTACGGCGCGGTGTCCCACAACGGACCTGCTGACTCCTTCGGCGCGGACGCCTGGGCGGAGACCGAGCTCCTTGTCAACGCGATCGCTGAAGCGGGACCCAACCTCACGCGCCAGAAGGTGCTCGCGGCGCTGAGCAAGGTGCACTCCTACGACGCGAACGGGTTCTTCGGCAAGTCCGACCCGGCCGACAAGAAGGCAGGGAACTGCTTCGTGCCCTGGCAGATCAGGAATGGCGAGTACTACCGCGTCGGCGTGGGGCCCAACGGCCTGGTCTGCCAGGGAGTTCCCCGCTAGACCCGGGGCCTACTCTCCGAGCGAAACGGTCATCCGTTTGATGCCGTTGATGAACGACGAGCGCAACCGGTCGGGCTCGCCGACTACCTTCAGGTTCGGCATCTCCGCGAACATGTTGCGGAACGCGACAGCGAGCTCGCGGCGTGCCAGGTTCGCGCCGAGGCAGAAGTGCGGGCCACGGGCCCCGAAGCCGACGTGCGGGTTCGGCGAGCGGCTGATGTCGAACGTGTCCGGGTCCTTGAAGACCGACTCGTCACGGTTCGCCGAGTTGTAGAACAGGATGAACTTCGAAGCTTCCGGATAGACCTGATCGCGAATCGTGACGTCGCGGGTCGCCGTACGCCGCATCCACGTCACCGGGCTCGCGAACCGCACGATCTCCTCGACGGCGGTCTTCGTCAGCGATTCGTCCGCCATCCACGCCTTGCGCTGCTCCGGCCTGCGGTCCAGCTCGTAGACGCCGTGGCTCGTGGCGGTCCGCGTGGTCTCGTTGCCGGCAACGCAGAGCAGGATGAAGAACGACGCGATCTCCTGACCGGTGAGCGTCTCGCCGTCGATCTCAGCGTGGATCAGCGCCGAGGTGAGGTCTTCGGTCGGCTTCTCCCGTCGTTCCTCGCCGAGCCGCAGCATCAGGTCCGACAGCAGCTGGCCTGCGGTGAGCACCATGCCCATTCCCTCTTCGGGAGTGGCGATGTAGTCGGGGTCGCCGCCGGACAGGATGATGTTGCTCTGCTGGAGCACCATCGCCTCGTCCTCCTCCGGGATGCCCATCATCCGGCAGATGATCCGCAGCGGGAGCGGCGCCGCGACCTCACGGACCAGGTCGAACTCGCCGTTGTTCGCCTCGGCGGTCTTGCGGGCGGCGGCGAGGATCTCCTTCGACACCAGGTCGACGTCGTCGATGACCTCCTCGAGCATCTTCGGGGTGAACGCCGAGGACACGATGCGACGGATCTTCGCGTGCCGCGGGTTGTCCATCGAGATCATCGACCCGTAGAACTCCTGCATCTCCATCGGCAGGTCGAGGATCGACGTGGCGCCCTGGCCGCTGCAGAACAGGTCCGGCGTCGCGCTCATGTACTCGACGTCGGCATGCGTCGTCACCGCGAAGTAGCCCGGCCCCTTCGGGAACATCGGGAGCTCCGGCTCTTCGTAGAACGCCAGTGGCGCCTTCGCGCGCAGTGTTGCGAACGCGGCGGCGCGGTCCTCCTGGGACTGCTCCCAGAACTCCTCGGCGGAAAGGTCCACGCCGACGTCAAGGCCGGAGGTGAAGGTCATGTCTCTCCCTCTTGCAGTTGTTTCCATGCACCGAGCTGGCTCAGCTGGCGAGTTCCGGGGTGGCGCCAAGGTATGCCGCCTGGACGAGCGGGTTGGCGCGAACTTCGGCCGGGGTACCGGAGCCGATCATCCGGCCGAAGTCGAGCACGTGCAAGCGGTCGCACACGTGCATGACGAGGTCAACGTCGTGCTCGACGAGCAGTACGGCAGTGCCGGCCGCGGCGAGTTCCCGCAACAGCCGGCCGAAGGCATCGGTCTCGGTCGGCGACAGGCCGGACGACGGCTCGTCCAGCAGCAGCACCTTGGGCTCGAGCGCGAGCGCACGGGCGATCTCGACGAGTCGGGCGACACCGGTCGGCACGGAGTCCGCCGCGGCGTACGCGTACGCGGATGCACCGACTCGCTCGAGGATCTCGTCGGCGACCGACTGGGCCGACGGACCGTCACCGCCGAAGCCGCGCTTCAGCTCAGCCGCGGTGCGGACGTTGTCGCGCACCGACAGCGAGCCGAACACCTCGAGGCGCTGGAACGTGCGCGCGATGCCGGCGCGCGCACGTCGCGCGGCGCTCCACGTCGTGATGTCGGTGCCGTCGAGGGCGACCCGGCCGTGCGTGGGTGCCTGCAGCCCCGAGACGACGTTGAACAGCGTGGTCTTGCCGGCGCCGTTCGGGCCGATCAATCCGGTGACCTCGCCGGCCGGTACCACCAGGTCGACGTCGCTCACCGCGACCAGGCCGCCGAACCGGACGGTGATGTCGACGACCTCCAGCACGGCCGACTCCACCTCCCGCCGATCGGCGGGTTCCGCTTCGCTGGCGTTGCTCATGGTCACGCGCGGGCCGTCGACCGTCGCTGGACCGGCGGGGTCGGCCGGCAGATGCCGCACAGCTCCAGACCCGCCTTGGACTTCGGCTTCACGACCTCCTGGCCGCGCATCGCGACGCAGTCGATGCGGTGCAGCATCGTGCCGCCCGGTGTGGTCACCAGCTCCGAGGCGGGTGCTCGGCCGGGGCGCGCGGGCGCGCCCGCGACCAGTTCGCTCAACAGCTGCTCGACGCGCTGCTGGTGCTCGCGGTCACGGCGTACCGCTTCGTCGTTGGAGCGAACGAGGCGCGTCATCCAGTAGGAGAAGTACATCGCCGTACCGAGCCCGAGCAGACCCAGCCCGAGCAGGCCGCCGGAGATCAGGTACGGCGTCTGCTCCCAGTCCAGCGTGGTCTGCGCCGCGCCGTACCAGCCGAGCAGGATCAACCCGATGCCGAGCGGCAGCAGCGCGCTGCCGATGATCAGCAACCAGCGGTCCGACCACCGCAGTCGCGACGGCCGGATCTTCGACACCGCGCCACGCAGCTCGGCGAGGTGGCTCTCCGAAGAAGGCTCGCTCACGTCCCGCATCACTCGTCCTCCTCACAGCCCGCGTCTGCGGGAACGTCAAGGAACCGCCCGGCGATCATCGGCAACAGGAACGCGCAGAGCAGAGTCGCCGCGACCAGGCCGAAGATCATCGCTCCGGTCGGTCCACCGGCGAGCAGGATCGACTTCGCCTGGTTGACCACCCGGTGCGCGACGGACGGCGGCTGGTCGTCAGTCGGGCCGAGCGAGCTGTCGCCGCCGGGGAGATCCACCGACCCGCCGCCGCCGGCGCCCGGTGCCGTGCTCGGGGAGCCGGTGCTGACCGGCGGTGGCGTGAACGCGTCAGGCAGAAGTGACGGCGTCGCGTTGACCTGTGCGGCCGCTCGACCCAGCGTGATCGTGTACGTCGACGCGCCCGGGTGGTAGCTGAGCACCAGGGCGCCCGCATCGAATGATGCCGCCCCGCCGTCCTTCGTGTGCAGCGACGGCGTGAACGTCACCTTCAGGTGCAACGCCTTGAGGGTGCTCGTCAGCAGCTTCGTGACGGCGTCGGTCGGGATCGCCGACGTCGACAGGTGGATGCCGGTCTTGTCGATCGTTACGGGGATGCCGGCGATCTTCACGCCGGCCACAGTGGTGGCCGCGTTGCCGTGCGTGGTCTTCCCGTTGCTCACCACGACCGCGTGGGACTTCAGGCTGGCGATCTGGATCAGACCCGCGGCGAGGCTGATGTCGCTGAACGCGCTGTCGGCCACCGAGCGGATGGTGTGCGGGCCGACCAGCTTCGCCGAGCTGGAGCCTTCGAAGACTCCGAGCGATCCGAGGGCGGGCACCTCGAGCTTGGTCCGCGAGGAAGCGGTCACCAGCTTGTGGCTGGCGCTGGACTCCATCACCGTGCCGGGCAGCGTCTTGTTGATCGCGTGATGGGTGCCCGTGCTGTGCGACTCCGCCTTCACCGGGTCGTTGAGGATCTTGACCCACGACGGTGCGGTCGGGGCGAGGACGAGTACGGCGGTGCCGGCGTTGCCGCCGATGTCGCCTGGCCAGGCGATCGAGGCGAGCGCGGCCCCGACGCCGCCGGTGGTGAGCGACGAGCTCGCCTGGGGCAGGTCGAGGGAGACGCCCATGTAGATGCCGTTGATCCCGACGCCCGGCGCGTTGGCGATTGCGCTGTAACCCACCAGCTGCGAGCCGACGGGCGCCGTCTTCACATGAGCCTTCGAGTCGGTCACGCCGACAGCTGCCGGCGCGGTCGCCAGCATCAGCGCGGCGGCGGAGGCAACGGAGGCAGTGAGCACGCGGCGGGATCTCATGCGCTCTCTCCCAGGTAGGTCTCGTCGAGCCGATCGGCCACGTCGGCAGGTTGTCCTACTCGAAGGATGCGCCCTGCCGCCATCAGAACGGCGTAGTCGGCGATCGCCAACGCAGTGTGCGCGAACTGCTCGACCAGCAGCACGCTGATCCCGCTGTCCCGGACCTTGGCGACGATCTCGTACAGATCGGCGACGATCTTCGGCGCCAGACCCATCGAGATCTCGTCGAGCAGCAGCAGCTTCGGCCGCGTGGCGAGCGCCCGCGCCATCGCGAGCATCTGCTGCTCGCCACCGGACATCGTGCCGGCGACCTGACGCCGGCGTTCGGCGAGGCGGGGGAACTGCTCGTACACCAGCTCCGCCACGTCATGCGCCGACGACGCCGCCGAGTAGGTCACGAGCCGTAGGTTCTCCGCGACGGTGAGCCGGGGAAAGATGCCACGCCCTTCGGGGATCAGGCAGACGCCGGCCCGGGCGAGCGCCGCGGTGCTCGCGCCGTTGACGTGGACGCCGGCGACGTGAACGTGGCCCGCCGTCGGCCGGATCCGGCCGCTCGCAACGCCGAGGGTGGTGGTCTTGCCGGCACCGTTGGGCCCGAGCAACGCCACGATGCTGCCGGCGGGTACGACGAGGTCGATGTCGTGCAGCACGGAGATCCGGCCGTAGCCGGCGCGCACCCCGCGGAGCTCGAGCGCCGCCGGCGGCGCGGGCGGCAGCAGGTCGTGGTCAGACACCGACGAGCTCCTTCCGGTCGTCGACGTCGCGGTAGACCGCCGGCATCGCCGGCCGGGTCCGCGGTCGCGGCGCGAGTACCTGCCCGAACCACCCGGCGATCCCCGCCGGGAACCGGCCGACGAACAGCGACGCGACACCGGTCACGAGGAACGCGAGCCCGCCGAGCGACGGCACGTGCTGCTGGACCACCGGCAGTACGGCGGTGACTACGCCGGCGATCAGCGCACCGGTGACGCTCTTCACCCCGCCGACCCGTAGCAGCAGGTAGAGCACCGCGCTCTGCAACGTCGCGAAGTCCTGGGTGCTGATGATCTGTGCGCCGATGCCGCCGAAGAGTGCACCCGCCAGTCCGGCGAGGCCCGAGGACACCGCGAACACCACGAGCTTCAGCCGCGGGATCCGCAGCCCGATCGTCGCGCAGGCGGCCGGGGAGTCGTCGAGCGCGGCGAGCTGGCGGCCGTAGCGGCCACGGCGTACTGCGAGCAGCCCCACACCGACGGCGAGGAACACCGCGCAGCAGAACACGAAGTACGTGCGGTTGGAGTCGAGCCTAAGCCCGGGGATCGAAAGCCGGTGGACCTCGACGCTGCCGGAGTCGCCGAAGCGCTGCCCGAAGAACGCGATGTCCATGATGCCGCCGAAGGCGAACGTCGCGAGGGCGAGATACAGGCCGCGCAGCCGCAGCGTGGGCAGCGCGACCAGCGCCCCGACTGCCGCGCTGATCACGATGGCGAGCAGCACGCCGAGCACGGTGTGCGAGCCCAGCTTCGACATCGTGTAGCCGCCGACGCCGGCGAACGTCAGCACGCACAGCGACGTCTGGCCGCCGTACCCGGTGAGCAGGACGAGCGACGCCGCGATGATCGACATCACCACGGCGATGGATGCGGTCTCGAGGTTGGTCTCGCTGAGGGTCTGCGACAACACGATCGCGACGACCAGGCCGGCAACCGCGACGACGATCGACTGGCCGAGAGAGGGGATGGTGGGCAGCCGTCGGGCCGCGGTGACCGCGGTGCGCAGCGGATCCGGCCGCAGCGCGATGAGGACCGCGAACAGCAGCAGCATCGGCATGCCCTGCTGCAGCGTGATCTCGATCGACTGGTGGTTGTCGAGCCCGAGCTGGGCGGAGTAGCCGACGGCGTAGGAGATTGCGAGGCCGAGGACCAGCGCGCCGACCGTCGTACGAGGCAGGCTCCGCAACCGTCCGACCATCGCGGCGGCGTAGCCGTTCACGACCAGCAGGGTCAGGTTGAGGATGTTCATCTGGACCAGCGGCACGAGCAGCACTCCGGCAAGTGCCGCGAGCGTCGAGCTCAGCGCCCAGGCGACCTGCTGGACCTTCGCCGGCTCCTCGCCGTACAGCGCGAGCAGGTCCGGGTTGTCGACCGCCGCGCGCATCGCCATGCCGAGCCGGGTGTGGGTGAACAGCAGCCGCAGCCCGACGGCGATCGCGATGGCGGCCGCGATGATCAGGATCTGCATCGCGTTGATCGTGAGGATGCCGATCGTCACCGATCCGTGGCCGGCCCAGATCGGGACGGTGCGTGCGGTGCTCGGTTTCCAGATCGCGTTGGCGGCACCGATCAGCACGAGCAGCAGCGCCAGGGTCAGCGCGAGGGACTGGTCGTTGCCGGCTCCGCTACGCCCGATCAGGAACCGGGAGACCGCAATCCCGAACAGCGGAGCGAATACGCCCAGCACGATGATCAGCGAGAGGGCGAGCGGGACATCCCACTTCTGCCACAGCTGCCAGAACGAGAAGGCGCCCATCATTCCCATCGCGCCTTGCGCGAAGTTGAAGACGCCGGCGGTCGTGTAGGTGACGACCAGGCCCGCCGCGGTCAGCGCGTACACACAACCGGTCACCAGACCGACCAGCGTGAGAGCGACGAACGTCGTCACGGCCTCACCATGCCACAACTTGCATGCAAGTGTGCACGTAAGTGCGCACCCGGTACGGAAGAAAACACAAACGTTGCGCCAGTCGCCTCCTGAGCCAGTGACGGGTGCTCACGAGGCGACTCGGAGAACGTTTGTGTTTTCTTGCGTTCAGTCAAGGCCGGCCCCCGCGACGAGCTGGTCGCGAGCGGCCGGCCAGAGCCGCCGGATCCGGCGCTCGCTCGTGACCGCCCGCAGCAGCCACAGCCCGCGGATGATCGCCAAGCCGTTGATCAGCAGCTCGCCCGCCTGGGGCAGCGCGGTGAACTCCGGCGCGACGGTCTGCGCGGTCTCCTGCAGGTGGCGGCTGATCTCCTTCTGGAACCGGTCGAGGTGCTCAGCCAGCTCCGGGTCGGTACGGGAGGCGACCCACAGCTCGATCAGCGCGGTAGAGGCGATCCCCGCGTTGAGCTCCCACAGCCGGTTGAGCAGCAGCCCGTACTGCTCGCGCATCGTGTCCGCACGCTTCGGCGGTTGCGCGATCAGCTCGTCGATCAGCTGGTCGGTGATGTGCCGCAACGCCTGTACGACCAGCTCGGCTTTGGTCGCGAAGTAGTGAGCCTGCGCGCCGCGAGTCACCCCGGCGCGGGCAACCACGGAGGCCGTCGTGAGGTTGGCGTAGCCGACCTCGTCGAGCTCCTCCAGCGTGGCGTCGAGCAGCGCGCGGCGGGTCGTCGCGCGCCGTTCCGCCTGGGTACGCCGCGGCCGTCGGCTGCTCGCCGAGCCGCCCGGTGTGGCGGTCGTGGCGAGTTCGGTCTCCGTCGCCATTCGGCTGACAGTAGCGACTGGACGCGCGCCGCGGCATAGCCTCCCGACCGTGGCGGACTTCGGTGGGGTGATCGGTCGCTACTACGACGAGTCGACGCCGTGGTGGCCGCCACCGCACCGCGCGGCCGAGGGCACGCCCAACGTGGTGTTCATCGTCCTCGACGACGTGGGGTTCGCCCAGCTCGGCTGCTTCGGGTCCGACATCGAGACTCCGGTGCTCGACGGCCTGGCGGCGCGCGGCCTTCGCTACCGCAACTTCCACACGACCGCGCTGTGCTCGCCGACCCGCGCCTGCGTGCTGACCGGCCGCAACCACCACTCCAACGGCATGGGCCGCATCATCGAGCTGGCAGCCGGCTTCCCCGGCTACGACGCGACGATCCCGCGAGCCAACGGCATGCTGCCCGAGATACTGGTGCCCCACGGGTTCGCGTCGTACGCCGTCGGCAAGTGGCACCTCACGCCGGAGTACGACGCCCACCTGGCGGGCTCCCGGCGGCAGTGGCCGCTCGGCCGCGGATTCGAGCGGTTCTACGGGTTCATGGGCGGGGAGACCCACCAGTTCGCGCCGGCGCTCGTGTGCGACAACCACTTCGTCACGCAGCCGCGCCCGATGGAGGACGGCTACCACCTCACCGAGGACCTCGTCGATACGGCGATCTCCTACGTGGCCGACCTGCGCAACGTCGATCCGGCGAAACCGTTCTTCCTGTATCTCGCCTCCGGCGCGTGCCACTCGCCGCATCACGCGCCGCCGGAGTGGCTCGCGGCCTACCGCGGCCGCTTCGACGAGGGATGGGATGTCTGGCGCGAGCGGACGCTCGCGCGGCAGATCGCCTCGGGCGTGGTCGCGCCGCACACCGAGCTGTCGCCGCGCCCGGACTGGGTGCCCGCCTGGGTCTCGCTCGCGCCGGACCATCAGCGGCTCTACGCGCGCTACATGGAGGCGTTCGCCGGCTACCTGTCGCACACCGACCATCACCTCGGGCGGCTGATCGAGTTCCTGGATCGGATCGGCGACCTCGACAACACGATCGTGTTCGTGCTGTCCGACAACGGCGCCAGCTCGGAGGGCGGGCTGACCGGCTCGGTCAACGACGTACGGGTATGGAACGCGGCCGGCGGATCGCGCCGCGAGGCGCTCGCGCGGATCGACGAGATCGGCGGGCCGCGGATGCACAACAACTACCCGTGGGGCTGGACCGTCGCGGGGAACACGCCGTTTCGTCGCTGGAAGCGGGAGGTGCACGAGGGCGGCGTGGCCGACCCGCTGATCGTGCACTGGCCGCGCGGCATCCCCGACCCGGGATCGGTACGCACGCAGTACGTCCACGCGATCGACCTGCTGCCGACCGTGCTCGACGTGCTCGGCCTGCCCGCGCCCGAGCAGATCGACGGAGTCACGCAACGTCCGGTCGAGGGCACGAGCTTCGCGGCTTCCCTCACGGCGGCGGACGCGCCCGATCGGCACGAGACGCAGTACTACGAGATGTTCGGGTCCCGGGCGATCTACCACCGCGGCTGGAAGGCCGTGACGTACCGCGCGATGTACACCGCGCACGGGTTCGACGACGACGCGTGGGAGCTCTACGACGTGACCGCCGACCCGTCGGAGTGTCATGACCTCGCGGCCGAACACCCCGCGCTGCTTGCCGAGCTTGTGGAGCGCTGGTGGGAGGAGGCCCGCCGCTACCAGGTGCTGCCGCTGGACGATCGCCCGCTGTCCGACCAGGTGCTCGACCGCCCGACCGGGCTGCCGGCGCGCTCTCGGTACGTCTACTACCCGGGCACCGCGATGGTCCCGGAGTCGGTCGCCGCCCGGTTGTGCGACCGGTCGCACCGGGTGCTGGCCAGCTTCGACGTCACCGGAGGCGGCACGCCGCCGTCGGGAGTGCTCGCCTCCCAGGGAAACGTGCTCGGCGGCTGGGCGCTGTTCATCGTCGACGGCGAGGTGCGCTACGTGCACAACTACGTCGGCTTCACCGAGCACCGGCTCACCGCGCCCGTGGCACTCGGCGCGGGCCGACACAACGTGGAGTTCCGCTTCACCCGTACCGCGCCGCACACCGGAACGGCAACGTTGTCGGTGGACGGCGCCGTCGTCGCGACGGGCGACATCGCGCCGTTCACCCCGATGCGGTTCTCGCTGACCGGAGCCGGCCTCACCATCGGCTACAGCGCTGCGGCACCGGTCTGTGACGACTACCCCGCGCCGTACCGCTTCACCGGCGAGCTGCACCAGGTGGTGATCGACGTCGACGGCGACCCGCCGATCGATCCGCAGGCCGAGGCGGAGTTCGCGATCGCCACCCAGTGACACCCCTCAGGCGGCGACGAGCGATTGCCTCTAGATTGAGGCCACTCAGCAGATGTTCACCGGCAGTGGCGGAGGGTGAAAGTGGAACGGATCCTGCTCGCGATCGTGGCGGCGTCATGACGGCCACCGCCGAGGGGTCGACCGGCGTCGGCACCTACAACCTCGCCGCGTTGGCCGACTCGCACTTCGAGCAGATGGGCGACTACGAGTCGCTGTTCTTCGAAGGCAAGTACTACGGCACCGCCGACATGCATGCCCGGTCGCACCGGTTCGCCGCCGGGCTGCAGTCGATCGGCGTCGAGCCGGGTGACCGCGTCGTCGTACTGATGATGAACACCCCGGAGGTGTTCGTCTCCTACAACGCGATCTGGCGGGCGGGCGCGGTCGTCACGCCGATCCTGTTCCTGATCAGCCCACCCGAGCTCAACCACATCCTGGTCCACTCCGGCGCGAAGGCTGCGATCCTCACCCCCGAGCTGGTGCCGCTGCTGCAGTCCGCGATGGACGGCGTCGACCTGAAGATGATCGTCGTCGGCGACGCACCCGAGGGCACTATTCCGTTCTCGACACTCGAGGAGACCGAGCCCGGCGAGCTCGTCCCGCGCGCCGACGACGACCTCGCCGCGCTGCTCTACACGGGTGGTACGACGGGCCGTTCCAAGGGCGTCATGCTCACGCACAAGGGCCTGTGGTCGGCGGGCAACTCACTCGCGACGAGCGCGAAGGACTCCGACGTTCGCTACACCCGGTCGCTGCTGCCGCTTCCGCTGTCGCATGCGTACGGCCTGATGCTGGTGTGCGCGTCGATGCACAGCGAGGAGCGCGGCTTCAGCGTCATGCAGCGCTGGTTCGACGCGGCGTCGTGGGTGACGTTGGTCGAGGAGCACAAGCTCGAGGTCAGCGCGATGGTGCCGTCGATGATGACGATGGTGCTCGCGCTGCCGATCGAGGAGCGCGACCTGTCGTCGATGAAGATGTTCGGCTCCGGCGCGGCGCCGCTGCCGATGGCGCTGCGCGAGGAAGTGCAGCAGCGGCTCGGCGTCGACATCTACGAGGGGTATGGCCTGACCGAGGCGTCCGCCGGCGTGACCGCCAACAAGCGCGGCTTCAACAAGCCGGGCACGGTCGGCAAGCCGCTACCTGGCGTGACGGTGACCATCCAGGACGAGGAAGGCCACATCCTTCCGGCCGGTGAGGAGGGCGAGGTGTGCGTCCAGAGCCCGAGCATCATGAAGGGCTACTGGAACGACCCGGAGGCGACCGAGTTCGCGCTGCGGGGAGGTTGGTTGCACACCGGTGACGTCGGACGGTTCGACGACGAGGGCCTCCTCACGATCGTCGACCGGCTCAAGGACCTGATCATCCGCGGCGGGTTCAACGTCTACCCGCGCGACGTCGAAGAGGTGCTGTTGCAGCACCCGGACGTCACGCAGGCCGCGTGCGTGGGCAAGCCGGATGCCGAGTCCG
>DASZTV010000074.1:0-13662 GCA_035548125.1 Mycobacteriales bacterium | reverse complement strand
CGTCCTCGCTGATCAGCACGGTGTTGGCGGCATCGCCCAGCGGCACGTAGCTGTCGGCGCCGCTGACCCGGGCGATCGGGCCGCTGAACCGGCCCTCGACCAGGGCGGTGACGATGCCCTCGCCGACCCCGCCGCTGTGCCGGGTCTCGTCCACGACGAGCACCCGGCCGGTGGCGTTGGCCTCGCGCAGCATGTCGTCGACCGGCAGCGGCATCAGCCAGCGCAGGTCGACCACCCGCAGCCGGATGCCCTCGTCGGCCAGCAGGGCGGCCACGCGCAGGCTCATCCGCAGCCCGTTGCCGAACGTCAGCACGGTGAGGTCAGTGCCCTCGGTGTGCGTGCGGGCGCTGCCGATCGGCGCGTGGCCCACCAGCGAGTACGCGCCGAGCCAGCCGCGGTCGCCCGGGCTGAGCAGATCGCGCTCGTGGTAGAGCGCGATCGGTTCGAGGAAGACGCTGACCTGCCCGTCGGCGATGCCCGCGGCGATGCACGAGCGCAGCATCGGGCCGGCGTCCTCCGGGCGTGACGGCACGGCGACGACCAGGCCGGGGATGTCGCGCAGCGCAGCGACGCCGTTGTCGTTGTGGAAGTGGCCGCCGAAGCCCTTCTGGTAGGCCAGCCCGGCGATGCGCACCACCATCGGGTTTCGGTACCGGCCGTTGGAGAAGAACGACAGGCTGGCGGCTTCGCCCCGAAGCTGGTCCTCCGCGTTGTGGAGGTAGGCGAGGTACTGGATCTCCGGAATCGGCAGCAGTCCGGACACTCCCGCACCCAGCGCGAGACCGAGGATGGACTGTTCGTCGAGCAGCGTGTCGAACACCCGACCCGCGCCGAACCGCTTGGCAAGGCCGCGCGTGACCCCGTACACCCCACCTTTGCGGCCGACGTCCTCGCCGAACACGATCGACTGCGGGTAGCGCACCAGCGCATCCGCCAGCGCTCGGTTGATACTGTCCGCCAGCGTCAGCGGCTCCCCCGACTCCGGCAGCCTGCCTGCGAACGCCGCACTGCGGGCGTCGGGGTCGCCCGCCTGCGTCGCGTCGGAACGCACCGCGTCGGGTCGGCGGGGCGAGAGAGGCGCGACGATTTCCGCTGCACTGGCGAGGTGCCGCTCGCGAACGACGGACTCTGCCTCACGGCTGACGGCGGCAACCCGTGCGTCATAGCGAGCGACCAGCTCCCCGGGTGTGGCGTAGCCCTTGGCGACGAGGTGCTTCGCGAGGCCGAGCACCGGGTCGCGTGCATAGTCCGCGGCCACGTCGCGTCGCGACCGATAGCCGAGCTCGCCGTCGGTCCCGGCGTGCCCCATGAACCGAACCGTCCGCAGATGAAGGAACGCGGGGCGCCGCAACGACCGAACGTGAGCGACCGCGTCGCACGCGGCGTCGAAGGTGGCAGCGGCGTCGAAGCCGTCGGCTGCGAAGTAGCCGATCCCTGGTCGTTCGCCGTACGCGGCCGCGATCCAGCCGTCGGGCGTCGGGACGCTGATCCCGAGCCCGTTGTCCTCGCACACCAGCAGCAGCGGCAACGGCAAGCCTCTGAAGGACACCTGGCTCGCCGCGTTGATCGCGCCGACCGCCGTCGAGTGGTTGGCCGAGGCGTCGCCGAAGCTGGCCACCGTGATCGCGTCTGCCGGCCACGCACTCGGAACGCCGAGCTTGCGGGCTCGCTCGATCGCGAAGGCCACGCCGAGGGCACGCGGCAGGTGCGACGCGATGGTGGACGTCTGCGGGATGACGGCGAGCTCGTCCCTACCGAACACCTTGTGCCGTCCGCCGGAGATCGGCTCCGACGCCGCAGCCACCAGGCCGAGCAACACGTCGCGGTCGGGCGTCGATCCCGGGACCTGGCCGGCCCGTGCGAGGTAGAACGCCCCGGAGCGATAGTGCAGGAGGGCCGGGTCGTCCGGGCGCAGTGCCGCCGCCACCATCGCGTTGGCTTCGTGTCCCGCGGAGCCGATCGTGTAGTAGCCCTCGCCGGCGGCACGCAGCCGTCGCGCGACGATGTCCAGCGCCCGACTTCCGATCTGGGCATCGAAGACGGCGAGCGCGGTGGCCGGATCCAGCCGGCCGCCGTCCGAGGGCGACGCCGCCGGCAATGACCCGAGGGACGCGCGCAGCTGCGCGTCCAGCTCCTCCTCGGGTGGCAGGTCGGACACGGTCGCCGGTCAGGTCACTCGGGCAGCCGGTACGACTCGTCCGGCGTCAACTCGACCACGTCCATCTGCGCCTTCTGCAGCCGTCCGGAATAGTCCCAGTTGACGGCCTGCCAGCGGGTGAACTGGTCGATCACCCAGATGCCCGACTGCCGGGAGCCGTTGCCCGACTTGCCGTTCCCCCCGAACGGCAGGTGCGCCTCGGCGCCCGACGTGGAGTTGTTGATGCTGACCATGCCCGCCGAGACGCCGCGACGGAACCGGAACGCCTCGTCCGGGTCCGTCGTGTAGATCGCCGACGACAGCCCGTAGCCCGGAAGGTTGGCGAGCCGGATCGCGTCGTCGAGGTCCCGATACGTGGTGACTCCTACCAGCGGGCCGAACGTCTCGTTGCGGAAGATCGCGTCGTCCTCGCGCACCCCGTCGGCGATCACCGGGTGATGGAACACGCCGGCGTCGGGGTCACCGACGAAACCTTCGCGAGGCTGTTCCGATGAGATCCGTCCGGTGGCGGTCGAGCCGTAGACGGTGTGATGCGGCTGTAGCCAGCCGAGGTACTCGGTGAAGCGGTCGCCGAACTTTTCGTCGAGCATCGGGCCGTACACCACGCCCGCCGTGGGATCGCCGATCGCGATCTCGCGGGTGCGCTTGTCGAAGCGCGCGATGAAGTCGTCATGGACGCTCTCGTGCACGATCACGGTGCCCAACGAGGTGCAACGCTGCCCCGCCGTGCCGAAGCCCGAGAACAACGCGCCCTCGACGGCGAGGTCCAGGTCGGCCGAGGGGGTGACCACCATCGGGTTCTTCCCGCCGAGCTCGAGACAGGCGGATTGCAGATGGCGACCGGTGAGCTCGCCGATC
This sequence comes from Mycobacteriales bacterium, assembly GCA_035548125.1. GTDB lineage: Bacteria > Actinomycetota > Actinomycetes > JAFAQI01 > JAFAQI01 > DASZTV01. Next base: position 10,646 of record DASZTV010000074.1, on the reverse strand, counting down.
CTCGCTCCGACCTCACTGGAGCCGGTGAAGCCGACCTTGTCGACGGTCCCGGACTCCAGCGCCATCGATAGTCCGTCGTAGGTCGCGCCACCGTCGGCGAGGACGAGGTTCAGCACGCCGTCGGGCAGCCCGCCGCCTCGTACGAACAGCTCGTACAGCGCCTCGCCGCAGGCCGGCGCGTAGTCGGCGGGCTTCCACACCACGGCGTTGCCGCACAGCAGTGCCGGGACCAGGTACCAAGCAGGTACGGCGACCGGGAAGTTACCCGCGGTGATGGCGGCGACCACACCGACCGGGTTGCGGAAGGTGAACAGCTGCTTGTCGGGCATCTCGCTGCCGACGGTCTGGCCGTAGAGCCGCCGGCCCTCGCCGAGGAAGAAGTCGCAGGTGTCGACGATCTCCTGCACCTCGCCGAGAGCCTCGGCGTAGGGCTTGCCGATCTCGCGCGTCACGAGCTTGGCGAGCCGCTCGGCGTTGGCTTCGACGGTCCGCCCGATGTGCGCGATCGCCCTACCGCGAATCGGCGCGGGCACGTCGGCCCAGGCGCGTTGCGCGTCGCGAGCGGACTGGCAGGCCGCAGCGAAGGTCGCGGCATCGGCGAGCTCCACCTGACAGATGAGGTCGTCGAGCATGGCGGGATTGCGGTCGGCCGCGAGGGTGCCGCCCGCCACCACGTTGCCCCCGATCCTCGAGGCGATGGTTCGCGTCATGCCGACTCCCGTTCCCGTATCGGTGTGGCGACGCGACCTACGACCCGGTCGAGGGCCGCGACGCCGATCCGCAGCTCATCCTCCGTCACCGACAGTGCGGGACGGAAGCGGACCGAATGGGTCCCGCAGGGCAGGGCGAGTACGCCCTCGTCGCGGAGCGCCGACACGACGCGGTCCCGTGACCGCGTGTCGGGGAGGTCGACCGCGCACATCAGGCCGCGACCCCGGACGTTCGAGACGATCCCGGCACGTCGACGGCCGAGTGCCTGCAGCTCCGTGAGCAGGACCTCTCCGTTGCGGGCAGCAGCGGCGAACAGCCGCTCGGACTCGATGATCTCGAGCAACCGGCGCGAGCGGACCATATCGACCAGGCCACCACCCCAGGTCGAGTTGATCCGGCTGGATACGGCGAACACGTTGTCCGCCACCAGGTCGACGCGGCGACCGGCCATGATGCCGCCCAGCTGCAGCTTCTTGGCGAACGCGACGATGTCAGGCTCGAGACCGAGTTGCTGGTAGCACCACGGCGTGCCCGTGATGCCCACGCCGGTCTGCACCTCGTCGAGAATGAACAGCGCGTCGTGGCGATGACAGAGCCGCTGCATCTCGAGCAGGAACTCCGCGCGCAGGTGGTTGTCGCCGCCTTCGCCCTGGATCGGCTCGGCAATGAAGCACGCGATGTCGTGACGGAAGGCCTGGAAGGCAGCCTCGGCTTGGGCGAGCGCCCGGCGTTCGGCAGCCTCGATCTCGTGCAGGTGCGCGTGCAGCGGGAACCGCATCGCGGGCACCTCGATCCGCGGCCAGTCGAACTTCGGGAACCGGTCGGTCTTGACCGGGTCGGTGTTCGTCAGCGACAGCGTGTAGCCCGACCTGCCGTGGAATGCTCGGGTGAGGTGCATGACCTTCGTCCCGAGAGCGGGCGAACGGCCCGCCTCCTCATTGCGCCGGCTCTTCCAGTCGAACGCGGTCTTCAGCGCGTTTTCCACGGCGAGCGCGCCGCCTTCGACGAAGAACAAATGGGGAAGCGCCGGATCTCCGAGGACCCGGGTGAAGGTGTCGACGAAGTCTGCGAGGTGCGTCGTGTACGTGTCGGGGTTGGCTGGTTTGCTGGCCGCAACCTGGCCGAGCAGCCGCATGAACTCCGGGTCGTCCGCGAGACCCGGCGGGTTCGCGCCCAGCGGGGCCGAGGCGAAGAACGTGTAGAAGTCGAGGTACTCCCGCCCGTCGCGGGCGTCGACCAGCCAGCTTCCGTGGCTGCGCTCGAGGTCCACCACGAGGCGGAACCCGTCGACCAGCAGATGCTCGGCGAGGCGCCGGTGGACATCTTGCGGCGTGACCTGCGGGGAGCTGAAGGTCTTCACGGCAGCCTCCTGTCTGGCGGGATCCTCTCCATTCTAGGGGCATCCCGGCCGGATTTCCTTCAACGATGCCCTGGTCCGAAAGGACTATTTGCGGCGAGGCCGGCCGTCGCCCGCTGCCGCTAAATCTCGACCGGCCTTGTGTAGTTTGGGTCCGACATGCACATCGACCCCTACATCGTCCTGGGCAGCGCGATCATCGGGCTGCTCGTCGGCACGACCGGCGCCGGCGGCGGGGCGCTGATGACGCCGATGCTGATCCTGCTGTTCAACGTGCAGCCGGACAAGGCGATCTCCAGCGACCTGGTGGCCGCGGTCCTGATGCGGCCCCTCGGCGCTGCTGTCCACTTCCGCAAAGGCACGGTCAACAAGCGGCTCGTCGGCCTGCTCGCCGCCGGGTCGGTACCGATGGCGTTCCTCGGCGCCTACCTGCTGCACCTCATCAAGGGCCACGCCGACTCCGCCCAGACCGACATCGAGCGAATGCTCGGCAGTGCGTTGCTCGTCGGGGCGGCGGCGATGGTGCTGCGCTTCGTCCTGGACTACCGCGCCGGAAACAAGCGCGAAGGAGTGGTGCAGAACATCCACATCCATCCGCTTCGTACCGTGGCGATCGGGATGGTCGGCGGACTCGTCGTCGGCATGACCTCGGTGGGGTCCGGGTCGCTGATGATCGTGCTGATGCTCTTCCTCTACCCGATGCTCGGCGCGAACCAGCTGGTCGGCACCGACCTCGCGCAGGCTCTTCCGCTGACCGCGTCCGCGGCGCTGGGCGCGCTTGCCTTCGGGTCGGTGTCGTTCGGGGTGACGACGTCGCTGATCATCGGCAGCGTGCCTGCCGTGCTCGTCGGATCGGTACTGTCCTCCCGCGCTCCTGACCGGGTGATCCGGCCGGTCATCACGTTCGTGATCCTGGCGTCGGGTCTGAAGTACGTCGGCGTCGACACGACCGATCTCGGTTGGGCGCTGGTCGGCGTACTGTTCGCAGGGTTCGTCGCCTGGCTGTGGCTCGCCAAGCCATGGGCGGGGACGAGCGAGCAGGACGACGAGCCCGCAGCCGCGGAGACCTAGGAGCCGGCGAGATGACCGCGGACCTGAGCGAGGAGCTGTTCCTCCCGGAACCGCAACCGCGGCCGGTCCGCTACACCGTCATCTCCGTCGACGACCACGTGGTCGAGCCCGCCCACATGTTCAAGGGACGGGTGCCCGCCGCTCTGGCAAAGGCAGCACCACACATCATCGAGACCTCGCGCGGCTACCAGGTGTGGGAGTTCGAGGGCCGCAAGTACAGCCAGATCGGCATGAACGCGGTCGCCGGACGACGGCCGGAAACCGTCAGCTTCGAACCGTTCCGCTTCGACCAGATGCGGCCGGGCTGCTACGACGTCGACGCACGGGTGCGCGACATGGACATCAACGGGGTCTGGGCGTCGATGAACTTCCCGTCCCAGATCAGCGGCTTCTGTGGCCGGGTCTTCTTCGACGCCGCAGACCGCGAGCTCGGCCTCGCCTGCCTGCGCGCGTGGAACGACTGGCTCTACGAAGAGTGGTACTCAGCGCACCCGACCCGCATCATCCCGCTCGGCATCACCTACCTCGCCGACCCCGGGCTGGCAGCGGCCGAGATCACTCGCAACGCCGAGCGCGGCTTCACGTCGGTGACCTTTCCAGAGCGACCGCACGAGATCGGACTGCCGTCCCTGTGGGACCGCGCTCACTGGGACCCGATCATCACCGCGTGCGTGGCGACCGACACCGTCATCTCGCTGCACGTCGGAAGCTCCGGCATGCCGGCGCTGCCACCCGGCTCCCCCGCGGTCCAGCTGTCCGCAACGCTGTTCGGTCAGCAGTCATTGGGCGCATGTGCCGAGTGGCTGTGGTCGGAGTACCCGTTGCGCCACCCGGACCTGAAGATCGCCATGAGCGAAGGCGGCATCGGGTGGGTCGCCATGCTGCTCGACCGGCTCGACAACATCGTCGACCGGTCCGGATACGGCCTGGGCTGGTCGGTCCGGCCGTCGGACGTGCTGCGCCGAAACTTCTGGTTCTGCACGATCGACGACCCGTCGACGATCGACACCCGCGACGTGATCGGCGTCGAGAACATCATGGTCGAGGTCGATTACCCGCACGGCGACAGCACGTGGCCCGACACCCAGGACGTGATCGAGCGGGCGTGGGGTCACCTGCCGCCGGGCGAGCTGCGGATGATCTGTTGCGAGAACGCTGCGAAGCTCTACCGTCACCCGCTCCCGGAGGTCGTACTCCCCCGGGGGTGAGTCAGCGGACCGCGTCCTTGAGCTTCTCGCCGGCCTGCTTCACGTTGCCCTTCGCCTTGTCGACCTTGCCTTCGGCCTGCATCGACTCGTTGCCGACGGCTGAGGGCTAACGGAAGTTGCGGGCGTTCGGGCGGACGCCTAATGGCAGCGGCTGGATCCGTTCGGCCATCACGTTGACCACGTTGTCGGTGTGCTGGAGCATGCCGCGGATCAACAACGCCGCGGAGTTCTGCGCGACCTTCCGGTAGCGCGCCCAGACTTCTCGGGAACAGATCACGTTGATCATCCCGGTCTCGTCCTCGAGGTTGACGAACGTGACCCCGCGCGCGGTCGCGGGCCGCTGCCGGTGCGTCACGACTCCGCCGACCAGCACCCGGGTGCGGTCCTCGAGCTGTCGCAGCCCGGCCGCGGACACCACTCCGAGTGCGTCCATCCGCTCGCGCGACAGCGCGGTCGGGTAGAGCTGCGGTGTCACTCCGGTCGCCCAGAGGTCGGCGTACATCTGCTCCGGCGAGGTCAGCTCAGGGAGCCCGGGGGCGTCTCGCTCGTCGACGATCAACAGCTCGAGCTGCCCCGGCTTCACGGTCGCCGCCGCACCCGCGGCCCAGAGCGCCTCACGTCGACTCACCCCGAAGCAGTCGAACGCTCCGGCCGTCGCGAGCGCCTCGAGCTGGTCGGTCGACAGTCCCACCCGGTGAGCGAGGTCCGTCATCGACGTGTAAGGCCCGTCTGCGTCACGGACCTCGACGATCCGTTGCGCGAGGTCGTCACCGATCGTTCGTACCTCGGACAGGCCGAGACGTACGGCGGGTTGCGGCGCGTCCAGACACGGGCACTGCGAAGGGCCGTCGTCCGCTTCGAGCGTGCAGGTCGCGGCGGAGGCGTTGATGTCAGGCCCTCGAGTGGTGATGCCGTGCCGGCGCGCGTCGGCGACCAGTGACTGCGGCGAGTAGAAGCCCATCGGCTGCGCGTTGATCAGCGCCGCGCAGAACGCCGCCGGATAGTGCAGCTTCAGCCACGACGACGCGTAGACCAGCAGCGCGAAGGAGATCGCGTGGCTCTCCGCAAAGCCGAACGATGCGAACGCCCGGATCTTGTCGACGATCGTCACCGCCGCGTCCCCGACGATGCCGTTGGCTGCCATCCCGTCGTACAGCCGCTGCTGCAACGCGTCGATCTTGGCGTGCGAGCGCTTGGAGCCCATGGCGCGGCGCAACTGATCGGCCTCGTCACCGGTGAAGTTCGCGACGCCGATCGCAAGCTGCATCATCTGCTCCTGGAACAGCGGCACGCCGAGCGTGCGCTCCAGAGCAGGCTTCATCTTCTCGTGCAGGTAGGTCACCGGCTCGCGGCCGTGACGGCGACGGATGTACGGGTGGACCGAGTCACCCTGGATCGGCCCCGGCCGGATCAGCGCGACCTCGATCACCAGGTCGTAGAAGTTGCGGGGACGCAGCCGCGGCAGCGTCGCCATCTGCGCGCGCGACTCGATCTGGAAGACGCCGACGGTGTCGGCGGCGCACACCATGTCGTAGACGCAGGGCATCTCGCGAGGAATCGTCGCGAGCTCGTAGGTCACGCCGTGCCAGTCTTCGATCAGCTCGAAGCTGTAGCGGATCGCCGACAACATCCCGAGCCCGAGCAGGTCGAACTTCACCAGGTCGATCGCGGCGCAGTCGTCCTTGTCCCACTGCAGCACGGTGCGGCCCGGCATCCGCCCCCACTCCACCGGGCAGACCTCGACGATCGGCCGGTCGCAGATGACCATGCCACCGGAGTGGATGCCGAGATGACGCGGTGCATCGCGCAGCTCGTCGGCGAGAGCGAGGACCTCGTCCGGTACGCCGGTGACCTCGGTGAGATCGACCTTGTAGGCGCTGTCGACCTGTTTGCTCCAGGCGTCCTGCGTGCCGGTCGGGTAGCCGAACGCCTTGGCGACGTCACGGATCGCCGACCGCGGCCGGTAGGTGATGACGTTGGCGACCTGCGCGGTGTGGTCACGTCCGTACTTCTCATAGACGTGCTGGATGACTTCCTCTCGCCGTCCTGACTCGAAGTCGACGTCGATGTCCGGCGGCTCGTTGCGTTCGGCGGCGAGGAACCGCTCGAAGACCAGGTCGTAGTAGACCGGGTCGATCGCGGTGATCTCCAGCGCGTAACAGACGGCGGACGACGCCGCGGAGCCCCGGCCCTGGCAGAGGATCCCCTGTGACCGCGCGAACTGCACGATCTCCCAGACGACCAGGAAGTAGCCGGGGAAGTTCAGCTGGCCGATCACCGTGAGTTCGTGCTCGATCCGGGCGTACGCCTTCTCCGTCTCCTTGCCGCGCGGGCCGTAACGCTTCTCCGCGCCCTTCAACGCGAGCTCGCGCAAGTAGCTCATCTCGTCATGACCCGCCGGGGTCGGGAACGGCGGCAGGTTGGGGGCGATCAGACCGATCGGGAACGCCAGCTCCGCCCCGATCCGCGCTGCCGCCTCGATCGCCCCGGGCCACCGGGCCAGCCGCTGCGCCATCTCCGCGCCGCTGCGCAGATGCCCGTCGGCCCACGCCGGCAGCAAGCCGTCGATGTCGTCGAGGCTGCCCCGGGCGCGCACCGCCGCCATCGCCGTGGCCAACGGCCGGCGCGGCGGACCGTGGTAGTGGGCACCGGTCGTGGCGACGATCGGCAGCCCGGCCTCCGCTGCGAGCAGTGACAGCGCGTCGTACCGCTCGTCGGACAGCGGGTCGCGCGCGTAGGACAGCTCGACGGCGACGTTGTCCTTGCCGAATCTCGCGACCAGCTCGTTCAGCGCGCGCCGCGCCGGGTCCAGCCCGAACGTCCCGTAGTCGCCTGCCTCCAGCGCGGCTCGCAACAGCCCCTTGCGGCAGCCGGTCAGCACCAGCCAGTGCCCACCCGCGGCTTCGGTCAGCTCGTCGAGGTCGTAGACCGGATGCCCCTTCGCGCCGCCCCGGCGATGCGCCGCACTCATCGCGCGGCACAGCCGGGAGTACCCCTCGGGTCCCCTGGCCAGCGCCAGCAGGTGACGCCCGCCCGGGTCGGGCATCCCCGACCGCGCGCCGGTCGCGCGCTGCGACGTCGTACGCGGGACGGTGAGGTCGAGGGAGAGCTCCGCGCCGTAGATCGTCGCCAGCCCGACGTGCTCCGCCGCCTCGGCGAAGCGCGGAACGCCGTACATCCCGTTGTGGTCGGTCAGCGCGAGCCCGGACAGCCCCAGCCGCACCGCCTCCTCGACCAGCTCCTCGGGCAGGCTCGCCCCGTCGAGGTGGCTGAACGAGGAGTGCGCGTGCAGCTCCGCGTAGGGCACCGGATCGACCGGTCGCGGAATCGGCTTCGGCTGGTACGCCGGTCGGTGCCGCGACCAGCCGGCCGAGTCGCCGCCATCTCCCCGCACCCCATGCGAGTCGGGGCTCCGCCCCGACAATCGAGCCTCCAGCTCCCGCCAAGGAACCGGCGGGTTCTCCCACCCCACTACAACCGCCGAGCCCAACGATAAGTGCCTAAAAACCCTTGAATGAGGCCACGTACGTTGGGCTCGGCGTTAGTCATAGATGCCCTCGAGGACCCAGCGAGGCGAAGCCTCGCCGCGTCCACTCGGCATCTCGCCTGCGACGAGATACGCGCGGCCTTTCTCGTCGACCACCTGCATCCGGGCCACCCGGACCGCGCTCGCCGGGTCCCACCAGCGCTCGTCTGCGGGCCACGGTCCGGCCCATGACGTCACCGCTACCGGAGTGTCGTGCCGCAGCCCCAGTCGGCTCGGCGGCCGGAGCACCGCACCGCGTTCGCCGACCACGACCGGGCGTCCCGCCGCGTCGAGCAGCCGCACCGGCGCGGGTGGATCGAGCACGATGCTCGGCGCCGGGGATGGCAGATGACCCGGCCACGGTTGATCGGCTCGGCGCGAGGCAAGACGTTCCTCGCCCCACACGACCTGCTGGCTGCGCTGCGCCGGGCCACGGCCACCGACCACCGTGGGAGCCACGACCCCGTCGAAGCCGAGCATCGTCTGCACCCGCGCCAATGCGCGCCTGGCTCGTTCGCCCGCCTCGCCGTCGCCGCCCCACAACGCCTGCTGGTGGGCACCGGTCGGCACCGTCTCGATCGGCACGATCCGCAGCCCGGTGATTCCCGCTGTCAGCCGCGGCTCACCGTCACCGGCATGCAGCCAGCCCTCGATCTGCCACCGGATCCGGTCGATCACGTCGCCGGCGGAGAGCACGCCGCTCGCCCGCCATCGCCGGCTTGCCCGCTCTCCCGCCTCGGAGCTGACGTCCAGCTCGACGCACGAGCAGGCCAGCCCGCGCGCCGAGAGGTTCGCGATGAACGCCTCCACGGCACCTCGGGCGGAGAACGCGACGATGTCGACCCGGTCGACCGGCGGCTCGAGGCTCACCGTCACCGAGCAATCCATCGGCGGCTCGCGGACCACGATCGGCTTGGCGTCCCGCCCCCCTGCTTGCTGATGCGCCCACGCTCCGGTCGGGCCGAACCGGGCAGCGACATCCTTGGCGGGCAGTGCGGCGAAGCCGCCGAGGGTCCAGATCCCCAGCCGGCGCAACACGTCGACCAGCGCCGAGCCGCCGAACGCGTCGAGGGTGCCGACCGGCAGGTCGGCCAGGAACGCCGCCGAGTCGCCTGCCGGGACCACGACCCGCTGCCGCGCCGCCTGCTCGGAGGCGAACGCGCCGTCGGCGATCCCCACCGCGACGTCGTCGGTCGTCCAGCTCACCGCCTCCTGCAGCCGCGTCACCAGCGCCGACTCACCACCCAGGTGTCGCGCCGGTCCGCGAGCCGCCGCGCAGAGCAGCCCCGGCCTGACCACCTCGACCCCCGACACGACCGCCTCGACCGCCTTGATCGCCGGTTCGAAGCACCGCGCCTCGGCTACCTCGTCCCGAGCGAGCACGACCAGCTCCGGGCACCGGGCCTGCGCCTCCCGGCGCCGCATCCCGCGTCGTACGCCGATCCCCCGCGCGCCCGGCGAGCAGGCGACCACCCGGTTGGCGACGAACACCGCGACCGGTACGTCGGGACCGTCGATCTCCGCGGCGGCACGTGCCGCGACCACCGGCCAGTCCGGGCACCACACCGTCGCGATCCGGGGAAGGTCCACCGCGCTGCTAGCCACTGCGACGCACTCCGCTCAGCTCCACCACCGGGGCGATCGGCTCGACGTCGGCGGCAGCCCCGCCCCGGCTGTCCGGCAGCCACAACGTGGTGCTCCGGGAACGCGTGGACTGCCCCCGGCCGTCGACACTGACCGTCACCTGCCGACGGGACAGCCGGCCGTACCCCTCCCCGATCCCCACCCACCCGCCGGGCTCGGCGACCAGCCGCAGGTCCGCCGTCGGCCAGCGGGCGCCCGCCGCCAGGACCGGCACCAGGACCGACTGCCGGTTCCGCGCACGGGCAGCGAGCCGGCGCAAGTCGCCGTCCGGGAGCCGCGCAGGCGGCCGAGCCGCGACCACGTCGAACGCGTCGAGCAGCGCCCCGACGACGGTGGTCCAGCTCTTCCCGGCACACGGCACCAGCGGCAACCGCGCCAGGTCGATCCCGAAGTCCGCGGCCGCCTCCGCCGACAGCTGTGCCGCACCGCCGCCGAACGGCAGGTCCACCAGGACACACCAGGAACCCTCGGCCGAAGCCTCGGCGAGCAGCGCCAGCAACAGCGACAACGAACCGCTGACACTGATCGTGCTGCCCCGCCGCAACCCGTCCGGCAGCAGTGGGCGAAGCGCAGAAACCACTGGTAACGCTGGAGATCTGGCCCCTACCGCGGTAGCGGAGCGCACCGCCGACTGCAGCTCGGCAGCCCGGGCGAGCGAGCCCCGGACCGCCGTATCGACCATCCCGCCATCATCGAACGTATGTTCGAATCAAGTCAAGGTAGGACTGTGACCCGCAGGGCGGGTCAATACAGGATCCGGGCTCGACCTCGTTCCATCATGCGCTGATGGCCCTCGATCTCCCCTGCCCCAACTGCGGCACCCAGATGTACGCCGAGCAGGCGCACAACCGCTGCCCGTCGTGCCTCTACTACGAGCCGTGCTGCGACGGCGCCCCGCAGAGCTGCCGGCTACCCGAAGAGGTCCTTGCCCCACCAGTCGCCGGGGCCTGACAGGCCGGGCGGGACCGCGAACAGCGCGCTCGAGGTGTGCCGGATGTACTCGTTGAGGTTGTCGTGCCGGCCGAGCAGCCGCTGGATCGGTACGAACTGCTTGCGCGGGTCCTGCTGGTAGGCGATGAAGAACAGCCCGGCGTCGAGCAGCCCGGTATCCGGGTCGATGCCGTCGGTG
>DASZTV010000073.1:0-131195 GCA_035548125.1 Mycobacteriales bacterium | reverse complement strand
GCGGCATCGGTCTCCGCGGCGGCATGCGTCGACAGGCCGATCACCGTGTCGTCGTCGACAATCCGCCGGGCGATGTCGACCGGCAGATCGCCTTGACCCAGATGCAAGATGTCGGCGCCGACCGCGCGGGCCACGTCCGCTCGGTCGTTCACACTGAACAACGCGCCGTGCCGCCGCGCCGCGTCGCTGAAGACCTCGGCGAGCGCCATCTCCTCGCGCGCCTCGAGCCCCTTCTCGCGCAGCTGCACGATGTCGACACCGCCGGCGAGCACCGCGTCCAAAAACTCGGGCAGGTCACCTTCGCGCCGTCGCGCGCCCGTGCACAAATACAGCCGCGCATCGCGCAACCGCGCCCGCCGATCCAGGCCGGCCACTAGAACGCCAACGTCATGGCACGGCGCTTGACGGCGGTGTGCCGGCCTTGCGCCAGGAAGTCCACGGGCCGGCCGGCCAGCGCCGGATCGTCGGTGAGCAGCCAGCGGAGCGCCTGCTGCGGGTCGTAGCCGGCATCGGCCAGCACCGTCAGCGCGCCGCCGAGCCCCTTCACCAGTGCGCCGTCGGCCACCAGGTCGGATGGCACGTACTTCGCCGGCGGATCGCCGCGCTCGACGACCACGAGATGACCGTCGCGGATCCACTGCCGGATGGTGTGCAACGACGTGCCGATCTGCTCGGCCAGCTCGGGAAGGCTCAGCCAGCCGGCCGCGAGGTCGTCCAGCTCCATGACTTCCACCTTATGAACCCGGTCGGAGCCGCCAGCGGTGGCGCGTAGCCTGGAGGGGCGCGGGAGCCCGAGCGTGGGCTGAGAGGGCGGCCACGGCCGCCGACCGTTGAACCTGATCCGGGTCATGCCGGCGAAGGGAGTCGTCCGCCAGTGACCGAGCCAGCCGCGGCTGCTGCCGACGTGGTCGTCATCGGTGGCGGCCTGATCGGGCTGGGCGCCGCCTGGCGGCTGGCACAGCGTGGGCTCGCGGTCACCGTGGTCGATCCCGCGCCGCTGAGTGCCGCATCGCATGTTGCGGCCGGGATGCTGGCGCCGGTCAGTGAGGTCCGGTACGGCGAGGAGCCGTTGCTCCAGCTCGCGATCGAGTCGCTGCGCCGCTATCCGTCGTTCGTCGACGAGCTGGAGCAGCGCAGCGGGCTCGAGGTCGGCCTCCGCCGCGACGGCACCCTCGTGGTCGCCACCGATGCCGGTGACCGGGAGGAGCTGTCGGAGCTGCATGCGTTCCAGGCTTCGCTCGGCCTGGTCTCGTCGATCCTCACCGGCCGCGAGTGCCGTAGCGCCGAGCCGCTGCTCAGCCCGGCGGTGCAGTCCGGGCTGCTCGTCGAGTCCGACCATTCGGTCGACAACCGAAAGCTCGGCCGGGCGTTGCTGACCGCGACCCGGCAAGCCGGTGTCCGGCTGATCACGACCCGTTGCGGGGAGTTGATCGTCCATGGCGGCCGCGTCACCGGCGTCCGGCTGGAGGATCGTCGCGAGGTGCCAGCCGGAGTCGTCGTCCTGGCCGCCGGCCCGTGGTCGGCTGGCATCGACGGGCTGCCGCCGCACGCGCGTCCGCCAGTGCGGCCGGTCAAAGGCCACATCCTCCGGCTACGCGCCACGTCGCACACGCCGTTGCCCACCCGCAGCATCCGTGGCTTCGTCAACGGCGCCGAGGTCTATCTGGTGCCGCGCACCAGCGGCGAGCTCGTAGTCGGCGCGACGGTCGAAGAAATGGGGTTCGACACGACGGTGCGCGCCGGTGCAGTTCGGGAGTTGCTGCGTGACGCCAGGGCGGTGGTCCCGCTGATCGACGAGTTCGTCCTCGAGGAGACGACCACCGGGCTGCGGCCGGGCTCGCCGGACAACGCGCCGATCATTGGCGAGGTCGAGCTCGACGGCCTCATCGTCGCGACCGGACATCACCGCAACGGCGTGCTGCTGACGCCGATCACGGCCGATTTGGTGACCGGCCTCGTCGTCGGTGAGACCGCCGAGCTTGCGGCGTTGTACGAGCTGTGCTCGCCCGGTCGGTTCGCAACGATTGGAGCGGTCGGATGACCTCGCAGCCGGACTTCGTCGACGTGACCGTCAACGGCGAGGCCCGCGGCGTCTTGGCAGCGACGTCGCTCGCCGACCTCGTCCACGAGCTGAGCCCGACCGGCGCGGGCTGCGCCGTCGCCGTCAACGGCGAGGTCGCGCCGCGCGCCGACTGGCGCCACCGGGTGGTCGCGCCGGGTGACCAGATCGAAATCCTGACCGCCGTGCAAGGAGGCTGAAGCCGTGGACGACCCGTTTGTCATCGCCGGCGAGGCGCTGTCGTCCCGGCTGATCATGGGCACCGGCGGCGCGACGAGTCTCGACGCGCTGGAAGCCGCATTGGTTGCCAGCGGCACGGAGTTGACGACGGTCGCGATGCGGCGGATCGATCCCGGCGCGCAAGGCTCGGTGCTCGACGTCATCCGGCGACACGGCATCCGGCCGCTCCCGAACACCGCCGGATGCGCCACCGCGGCCGAAGCGATCCTGACCGCGAAGCTGGCCCGCGACGCACTGGACACCGACTGGGTGAAGCTCGAGGTCATCGCCGACGAGCAGACGCTACTGCCGGATCCGATCGAGCTGCTCGAGGCCGCCGAGCGACTGGTCGCAGACGGTTTCACGGTGTTGCCGTACACCAACGACGACCCAGTCCTCGCCGCCCGGCTCGAGGCCGTCGGATGCGCCGCCGTCATGCCGTTGGGCGCGCCGATCGGCTCCGGCCTCGGCATCCGCAACCCGCACAACATCTCGATGATCACCGAGGCCGCGAACGTGCCGGTCGTGCTCGACGCCGGCATCGGTACGGCGAGCGATGCGGCCCTCGCGATGGAGCTCGGCTGCGACGGAGTGCTGGTCGCGTCGGCGGTGACCCGCGCGCACGAGCCCGCGTTGATGGCCCAGGCGATCGCGCAGGCGGTCACGGCGGGCCGGGCGGCGCGGCTGGCCGGGCGGATGCCGCGCCGCTGGCACGCCCATGCGTCGTCGCCGATGCACGGCCGGCTGGGCGAGTAACCGGCAACTGCTGAGTTGCGCTGGCGAGATCGTGCGTTGTGGTCGAAAGTGAGGGGACGACATAGCCAGGCGGTCTTGAGGAGGCAGCATGCCCGTAGGTGCCGGCAACGGCGTGACCGAAGTCGTGGATCGGCTGGAGAACGCCGGGCACCTTGATCCTGCGGTCGGCGTGGTACGCCGGATCCTGCAGCAGGCGCTTCGATCGCAGCGCGGCCGTGACCTGCTGCACGGTGTCTGGCTCGGCCACCCGCTGCATCCGATGCTCACCGACGTGCCGATCGGCTGCTGGACCGCCGCCGCCGTGCTCGACGCGCTGCCCGGCACCGGGCATGGCGCCGGCACGCTGATCGCGACCGGCTGCGCCGCTTACGTGCCGACGGTCGCCGCCGGGTGGGCGGACTGGTCTCAGCTGCACGAGCAGCAGCAGCGGGTCGGCCTGGTGCACGCGGCGGTGGCCGGCGTTGCGTTCACCTGTTACGGCGCGTCACTCGCGGCTCGCGCCCGGGGCCGGAGCTGGCGGGGCAAGGCATGGTCCTACTCCGGGCTCGCCGTGATCGGGGTCGCCGGCTACCTCGGCGGCCATCTCGCCTATCGGCAGGCCGCCGGCGTAAATCACGTGGAAGCCGTGCCGCACCTGTTCCCGGACGGCTGGCACAGCCTCGGCCCGATCCATGAGCTGCCCGACGGCGAGCTCTGCCAGCGCGAGGTCGACGGCGTCGACCTGCTGGTCGTGCGGCGCGGCCAGCACGTCGACGTGCTGGCCGACACCTGCTCCCACCTGGCGGCACCGCTGTCCGAGGGCAGTTTCGCCGCCGAGCAGGGACAGGGCTGCGTGGTGTGCCCGTGGCACGGCTCGACGTTCCGGCTGGCCGACGGCGCGGTCGTCCACGGCCCGGCGACGGCGCCGATCCCGCGGTTCGCCACGCGGATCATCGACGGCGTACTGGAGGTCAGCCTGCCGGACGCCGGCTGACCCGCTAGCGCCGGCGTTCGATCAGCGGCGGCAGGCCGTTGACGACGTCGTTGACCGGCTCACCCGCCGTCGCCCGGCGGACGTTCTCGACGACGTTCGCGATCAGCCGGGCCTGGGCCTGCGCGCTGGCGCCGGCGGCGTGGGGTGAGAGCAGCAGCCGGTCTTCACCGCGCAACGGTGAGTCGGCGGGAAGCGGCTCGGTGGCGAAGACGTCGAGGGCAGCGCCGGCGATCCGGCCGTCGCGCACGGCCGCCAGCAGCGCCGCCTCGTCGACGATGCCGCCGCGGGCGGCGTTCACCAGCATCGCGCCAGGCGGCAGCAGCGCCAGCTGCTGCTCCGAGATCAAGTTGCGCGTCTCGGGGCCGAGCGCCACCACCACGACCAGGACCTGGGCATGCGCCAGCAGCTCGTCGAGTGGCAGCCACCGCGCGCCGCCAGCGGCCTCTGGCGGCCGCTGCGTCCGGCTCCAGTGCGCCACGTCGCAGCCCAGCGCCACGAACCGGCTGGCGCACTCCCGGCCGATCGGACCCATTCCGATCACGCCCACCCGGCGACCGGCCAGCTCGCCGCCGCCGCGGCGCGCCAGCTCCAGCTGAGGCCATCGGCCGGCCCGCAGCTCGGCGTCGGCGTACGCCAAGGAGCGCAGCACCGCGAAGGTCGCGCCGACGCACCACTCCGCGACGCTGACCGCGTTGGCCGACCCGGCATTCGCCAGCGGTACGCCGGCCGCGGTCAGCGCCGAGACGTCGATCGCGTCGACGCCAGCGCTCGGCTGCTGCACGAACGCCAGTCGCCGCGCGGCCGCGATCACGCCGGCGTCGAGCGCCAGCCCGCCGCTCCAGTCACCGAGCACGATCTCGGCGTCCTCGGCGGCCGCGGCGACCTCGGCGGCGGTGCGTTCGGCGGGCACGACCAGCTCGACCGGCACGTCGGCGAACAGCGCGGTGAGCAGCTCGACCGGCAGCGGCGGCAGCGCGAGCAGCTTCCAGGGCGGGGCGGCGGCGGACATCCCGCCGATCGTGCCAGAAAACCGCTCACCACATCCGTCCCACTTGTCACATGCGTCACAGCAGGGCTATCGTGACCGCTCGCGGCTAGCCCCTCTTCGGGAGGACACGCAATGCGTCGTCTTGCTGCGGCCCTTCGACGTCTCGGTTCGCTGATCTGGCGGCGGCGGGTGATCGCGCTGCCCGTGTTGCTGGCGGCCGCGGTCACCGCGTCCGCGTCCGGGTACGCGCTGATCACGGTGCGACCCGGTGACACGCTCTCGGCGCTCGCCGCGCGCTACCACACGACGGTCGCCCGGCTGATCGCGCTGAACCACCTGCCCGGCAACGGCGACCTGATCTACGCCGGCAGCCAACTGCGGGTGCCGGGCGCTGGCCACCACCATCACCGTCACCACCATCACCACCGGCAGGTCGCGCACTACACCGTGCAGCCCGGCGACACGCTCTACGGACTGGCGGCGCGGTTCCACGCCAACCCCGCGGTGATCGCCCGCCGCAACCACCTGCCGTCGTCGTTGGTGATCATGATCGGCCAGCGGCTGGCAATCCCCCACCACCGCCACCACCGCCACCACGGCCACCACCGGCGGCATGCCGCGCACCACCGCGTCGGCGGCGGGGGCGGCCGCGCGTTCCGGCAGGAGCGGCGCATCCTCGCCCACCACGCGGAGCCGTCGCGCAACGCGGTCGCCGGCCTGATCCGGGCCACCGCCCAGCGCTGGCATGTCGATCCGCGGCTGGCGCTCGCGATCTCCTGGCAGGAGGCCGGCTTCAACATGCGCGAGGTGTCGGCGACCGGCGCGATCGGCGCGATGCAGGTCATGCCCGGCACGGCGCGGTACGTCGCCGCCGACATCGTGCACCGCCCGCTGAACCTCTACGACGCGCAGGACAACGTGACCGCCGGCGTGGCGCTGGTGGCGGTGCTGGTGCGCGAGGCATCGTCGGAGCGGCAGGCCGTCGCGGGCTACTACCAAGGCCTGCAGTCGGTGCGCGACCACGGCATGTTCCGCAGCACCCGGCAGTACGTCGCCAACGTGTTGGCGCTCCGCGACCGCTTCTAGCGCGCCCTCATGGCCAGCCGACCTTCCGCTCCTACACTCTCGCTGATGGATGCGACGCCGGGCGATCCGATGCTCGGCCGCTTGCTCGACGGCCGCTACGCCGTCGAGGCATTCATCGCCCACGGCGGCATGGCGTCGGTCTACCTCGCCACCGACAACCGGCTGGAGCGGCGGGTTGCGGTGAAGGTGATGCACGCGCATCTCGCGGACGACCCCGAGACCGCGGCGCGGTTCCAGCGCGAGGCCCGCTCGGCCGCCCGGCTGTCACACCCGGACATCGTCGCGGTCTACGACCAGGGCACCGAGGGCGGCCGCGCCTTCCTGGTGATGGAGTACGTCGCCGGAGCCAACCTGCGGGAGGTGCTGCGCGACCGCGGCCGGCTGCGCCCCGGGCAGGCGGTCGCGGTGATGGATCACATGCTCGCCGCGCTTGCCGCCGCCCACCGCGCGGGCCTGGTGCACCGCGACGTCAAGCCCGAGAACGTGCTGGTGACCGCCGACGGGCGGGTGAAGGTCGCCGACTTCGGGCTCGCCCGCGCAGTGTCCGGCACCACGGTCACGACGACCGGCGCGATCCTGCTGGGCACCGCGGCGTACCTCGCGCCCGAGCAGTTCGAGGACGGCGTCGCCGACGAGCGCTCCGACGTGTACTCGGCCGGCATCGTGCTCTACGAGATGCTGACCGGCGCGCCGCCGTACAGCGGCGACAGCGCCCTCGCGGTGCTGCGCCGGCACGTCACCGAGGCCGTCCCCGCGCCGAGCGCGCGGGCGTCGGAGATCCCGCCGCAGCTCGATGCGCTGGTCACCTGGGCCACCTCGCGCGACCCGCGGCAGCGGCCGGCCAACGCCGGCGAGTTCCACGCCTCGCTGGTGGACGTCCGCGACCGGCTCGCCCTGCACGACGGCGTGCCCGGCCTGCCGGTCGCCGCCACGTCGCGGATCGGCGCCGCCTCCACCGCGGTGCTCAGCGGCCCGCCGTCGACCCAGATCGGCGATCGCCCCGACGACACGCTCGACGGCCTGATGGGGGGCGGACCGCCGCCGCCCGGCCGGGTTCGTCGCCGGCGGGGGCCATGGCTGCTGCTCGCACTCGTGGCCGCGATCGCGGCCGCGGTCGTGCTCGGCTGGTGGTTCGCGGTCGGTCGCTACACCCACACGCCGAGCCTGCTCAACAAGACGAAGTCGGTCGCCGAGACCCAGCTGAAGGCGGCCGGGCTGCACGTCAAGTGGCTGCCGTCGGTGCACAGCGCGACGGTGAAGGCCGGTCGGGTGGCGTCCGAGTCGCCCGGCCCGGGCGACCGGATCGGCAACGGCGGCACGGTCAAGCTGCGGCTGTCGTTGGGCCCGGTGACCCACCCGGTGCCACGGACGGCCGGCGACACCGTCGGGCAGGCGCAGGATTCGCTGCGAGCCCTTGACCTGCACGTGAAGCAGACGGTGCATCGCTTCAGCACGTCGGTCGCCAAGGGCCGAGTCGTCGGCACCGAGCCCGGCGCCAACACCACGGTCAACGCCGGCGACGGCGTCACGCTGATCGTCAGCAAGGGACCGCAGCTGATCCCGGTGCCGCCGGTCGACGGCCAGTCGGCGAAGGACGCGATCGCCGCGCTGCACGGCGCCGACTTCGCCGTGAACCGGGTCGACGCCTTCAACGACCAGGTCCCGGCCGGCCAGGTGATCTCGTCCTCGCCGCGGCAGGGACACAACGCGGCGAAGGGCTCGACCATCACGCTGACCGTGTCGAAGGGCCCGCAACTGGTCGCCGTACCGAACGTCGACGGCCTGCCGATCGGCCAAGCGGTACGCCGCATCCATGACGCCGGGTTCAATCCAAACCCGAAGCTCTTCGCGCCGGGCGGTCCACAACAAGTGTTCCGCTACAGCCCATCGAGCCCGCAGCCGAAAGGCACGACCATCGAGCTCGACTACTACTGAGACCGGCCAGCCACCGCGTCCGTGGGCTCGCGCGGACAGGTCAGCGACGCCAGCACGCCACCGCCAAGGCACCCGAACACGGCAAGCAGCAGCACCCACTCGGGCACCGTCCAGACCGGCTCCAGGCACAACGCGACACCGATCAACCCGAGCAGCGCACCGAGCGCCTTGGCGAGCTGCTCGAGCCGCTCCAGCGCCACGATTAGCAGGTCGAACATCGGCCGGAGCCCGAGCACGGCGAACACGTTGGCGGCGACGATCACGAACGGCTCGCGGGTGACGGCGAACGCCGCGGGCACGGAGTCGACAGCGAACACCAGGTCGGCCACGGCCAGTGCCACGAGCGCAGCGGCCGCCGTCGGCACCCGGCGGCGGCGCAACCACGAAACCAACCGCGGCGGTCGCGCCGGGTCGTCCTTGGCCAGCACCATCCGCACTCCGGCTATCAGCAAGATGACGCCGAAGCCGACCAGCGCGCCGTGGAGCTTGGACACGACGGCCAGCCCGCCCGCGATCAGGCCGAGCCGCAACAGCAACGCGAGCAGGATGCCGCCGGACAGCACGCGTTGCCGGGCCTCACCCTCGACCGCGAACGCCGACAGCACGACGGCGAACACCGCGACGTTGTCGATCGACAGCGACTTCTCGAGCAGGAAGACCGTGAGATACCGACCCGCATCACCGCCGCCGGCGAGCCCGGCGATCGCCCCGGCGAAGGCAACTCCGGCCACCGTCCAGCCGATGGTCGCGACCACGGCGTTACGCAGTCGCTGACGGCGGTGGCGGGAGGCCAGGACCAAATCGACGGCGAGCGCCGTGCCACCGGCAGCGACCAAGATGAGCCAGCTGACCATCGCCGACAACGCGACCTCCAGGGCCGCCGAGGCGGCCATCTGAAGGTCTCTCCGGCCGGCCCTGACAGCCGGCCGACGGCGCCGGATCCGGACACCGGACCGCGTTGACGACGCCGCCGCGAGGGATACTCCCCTTCGGCGATCAGGCTAGCCGAGATTCCTGAAGAGCCGCTCAGCATGACGGCCGGAGGAGCCCGCGATCACCAGTCACGTCGCCGGCGAAAACTCCGTCGCCGCCCGCCGGCGCACCGCCCGGCTCGCGACCCTCGCCCTGGTTGCTGTCTGCGCGATCTGGGGCTCGACGTTCGTCGTGGTCAAGCACGCGGTCGAGCGGATGCCGGTCATGGACTTCTTGGCCTGGCGGTTCGCCATCGCCGCGCTTGCCATGGTGGCCGTACGGCCCACCGCGGTTCGGCGGCTGAACCGCCGCGGTCAGCGGCTCGGCATCGTGCTCGGGTTGGCGCTCGGCGGCGGGTACGTCGCGCAGACCGTCGGGCTGCAGCACACGCCGGCCACCGTCTCGGGTTTCGTGACCGGGCTGTTCGTGGTGTTCACGCCGCTGTGCGGCGCGGCGCTGCTCCGTCGAACCGTCGGACCGCTGGTGTGGCTCGCGGTCGGATTGGCGACCGGCGGCCTCGCATTGCTGTCACTGCGCGGCCTGTCGGTCGGCGAGGGCGAGGCGATCACGCTGCTGTGTGCGATCGCGTTCGCGTTGCACATCGTCGGGCTCGGCGAGTGGTCGGCGTCGTACGACGCAGCCGGCCTCGCCATCGCACAGCTGGCGACCGTCGCAGTCATCTCGATCGTTGCCGCCGCACCGGACTCGCTGGCGCCGCCCCCCGACGCCGGGGTGTGGGGCGCCATCCTGCTGACCGCACTGGGGGCCACCGCCGTGGCGTTCCTCGTGCAGACCTGGGCGCAGGCCCACCTGCCACCGTCGCGAGCCGCGGTGGTCATGACGATGGAGCCGGTGTTCGCCGGCGTGTTCGGCGTGGCCTTCGGCGGCGACGCGCTCAGCGCTCGGACCGTGGCCGGCGCGGTCCTGGTGCTCGCCGCGATGCTGACCGTGGAAATCGGCCCGCAGGGCGGGATGGATGCGCTGGCGGAGCGTTTCGAGTAGAGTCTGCGACGTGACGCGCTGGTTCTTTAGCTATGCCTCCGGGCCCGGGCACTTGCTCGGTCGGGTGGAGTAGCAGCGCGCTCCGCACACGACGAGCCCCGGGCAATCCGCCCGGGGCTTTTTTGATGGCCGAGGAGACGAAACGATGGTGGTGGTCATGGCCGCAGACGCGACCACAGAGCAACTCGACACGGTGGTGCAGACCGTCGAGGCTGCGGGCGGCTCCGCCTTCGTCAGCCGCGGCGTGCATCGCACGATCGTCGGACTGGTCGGCGACATCGAGCGGTTCCAGGAGCTGACGCTCGACGCCCTGCCCGGCGTCAGTGACGTCATCCGGATCTCCGCGCCGTACAAGCTGGTCAGTCGCGAGAACCATCCGCACACCTCGACCGTCTCGGTCGCCGGGGTGCCGATCGGTCCCGGTCACTTCACGCTGATCGCCGGACCGTGCGCGGTCGAGACGCCGGAGCAGACCATGGCCGCCGCGGTGATGGCGCGCAAGGCCGGCGCCAGCTTGCTGCGCGGCGGTGCCTTCAAGCCGCGCACTTCGCCGTACGCGTTCCAAGGCCTCGGCGAAGCCGGCCTGAAGATCCTGGCCGAGGCGAAGGCGGAGACCGGCCTGCCGATCGTCACCGAGGTGGTCGACGCGCATGACGTCGACCTGGTCAGCGAGTACGCCGACATGCTGCAGATCGGCACCCGCAACATGCAGAACTTCGCGCTACTGCAGGCGGTCGGCAGCATCGGCAAACCGGTGATGCTCAAGCGCGGCATGAACGCGACCATCGAAGAGTGGCTGATGGCGGCGGAGTACATCGCCCAGCGCGGCAACCTCGACATCGTGTTGTGCGAGCGCGGCATTCGCACCTTCGAGACGGCGTACCGCAACACGCTGGACATCAGCGCCGTCCCGCTCGTGCACTCGTTGACGCACCTGCCCGTGATGGTCGACCCGTCTCATGCGGGCGGCCGGCGCGAGCTCGTGGTGCCGTTGGCGAGGGCGGCGATCGCGGCCGGCGCGGACGCGGTCATGGTCGACCTGCACCCCGAGCCGGGCTCCGCGCTCTGCGACGGGCCGCAAGCACTCGTCGACGTCGACCTCGACGCGCTGTCCGCGGCGGTGCGGGAGCTGCCGCCGCTGCTCGGCCGCAGCCTGGTGCAGCCGCAGTGACGGAGTCGCTCTCAGGCTGAGAGCACGCCCCGGAGCACGGCCAGCGCTCGCTCGATGCCGTCGTCGTCGACGTCGAGGTGGGTGACCAGCCGCACCCGGGTCGGCGCCACCGGCGAGACCAGCACGCCGTCCGCGCGACAGCGCTCGGCGACGGTCGCCGCGTCGAGGCCGGTGCCGGCGAGGGCGAGCAGCACGATGTTGGTTTCGACCTGCTGCGGATCGACCAAGCCGGACCGCACGCCCGCCAGGCCGTCGGCCAATCGCCGCGCCCGGGCGTGGTCGTCCGCCAGCCGGTCGACGTTGTGCCGCAGCGCATAGAGCCCGCCGGCGGCGAGGATGCCGGCTTGGCGCATGGCGCCACCGACCTGGTGCCGCAACTCGCGCGCCGGCTCGGCCATGGCGGCGTCGGCCATCAGCACGACCGAGCCGACCGGTGCACCGAGGCCCTTGCTCAGGCACACCGAGAGGGTGTCGAAGTGTGCGGCGTACGCCGGCAGCGGCACGCCGCTCGCGACGTGCGCGTTCCAGATCCGCGCGCCGTCACAGTGCAGTCGCACCCCGGCGGCACTGGTTGCCTGCCGGATCGATGCCAGCTGGTCGAGCGGGTAGACCGCGCCGCCACCGCGGTTGTGGGTCTGCTCGACGGCGACCGCGCTGGTCGGCACCGCGTGGTAGCCCGCCGCCCGAAGCTGCGGTGCGATGTCATCGGCGGTCAGCAGGCCGCGCTCCGCGACCACGGTCCGGGTCTGAATGCCGCCGTGCAGCGCCAGCCCGCCACCCTCGTAGGTCACCAGGTGCGCGTCGGCGTCGGTGAGCAGCTCGCCGCCCGGCGGGCAGAGCAGCCGCACCGCGATCTGGTTGCCCATCGTGCCGCTGGGCACGTACATCGCCGCCGCGACATCGAACGCCTCGGCCATCGCGGCTTCCAGCGCATTGATGCAGGGGTCTTCGCCGTACACGTCGTCACCGACGTCGGCGGCGGCCATCGCCTGCCGCATCTGCTCGCTGGGGCGAGTGACGGTGTCACTGCGAAGGTCGACGAAGTCGCGCAAGCTCTGCTCCCGTGATCGTGGCGCCGCCATAAGGTAATCCGCGTGCCTCGCGACGTCGTCGCCCTCGTCTCGGTGGACGACTTCGTCAGCGTCGTCCGGGTCTACGCCGACCGGGTCAACGACCTGCTGCGACGAAGCGGCGTGCCGGCGCCGGAAGCGGTGGAGGTGTGCGAGACCCACGCCCACGGCCTGCTGGACGCGGTGGTCAACGCCCCGGAGACGGTGGTGGACCTGGCCGGCTGGTGGTTCGGCCGGACCATCGAGCTGATCGGGCAAGCGGTCGACCCGACGGCGGCGACCGGCCGCAGCGAGTCGGGCAGCGTGTTCGCCGGCAGCGACACCGAGGAGCTGACCCGCGCGGCGCTAGCCGAGCTGCCGGATGCGGAGCGGCTCGCCGTGGTCCTGCGCGATGCCTACGACCTGCCGTCGCAGGCGGTCGCGGTCGCTCTCCGGCGCGACGAGGCGACGGTGGCCGACCTGATCGCGGTCGGCCGGATGCACCTGATCGCGGCGTACGACGACGTCCGGCCACCGGATCTCGGTGGCCACACCGGCCGCACCACCGTCGACCTAACCACCCTCAGCCGGTACGCCGAAAGCACGCTGCTTCCCGTGCGCGCGACCTCGCTGCGCCGCCACCTGACGACCTGCCCGGCTTGCGACCAGGTGGTCGAAGCGCTCGCGCGCGCCCGCCGGCTGGCCGCCGGGCTGCCGATCGTCGCGATGGCGGACGAGGACCGCGAGTTGCTGATCGACGAGATCACGGAACGTGCGGTCGTGGTGCTGCCGAGCCACAACGCGGTGCTGCGCGCGGTGGACGAGGACCATGACCCGAGCC
Source organism: Mycobacteriales bacterium (assembly GCA_035548125.1). Taxonomy (GTDB): domain Bacteria; phylum Actinomycetota; class Actinomycetes; order JAFAQI01; family JAFAQI01; genus DASZTV01. The sequence goes on along the minus strand of DASZTV010000073.1, from coordinate 118,144 downwards.
CGGCTGTTTCCCCTCTCGTCGCCGCGATCGCCGTCGCGATCACGCTCGCCCTCGCGATCGCGGTCGCGGTGATCAGCCACAGCAATAGCGCGACCGGCCCGGCCTTCGGCACCTTGCCGAGCACGGGACCGACGGTGCAGCCGGCGTTCAGTGTCGAGCCGACGCGCACCCGCCATCGCTCGGCGTCGCCGAGCCCGACCGCGAGCCCGACGCCGAGCCCGACGGCGTCGACCCCGTCCCCCTCGCCGACGCCGTCGGTCACCGCGACCGGCCCGCCGCCGGGCAGCCACCCGGCCATCGCGCTCTCGCCGACCAGCGGACCGGAAGGCTCCCCGGTCACCGTGCACGGGTCGGGCTGGCCGCCCGACGACCGGGTGACCATCACCTACGCCGGCAGCAACGCCGTGACCGCCCGCGCCGACGACACCGGAAGCTTCACGGCGACGGTGACGGCACGCTCGGCGCTGTTCGGGCAGCGGCGCGTCACGGCGACCGACGGCAGCCATACGGTGACCGTCTTCTTCCGCCAGCAGTTCTGACCGGCGGCACTCAGCCGAAGAAGACCTCGACCTCGGCGTAGCGGTCGAGCGAAACCGTCTTCAGCTCCCGGGTCGCCTCCGCCAGCGGCACCCGCACGATCTCGGTGCCTTGCAGCGCGACCATCACACCACTCTCGCCGTCGTGCACCGCGTCGACGGCGTGCAGGCCGAACCGCGTGGCGAGCACCCGGTCATACGCCGTCGGTGTGCCGCCACGCTGCACGTGACCGAGCACCGTCGCCCGCGCCTCCTTGCCGGTGCGGCTGGCGATCTCGTGCTCGAGCACCGCGCCGATCCCGCCCAGCCGCACGTGTCCGAAGGCGTCCACGCCTTGGTCTTGCAACGCCATCGTGCCTTCGGCCGGGACGGCGCCCTCGGCCACGACGACGATCGGCGCGTAGTGCGACGCGAACCGGCGCTCGATGTAGTCGCAGACCTGCGCGATGTCGAATGGCCGCTCTGGGATCAGGATCACATTGGCGCCGCCGGCGAGCCCCGAGTGCAGCGCGATCCACCCGGCGTGCCGGCCCATGACCTCGACGATCAGCACCCGGTGATGCGACTCCGCCGTGGTGTGCAACCGGTCGATGGCGTCGACCGCGATCTGCACCGCCGTGTCGAACCCGAAGGTGTAGTCGGTCGCACCCAGGTCGTTGTCGATGGTCTTGGGTACGCCGACCACCCGCACGCCCTGATCGGCGAGCGCGCTCGCGACCCCGAGCGTGTCCTCGCCACCGATCGCGATCAGCGCGTCCACCCCGAGCCGGTCGAGGTTCGCCCTGATCTGGTCGACCCCACCGTCGACCTTGAGCGGGTTGGTGCGTGACGACCCCAGGATGGTGCCGCCTCGCGGCAGGATGCCGCGCGTCGTGGCGACGTCGAGCGGCTGGGTCAGCCCTTCGAGCGGGCCCTTCCAGCCGTCCCGGAAGCCGAGGAACTCGTGCCCGTGCACGCTCGCGCCCTTGCGAACCACCGCGCGGATCACGGCGTTCAAGCCGGGGCAGTCACCGCCGCCGGTCAACACTCCGATGCGCATGACCAGACCCTAACGATGGCCTCTACCCTGCTCCCCCATGGCGATCCTGGCGATCGACGCCGGCACCACCGGCGTCACGGTCTTGGTCGTCACGGCGTCCGGTGATGTCGCGGCCCGCGGCTATCAGGAGTTCCCGCAGCACTTTCCGCAGCCGGGCTGGGTCGAGCACGAGCCGGAGGAGATCTGGCAGGCGACGCTGGCGGCCGCCCGCGCGGCGATCGGGCGGCACACCGGCGAGCCGCTGCAGGCCGTCGGCATCACCAACCAGCGCGAAACGGCCGTGCTCTGGGACCGTCGTACCTTGGCCGCGCCTCGCCGGGCCATCGTCTGGCAGGACCGGCGCACCGCTGCGCTCTGCGAAACCCTGCGCGCGGCGGGCCACGAGCCGCGGATCAGCGAGCTGACCGGGCTGCGCCTCGACCCGTACTTCACCGGCACCAAGCTGGCCTGGCTGGCCGAGCAGGACGACGGCTCCTGGGCCGGCATCCGGGCCGGCAACGTGCTGCTCGGGACCGTCGACGCGTACGTCGTGTCGCGGCTGACCGCCGGCCGCGTCCACGCCACCGATGCGAGCAACGCCAGCCGGACGCTGCTGTTCGACATCGGCGCCGGCGAGTGGAGCGACGAGCTCTGCGACCTGCTGCACGTGCCAAGAGCGGCGCTACCCGAAGTCCGGACGTCGTCCGGCGACTTCGGCCGCACCGACCCGGATGCGTTCCTCGGTCTCGACCTGCCGATCGGCGGCGTGGCGGGCGACCAGCAGGCCGCGTTGTTCGGACAGGCCTGCTTCGACGTCGGCCGCAGCAAGTGCACCTACGGCACGGGGTCGTTCGTCCTCGCGAACACCGGACGGTCGATCGTTCGCTCCGACTCGGGCTTGCTCACCACGGTTGCTTGGGACATCGGCGACGGCTTGGTCTACGCGCTCGAGGGCGCGATCTTCGTCACCGGCGCCGCCGTGCAGTGGCTCCGCGACGGCCTCGGCATCATCAGTCAGGCGCCGGAGACCGAGGCACTCGCCCGGACCGTCCCGGATGCCGGCGGCGTGGTCTTCGTGCCGGCGCTGACCGGCATGGGCGCGCCGCACTGGGACCCAAGCGCCCGCGGCGCCATCTTCGGCATCACCCGCGGCACCACCCGCGCGCACCTGGTCCGCGCCACCCTCGAGGCGATCGCCTACGAGGTGCGCGACGTTATCGAGGTGCTCACCCGGGACGCCGGGATCGACCTTCCGGAGCTGTCGGTCGACGGCGGCGCCGCGGCGAACGACCTGCTGTGCGAGCTGCAAGCCACCGAGTTGCAGCGACCGGTACGCCGGCCGAAGGTCGCCGAGACGACCGCGCTGGGGGCGGCGTTCCTCGCCGGCCTCGCGATCGGCATGTGGTCGTCGACCAGTGAGCTCGCCGAGACCTGGCAGCTCGACCGCCGCTTCGAGCCGGGCCGGCGCGACGACGCCGGGTACGCGCGCTGGCACGACGCCGTGCGCCGCAGCCAAAACTGGGACCGGAACTAGCTGGCGTCGCGCTCTGCGCGCTAACTGGCGTCGCGCTCTGCGCGCTAACTAGCCTTGCGCTCGGTGCCGTAGGGCGCGTCGGCGACCAGTGCCTCGTGGGCGGCGGCACGCGCGTCGGCGATGTCTTCCTTCGCCTTGCTGGCGTAGGTGTCGACGTACTCCTGACCCGACAGCTGCATCAGCTCGTACATGATCTCGTCGGTGATCGACCGCAGCACGAAGCGGTCGTCCTCCATGCCCGCGTAGCGCGAGAAGTCCAGCGGCTTGCCGATCTTGATGCCGACCCGCATCACCTTCGGGACCACCTGGCCGGGCGGCTGGATGTCGAAGGTGTTGATCATCGCGACCGGGATCACCGGCACGCCGGCCTCGAGCGCCATGCGCGCGATGCCGGTCTTGCCGCGGTAGAGGCGGCCGTCGGGTGAGCGGGTGCCCTCGGGGTAGATGCCGAGCAGCTCGCCCGCGCTGAGGATCTCCACGCCCTTGCGCAAGGCCGCCTCGCTGGCCCGGCCACCGCTGCGGTCCACCGGGACCTGGTTGATCCCCTTGAAGAACGCCGCGGTCAGCTTGCCCTTGATGCCCTTGCCCGTGAAGTAGTCACCCTTGGCCAGGAATGTCACGCGGCGCTCGACCTCGAGCGGCAGGAAGAACGAGTCCGAGAACGACAGGTGGTTGCTCGCCAGAATCGCGCCACCGGAAGCCGGAAGGTTTTCGGCGCCTTCGACCCATGGCCGGAAAACGGTCTTCAGGATCGGGCCGAGGATGATGTGTTTGAGCAGCCAATAGAACATCGCTCGCGCCTCCTCCCTCGATCGTGCGCCGGCTGTGGTCGAGTCGGGTACCTGTAGGTATCGACCTAATCAGCCAGGATTGGTTACCGCAATCCCGCAACTGAGTTGTCGATCTTAACGAGCGTCGGTCTGGCGCGCTCGTCATGCAACGATCGATGGGTGAGCGCCACCTTCTCCCCTCGCGACGCCGAGCCGTACGCCGCTGACGGCGGTGCGATCGGTGCCGTCCTCTGCCACGGACTCACCGGGATGCCCGGCAGCCTGCGGCCATGGGGCGAGGCGCTCGCCGCGGAGGGGCTCACCGTGCGCGTCCCGCTGCTGCCGGGCCACGGCACCCGCTGGCAGGACGCCAACCGGGTGACGTGGCAGGACTGGTACGTCGCGCTCGAGGCCGCGGTCGACGAGGTCCGGGCGCGCTGCACCTCGACGTTCGTGATGGGTCTGTCGATGGGCGGCACCCTCACCGTCCGCCTCGCCGAGCAGCGCGGCAACGACATCGCGGGCGTCGTCCTGGTCAACCCTTCGCTGTTCACAACGCGCAAGGACGCCAAGCTCCTGCCGCTGCTGCGCCGCGTCGTACCGGCGCTGCCTCCGATCGGGAGCGACATCAAGAAGCCCGGCGTGGTCGAGCCCGCCTACGACAAGCTGCCGGTCAAGGCGGTCTGGCAGCTCTCCGAGCTCTGGAAGCTCGCCGACGCGGACCTCCCGAAGCTGACCCAGCCGATGCTCGTGTTGACCAGCCGCGACGACCATGTCGTCGAGCCGGCCAATTCCGAGCGGCTGATGGCCGGCACCGGATCGACCGACAAGCGCCAGGTATGGCTCGAGGACAGCTTCCACGTGGCAACCCTCGACAACGACCTGCCCCGCATCGTGGATGAGTCGCTGGCCTTCGTACGCGCCCACGCGACCACGGCGACGCCATGACGGAGTGGCCGTGATCGAGCCCGGCTCGGGTCCGCGGCCCGGCGCGCGCGACAACGGTCTGCGCTGCGCCGGCTACGTCGCGGCAGGCGACCTCGATCCACGCGTCGCGGACGCGCTGCTCGACGCGCTGCGCGCGGAGGGCATCGCGGCGTACGCCGCGCCCACTCCGGCGACCCGCGGCGGCTACCTCGAGCTGCGCCTTCCCTCCCAGCTCACCGACCGCGTCTACGTGGACACCGAGAAGACCGCGCGCGCGATGGAGCTGTTCGAGCAGGAGAAGGCGGAGGCCGCCCCCACCGAGCCGGCGGACGCCGACCCCGCTGCGTCGGCGTCCGCCGGGCTGGACGTCGACACCGCCTGGCAGCAGCTGCTGACCTCGCTGCAGACGCCGTCCGCGACCGCCACCTGGCCGAGCCGGGAAGACGTGTCCTCTGACACGACGGTGAGCTTCGACGCGTCCGCGCTGCTGGATGAACCGGGTCAGGGGCCGCGCGACTACCGCCTGGTCGACCCTGACGACGAGCACTTCGTGCCACCGAAGCCGCCGCCCCTACCAAGACTTCGGTCCGTCACGGTGGCGTCGCTGATCGCGATCGCCGGCGGGATGCTCATCCTGATCACCGGGTTCGACGGTGGCGACCTCGGTTGGCTCGGCATCCTCGGGATCGTCGGCGGTTCGATCGCGCTGGTGTGGAACATGAGGAACGGCCCACCGACCGACTCCGGCTGGGACGACGGCGCCGTCGTCTGACCTTCTAGGGTGGCGTGATGATGGTGAGCGAGACCGTCGAGATCACCGGCCACCTGATGGACTCCGGAGTCCTGGCGAAGGTTCTCGACGACGTCCTCGACTACGGCGGCGACTACACCGTCGACCGGATCGACCTCGGCAAGGCACACGAGGACGAGTCCCACGTCGTCATCGTGGTCGGCGCGGACACCCAGGAGATGCTGTCGCGCATCCTGATGCGGCTGCAGATCCACGGCGTCAATCTCGTCGATCCCGGCGAGGCGCAGGTCGTGCCCGCTCCCGCCGATGGGGTGTTCCCCGACGGCTTCTACTCGACGACGAACCTCGAGACCGTCGTACGCCTCGGCGGCCAATGGGTACCCGTCGAGCAGCCTGAGATGGACTGCGGCCTGCTGGTCCGCGCCGGACGGGTTCGGACGATCCCGGTCAGCGACGTCGCGGCCGGAGACCAGATCGTGGTCGGTGCAAGCGGGGTACGAGTGGTTCTCCCGCAACGCGAGCACCGAGCCGTCGAGGACACGTTCGAGTTCATGAGCTCCACGGTCTCGAGCGAGAAGCCGCAGGCACTCTTGGTGCGCCAGATCGCGGCGCGGATGCGGGAGGTCAAGAACGACGGCGGCCGGATCCTGTGGGTGGCCGGGCCCGCCGTGGTCCACACCGGCGCGGCGGCGCCGATGGTCGCGCTGGTCCGCCAAGGCTGGGTCGACGTGCTGTTCAGCGGCAACGCGCTGGCCACCCACGACATCGAGTCGGCGCTGTTCGGCACCTCGCTCGGCGTCGATCTCACCGCCGGCACGGGGGTCGCGCACGGCCACGAGCACCACATCCGCGCGATCAACACGATCCGTGCCGCAGGTTCGATCAAGCAGGCGGTCGACACCGGCGTGCTGACCAACGGCGTGATGCACGCGATGGTCGAGACCGGAAAGCCGTTCGTGCTGGTCGGCTCGGTGCGAGACGACGGACCGCTCCCCGACGTCTACACCGACGTGATCGAAGGTCAGCGCGCGATGCGTGCGCAGCTGCCGGGGGTCGGCTTCGCGATCATGGTGGCGACCATGCTGCACTCGATCGCCACCGGCAATCTGCTTCCGGCGTCGGTCCCGCTCATCGCGGTCGACATCAACCCGGCGACAGTCACCAAGCTCGCCGATCGCGGCAGCGCGCAGGCGGTCGGCATCGTCACCGACATCGGCCTGTTCCTCGAGCAGCTAGCCCTCGAGCTGGTCCCGGCGTACCACCGCGACTAGAAACGCGATCTTGCACTTTTCAACCTGCTGGACCGGGAAAACACGTTGAAAAGTGCAAGATCGCGTTTTTTTCTAGCGGGTCAGGACGGCGAAGGTGGCGGTGCTTCCCGCGATCGGTACGGGACCGCAGGACTCCACCGTCACGGAGCGTTCCACCGAGATCGCGGTCGGGCCGCCGACACCGCCGACGATCACGGTGGGCAGGTCGCTGTCCGCGAACTCCGCGGCACCTCCGGTGGCCGCCACAACCAGCCGCCACCGGTGCCCGCTCAGGTCGAAGGTCACCGTGATCACGGCCGGGCTGGCGCCTGCCGACGACGACGAGAGCGCAAACGTCGTCTCCTTGATGTCGACGCGCAGCGTCGTGGCGACGAACATCCCCCCGACCCGGTCCGCGGTCGCCACCACCAGCCCGAGCTCGCGCGCCAGCTTCGCCCGCTTGGAGCGCCACCGCTGATAGCGGGGCGCGCCGCTGAGCGCCACGAGGTCGGGACGGTGCTCGGCGACCGCGGTCAGCGCTGCCCCGGGTTCGCGGTCGACGAGCCGGGCATCGATCGCCATGACTCTCAGCTGTTCGCTCATCTCTGCCTCGCAAGGTCGGCGGCGCCGATCAACCCGGCCTCCGCACCCAAGGTCGCGGGGACGATGTCCGCCAGCGGTCGGTACCCGCGCCCCGTCAGTACTGCCGCGTAGGTCTCACGGGCCGGTTTCAGCAGCAGGTCCCCCGCCTCGGCGACCCCGCCCCCGATGACGAAGCGACCGGGGTCGAGCACCGCCGCCAGGTCGGCCATGCCCTGTCCGAGCCAGCGCCCGATCTCCACGAAGCAGTCGATCGCAGCCTGGTCGCCCTCCTGGGCCGCCCGCGTCACGATCGGGCCGGTGATCGCGTCCGCGTCACCGTCGACGAGCTCGAGCAACCGTCCCGCGTCGGCCGGTCGTTCGGTGGCGACCTCCTTGGCGGCGCGCACCAGCGCCGTACCGCTGCAGTACTGCTCCCAGCAACCCCGGTTGCCGCACCCGCACAGCCGTCCTGCGGGCACGACGCGGACGTGACCGGGTTCCCCGCCGATGCCGAAACGACCACGGCGCAGCTCGCCGTCGACGATGAGACCGGCGCCGATTCCGGTGCCGATCGTCAGTACGACGGTGTCCGGGTGCTGCTCGCCGGCACCGAACCGGTACTCCCCCCATGCCGCCGCGTTCGCGTCGTTTTCCACGACCACCGGAAGGTCGATCACCGCGGAGAGGTCGTCGTAGATCGGGGCGTTGCGCCACGCGAGGTTGGGTGCGAACAGAACAGTGCGACGGGATGCGTCCACCCAGCCGGCCGCGCCGACCCCGACCGCGGCGACATCCTCGTGCGTCGCCCGCAGCTCCCCCACGACCTCGACGACCAGCGCCTCGACCTGCGCCGGGTCAGCGCTCGGCGTCGGCCGCCGCGCCTCGGCGAGCAGCTTCCCGGCAACGTCGACGACACCGGCGGCGATCTTCGTCCCCCCGATGTCCACCCCGATCGAGAGACTCATTGTCGGGGCCCCCGCGGAGTTGTCGAGCGCAGCGAGAACAGTTCGTGGGGTGTGCTCACTCCAGGTCGATCCGCTCGACACCGCGGTCGGACCGGTCATGACCTTCATGGTGGTCGACCACCGTCCGCATCGCCGCCATGAGCGACGTCGCCGCGTCGACGAGATGACCGAACGTCTCCGGCTGGGTACGCCGGACAAGCGAGAGGAGTTGGCAGATCGGGCAGACCTGGCACTCGGGTCCGTCGCCGACACCGTGCAGCGGGTCGCCGACCGCGCCGCGCGCCCACTCCCCGAGCGCCTCGACGAGCCGCGCGGCTTCCTCGGCGAGCGGACCGGGGTTCGCCGCGCTCACGTGCGACTCCACAGCGAAGGGTCGGCACTGAACCGGACCCGCAGGGCCCCGTCGCGCAACGCCGCCCCGTCGACGACACACCGCTTCAGCACACTGGGCAACGCGAGCACCCGCCGGTAGGAACCGACCGTCACGACCAGGTCGTCGGCCTTGCGGACCAGCTCGACGTCGTCACGGTCGGCATGTGGCAACGCAATGACCATGACGTATTCGTCGCGGCTCAGTTGCTCGACGCTGATCGGGTCGGGAACCTCGGTGACCTCCAGCGGATCGGCAACGCCGTCACCGTCGTACGCCGACGCCGCGAACTCACCGAGCGCGTCGAAGCCGATCGGCTCGGCGGCGGCATAACCGGCCTGCCAGACCGGCACGTCCGGGAACGACGCCCGCACGTCCGCCATGCGTTCGCGCTGCCGCGCCACCCAGCCGTCCCGCCACGCGTCGCCGGCGGCGTCGGGGAACACGCGGTTGGCGACCACGCCGTCGACGCGGTAGCCGAACAGCGAGAGCGCGGTCTGGGTACGACGCGCCTCCGCGACCACCATCGACTCCGGCGTGAGCACCAGGCGGACGGAGGTCGACCGCGGATCGACGAGCAGCGACCGAACCTGAGCCAGCTCGTCGGTGAGCCGCTGCGCGGCGGCGAACACCGAGTCCGGAGGCAGCGGCAGCCCGGCCAGGTGCGACAGCACCGGGCGGACGGTGCGCAGCACGCGGCGGTCGGTGGGATAGATCCGCTGCATCCACCAGTGCAGTGCTTCGGGGAGCGCGAGGAGCCGCAGCGTCTCGCCGGTCGGCGCGCAGTCGACCACCACCACGTCCCACTGCCCGCCGGCAACCTGGTTGCGCAGCTCGAGCAGCGCGAGGATCTCCTCGGCGCCGGGAAGGACGGTGAGCTCCTCGGCTTCGAGCGGCGTGACCCCGCCCTGCTCGAGCACCTCGCGCAGATAGTCCTGGATGGTGCGCCAGCTGGTCTCGAACGCTCGCTGCGCGTCGACCTGTTGCCCGTAGAGGCCCGGGCCGATCTCTGTCGGCAGGTCTGCCAGTGGCACCCCGAACGCATCCGAGAGCGAATGCGCCGGATCGGTCGACAGCACCAACGTCTTGTGCCCGCGATCGGCGGCATAGGCAGCGGTGGCCGCCGAGGTGGTCGTCTTGCCTACGCCGCCCTTGCCGGTGAAGAGCAGAACTCGCACCCGGAAAAGGCTACTTGCGCCCGGTCAGCGGCCTTCGACGCGCTTCTTGAGCCCCTTCAGGGCGGTGTCGATGATCACCTTTTCAGCCTTGCGCTTGAACATCCCGAGCATCGGGACCTTCAGCTCGACGGTCAACCGGTAGGTGACGTCCGTTGCGCTGCCCGCCGGCTCGAGCGTGTAGGAACCGACCTGCGACTTGAGCATGGTTCCGCCGCCTGCGAGGGTCCAGTCGACCCGATCCTCGCCCGACCACGTGTAGTCCAGCGTGTAGGTGTCCTTGATCACCCCCGCGTCGAGGACGAACGTGCCGCGCGCCGGTCGTCCCTCGGCGGTCGTCTCATCGACCGTGGCGGACTTGATGCCGGTCGACCACTGCGGATAGGCCTCGAGATCGGCGATGACGGCCATGATCTCGCCGGGCGATGCCTCGATCTTGATGCTCGAGCTGGCCTCGTCCGCCACGACTACCTCCTAGGTCGGTCCGACGGAGACTAGTGCCCCCCGTCGGAACGCGCCGCCGCGCTCGCGCGACGGGTTGACCTCACCAGGACAGTGCGAACGGCGTGCCGGTGCCGCGGAAGTGCCCGACGTTGATGCACTCGGTGCGCCCGATCCGGGTGCGCTTGGCGAGCGGCTGATGGACGTGGCCGAACAGCGCAACGTCCGGCTGCGTGTCGCGAATCGCGTCGAGCACGGCGCTGCTCCCCCGCTCCATCCGTCTCGCCACGACGTCGTACAACAGCTCGGGAACGTCGGGCGGGATGTGGCAGCAGAGCACGTCGACCGCCCCGACGGCCGCGACCTTGGCGGCGTACTCCTCATCGCTGATCTCGTACGGAGTACGCATCGGTGTCTGAAGCCCGCCGCCGACGAACCCGAAGCTGCGCCCGCCGATCTCGACCACCTCGCCGTCCAGCACCGTGATGCCGTCGTGCAGGTAGTCCCCCCACAGCGGCGGGATGTCGACGTTGCCGTAGGTGACGTACGCCGGCGTCGGCATCGCCTGGAACAGCTCGGCGTACTGCCGGCGTACCGCCCCTTCGATGACGGCTTGCCGGTCACCGATCTCCGCCCACAGGCCGCGCGAGAACTCGCGGGCCTCCTCGAACCGCCGCTCGCTGCGCAGCTCGATCAGCTTCACGGCGTTGTCGGGACCGAAGATCTCGCCGAAGATGCCGCCGCTGTTGTCGTCGTAGTCGATGAACAGCACCAGGTCGCCGAGACAGATCAGCGCGTCGGCACCGTCCCCCGCCCTGGCGAGCGCATCCGCGCGGCCGTGGACGTCAGAGACGACGTGGACCCGCACACCCACCTCCCCGCCAACGCCCTGATGGAGCCGGCCTGCGCCGACGCTGCCATCCCGAGCCTACGAAAGTCGCCACCGCACCCGAACAGCTAGAAGACGCTGCCGCCGATGGTCGCGAGGAGGACGAGCAGGATGATCAGCCCCAGGGTGACCGCGACACCCATCATGATCTTCTGGCCCGAGGTCATCTTCCCGACGTCGCCGAAGAACGGCACCTTGATCGAGTTTCCCTGGCGGGCGGCGGACAGGAAGCCGTGGCCGCAGTTCGGGCAGTGGTCGAGCGACATCGGTACCGAGGTGCCGCAGTCCGGACATGGCCACGTGGGTTCGGCCATCTGTTGGGGGGAAGCCGGGGGCGTCGCTACCTGCGGCATTCCCGGAGCCGGCGCACCCGGCGCGGCAGGGGGCTGCGGCGTGACCGGCGTGGCGGGCGCCGCGGGCGGCTGCGGCGTGGCAGGCGACGTGGGGACGGTGCTCGGCGCAAAGGCGGCCGGCTGCGGCGGCATCGGCGCCGCCGTGAAGGGCGCCGGCGGCTGGGCCTGGGGGGCGTAGGGATCCGGCTGCTCGCCGCCCGGAAGCGGCGCACCGGGCTGAACCGGCGCGGGCTGAACGGGCGCGGGCTGCACCGGCTGAGCAGGCGCCGGTGCGACGGGAGGTGGCGCGACGGGGGGCTGCTGGACCAGCGGTGGCTGCTGCACGAGGGGCGGCTGTTGCACCAGCGGCGGTTGATCGGAGCCGGGAGCGGCCGGCGCGGCGGGCGCGGCGGGAGCCGCCGGTTCGGCTTGCTGGCGGAAGTCGTAGTAGCAGAGCGTGCACCACTGGGCGCCGGGCTGCAGCACCGAGCCGCATCGCGGGCAGCGGATATCGCTCACGGTTGATTTTCTCGGCAAGGGGGCCGCTGGACTGAATGGCCTAGCCCACGCGCGGACCAGGGCCCGCGCCGTACGCTTTCGACGTGCCTGACTACAGCGTCACCGCCGACTTCACGATTCCGGACGACGCCAACCTCACCGACTCGGTCGTCGCAAACGCCGCCGAACACCCCGATCGGGTCGTTTTCGACCGCAAGATCGACGGCGCCTGGCAACCGCTGACCGCGAAGCAGTTCGCGGACGAGGTGAAGCGCGCCGCTGCAGGCCTGATCGCGAGCGGCGTCCAGCCCGGCGAGCGGGTCTGCATCATGTCCAGCACCCGCTACGAGTGGACCCTGCTCGACTACGCGATCTGGACTGCGGGCGCGGTCACCGTGCCGATCTACGAAACGTCCTCGGCGGAGCAGGTCGAGTGGATCGTCTCGGACTCCGGCGCGGTCGCGGTGTTCCTGGAAAGTGACGTCCATCAGAAGACCTACGACGAGGTCGGGGCGAAGCTCGGCGGCGTACGCAACGTCTGGCGCATCGACGGCGGCGCCGTGGACGAGCTCACGAAGGCGGGCGCCGAAGTCTCCGACGACGACATCGAGCAGCGCCGACGGACCCTGACCGCCAAGAGCCTCGCCACGATCATCTACACCTCGGGCACGACGGGTCGCCCGAAGGGCTGCGAGCTCACCCATTTCAACTTCCTGTTCGACGCGACCTCGACCACCGAAGGTCTTACCCAGATGTTCGGCGAGGACCAGTCGACCCTGCTGTTCCTTCCGTTGGCGCACGTCTTCGCGCGCATCATCCAGGTCGGCTGCGTACAGAACCGAGTACGCATGGGTCATACCGCGGACATCAAGAACCTGCTGCCGGACTTCGCGGTGTTCCAACCGACCTTCGTCCTGTCGGTGCCGCGCGTGTTCGAGAAGGTCTACAACACGGCGAAGCAGCGCGCGCACGCAGACGGCAAGGGCGCGATCTTCGACCTCGCCGAGACCGTCGCGATCAACTACAGCCGTTCGCTGGACGGCAACCCGGTCGGTCGCGCGGTCTGGACGGTCCCGCATGCGGTGTTCGACAAGCTGGTCTACGGCAAGCTGCGCGCCGCGCTCGGCGGCAAGGCGATCGGCGCGATCTCCGGCGGCGCCCCGCTCGGCGAGCGGCTCGGCCACTTCTTCCGCGGCTGCGGCATCCCGATCTACGAGGGCTACGGCCTGACGGAGACGACCGCCGGCGCCACGGTGAACCACCCGGACGCGATGAAGGTAGGCACGGTCGGCCGCCCGATCCCCGGCTGCACCGTGAGGATCGCCGACGACGGCGAGATCCTGCTCAAGGGCGGCAACGTCTTCGGCGGCTACTACAACAACGCGCAGGCCACGGGCGAGGCGCTCGAGGCCGATGGCTGGTTCCACACCGGCGACATCGGAAGGCTCGACAGCGACGGTTTCCTGACGATCACCGGTCGCAAGAAGGAGCTCATCGTCACGGCCGGCGGCAAGAACGTCGCACCCGCGGTCCTCGAAGACCGGCTGCGCGCGCACGCGCTGGTCAGCCAGTGCATGGTGGTCGGCGACCAGAAGCCGTTCATCGCCGCGCTCGTCACCATCGACGAAGAAGCCTTCCCGGACTGGAAGAAGTCCCACGGCAAGCCCGACTCCGCAACCGTCGCGGACCTGGTCGACGACCCGGATCTGCGCGGTGAGATCCAAGGCGCGATCGACGAGGCCAACAAGGCGGTCTCCAAGGCGGAGGCCATCAAGGCGTTCGCGATCCTCGGCGACGACTGGACCGTCGAGACCGGCGAGATCACACCGTCATTGAAGGTGAAGCGCAATGTGGTCGCCGAGAAGTACACGAAGGCGGTCGACAAGCTGTACGCCGGAGCGCCCGCGGGTTAGTCAGTCGGCCAGCATCGCCTCGAAGCGACGCACCACGCTGTCCCACGTCCACGCCTCCGCGGTCCACGCCCTGCCGCGCTCGCCCATCGCAGCGGCGCGATCGGTGTCGGTGAGCAGCGACGCGAGCGTCGCCGCGACATCGCGCGGGTCCTCGCCGTTGACCAGGACTCCGGTCTCCCCGTCGATCACGGCGTCCGTCGAGCCACCGCTTCGGCCGGCGACGACCGGCAAGCCGCACGCGGCCGCCTCGAGAAACACCATGCCGAGACCTTCGACGTCGAGACCGCGAAGTCGCGACCGGCAGGGCATGGCGAACACGTCACCGGCGCGGTAGTACGCCGGCAGCTGGTCGAACGGCACCGAGCCGGTGATGTGAACCTGCCCGGCCATGCCGTAGTCCTTGATGAGCGCATCGAGACGGTCGCGCGCGGGCCCGCCGCCGACGAGCAGCAGCTTCACGTCGCCGACCCGTCGTCGTACCTCGGGCAGCGCGCGCACCAGCACGTCCTGCCCCTTGCGCGGCATCAGCCGCGACACACAGACGACGACCGGGCATTCGCTCCACCCGAGGGCGGCGCGGTTCGCGCTGCCGTCCACCTGCGGGCTGAACATCTCGGTGTCCACCCCGGGCGCGAGCGGCCGCAGCTTGGCCGCGTCCGCGCCGATCGCGTCCGCGAGCCTCCGGCGCGTGTACTCGCCGAGGTAGGTCATGACATCGACGTCACCGGCGATCCGCCGCAGCACCTGCCGCGCGCCGGGCACGGCCGCCCACCCGATCTCGTGTCCGTGGGTCGTCGCGATGATGCGGCGCGCGCCGGCCGTGCGTAGCGCGGGCGCGAGCAGCCCGAGAGGTGCCGCGGCACCGAACCACACGTCGGTGCAGCCGTGCTGCGCGAAGACCTCGAGCGCACGCTGCCGCACCGCGGGGATCGGCAGCAGCACCTGCGTGTCGAGCCGGACCACTTGGAACGGCTGCGCGTCGTCCCATTGCTCCCAGTCGCGCCACTGCGATGTGAGGACGACGACCTCGTCGGGATCCAGCCGCGAGACGATGCCGTACAGGAACGATTGAATCCCGCCAGGGCGGGGCGGGAAATCGTTGGTAACCAACAACAATCGCCGTTTAGGCGAAGTCCCGCTCATGCCAGCTCGGTGACCATCGCGTGCCGCCACAGCGTCACGAACCGACCGAGGGGAAGGTCGAGCACCGACATCAGCGCGGACCGCACCGCCTGCGCCGTGGGTGCCGACGAGGTGCCGACGGCACGGTAGAAGCGCACGAGCTTTCGCTCGCCGTACCGCTCAACGATCGTGCGGCACGCAAACCACGCAGCTTCGTACGTGACCGCGAGGCGGGTCGAGGACCCTCGGAAGCCACGTTCGCGCGGCAGCCGCGACGGTACGTGCCCCGCCTCGATCTCGGTCTGCAGCTCATGCCCGGCGAGCGAGGTAGAGATGCCGGAGAACTTGAACCCGACGTAGTCCGCGAAGCCTTCCGACAGCCAGCTCGGCGTCTGCGCTCCGGTAACCGACTGGGTCGCCACGTGCGTCAGCTCGTGGCGGAGCACGATCGACTGGCCGAGCGGGCTCAACCGCGGCCAGTTGCTCGGGTTGATCGTGATCCGGTCACCTACCGGCGTGGGATGGCCGGGCCGGGTGCTGACCTCCGCGGAGGTCAGCGCGGCGATCTCACTGAGGTTCTCGCGATCGGCGTCGATCAGTGCCATCTGCCGCATCGTGCGAGGGACGATGACGACCGCCCGCTGCGCCCACCGCGTTCCCCACACCTTCGTCACCTGCGGAATCGCGTCGTGCACGTCGCTTGCCACAGAGCGCATCGTCTCGCGATCGTCGGCGAAGCCGAGGACGAGCACGTCGGAGCGGCGCAGCACCGTGACCTTGCCGTAGTCCCACAGGTCGGTGGCCGAGACCAGGCCGCGCGGCGCGTAGTCCGTCAACGACCCGAGGTACCAGTGCCCGTCGCGCTTCACGAACGTCGGGTACTGCTGCAGGTTCGTCGGCCGCGAGTCGAAACGCGCGAGCCGGTAGCGCAGCGCGAAGAACGACGGTGCCCACACCGGGTCGGCGTACCGTTCCGCGTCGGGCGGATCGCGTCTCGGGTCCGCCGTCATGCCGTAGGACCAGCTCGCGAAGTGCACCGCGGCAAGATTGCGGAACATTCGCGACTGCCGCCGCCGAAACGTCGGCGACTGGGGATCGACCGTCGCGAGGAACGCCCCCTTGTCGTGGTGCAGCACGGCCTTGGACCGCTGGACGAGCAGGTGCTGGATCTCGTGCAGCCGGGCGACTGCGGCCGGCGCCGTCGGGCCGGTTGCCGGCTCGCTCGGCGCCGGAGCGGAGCCCCCGTTGCCCAGCACCACAACGACCGCGGCCGCCACGACAGCGACGAGCAGCAGCCCGAGCGCGACGATCACCAGCCGCGCGCGAGGCACGGCGGACTGCCGGTCGGTCACGACCGGCGGCGCCCCCGACTGGCGGCGGTGGGTGCGCCCCCGACGCCGAGCAGCACGTCATCCCAGCTGGGCATGATCACCCGGCCGTTCTCGGTCCGCTTGGTCTCCATCGTCGGCGCCTGACGCGGAGCCGGACGCGGCCCGCGGCGCACCGGTTTCGGCTGCGTGGCCGAGGCCTTGCGCGGCGAGCGACTTGTCGACTTCGCAGGGGCAGCGGCACGCTTGGTCGGAGTCGTGGCACGCTTCGCCGGGGTACGGCGCGCCGGAGCCGGTGCCGGGCGAGGCTTCGGCTTGGACTTGCGCGCGGCGGGCGGCGCCTCCGCTGCACCGAGGCGGGTGCCGAGGGCGTTGAGCGAGGTCAGCACGCGGCCGTTGGGCCGCCACAGCCACAGCGCGGTCCGGGAGCCCCCGCGGGCGCTGTAGCCCAGACTGATGACCCAGGCGCCGTCCTCACGCCGTTTCGCGCTCCACTCGACCGTCTCCGGCCGAAGGCCGGCCACGTCGGCGAGCCGTTCGGTGACCAGCTGGCCGAGCGGGACCGTGGTCTCGGGACCCCGCGGCCGGGTCAGCTTCGCGGCACGCGCCTGGTCGACGATCCGGTCACGCTCGGAGATCACCGGCGTCGCGTAGATCATGATCCTCGAGACCGGGATCCGGGCGGCCTTGGCGACCTGCTCGACGGTCTCTCCGGCGCGCAACCGCGCCTGGATCTCCTTCGGACTCAGCTCGCTCTCGCGGTGCTCCGAGTCGTCGTCGAGCTCGCCGTTGATCGCGGCGACCAAGCGGTTGTCGATGCGGATCTGGTGGGTCGCCCGGGCCGCTTCCTCGGAGGCGGCCAGCAGCAGATGGTTGCCGTCATCACTGACCGCAACCACTTCCAGCTGACGCACGCCAGACCCTCCTGATTCGGGGACCCGGTTGCCCCAACCGCATCAGTTTGCCGCGTCAGCCTCGCCCGTCACAAGTGACGTGACGGGCAAGTCGGACATCTCGGACGATACTGGGCAACATTCGGTATGGATCAGCTGTGCGGAGAGCGAGGCCGCCCCGAGCGAGGTAGCCGTGCAGCTGGCCGCGCCGCTAGGGACGGCCGGCGGAGGTGGGGGAATACGACGACAGCGACTGGATCTGCACCACGGTCCCGGTGTGCGGCGCCGCGATCATCCGTCCACCACCGATGTAGATGCCGACGTGGTAGGCGGGGCTGCCGAAGAACACCAGGTCGCCCGGCTGCATGGCCGACAGCGACACCCCCGGGATCTCCGACTGCTGGGCTGCCGCGTTGTGCGGGAGCGCCACGCCGGCGGCACCCCAGGCCCGCATCGTGAGCCCGGAGCAGTCGAAGGAGTTCGGGCCGGCGCCGCCGTAGTAGTACGGCTTGCCGAGCTGGGCGTACGCGTAGCGCACCGCCGCCGACGCCTGCCCGCTCGCCGGGCCCGTGTAGCTGCCCCGCAGCGCGAGCTGGTGGGCGGCGACGGAGTTCTGCTCGGCGCTGTACTGCGCCTGCGCGGCGGCGGTCAGCCGGCTCAGCAGGGCGTGCTGCTCGGCGACCAGCCGGTTGATCGCGGACCGCTTCGCGGTGATCGACGCCAGGGTGTCGCGCTGCTGCTTGACCTGGGCGTCGTGCAGGACCTGGTCCGCCGCCATCGTCCGCTGCGCCGCAGCGGCGGAGGCGATCTGGCGGGCCTGGAAGTGCGAGACCTCCGCCAACGTCGAGGTCTGGTCGAGGAACGTCTGCGGACTGCCCGACGTGACCAGCGACATCGTGGCGTCCAGGCCACCGCTGCGGTACGCCGCGGCCGCCTGGGCGGCGAGCTTGTCCTGACTCGAGGAGAACAGGGCCTTGTCGCGCGCGAGCTCCTTCTCGGTGAGCTTCGCCTTGCGCTGCAGCTCGGCGAGCCTGGTGTTCGCGGAGTTGAAGGCTTCGGTGATGCGCTCGGCCCGCGCGTTCAGCACGGCCATCTGCGCCTTGACCTGGGTGAGCGTCAGGTGCGAGGACGGCGCCGCGTTGCCGATCCCGGTCGGGATGAAGATCGCAGCCAGGACCGCGATAGTGACGCCAAAAGTGGGTAAGCGGAGTCGTGAGGTAGTCGCCACGCCCGGCGGCTCTCCGTTCTTCCTCTGACCGCCTACCGGGTGAGCTGACGGGTTCGGGAGGGAAGTTCGCCCTACGACGCGCCGCCACGTCGCCGTGGTGCGCGCCGATTCACCCCAATGAGGACTGGGTCCCCGGTTCGGTGACCGTTGCCGGTCGTTGATTCGGCGGTGACCATGCGCCGCCGTCGGCTGACGACGGTTCTCACACGGCCGCGGCCAGAGTAACGAATGCATCTCGGCGTAGCCAGCACCGGGAGGGGTGAAATCGCGGATTGCTTGTGATCATTGCGGCGGTCCCGTCACATTCGTCACACCAGTAACAGAACATCCCGGCAATCCGGACATTTCACTCAGATTTGTTGTGTCCCGCACTCAACGCCGGCCCACAACTTCTCTCAGCCGCCGAAGGCCTGCCTCATCCGCAGCGGCGGGACCAGCCCGCCATCGGCGAGCACCTGCAACGCGCCGCGCTCGTCGTCGGCCAGCTCGCCCTTCGGCGGCGCCGCGAGGAGGAACGACACCACACAGTCGTCACAGGCCACGTTGCGCATCTCGCAGCTGTCACAGTCGATGATCATGCGGCGACCGTAACCAGGCCCTCGGACACTTTCCGGATCGCCATAAATCACTCAAAGACGGACCAACCGCCCAATGCGGCGCGGCTCCCCGGCGTTGTCGCAGGCCCCTCCTACCGTTCCCGATGTGAGCGAGGCGCAGCAGGCCCTGCCGTCGGACAAGGCTCTGGCGTCTGGAACGGCAGTGCAGACCAGCTTCGACGAGCTCGGCACGCCGCTGTCGGAGGTCACGTTCGTCGTCGTCGACCTGGAGACCACGGGCGGGTCCCCCGCGACCTCCGCGATCACCGAGATCGGCGCAGTCAAGGTGCGCGGCGGAGAGCTGCTCGGAGAGTTCCAGACGCTGGTCAACCCGGAGATCGCCGTACCGCCGTTCATCGCGGTGCTCACCGGGATCACCGACACCATGGTGGCCGGGGCGCCGCGGCTGGGCGCGGTGCTGCCGACGTTCCTCGACTGGGCGCGCGGCAGCGTCCTGGTCGCCCACAACGCGCCGTTCGACGTCGGGTTCCTGCGCGCCGGCGCGGACTCCCTCGGCGTGCGCTGGCCCGGGTTCGCCGCCGTCGACACCGCGCGGCTGGCTCGGCGGGTGCTGACCCGCGACGAGGCGCCGGACTGCAAGCTCTCGACCCTGTCCCGCGTGTTCGCAACCGAGACCACGCCGTGCCATCGCGCGCTCGCCGACGCCCGCGCGACCACGGAGGTACTACACGGTCTGCTCGAGCGGGTCGGCAACCTCGGCGTCCGAACGTACGAAGAGCTGGTGTCCTTCACCGGGCTGGCCACCGCGGCGCAGCGCCGCAAGCGCTACCTCGCCGACGGGCTGCCCGACGGGCCGGGTGTCTACATCTTCCGGGACTCGCGCGGCCGTCCGCTCTACATCGGGCGCAGTCGACACCTGCGCGCCCGGGTGCGGCAGTACTTCGTCGCCTCCGAGCCGCGCACCCGGATGGCGGAGATGGTCGGCATCGCGGAGTCCGTCGAGGCGGTGGCGTGCGCTCACCCGCTGGAGGCCGAGGTACGCGAGCTGCGGCTGATCGCGGAGCACAAGCCGCGCTACAACCGCCGCTCGCGCTTCCCCGAGCGCGGGTCGTGGCTGAAGCTCACCGTCGAGCCGTTTCCGAGGCTGGCATTGGTGAAACGGGTCGCTGACGACGGCGCGACCTACCTCGGGCCGTTCGGGTCCGCGCGCGCCGCGCAGGCCGCCATGGCCGCGCTGCACGAGACCGTCCCGCTGCGGCAGTGCACCCAGCGGATCACGCCGTCACGGCCGACCCCGGCGTGTGTGCTGGCGGGGATGGGTCGCTGCGGGGCGCCGTGCGATGGCGGGCAGACCCGCGAGGCCTATGCCGAGGTCGCGGAGGCCGCCCGCGCTCTGCTGACCCGCGATCCGCAGCCGTTGCTCGCCGCGGCGCAACGGCGGATGGCGTCGCTGTCGGCCCAGCAACGCTACGAGGAGGCTGCTGCTCATCGCGACCGCGCGGGCGCCTTCCTTCGCGCGCTCGACCGGTTGCAGCGGCTGGCCGCGCTCGCCGGCTGCCCGCAGATCGTCGCTGCGCGGCCCGGCTTCGCCGGCGGCTGGGACCTCGCCGTGGTTCGCTACGGCCGGCTCGCCGGCGCGGCAGTCGTCCCGCACGGCGCCGCGCCCGCGCCGTACCTGCAGGCGCTGGTCGCCACGGCCGAGACCGTGACGCCCGGCGCCGGCCCGCTCGGCGTGGGGACGGCGGAGGAGATCGGGCAGATCCTGAGCTGGCTCGACGGGCCGGGCACGCGGCTCGTCGCCCTCGAGGGCGAATGGGCCTCGCCGGTCGACGGCGCCGGCCGGCTGCGTCATTGGCTGGACGCCGCCGAGGTAGGGCGCGAGGCCGCGCGACCGTTCGACGACCGACGCGGCCTGCGGCCGGTGCATCGACCCGCACGGGTCATCTCGCTCTGATTGCCGCCTGACGGTGCTAGAGCGCGGCGAGCCGGCAATCGCGGGCGCGCGGACGGCGGTCTAGCGTTCGGCGGTGCAGCTTGACCCGGCGCAGCTTCGAGACGCCTTCGGTGACGACCCCGGCGAGGTCACCGTTGCGGCGATCGACCCGGATCTGCGGTTCCACTCGGTGACCGGCGGCGTCTACCGGGTGCACGCCGAGGACGGGTCGTCGCTGGTCCTGAAGATCGTGCGTCACGGCCACGACGAGGATCCAGGAGCGCTGTGGGTGTCGGGTGCCGAACCCGACCACCGCAACTACTGGAAACGCGAGTGGCTGGCGTACGACTCGCGGCTGCTCGAGCGGCTGCCCGGCCAGCTTCGCGCCCCGCGGACCCGGCTCACCACGGAGCCCTCGCCGGACGAGGCGTGGATCTGGATGGAGGACGTCGAGGGCCGCGGCGGCGCCACCTGGCCGACCGGTGACTACGACAGTGCGGCGTTCGACCTCGGCACCACGCAAGGCAGCTACGCCGCGGGTGGCGACCCGCTTCCGTCGTACGACTGGCTGTCACGGGACTGGCTTCGCGGCTGGGTCGATGCGCTCTCCCGCCACGTGCCGCTGCTCGACGACGACGCGGCGTGGACCGGCGAAAACGCTGTGTTTGCAACGCTTCGCGAGCGATTCGCGGACATGTGGGCGGCACGTGAGACGCTGCTCGCGATCGTCGAGAGCGCGCCGTCGTGCGTCGTGCACTGCGACTTCTGGCCGACCAACCTGATCGCCGCCGATGACGGCACGACGGTCGCGGTCGACTGGTCGCAAGTCGGCATCGGCGCCGTCGGCCACGACCTCGATCAGCTCACACTCGACCCGGTCTGGATGCAGGTGCTCCCGGACGGCGACCTGGACGCCCTCGAGTCGCACGTCCTCGCGGCGTACCTCGCCGGCCTCAGAACGTCGGGCTTCGACTGCGACGCGGAAGACCTCCGGCGGTGGTACGCCGCGGCTGCCGCGTGCCACTATGCGCCGATCCTGGCGATGTACGTCGACTCGCTGCGCGACCCTGAGCGCCTCGCCGCACTGGAAGCCCGGCACGGCCGTCCGATCGAAGCGATCAACGCCGACAAGGCCCGCGTCGTCGACCGCGCACTGACCCTCGGCGAAAGCCTCCTGTGATTGCCGCCTGGCCGCGCTAGAGAGCGGTCAGGCGGCAATCACGTCGGTAGGGTCCGACGTGTGATCACTGCCATCGTCTTCGTCTCCGCAGCCGTCGACCGGATCACGGAGGTCGCCGAGAAGATCGCTGCGCTTCCGGGGGTCAGCGAGGTCTACTCGGTGACCGGCGAGATCGACCTGATCGCGCTGGTCCGGGTCCGCTCGCACGAGGAGATCGCAGCCGTCGTGGCGGACCAGCTCAACAAGGTCGACGGCGTACTCGCCACCGAGACCCACGTCGCGTTCCGGGCGTACTCCAAGCACGACCTCGAAGCCGCCTTCGCCATCGGCGACTGACGACGGCCTGGCGCCAGCGAAAGAGGCAGGTAGCGCTGAGCGTTACCTGGCGGCGGCGTTGCTTGCCGCAATCCAGGCCTCGAGCGCCTGACCCGCCGCCCCGGAGTCCAGCGCCTCCGCGGCCCGCGGCAGCGCGTCCCTGAGCTGCTCCGCGACCGGGGCGCTGGTCGGCCCGTCGTAGGCCACCAACCCGGCCGCCGCATTGAGCAGCACCGCGTCCCGTACCGGCCCGGTCTCACCGTCGAGGAACCGCCGGCTGATCGCGGCGTTGACCGCCGCGTCCCCGCCCCGGAGCGCGTCGGGGGCGGCGGCCGCGATGCCGAGAGCGATCGGATCGACCGTGTCCTCACGGACCGAGCCTCCCAAGACCACCCACACCCGCGACGGCGCGCTGATCGACAGCTCGTCGAGGCCGTCGCTGCCGCGGAACACCAGCGCGTCGGTCCCCCGATCGGCCAGCACCCGGGCCATGACCGCGGCGAGCGGCTCGTGCGCCACCCCGACCGACTGCGACGCGGGCCGGGCCGGGTTGGCGAGCGGACCGAGGATGTTGAAGAAGGTCGGTACGCCGATCTCGGCGCGGGCGTCCCCGGCGTGGCGCAGCGCCGGGTGGAACACCCGCGCGAAACAGAACGCGATCCCTGCCTCGTCGACACACCGGGCTACCGCGTCGGGAGCCAGGTCGATCACCACGCCGAGTTCCTCGAGCAGATCCGCGGAGCCGCAGGCCGAGGACGCCGCACGGTTCCCGTGCTTGACGACAGTCGCGCCGGCGCCTCGTACCACCAGGGCGGACAGCGTCGAGATGTTCACCGTGGCGGCGCGGTCCCCGCCGGTGCCGCACGTGTCGACCGCCCGTCCCTCGACCCGCAGCGGCGCGGCGTGCTCGAGCATCCCGGTGACCAGGCCGCCGATCTCATCCGCCGACTCGCCCTTCGCGCGCAGCGCAACGGCGAACGCCGCGATCTGGGCGGACGTGGCCGCGCCGGCCATCACCTCGGACATCGCCCACGCGGTGTCCGCGCTCGATAGGGACTCCCCGGCCAGCAGCCTGCCCAGCAGGTTCGGCCAGGTCTGGCCGCCGCTCATCAGCTCGAGCCGCTAGTGAGCGGCAGCGGCCGGCTCGGCCAGCCCCTCGATCACCGAGGTGACGGCGGCCGCGAGGGTGACGGCGTCGACCGGGTGCGGGACGACCGCCTCGGCCCGCGACCAGCTGGCAAGCCACGCGTCGTCGCGGCGGGCGACGAGCAGGATGACCGGTGGCGGGGAGTCGATCTCGTCCTTGATCTGGCGGGCCAGGCCCATGCCTCCGCTCGGAGCCGCCTCGCCGTCGAGGATCGCCAGGTCGATGCCGCCGGCGTCCAGGCGGGCAACGGCGGCCTCGCCGGTCGAGATCGGCTCGACGTCGATGGTGAGCTCCGGTGCCGGGTGCTCGCCGAGCGCCCGGATCACCCGCTCGCTGGTCTGCGGGTTGCTCGCGTAGACGAGCACAGTGAGCCGGCGCGATTGCTCCATGGACGAAATCCTAACGGCGGAGGAGGAAGCGCGTATCGGGCATACGCGCGACGACGACAACGCGGCCGGCCTACGCCCGGGCGGCCGAGGCGCGGCGATCCTGGCGTGCGTCCGGCAAGGCGGAGGAGGAAGCGCGTATCGGGCATACGCGAGACGACGACAACGCGGCCGGCGTACGCCCGGGCGGCTGAGGCGCGGCGATCCTGGCGTGCGTCCGGCAAGGCGGAGGAGGAAGCGCGTATCGGGCATACGCGCGACGACGACAACGCGGCCGGCGTACGCCCGGGCGCCGCGCGACGCGCCGGTGGGGGTGCGGTCAGGGTGAGTAGAGGCGTGCTGGCAGAATCACGCCCGTGGCTTCCGCAAGCGCGATTGAGCAGCGCCCGCACGGCGCGCTGAACCGCCCGAACCTGCTCAGTGTCGGCGTCATCGTCTGGCTGTCGTCCGAGCTGATGTTCTTCGCGGCGCTGTTCGCGATGTACTTCACGGTCCGGGCCGTCAACGAGCCGAACTGGCCGGCCAAGGGGGTCGTCCTCGACCTCAAGACCGCCGCGCCGTTCACGATCATCCTGGTGCTCTCCAGCGTGACCTGCCAGCTCGGCGTGTTCGCGGCTGAGCGTGGCGACGTCGAGAAGCTCCGCTACTGGTTCATGATCACGTTCTTCATGGGCGCGGTGTTCATCGGCGGCCAGTCCTTCGAGTACTTCGTGCACAACGACTTCTCGCTGGCCAGCCACGGCTACGGCTCGGTCTACTACCTGACCACCGGCTTCCACGGGCTGCACGTGCTCGGCGGCCTGATCGCCTTCGTGCTGCTCCTGCTCCGTACGACGTACGGGAAGTTCACCCACGCTCAGGCGACCTCGGCGATCGTCGTGTCGTACTACTGGCACTTCGTCGACATCGTCTGGATCGGCCTGTTCACGATCATCTACCTGATCAAGTGACGAAAGTGGAGCCCGTGACCCCAGCTGAGACGCCTGAGCAGGTCGGCGCCGTGCGGCGACGGCTTCGCAGCATGAGCCGACGCCGGATCGCCTCGCTCGGCGTGCTCGTCGCCTCCCTCGGCACGATCGGCACGCTGTACGCCGGATTTGCCCCCGCCGCGTCCTCAGCGGCGAACGACGACCCCGCCATCACGGCCGGCCGTCAGCTGTTCCTGCAGGGGTGCGCGTCCTGCCACGGCCTCAACGCAGAAGGCGGCGTGCGCGCGCCGAGCCTGATCGGCGTCGGCGCCGCCGCGGTGAACTTCCAGGTGGGCACCGGCCGCATGCCGCTGCAGCAGCACGGCCCCGAGGCGCCGCGCAAGGCGCCGGTCTACACGGACGCCCAGATCGAGCAGCTCGCGGCGTACGTCGCGAGCCTCGGTGCCGGCCCGGCCGAGCCGACCGACCTCAACTACCAGAGCGCCGACCTCGCGTACGGCGGTGCGCTGTTCCGCACCAACTGCGCGCAGTGCCACAACTTCGCGGGCTCAGGCGGCGCGCTGACCTACGGCAAGTACGCGCCGACGCTGTCGGACGCGACGCCGAAGCAGATCTACGAGGCGATGATCACCGGGCCGGAGAACATGCCGGTCTTCGGTGACAAGGAGATCACTCCCGCCCAGAAGCTCGCGATCATCAAGTACATCCGCGAGATCAAGACCCAGCCGGACCCGGGTGGCGCCGGCCTCGGCCGCGTCGGTCCGGTCACCGAGACCGCGATCGCGTGGCTGGTCGGGATCGGCGGCCTGGTGATCGTCACGATGTGGATCGGAAGCAAGGCATGAGCGGGCGGACGAATGAGTGAGGAAAACGGCGGCACTCCGCCGCGCAAGCGGGTAGGGCGCCGCCCGACGGACGCCAACAACCCCGCGACCGTCGAGCGGACCTCGAGCCAGGACGTCAGCGAACAGCAGGCTGACAGCCCCGAGGAAACCCGCTTCGCCGAGATCCAGGTGTCGGCGCTGTTCCTCGCCGGCATCGCGATGCTGATCTTCTTCACGGTCGCCTACTTCACGATCTCGATCCACGACGCGCTCGGGCAGTACAGCAACTACGCCCTCGGCGGCTCGCTCGCCCTCGCGCTGTTCTCGATCGGCGGCGGCTTCATCGTGTGGGCCAAGAAGCTGCTGCCCCACGAGAAGGTGGTGCAGGATCGCCACGACTTCCACTCCACCGAGCCGGAGCGGATCGCGGCGGAGAACACGCTGCTCGCCGGCGTGGACGACATGGGCCTGGGGCGCTTCAAGATCTTGCGCCGTACCCTTCTCGGCGCGCTCGGGCTGTTCCCGATCCCGCTCGTGATCATGCTGCGCGACCTCGGCCCGCTCCCCCACGACAGCCTGCGCAAGTCCGGCTGGAAGCGGGGCGACCGGCTGGTCGACCTCGACACGAAGCTGCCGGTCAAGCTCGGCGACCTCGACATCGGCGGCATCAAGACGGTCATGCCCGAAGGCTTCACCGACGTCGACGAGTTCGCGCTCGCGCCGACGATGCTGATCCGGTTCGGTCCCGACGAGATCCTGTCCAAGCGGGAGATCGCCAAGGGCTACAAGGATCACGTGGCGTACTCCAAGATCTGCACGCACGCGGGCTGCCCGATCAGCCTGTACGAGCGCGCGACCCACAACCTGCTGTGCCCGTGCCACCAGTCGACGTTCGACATGGCGCGTGACGCGAAGGTGATCTTCGGCCCGGCGGCGCGACCGCTTCCCCAGCTGGCGATCACGGTCGACGACGAGGGCTACTTCCGCGCTCTCGGCGACTACTCGCAACCTGTCGGTCCGAGCTTCTGGGAGCGCCGATGAGTCCCGCCAAGAAGGTCAAGCCCGCCGACGACCCCAACCTCCCGACGACGCGTACGGAGAACCCGGGCACGGCCGAGAAGGCGACGCGGGGAACGCTTCAGTACGTCGACGACCACTTCGGATCGTCGAACTTCCTCAAGCGCAGCATGGACAAGGTCTTTCCGGACCACTGGTCGTTCATGCTGGGCGAGATCGCGCTCTACAGCTTCGTCATCCTGCTGCTGTCGGGCGTGTACCTGACGCTGTTCTTCCACGCCAGCCAGAACAACGTCGTCTACCAGGGCAGCTACCAGCCGCTGCGCGGGGTGCAGATGACGGAGGCCTACGCCTCCACGCTGCACATCTCCTTCGACGTACGCGGTGGCCTGCTCATGCGGCAGATCCACCACTGGGCGGCGCTGCTGTTCGTGACGTCGATCGTCGTCCACATGTTCCGCGTGTTCTTCACCGGAGCGTTCCGCAAGCCGCGCACGATCAACTGGCACATCGGCACGATCCTGATGATCCTCGGCATTCTCGAGGGCTTCGCCGGTTACTCGCTGCCGGACGACCTGCTGTCCGGCACCGGCCTGCGCATCGCGTACTCGGTGGCGGAGTCGATCCCGGTCGTCGGGACCTACCTCTGCTACTTCCTGTTCGGCGGGAACTACCCCGGGCAGGACATCATCTCGAGGCTGTTCATCATCCACGTGCTGCTCGTACCGGGCATCCTGCTCGCCCTGATCGCGGCGCACATGATGATCCTCTGGCACCAGAAGCACACCGACTTCCCGGGTCCTGGCAAGACCGAGGAGAACGTGATCGGGACGAAGTTCTACCCCGGCTTCTTCCTCAAGACCAACGGCTTCCTGTTCATGGTCTTCGGCATGATCGCCGGCCTCGCCGCGTTCGCCCAGATCAACCCGGTGTGGCTGTACGGGCCGTACAACGCGGGACAGGTGTCGGCCGGCTCGCAGCCTGACTGGTACATCCTGTTCCTCGAGGGCTCGCTGCGCATGATGCCCAACTGGGAGACCCACATCTGGCATCACACGATCAGCTGGAACATCTTCATTCCGGGCGTGATCATCCCCGGGATCATGTTCAACCTGCTCGCGCTGTACCCGAACATCGAGGCGTGGGTCCTGAAGGACCGCGGCTATCACAACCTGCTCGACCGACCGCGCGACGTACCGGTGCGCACCGCGCTCGGCGTGATGTCGCTGACGTTCTACATGGTGCTGGTCGCGGCGGGTGCCAACGACATCCTCGCGAGCACCTTCCACTGGTCGCTGCAGGCAACCACGTGGGTGCTTCGCGTGCTGCTGATCGTGCTGCCGCCGATCGCGTTCAAGGTCACGAAGCGGATCTGTCTGGGCCTGCAGCATCACGACGAGGCGCTGCTGCACCACGGCGTGGAGACCGGCATCATCCGGCGACTCCCCTCCGGTGCCTACGTCGAGATCGAGGAGCCGCTGCCGGCGCAGAAGGCAGAGACTCTCGCGAAGCAGATCGGCTACGACCCGGCGCACCACGGCAACGGCCACGCCGCGATCTCGGCGGGCAACGGCCACAAGGCCGAGGCCAACGGAAGCAGCGAGATCACCCGCCCGGTCGGCGTGATGGCGAAGGTGCAAAGCAAGCTCGAGGCGTTCTGGGACGAGCCCCGCGAGACGGTGCCCGACACCCAGCCCCACCCCGACCACTGACGCGCACCTCGGCGTGAACTGGGCGGACCGCACGCGGCCGCTCTGGCGGATTGGCAACCGGCTCGAGGCTCTCGAGCTGCGCCACCTTGGTTTCTCGGCGACGAGCGTCCTCAGTCGAGGGCGGGTTCTGCTGCTCGAGACCACTGGCCGACAAAGCGGGCGGCGTCGGTTCACGCCGGTCGCGTTCTGGGAGGAGGGGTCTTCGTACCTGGTCTCCGGCGGCGCCGCGGGAATGAGTCGTACGCCGGACTGGGTGGCGAACCTGCGCGCTTCGTCAGACGCGGCAGTGTGGCTCAGACGGAAGCGCATCGCGATGGTGGCTACAGAGCTGTCGGGTGCCGAGCGCGATGCCGCGCGGGAGCAGGCGGCCGCGATCTGGCGTGGGATCCCGGCGTACGAGAAGCGATCAGGAAGGCTCGTCCCCTACTTCCGCCTCACCCCCGATGCGACGGTGGCGTCGTGAAGCTGAAGCTCGATCTTCACGACATCTACAACCGTGGTGGCGAGATCGACCGAGCACTGCAGCAGGTGATGGACGAGGCGGTCGCCAAGAAGGCGAAGCTCGTCGAGATCATTCCCGGCAAGGGAACCGGACAGCTGAAGAAGCACGTCCTCCGGTTCCTCGACCGGAAAGACATCAAGGCGCTGTACCACCGCATCGAGAAGGACTCCGACAACTTCGGCCGGGTCTTCGTCCACTTCCGCTGGAAGTAGCGCGGCGCTAGGACGGGAAGTTCGCCGGCCACGGGCGTAGCGGGTCGATCACCCGGCGTACCGAGAACAACTGCTTCATCCGTTGCGGGTCCTGGAAGGCGAAACCGTCGATGTGCAGCCGGCTCATCACGGTCGCCCCGCCGAGCCGGTAACGGATCGGGCGGACGTCGATGTCGAACTGGATCGGGAAGCCGGCCTTCCTGAGCAGCCGTGCGCCCGCAGCCGTCGGCCTGGCGCCGAACGGGTAGATCAGCAGGTCGGTCTTGCCGATCAGCGGTTCCGCAAGCCGCTTCCACTCCGTGGTGTCGTGTGCGATCGTCGCGAGCGAGTCGTGGCTGAGGTCGATGTGACCGTACGTGTGACTGGCCAACAGCCAGCCGTCACTCTTGAGGGTCGTAGCGAGCGTTCGGACCTCGGCGCGCTGCGTCTTGCTCGTGGCCAGGTCGTGGTAGCCGAACAGCCCTTCGTAGCCGGTCTCCGCAAGGACTCCTTTGGCGCCACCGACGGAGAAGTCCGGATGCCGCGCGACGAACTCGTCGACGATTGGTACGACGTCCTCGGTCGTCGTACGGGGATGACGACCATGGGTCTGCGCGAGAACCTGCCCGGTACGCGAGACGACGAGCCGGGCGGCTAGGCCACGGCCACCGAAGTAGCCGTAGTAGTTCACGTCGTCCTCGGACAGGACGAGCGGCTTGCGGCCCCTCGGGACCATCACATGGCCGGCCGCAGCGTCGTGGGCGTCGACCAGCGTCCAACCGTTGCGCCACAACCCGTCGAGGATCCGACGGAACTCATACGCCGTGACGAAGTACTCCTGGAAGCCCAGGCCGAGGAAGTCGCTCGTGAACGCCGGCACCGGGTTGATGACGAGCGGGTGGAAGAAGATGTTCATCGCCGGCCCGTGCCACTTCACCAGGTGCGTCGCCGGATCGACGGCAGCAACCCGCGTCGCCGTCGGCGTCGCCGACGCATGGATCACCAGGCGGTGGCTCTTCGAGCTTGCCCCGCAACCTCCGGCTAGCAATGCGGCGAACGCGACCACCAACGCGGCGACGCGAGACGGCGAGCTGACCACGCCTCAAAGACGTGTCAGAACCGCAACCGGTTGGCCCGAGATCCTTGCTCACCCCCGAGCGTCGGGGCGGCCAACCTTCGGGCTGGTTGATTCGTCCAACCACCGTGGGTCCTATCGTTCACGCCGACTGACCATGAAGCCATCCACCCATCCGCATTGGCGCGGGCTCGACGGGCTGCGGGCCATTGCGGTCATCGCCGTCGTGATCTACCACTTCTCCCCGATGACCCTGCCCGGCGGTTATCTCGGCGTCGACATCTTCTTCGTGATCAGCGGCTATCTGATCACCCGGCTCATCGTGACGGAGTTCGCCGGTCGCCGCCGCATCGACGCTCCCGCCTTCTACCAGCGTCGTGCGCGGCGGCTGCTCCCGGCGTTGGGCATCGTGCTGGTCGCGGTCGGCGCGAGTGCCCTTCTGTGGCGCGACCAGCTCGCCTCCGTACGTCCCGGCATCGCCTTTTCCGCGCTGTTCGGCGCGAACTGGTGGCTGGCATTCGACCACCAGCCCTACTTCGTGGCGACCGGGCGGCCGAGCATGCTGCAGCACCTTTGGTCGCTCGGGGTCGAGGAGCAGTTCTACCTGTTCTGGCCGTTGATCGTCGCCGCGACGCTGGGCGCGAGCCGTCGCCGGCTCACCCGGCGCGGTGGCGACCCTGCGGCGCCGCGGCGCCTCGTGGCGCCGCTGATCGCCGTTGCAGGGACGCTCGCACTGTTGTCGACGGGCTTGACGTGGCTGCTCGCCGACTCCTCGAACGTGCCGTACGGCAGCGACGGTTCGACGCTGTACTACGGCACGGACACCCACAGCATGGGTTTGCTTCTGGGAGCAGCACTCGGCGCCTGGGCGGCCGGCCGGTCACCCTCCGGCGCGACGGACGTCGCGACGCGACGCGCCTGGATCGCCTCCGCGTACGAGGTCGTCGGACTGAGCGCGCTGGTCGCGGTGCTGGTCCTGACCCGGGCCTACGACGGGTACTCGCACTCGCTGTATCGCGGCGGCTTCCTGCTCGTCGCGGCCCTGGTCGCCGTGGTGATCGCGGCCGCAACTCGGCCGGCATCGCGGCTCGGCGCCGCATTGGACCTCCCGCCACTTCGCTGGATCGGGGTCCGCTCGTACAGCATCTATCTCTGGCACTGGCCGGTCGCCGTCGTCACCCGACCTGGTCTCGACACCTCGATGCCGACCTGGCTCGACCAGGCGCTGCGCGTCGCCCTCACCGTTGCGCTGGCCGACGCGACGTACCGGCTCGTGGAACGCCCGGTACGCCGGCTCGGTTTTCGCGGTGCATGTCGAGCCCTCGTCGGACGGCTGCGCCGAGCAGCAAA
Source organism: Mycobacteriales bacterium (assembly GCA_035548125.1). Lineage (GTDB taxonomy): Bacteria > Actinomycetota > Actinomycetes > JAFAQI01 > JAFAQI01 > DASZTV01. The sequence continues at coordinate 86,504 of DASZTV010000073.1, read as the reverse complement.
CCCGCTGGCGCGTCCCGCGTTCGCCGTCGCCTCGGCGGTGCCGGTGCTGGCGATCGCCGTCCTGGTGGTCGCACCGCCTGCCCCGCGCTCAGCAGCCGCCCTGTCGACCCGCGGGGGCACGCACCTTTCGCTCGACCCGCCAACCAGCGCGCCTCACCACCGCGGATCTCGCGCAGCAACACGCACCAAATCCGCCCAGCGAATGCCGAAGATCAGCGGGTTCGGCGACTCGGTGATGCTGGATGCGAGACGGACGCTCGCCCACGAGTTCGGCGGCGGCAGCATCGACGCGGTGGTCGGTCGACAGCCCGGACCGATCCTCGACGACATCGCCCGGGACGCCCGAGCCCGCTCGCTGAACCCGGTCGTGATCATCCACGCCGGCAACAACGGCCTGATCGATCCCGATCAGCTCGAGCGAACTTTGCGGCTCCTCTCCTCCGCTCGGTCTAAGGAGGTGAAGCTGATCCTGGTGCTCAACGACCACCTCGACCCGTACGACCACTCCTGGCAGACGCCGAACAACAAGCGGTTCGCCAAGGTGGTCCCGCACTTCGCCAAGGCCCGCTTGATCAACTGGGACAAGCTCGCCGGCAAGCATCCCGGCTGGCTGTACTCCGACGACCTGCACCTGCGCCCAGCGGGGGCGGACCACTACGCCAAGCTCCTCGCCGACGCCTACCGCACCTGGCGCGCGGCCCACCCGCACGACTAAAACGCGATCTTGCACTTTTCAACGTCAAATCGGCCTCGGCGACGTTGAAAAGTGCAAGATCGCGTTTGGTTAGGCCAGGAAGTCGAGGACCGCGCGGGCGTAGGCATCCGGCTGCTCGTACCAGGCGAAGTGGCCGGCGCCGGCGATCGCGGCGGCGCGGCCATTCGGGATCGCCCTCGCCATCTCCGTCGCGCGTTCGGTCCCCGCCGCCCAGTCCTGATCCCCTGTGAGGACGAAGGTCGGCGCTTGGATCTGTGGGAGCAGCGGGCGGAGGTCACACGCGGCGAACTCATTGGCCTGAAACCACTCCGCAGCCGGTGAGTACAGCGTCGCCATGATGCCCTCGAGGTAGCCCTGCGCCGCGTCGTCCCATGTCGCGAAGTAGCCCGGCGCCCCGCCGGACGGCGTACGGCCGTCGTCGAGCCGGTCGGGCGTCCCGTCGAGGACCAGCCGGGCGACGCGCTCGGGATGGTGTGCGGCGTACGTCGCCGCGGCGATGCCACCGAAGGAGTGCCCGAACAGGTCCATCCTGGCAAGCCCCAGGCGGTCCTGGACCGCGGCAAGGTCGGCAACGTAGTCCGCGACGCCGTGGCGGCCGTCAGCCGGCGCCTCCGAGTCGCCGGCGCCGCGCCAGTCGAGACGCAGCAAGGTACGACTGCGCGTCACGCCACCAAGCTCACCGAGATGCGCGCCCGGGAAGCCGGGACCCCCGGGCAGGCAGACCAGCGGCGGGCCTTCCCCGATACGCGACAACGAGACCCGCCGCCCGTCGATCAGGACCTCATCTGCCATGCCGCAACCCTAGACACACGCGATCTTGCACTTTTCAACGTCAAATCGGCCTCAGCAACGTTGAAAAGTGCAAGATCGCGTTGGAATCAGTCGTCGGGGGGTGGGCGGCGGCGTTGCTGCTTGGTCTGGCCGCGCTGCTTCTTGGCCTCCAGCCGGCGCTGCTTGGCGGCCCTGGTCGGCTTGGTCGGCCGCCGCGGCGGCGGGGGTGGCGCAACCGCCTCCGCCAGGAGCTCCCCCAGCCGCGCCAGCGCGGCCTCTCGGTTCTGCAGCTGGGAGCGCTCGGCCTGGGCGCTGACGGTGAGTACGCCGTCCACCAGGCGCCCGCTGAGCCGCTCCAGGGCGCGCTGCCGATACGTCGCGCCCAGCGTGGGCGAGCCCGCCACGTCGAAGGACAGCTCGGCGCGGCTGTCGCTGGTGTTCACCGACTGCCCACCCGGCCCGGAGGAGCGGGAAAACCGCCAGCTGAGCTCGGCAGCGGGGATGGTCAGTCGGGCGTTCACCCGCAGATCCCCGGCCACCCGCCCAGTTTCCCGCACCGAAGCAGCACACGAAGCCCCCGATCAGGCTGGCGAATCGGACAAACGACGCGCTCGGAGAGGGGTCGAGTGCCACTTCGGGAAAATCCGGCGTACCCGTTTGGCCTAGGGGGCGTTGCCGCTCGATTGGCGCTCAAGTGTGGGACGATTTCCGTCGAATCACACTTGTGTCATTCTTCACGACTGAACACCCGACGGAGCACGAGGGGGCTGCGATGGAGACCACCTCTCCGGTCATGCGCCTGCTCGCCGACGGCATCCCGCTGACCCTGCTCTGTGACCTGGTCAGCACCGCAGCGCCGGACTCCCTCGCGATCAACAGCGCCGAGCGTCCGAGCGGCGACCCGATCTGGCAGGAAGCCTCGACCGGCATCCCGTCGGCATGGCGCCGGTTCGAGGCGCAAGCCGCGTCCGAGTAACCCCGCGCTTCGTCGCGCGTCAGGTCTGGGTCAGGCCGCGACGTAGTGCTTGCCGCGGTAGCGCGGTGGCTGCTGCGCTGCCGAGCCGCTCAGGCCTAGCTCGTCAGGCTTCGTCGGCGTAGTACTCGAACAGCATCGAGCCCACGGCCGGTACGGCGAACGCCGCCCCCAGGAAGACCATCCACCAGCCGAACACCACACCTGCGAAGATCACCGCCGCCGAGCCCGCGCACCACAGTGGCGCCCAGCTGTACGGGCTGAAGAAGCCGATCTCCCCGGCACCGTCGGCGATCTCGGCGTCGTCCATGTCCTCCAGGCGCTGGTCGATGCGCCGGCCGGTCATGAACATGTACGTCGCGACGAGTACGCCGAGGCAGACGCCCAGCGCCAACGCCGTCGTGCCCGCCGGGTCGTGCGAGGCGAACCAGTAGACGATGTCCGCACCCAGCAGGAACACCGCGATGAACGCGAAGAGGTAGCCCTCGACCTTCATGCCTACGCCCCTGCCGACTCAACCGGGAGCGAGTGCTGCTCGGCCACCCCGGCAAGGTGCGGGTAGTGCAGGTCGAACGCCGGACGCTCGGAACGGATCCGCGGGACCGAGGTGAAGTTGTGCCGCGGCGGCGGGCACGACGTGGCCCACTCCAGCGAGTTGCCGTAGCCCCACGGGTCGTCGCCGACCACCCGCTCGTTCTTGCCGGCCCAGCTGCGCCACGCGTTGTACATGAACGGGATCATCGACAACCCGAGGATGTACGCCCCGATCGTCGACACCTCGTTCAGCGTCGTCCAGCCGTCGCTCGGCAGATAGTCGGCGTAGCGGCGTGGCATGCCTTCCACGCCCAGCCAGTGCTGGACCAGGAAGGTCGTGTGGAAACCGACGAACAGCGACCAGAAGTGGATCTTGCCGAGCCGTTCGTCCAGCATCGTGCCGGTCATCTTCGGCCACCAGTAGTAGAACCCGGAGAACATCGCGAACACCACCGTGCCGAACAGCACGTAGTGGAAGTGCGCGACGACGAAGTAGGAGTCGGACACGTGGAAGTCGATCGGCGGTGAGGCCAGCATCACACCGGTGAGCCCGCCGAGCAAGAACGTGATCAGGAAGCCGATCGAGAACAGCATGGCGGTGTCGAACGCGATCGCACCGCGCCACATCGTGCCGATCCAGTTGAAGAACTTCACACCCGTCGGTACGGCGATCAGGAAGCTCAGCAGCGAGAAGAACGGCAGCAGTACGGCGCCGGTGGCGAACATGTGGTGCGCCCACACCGTGATGGACAGGCCGGAGATCGACATCGTCGCGAAGACCAGGCCCTTGTAGCCGAACAGCGGTTTTCGGCTGAAGACCGGGATGACCTCGGAGATGATGCCGAAGAAGGGCAGCGCGACGATGTAGACCTCGGGGTGACCGAAGAACCAGAACAGGTGCTGCCACAGCACCGCGCCGCCGTTGCTGGCGTCGAAGACATGCGCCCCGAACTTCCGGTCTGCCTCGAGGGCGAACAGCGCGGCAGCGAGCGGCGGGAACGCGACCAGCACCAGGATCGACGTGAACAGGATGTTCCACGTGAAGATCGGCATCCGGAACATCGTCATGCCGGGAGCGCGCAGGCAGATGATCGTGGTGATGAAGTTGACGCCGCCTAGGATCGTGCCGAACCCGGACAGCGCGAGGCCCATGATCCACAGGTCTGCGCCGGGCCCGGGCGAATGGATCGCGTTGGACAGCGGCGCATAGGCGAACCAGCCGAAGTCGGCCGCACCACCCGGTGTGAGGAAGCCGGACATCATGATCAGGCCGCCGAACAGGAACAGCCAGTAGCTGAACATGTTCAGCCGCGGGAAGGCGACGTCGGGCGCACCGATCTGGAGCGGCATGATCACGTTGGCGAATCCCACGAACAGCGGCGTCGCGAAGAACAGCAGCATGATCGTGCCGTGGATCGTGAACAGCTGGTCGTAGGTCTCCGGGCTGAGGAACTGGTCGCCGGGCCGCGCGAGCTCGGTGCGCATCAGCTCGGCCATGATCCCGCCGACGATGAAGAACACGAACGACGTCGTCAGGTAGAGCAGCCCGATCACCTTGTGGTCGGTGCTGGTGATCCAGCGGACCACCCGGCTGCCGGGTACGACGTGGACCCGCTGCGGCCGCAGCCGAGTCGCCGGGACAGGTTCGACGGCAGTCACGAGAGGTAGCCCTTCGCCTTCTGACCCTTGGTTGGCCCCGTGTAGATCGTGTACTGGTCGTTGGTACCCGCGGCGGCCTCCGCCTTAGCCTTCGCCAGCCACGCCGCGTAGTCGGTCTTCGAGACCGCCTTCACCGTGAACAACATCCGGTCGTGGTCGACGCCGCAGTACTCCGCACAGCGGCCCTGGAAGGTCCCCGGCGAGGTCACCGTCACCTCGAACTCGTTGGGGTGCCCCGGGATCACGTCGCGCTTGAACAGGAACGGCACCACCCAGAACGAGTGGATGACGTCCGGCGAGGTCAGGAAGAAGTGGATCTGCTCGCCGACCGGCACCACCATCTGCGGTGGCTCTCCGGGCCGGCCGGTGATCGACAGCCCGTCCTCGAGGTAGTTGAACTGCCACGACCACTGGAAGCCGACCACGCCCATCTGGAGCGCCGGCTTGTCGTTGATCTTGTCCTCGTTGGTCTCGCCGATGGCCGTGAAATAGAACAAAACGGACACCACGACGACCGGGATGAACGTGTAGAGGACCTCGATCGGCAGGTTGTAGCGCACCTGGCGCGGGACCTGGTCCTCGGAACGGCGGCGGAACAGGATCGCCGCGCCGACGATCATCACGAGCACGATCCCGCCGACGACCAGCGAGGCCACCAGCGCGCCCTGCCACAGGTGCAGCGCGTCGCGACCCTGCTTGGTCACGGGCTCGGGCCAGCCACCTCGCTCCCACTTGGCGGCGGTGCCCGTGCACCCGCTCGCCAGGAGCATCACGGCGGGAATCGCGGCGAGTCGAGCTACGCGGGCTGAGCGTCGGAGCACGGTGAAAACTTAACGCAGCGCCCGTGCGCTCCTGCACGCAGGGGCGGCGTGTCGCACCACGCGGGGGCGCAGCGTGGCCACCCGTCGGCGTCCGAGCGGGCTAGAGGTAGGACGCGAGCTCGGCGGCAGCGTCCTCGCCGTACACCGCGGCGAGCCTGGCGCGGCCCGAACCGGCGTCCAGGGCGTACTCCTGCGGGCCGAGGCTCTCCAGGCAAGAGGTGGCGAGCAGCGCGCCCAGCTGGGCAGCCCGTTCGAGGCTCAGCCCGCCCGCCCGAGCGGCCAGGAACCCGGCCCGGAAGGCATCCCCGACACCTGTGGGGTCGACGATGCGCTCCGCGGGGACGACCGCCGTGCGGAGCTGGTCCTGCCCGGCCTGCTCGATCAGGACCCCGTCGGCGCCCTGGGTGGTGACCCGGGTCCCGACGGCGGCGAGCACCTCCTCAGCCGTCATCCCGGTCTTGGTTTCGAGCAGCGCGGCCTCGTAGGCGTTGCAAAACAGGATCTCGGCGCCGTCGAGCAGCGAGCGGATCTGACCGCCCTCGAGAGAGGCCAGCTGCTGGGAGGGATCCGCCGCGAACGCCACGCCGTGCTCGCGGCAGTACGCGGAGTACGCCACCATCGCGTCCGGGGCGTTGGGGCTGATCAGCACCAGATCCAACGTGCCGAGCGCGCCGAGGTCGATCTGGGCCGCTTCGGCCATCGCGCCCGGGTAGAACGACGCGATCTGGTTCTGGTCGGTGTCCGTCGTACACACGAACCGAGCGGTGTGACGCGTCTCGGAGACGTGGACGCCGGAGGTGTCGACGCCGTGGCGCTCGAGCCAGTCGCGGTACTCCCCGAAGTCGCTGCCGACCGCGCCCACGAGCAGCGGCTGCTGGCGCAGCAGGCCCAGGCCGAACGCGATGTTGGCGCCCGTCCCGCCGCGACGGACGTCCAGGTCATCCACCAGGAACGACACCGACAGCGAGGCCAGCTGGTCGGGCAGCAGCTGCTCGGCGAACCGGCCCGCGTAGGTCATCAGGTGGTCGGTGGCTATGGATCCGGTGACGGCGATACGCACGGCGAGAAAACTACCGATGAGTACGGCTTCCGTTACTGACGGGTCACCCATACGGTCCGGTTTGTGTTGATGCCCGCGCGAAGCAGGACGGCCCCCGGCCACGCGCCGCTCGAACCCGGCACCGGCACCCTGGCCGACCTGGTCGCCGATGCGCGCGCGATCCCGGCGGCGGCGTTTGCGCTCTCCCGCGGCGCCACCCGCAAGGTGATCGACCTGACCGAGGCCGGCCGTCACGCGGTGATCGCGATCCCCGAGGCGACGGCGACCTTCATGAAGGACGCCGAGCACGCCTTCGCCGACTACCTGCGGTAGTGCGCTGCCCGCTTACGAAGCAAAGTGGCTTTGCCCACCGATGTAGGTCGCTTTTGCAGCGATATGTCCGATTTCAGCGCGGGCAAAGTGGCTTTGCTTACCTACCAACCGCAGGGCCGGCAACGCAAACGAGGGCCGGCTGAGCCGACCCTCGTTGAGCAAGCTTTTGACTTCGCTCTAGTGGAACGAGTCTCCACACGCGCAGGAGCCCGCCGCATTCGGGTTGTCGATCGTGAAGCCCTGCTTCTCGATCGTGTCCACGAAGTCGATCGTCGCGCCCGCGAGGTACGGAACGCTCATCCGGTCCACGACGACCTTGACGCCGCCGAAGTCGGTGAACGTGTCGCCCTCGAGCGTGCGCTCGTCGAAGAACAGCTGGTAGCGCATGCCGGAGCAGCCGCCGGGCTGCACGGCGATGCGGAGCGCGAGGTCGTCGCGACCCTCCTGCTCGAGCAGGTGCTTGACCTTGACCGCAGCCGTATCCGACAGGATCACGGAGTCGCTCGTCGCAGCGGTGGTCTCGGTGCTGGTGTCCTGCACGGTCATCTGATGACGCTCCTCGTTTGCCGGTGGCTCCAGTTTACGCAACCACTCTGGATCCGGCGTTGTTCCACGCTCGGGTGACTCTCTGCGGGACTCTGGCCATTGAGGTCGTCGCTACCGCGACCACGAGCGCGCAACTGCGGCCGCGAGCCGGCGTACGCCGGCGGCGCCGGCGGAGAGCGCCGCCTCGGCCGACCCGAGCTCCGCCGCCACCGCCCACACCTCGTCGATCCCGTGTGCCGCGGCGTCCCGGCTGCCGATCCGGGCCTGCCCGGCGGCCACCACGCAGGGCACGCCCGCCGCCTGCGCCCGCTGGGCGACCCCCGAGACCACCTTGCCGCGCAGCGACGTCGCGTCGAACCGGCCTTCTCCGGTCACCACCAGGTCCGCGCCCTCGATCGCGGCCGCCAACCCGACCGCCGTCATCACCACGTCGGCACCCGACTGCCGTTCCGCGCCGAGCGCCATCAGGCCGAAGCCGAGCCCTCCCGCCGCGCCGGTACCCGGTCGGTTGCGCAGGTCAGGTGCCCCGACGGCTGCCTCGACCAGGTCCGCCCAGCGCTCCAGCGCGGTGTCCAGCGCCATGATCGCCGCCTGGTCGGCGCCCTTCTGCGGTCCGTACACCGCGCTCGCGCCGTACAGCCCGAGCAGCGGGTTGTCGACGTCGGTCGCCGCGACGAGCCCGACGCCGGGAACCGGCGGCGCGCTGACCGCGGCCAGCTCCCGCAGCGCCATCCCGCCGCCGCGCAGGACGTCCGCCGGCTCCGCGCCGAGCGCCGCCCACACCCCCGCTCCCCCGTCGTTGGTTCCCGATCCGCCCAGCCCGACCACGACTGCCCGCACGCCCTCGACCGCTGCGGCGGCCGCGATCAGCTCCCCGACGCCGTACGTCGACGCGGTCCGCACGTCGCCGCCGAGCGCGCGCAGCTCCTCGAGCCCGCAACCGAGCGCGGACTCGACGTACGCCGTCTCGCCGGTCACGAGCAGCTCCCGCGGCCGGACCTCGCCGGTCGGACCGGGCACCTCGACCGCCAGCAGCCGCGAGTCAGGGATCGCCGCGGCGAGCGCGGTGACCATGCCCGGTCCGCCGTCGGACACCGGCAGCAGCACGAGCTCGTCGCCTGCCGCGACGTCGCGCCAGCCGGCGGCGAACGCTGCTGCCGCCTCCGCGGCGGACAACGTGCCGCCGAAGGAGTCCGGCGCGACGACAACTCGCATGACGCCATCCTCGCGCCCGCCGTGCTACGTGCCCTCGGGCGCCTTCTTGTCGGGCTTCACCACCCAGACCAGCTCAGTGCCCTTCACCTTGCGCAGGTAGTGGCCGCCGTGCGGCCCTCTCAACAACGCGAAACCGCCGGGCACCGGCCGGTACTCGCCGGCGTCGGAGTTCGGGACCGGCTGCCACTCGCCGTCCTGCACGACGACGTAGCCGTCGGAGTTGCCGGCAACTGCGATCCCGTGGTCGTCCTGTAGCGCCCACTGCCCGTGCGAGTAGCTGACGACGTAGCCGCGCACCACGTAGTAGTCACCGGAGTGCGACTTCTTCGGCGCGCTGTGGATCGCCAGCCATGGCGTGTTGTGCGCGCCCACGAACGTCGCGTCGGCGAGCCGCCACTGCGCCTTGTCGGTGCCGTAGTGACCGAGCTTGTGGCGGGCGTGCGTCGCGCTGCGCAGCGAGTACGTGTCGAACAGCGAGCTCGGCCCGAGCCCGTCGAAGTCCTGGTGGTTGCCGCGCTCCACGAGCAGCTTCCTGCCGTCGGGACTCACCGCATCGACGTTGGCGCCGACGTTGCGGTAGGTCTTCCCGATGACGTAGGTGTGCAGCACGGTGTGGCGTCCGGCGAAGGTCGTCAGCCGAAGCTGCTCGTGGTCGACGGCAGCCTTGGCTCCCTGGTCCACGAACTTCACGTCGACGATCCCGTGCGGGTAGGTCGCGACGGCGTAGGCGTTGCCGGGGATCCGGACCAGGTGCGGGGTCGGCTTCATCACGAGCCGCTTGTTGTACGCGCCGGTCGTCACGAGCGTGTGCCCGGCGAACCCGAGCAGCACCGCGTTGGCGTGGACGACGGCCGTCTTCCCGTCGTACATGTGGCGTACGACGACCCGCGACCCGAGATAGCGCACCTCGCCGTCCTTGCCGGTCGCGGAGATCTGCTCCGACCAGCCCAGCCAGTCCTTGTCGGCCGAGACCACCAGACCGCTGACGGTCACGGTCTTGGGTTTCGCGACCTTGGTGACGGGGCCGAGCTTCACCGGGTCGGTGGTGGTTCCGTTGCTCATCACCGCGACGATGTCGAGTACGCCGTTGCCGGTCACGAACGCGAGGTGGCCGACCGGCACCGGCGCCGCCTGGGCCGGCGCGGGCGCGAGCGTGATCGGCAACGCCAACCCGGCCAGGACGATCCCGGGAACGACACGGCGGATCACACGCATGGGCCGATCTTGCCGCACGTGGCGCACAGTTTCGCGTGACAGGATGTCCCGATGTTCGAGCACCTGATGGACAGCATCGGTGACTCGGTCGGGACCTGGCTCTACCTGATCGCCGGGGTGATCTGCTTCAGCGAGGCCTCGTTCCTCGCCGGCTTGGTCTTCCCGGGCGAGGCCGCGCTGCTGGTCGCCGGCGTGTTCGCCCAGCGCGGGGTGCTCAACCTGCCGCTCATGATCGTCATCGCCCTCGTTGCGGCCGTCGCCGGCGACTCGGTCGGCTACGAGTTCGGCAAGCGATTCGGCCCGCCCCTGCGGGCGTCCCGGGCCGGCCAGTGGATCGGCGAACACCGTTGGAAGATGGTCGACGACTTCCTCGGCCGGCACGGGGGGAAGGCCGTGCTGTTCGGCCGGCTCACCGCGCTGTTCCGCGCGATGGTGCCGTCGATGGCGGGCATGAGCGGGATGCGCTACCGGACGTTTCTGTTCTGGAACGTGATCGGCGGGGCGATCTGGGCACCGGGCACGGTGCTGCTCGGCTACGTGTTCTCGACCTCGCTCAGCGCGGTGAGCACCACGCTCACCTGGGCGCCGTTCGCGATCCTCGCGCTGGTGGTCGTCATCGTCGGGACGCTGCACACCCGCAAGCGGCGCAGGGAGCGCGCCGCCGCCCGTGCCATCGCGCAGAACGACGCCGAGCTCGCGGGACGCTGAGCCCGGTTACAGGCCGGGCGCTCCCCAGACCGGGAACCAGCGCGACAGGTCCTGCTCGACCTTGAGATCGTCGCCGAGGTCCGCCTTGATCTTCATCTCGCGCATGTTGTCGCGCTTGTCCTTGCCGGTCGGCGCGAACGGGTACCAGGTGCCGCGCTTGTAGAGGTAGATCAGCCCGATTGCCGGCTCCTTGCCGTCACTGAACGCGACGAGCGTGCACAGCAGGGCGGCGCCGAAGCCCGCCGCGTCCAGCGTCGAGTTGATCGCGTGCAGGTCGGTGATCAGCCCCGAGATGTCCTCGGTGGTGGTACGCCGGGTCAGCCAGGTGAACCCGAAGGAGTCAGTGGACTCCTCGTACTTCGACGTACCGGTCGTGTCGTCGACGGCGAGCAGCTGCTGGATCTGCTCACGCAGCCCGGCGAACGCGCCTCCCTCGGCCGGCTTCACGCACACCGAGCCGACGCCGGTCGGCACCAGGTCCGAAGCGGCCTGCAGCGTCACGGCCGCTCCGGGAAGCGCGAACAGCTTGTCGAGATCGGGCTTCGCCGGCTTGCTGCGTCCGAGGACGGTGTCGAGCAGACCCATCTATCTGTCCGGGCTCAGACCGGCTGGCCGAGCTCGTTGGAGATCTGGGCGAGCTGCTCGAGGCGGCGCTCGAGCGACGGGTGAGTCGCAAACAGCGAGGAGATCGAGAAGCCGTTGGCCAATGCGGGCGTGAAGAAGAACGCGTTGAACGGCTCCGCCGTTCTCAGGTCATGAGTCGGAATCCGGGCCATGTCGCCGGTGACCTTCTGTAGCGCGGAAGCCAGCGCGGACGGCCGGCCGGTGAGGATCGCGCCGGACCGGTCAGCCGCGAGCTCGCGGTAGCGAGACAGCGCGCGCGTCAGCAGGAACGAGATGGCGTAGACGACCATCGAGACCAGCATGATCATCAGGAACGCGCCAGCCGAGTTGCGATCTTCATCGTCGCGGCCGCCGAACCCGCCGCCGAACATCTCGCTGTAGAACATGAAGCGCGTGACCAGGCCGGCCGCGACGCCGAGGAACGATGCGACCGTCATCACCGCGACGTCACGATGTGCGACGTGCGACAGCTCGTGGGACAACACGCCTTCGAGCTCGTCGTTGTCCAGGCGCCGCAGGATTCCGCTGGTCGCGCAGACGACCGCGCGATTGGGGCTGCGGCCGGTCGCGAACGCGTTCGGAATGTCGGTGTCGGCGATCGCGACCTTCGGCTTCGGCATGTCGGCGAGCGCACACAGCCGGTCGACCACACCGTGCAGCTCGGGCGCTTCTTCCGGCGTGACGATGCGGCCGTGCATCGCGTAGAGGGCGATTCGGTCGGAGAACCAGTACTGGCAGAACAGCACGATCACCGCGATCACGATGACCGGACCGGCGCTCACGCCGGAGGCGATAAGCGCCGCCATCACGGCGACGTACAACGCGCCGATCAGGAAGATCGTGAACGACATCCGGGCCGCAAGTCGGCGGTCCGGTTTGATTCTGCCGGTGCTCATTACTGGGCCCCCTCGGGCTGGTGGAGCGAGGCGGAGCAAGGTCGGGTGGATCTGGGCATCAGTCCGGGATCAACCCCTCGTCGGTGAGCAGCTCCTTGACCTCTGCGAGGGACGCGTCAGCCGTCGGGAGGATCAGCTCGGAGGGGACGATCTGGTCGTCCGGGATCGGCGTGCCGACCTCGCGGACCTTGGCGAGCAGGTTGCCGAGCGCGGTTTCGAATCCGCTTTCGTCGTTGGCGTCGACCGCGCCCTGCAGCGCGGTGTCGAGCTCGTTGAGGGTGTCGAGCGCGGCGTCGGGCACGTCGAGCTGACCCTCGCCCAGGATCCGGACGATCATGACTTCGCCTCTCCGCTCTCGACCGCGGGTGCGGTGCTGCCGGCGGGCAGCGCCCCCTTGAGCTTGGCCAGTTCGAGCTCGACGTCGGTGTTCGCAGCGCCGCGGTCCAGCTCGGCCTGGATGTCGTCCTTGCCACCGGACACCGTCGCGTCGTCGAGCGCACCCGAGGCGAGCAGCTCGTCGACTGCGCCGGCGCGGGCCTGCATCTGCTCGGTCTTGTCCTGCGCCCGCTGCATGGCCATCCCGACGTCGCCCATCTCCTCGGAGATGCCCGCGACCGCCTCGCCGATCTTGGTCTGCGCCTCTGCGGCGGTGTAGGTCGCCTTGATCGTCTCCTTCTGGGTACGGAAGGCGTCGACCTTGACCTGCAGCTTCTGCGAGGCCTGGGTGAGCTTCTCCTCCTCGGCCTGCAGCTGCGCATGCTGGGTCTGCAGGTCGGCGAGCTGCTGGTTGGCCGTGGCGCGACGGGTCAGCGCCTCGCGGGCGAGGTCGTCGCGGTTCTGCGCGACGGCGTCCTGCGCCTGCTTCTGCAGCTTGTCCGCGCTCGCCTGCACCTGCTGCATCTGCAGCTCGATGCGCTTGCGGCTCGTGGCGACGTCGGCGAGCCCGCGGCGCACCTTGGTCAGCAGCTCAAGCTGCTTCTCATACGAGTAGTCCAGCGTCTCGCGCGGGTCCTCGTGCTTGTCGAGGAGCTTGCTCGCCTTCGCCTTAACGATCAGAGACAACCGCCGACCCATACCCATGGACTCAGCCTAGTCGCGATGCTGAACAGTGGCTGAGCGCTTCACCGCGAGCGAAAGCGGCTTCGTAGACTCCCCGCCGTGACCGATCCGCAGCCCGACACCGGAAAGGGTCGGCCCACCCCGAAGCGATCCGAGGCCCGCAAGGCTCGGCGCAACCCGAGCCCGGGCGGCCGAAGCAAGGAGGCCGCCGCGGCGCGCCGCCAGGCGAACCGGACGGAGCGGCAGCGCGCGTTCGAGGCGCTGCGCACCGGCGACGAGCGGCACCTGCCGCCTCGTGACGCCGGCCCCGAGCGGCGGCTCGCCCGCGACATCGTCGACGCGCGCTTCACGCTCGGCCAGATCTTCATGCTCGTGATCCTGATCGCGTTCCTGAGCGGCTTCGTGCCCAATCACGCGGTGCAGGAGTTCGCGAGCCTGGGCAGTCTGCTCGCGCTCACCGTGATCATCCTGGACTGCGCCCGCCACGGTCGGGCCGCGAAGACCGCGGTGATCGAGCGGTTCGGTACGGCGAGCTCGCGCGGAATCTCGTCATACGCCTTCCTGCGCGCGATGATGCCGCGACGGTTCCGCCGCCCGCCGCCGAAGGTCCGGCGCGGCGACTCGGTCTAGGGAATCAGTGGTTCCTAGCGCTACTCCCGCAACGCCATCGGGCCGTAGACCTCCCGGCCGTCCTCGAGAAGCGTGACCTGGTTCACCCCGGCTTCGAGCAGCTCGCGCCAGACCTCACCGATCCAGGTCTCCGCGTCGGCCTGCGTCGGGAACGACTCGACGGGCAGCTCACCAGCCTCGACCGCACCCCCGTCGGCGTTCTCGTACCGCCACAACCACGCCACGCGTCCACCTCCCACCCACCGTGATGCACGGAGTCGGCACCGCCGACGGCCCCAACCTATGAGACGATCGGCTCGCAATCGCCGAGGGTGGGGGAAGCCGGTCGAAGTCCGGCACTGACCCGCAGCCGTAGGTCCCGCGAAGGCGGGACGAGTCGGAATGCCCGCACTTGGCGAGGGCTCCCAAGACAACCGTCGAGGAGTGCGGTGCGGAGCCCGGACGGCAGGCGTCGTCGCGGGATTCCCACATCGCGTCCCTCATTCTCGAGAGGACCACCGGTGAATCCGATCCGCCGATCTGCGGTGATCGCAGTCACGAGTGGCGTCGCGGTCGCGTCGCTCGCACTGCCCACCACCGCTCTTGCCAAGGCACCCAAGTCGCCCAAGACGCACGACGCCTCGGCTGCCGCCGCGGGCTTCCTGGCGCGCAGCCTGGTCGGCAAGCACCACGACCACTTCACGGGCAGCTACGTGTCCGACGGCAAGACCGTCACCTACGTCAACTACGGCGAGACCGCCGACGCGATCCTGTCGATGGATGCCGCCGGTGTCGCGCAGGCCGCGGCCAAGCGGGCGACGACGTACCTCGAGGCGCACGCCGGTGCGTACGCCGGGACGTCGGGCGACACCTACTCCCCTGGCGCGATCGGCAAGCTTCTGCTCGTCGCGGAGGCGCAGCACGTCAAGGTCACCGACTTCGGCGGCGTCGACCTCGTCAACGCGCTGCAGGCGACCGAGGGGGCGCGCGGCGCGGCGGTCGGCGAGTACCAGCAGAACGCGGCGGGCACTCCGGAGGACTTCCTCTACTTCTCCACGGTCGGCCAGGCGCTGCCGGTGCTCGCGCTGGCCTCGGCCGGATCTGCGGCCCAGCCGGACGCGGCTGCCGTGTCGTTCCTGGAAGGCCAGCAGTGCCCGGACGGCGGATACCCCAGCCAGCTGCAGTCCGACGCCGCGACCGCCTGCCAGGCCGGCGGCGACGTCGACTCGACGGCGTACGCCGCGCAAGCGCTGCTCGCGGTCGGCTCTCCCGCCGCGACGGCGAGCCTCGAGTGGCTGCGCACGCACCAGCACTCGAACGGCAGTCTCGGGAGGCCGGGCAACGCCAACTCGACGGCGATCGCGATCGAGGCGTTCGTGGCGGGCAAGAACAAGGCGGCCAGGGCGAAGGCACGCAAGTGGCTGGTGTCGCGGCAGCTCGGCTGCAGCGTGAAGGCGAGCGGTCGGGGTGCGGTCGCGTTCGCGGCCAAGAAGAACGCGCTCAGCGCCAACGAGCTGCCGACCACGGTGCTCGCGACGAGCCAGGCCGGCGTTGCCCTGGCCGGGCTCTCGCTCGCGCAGGTCGACAAGAAGGGCTCACACCGCGCCGCCCCCCGGTTGAAGTGCTAGCGGACGCGCCGTGACATACGCCCGGCTGCGGCGGGCATCGATCGCGTTGCTGGTGGCGGTGGTGGGTGTTAGCCCCGCCATCGTCACCAGCGTCGCGGCGGCGTCGCCCGCGGCATCGCAGCCGCACGGCACGATCTGCGTCGGGCTGGTCGTCGACCCGCGCTCGATCGGCGGATCGGTCAGCGACACCTGCGTCAACGTCAAGCCCGGCACCACCGGGGTCGGAGTGCTGGAGGCCGCGGGCCACGCGCTGACGTTTCGCAAGGACGGCCTGCTCTGCACGATCGACGGGCTGCCCGAGACCGGCTGCGGCGCGGTCAACGACACGCATTTCTGGGTCTACTTCCACCGGGCACCGGACCGTACGGCGTGGACGTATGCGACCGAGAACGAAAGCGTCTACGCGCCCGAGAACCGCTCTACCGAAGGGTGGGCCTACGACAACGGCGCGCACCCGGCACCGAGGCCGGACAACATCCCCGCCGCCGACATCTGCGCGGCGCTGGTGAAGCCGGCGCCGTCGCCGGCTCGTACGACTCCGCGCAGTCATGCCACGCGACCGCCGACGCCTGTGACCCATCCGACACCGACCGTGTCGATCGCGACCGCGCGGTCCGCATCCGCTCGACATCACCGTCGCGCAACGCGCGCTGGTGCGTCCCGCGGCACGGTCGCAGGCTCCGCCGCTGCGGCTGTGGCGTCCGGTCGCTCACCGACCGCTTCCCCATCGCCTTCCGGCGCTTCGCCTTCCGTTGCCGCTTCGTCGGGCTCCTCGGGTCGCGGCAGCGCGACCGGAGCCGTCATCGCCGGCGTCGTGATTGCAGCGCTGATCGCCGCAGCAGCAATAGGCGCCCGCCGCCGCCGTACCTGACCCTTGCAAGCGAAGTGGCTTTACCTACCGGATCCGGGCCGCGCAGCGCGGATTTCGGTGGGCAAAGCCACTTTGCTCACGACGACACGGGGGCTGTGAGGGCGGCCGCGATCCGCAATGCGATCAGCTCCGGCGTGGTGTCGCGCTCGTCGATGATCATCGTGCTGGCCTCCGCGTAGAGCCACTCGCGACCGGCGTACAGCAGTCGCATCGCGACCTTGGGCGACTCGCCGAGCCACGGCCGGTCGGTGCCCTTCACCCGCTCGGCCAGCGTCGCGAGGTCGGCGCGCAGCCACACCACGAACCCGCCACGGTGGAGCCGGTCGAGGTCGAGCGGGTCGGTGACGATCCCGCCCGCGACACCCGCGATCAGCGGTCCGCCCTCGGACAGGGCCACGGACAGCGCCGCCGACTCGGCGCGACGTAGCGCAGCGAGCCCGTCCTCCTCCTGGACCCGTCGGGTGTCCTTGCCGACAGCGCGCGCGAGCAGTTCGTCGTTGTCGAAGTACGGCCACCCGAGCACCCGGGAGAGCGCGTGACCGACCGTTGTCTTGCCGGCACCCATCATCCCGATCAGCAGAACGCGATCGTGCCGCCCACTCGACCTCACCCAGCGACTCTCCTCTACCGGGCGTTCACCTGACGTGGGAGGGCACGAACGGTGGCTTCACCACCTGCATCATCAGCGGCTTGCCGCGAACGTCGACCTTGACCTGGTCACCCTCGCCGACCGCGCGCGACAGGTACGCCAGCGCGATCCCCGTCTTCAGCGTCGGCGAGAACGTGCCGCTGGTGATCTCGCCGAGATCGTCGTCGCTGAGCGACCGCACCGCCATGTGCGCGCGCGGGATGCCGCGCTCCTCGGTACGCAGCCCCCACAGCAGCCGCGGCGCGCCGACCTCCTGCTCACGCACGATCACGTCACGGCCCCAGAACGCGGGCTTGTCCCAGCCGACCGCCCAGCCGAGACGCGCCTGCAGCGGCGTCGTCGCGACGTTGAGATCCTGACCGTGCAGCGGATAGCCCATCTCGGTACGCAACGTGTCGCGCGCCCCGAGTCCGCAGGGCAACCCGCCTACCGCGGTCGCCGCCTCGATCACCGCATCCCAGACCTCGCCCGCCGCGGACGCCGGATGGACCATCAGCTCGTAGCCGTGCTCGCCGGTGTAGCCGGTGCGGCACACGACGACGGACGCCGCGCGGCGGTCGGCGTGGCTGAACGCCATGTACTCCATGCCGGCCGGCAGTCCGACCGCGTCGAGGACCTCCGCGGCGCGCGGACCTTGCACCGCGATGGTCGCGACGTCACGGTGCAGGTTGGTGATGGTGACGCCGTCCGGCGCCTCGGCCTCGAGCAGGCCGACGACGGTCGCCGTGTTGGCAGCGTTCGGTACGACGAACAGTGCGTCCGGCTCGCGGTAGACGATGATGTCGTCGATCACCCCGCCGGTCTCCTCGTCACAGCAGAGCGTGTATTGCGCCTGGCCGGCCGCGATCCGGTTCAGGTCGTTGGTGAAGCACGCGTTCACGAACTCGATCGCGCCCTCGCCGGTCACCCGCAGCTTGCCGAGGTGGCTCACATCGAAGACGCCCACCGCCGTACGGGTCGCGTTGTGCTCCTCGACGACGCCTGAGTACGACAGCGGCATCGACCAGCCGCCGAAGTCGGCGAACTTGGCGCCGAGCGCACGATGGCGGTCGGCCAGCGGTCCATCGATCGCGGTCAGGTCGGCCTCGTCAGTCATGATCGGCGAACGCTACCCGGTGCCTGTGTGCGCCACACCCCGCGCTCCGCGTGCCGAGGCATAGAGTCGCCAACCGTGACTCGTCTGTCCCTGACCTCGGCGTCGCTGTCGGATGTCGCAGCTGACGCGCTGATCATCGGCGTGGCTCGCAAGGGCCGTTCGCTGGTCGTCGCGCCAGGTGCGGCTGCCCTCGACAAGGCGCTGAAGAAGCGGCTCGAAGCGGCGCTGCAAGCGCTCGGTGCCACCGGCAAGGCCGGCGAGGTCACCCGGCTCGCCACGCTCGGCGCCACCAAGGCCCCGGCTGTCATCGCGGTCGGCCTCGGCAACGAGCCGGCCCGCGGCGGCCGCTACGACGCCGAAGCGATCCGGCGCGCCGCCGGCGCCGCAACGCGCGCGCTCGCGGGTACCCGCCGCGTGACGACCAGCCTCGCCGGCGTCAACGGCGACGGCGCCTCGGCGGACGACCTGCGTGCGGTGGCCGAAGGCATCGCCCTCGGCGGCTACGCGTTCCGCAAGTACCGCCACGCCTCCGCCGCCGACAACCGCGCCGGCGTCGCCAACGCCTCGATCCTCGTCGCCGACGAGAAGGACAAGGACGCGAAGGCGGTCATCGCCCGGGCGACCGTCATCGCCGAAGCAGTCAGCACCTGCCGCGACCTGGTCAACACGCCTGCCGCCGATCTGCACCCGGCCGACCTCGCGGCGGTCGCGGTCGAGCTGTGCGGCGGCGCCGGGTGCGCGGTCGAGGTGCTGGACGAGAAGGCGCTCGCCGAAGGCGGGTACGGCGGCCTGGTCGGCGTCGGTCAGGGTGCAGCGCACCCGCCGCGACTGGTGCGTATCGAGCACGCGGGCGGTCCGGCCGGCTCCCCCGCGGTCCACCTGGTCGGCAAGGGCATCACGTTCGACACGGGCGGCCTGTCACTCAAGCCGGCGCAGGCGATGGAGTGGATGAAGGCGGACATGGGCGGCGCGGCGTCGGTCATCACGACGCTGTGGACCCTCGCCACGCTCGGGGTCCCCGTCAACGTCGTCGGCTGGGTCGCGTCGGCGGAGAACATGCCGAGCGGTACCGCGATCCGGCCGTCCGACGTCCTCACGATGCGCGGCGGCAAGACCGTCGAGGTGCTCAACACCGACGCCGAGGGTCGGCTGGTCATGGCCGACGCGATCGTGCGCGCCGGCGAGGAGAAGCCCGCCGCGATCGTCGACATCGCGACGCTGACCGGAGCCGCGCTGGTCGCGCTCGGATCGCGGGTCTACGGCGTCATGGCCAACGACGACGACATCCGCTCCGAGATCATCGGGGCGGCGGGTGCCGCCGGCGAACAGGCGTGGCCGATGCCCCTGCCGGAGGAGCTCCGCAAATCGCTGGACTCCGAGATCGCCGACCTGCAGAACATCGGTGACCGGTTCGGCGGGATGCTCGTCGCCGGGCTGTTCCTCAAGGAGTTCGTGCCGGCCGGCGTGCCGTGGGCGCACCTCGACGTGGCCGGCCCGGCGTGGAACGAGGGCGACGCATTCGGCTACACGCCGAAGGGCGGTACCGGAGTGCCGGTCCGAACCCTCGTGGAATGGCTGTCCGGCCGCGCAGGTTCGTAGTTACGCAGGCGGTGAAAGAATAGGTGTGACCCGCCTGCTCTAAGGAGTCGCAACCGTGGCCGACCCGCAGACCGCCGACATCGTCATTCTCGGTGGCGGGAGCGGGGGCTACGCGTGCGCGCTGCGCGCCGCGGAGCTCGGGCTGTCGGTCGTGCTGATCGAGCGCGACAAGGTCGGCGGCACCTGCCTGCACCGCGGCTGCATCCCGACCAAGGCGCTGCTGCACGCCGCGGAGGTCGCCGACGCCGCCCGCGAGGGCGAGAAGGTCGGCGTCAAATCCAGCCTTGACGGTATCGACATGGCGGGTGTCAACGCCTACAAGGACGCCGTCGTCTCCCGGCTGCACAAGGGCCTGACCGGCCTCATCTCGAGCCGCAAGGTCACCACCGTCGAGGGCACCGGCAAGCTCACCTCGGCCACCACCGTCGACGTCGACGGCACGACGTACACCGCCGGCAAGGCGGTCGTCCTCGCTACGGGTTCCTACTCACGATCGCTGCCCGGTCTGGAGATCGACGGCAACCGCATCATCACCAGCGAGCACGCGCTCACCCTCGACCACGTGCCCTCGTCGGCGATCGTGCTCGGCGGCGGCGTGATCGGCGTGGAGTTCGCGAGCGTCTGGAAGTCCTTCGGCGCCGACGTCACGATCGTCGAGGCACTGCCGCATCTGCTGCCCACGGAGGACGAGGGCAGCTCGAAGCTGCTCGAGCGCGCGTTCCGCAAGCGCGGCATCGCGTACTCCCTCGGCGTACGGTTCGCCTCTGCGAAAGTCACCGACTCCGGCGTCACCGTGACGCTCGAGGACGGCAAGACCCTCGAGGGCGAGGTGCTGCTGGTCGCGGTCGGGCGCGGTCCGGTGTCGGAAGGTCTCGGGTACGAAGACGTCGGCATCGCGATGGACCGCGGCTTCGTCCTCGTCGACGCGCACTGCCACACCAACGTCAAGCCGGTCTACGCAATCGGCGACCTGCGGCCCGGGTTGCAGCTCGCGCACGTCGGCTTCGCCGAGGGGATCATGGTCGCCGAGGAGATCGCCGGGCTGAACCCGCCGGTCGTCGACTACGACAACGTGCCGCGGGTGACCTATTGCGAGCCCGAGGTCGCGTCGGTCGGCATCACCGCCGCGCAGGCCGCGCAGCGCGGCATCGAGACGGTCGAGACGACGTACGACCTGGCCGGCAACGGACGCGCGCAGATCCTGCAGACGTCCGGCGCCGTGAAGGTAGTCGCCGCGAAGGATGGCGCGGTGCTCGGCGTCCACATGGTCGGCTCACGCGTCGGCGACCTGATCGCGGAAGCGCAGCTGATCACCAACTGGGAGGCGCTGCCGGTCGAGGTCGCGCAGCTGATCCACCCGCACCCCACCCTGTCCGAAGCCGTCGGCGAAGCCCACCTGGCACTCGCCGGCAAGCCCCTGCACACCCACGGCTGAACCACCAGCCCGATCGAGGAGTAGCCCGCGCCGATGTCCGTCTCCGTCACGATGCCGCGCCTGGGCGAGAGCGTCTCCGAAGGAACCGTCACTCGCTGGTTGAAGGCGGAGGGCGAGCACGTCGACGTCGACGAGCCGCTGCTCGAGGTCTCCACCGACAAGGTCGACACTGAGATCCCCTCGCCGGTCTCCGGCGTGCTCAGCGCGATCAAGGTCGCCGAGGACGAGACCGTCGAGGTCGGCGCCGAGCTCGCGGTGATCGACGAGGGCGGTACGGCCGCGGCCGCGCCGGCCGCCGACGCATCGGCTCCCGCCGCTGCGGCCGCTCCCCCCGCTGCCGACTCGGCTCCACCGGCTGCAGCCCCGCCTCCCCCGCCGCCGCCCGCTGCGGCCGCCGCACCGACTCCGCCTCCCGCTGCGCCTTCGGCTCCCCCGCCACCGGCGCCGGCCGCAACCGCCCAGCCTCAGGCCGCCGAGCCGCCGGTGCCCAACGCCTCCGACGGCGACAGCGATGACGAGGGCGGCGGCGACGCGTCGTACGTCACGCCGCTCGTGCGGCGGCTGGCCGCCGAGCACAACGTCGACCTCGGCTCGCTCACCGGCACCGGCGTCGGTGGCCGGATCCGCAAGCAGGACGTGCTCGACGCCGCTGCGCGCGGCGGTGCCCCGACGGCTCCGACCGCTCCGTCCGCTCCCGCTGCGCCGGCGGCCACAGCGGCTTCGGCGCCGCCTGCGGCAGCTGCCGCCCCGGCGCCCGCTCCCGCCGTCACCGCGGCGCCGGTCGCGCCCGCCGGAGGGGCGGCGGCCGCACACGCGGCCGGTCCGGAGACTCCGGTGCGCGGCAGCACCGAGAAGCTGTCGCGGCTGCGTACCGTCATCGCCGAGCGGATGACCGAGTCGCTGCGGATCAGCGCGCAGCTCACGACGGTCGTCGAGGTCGACCTCACCAAGATCGCGCGGCTGCGCGACCGGGCCAAGGCGGAGTTCGAAGCGCGCGAGGGCGTGAAGCTCACGTACACGCCGTTCTTCGTGCTGGCGGTGTGCGAGGCGCTGCGCGAGCACCCGGCACTGAACTCCTCGATCGACCTCGAGGGCGGCACGGTGACCTACCACGACACCGTCCACCTCGGGATCGCGGTCGACACCACGCGCGGGCTGCTCGTACCGGTGTTGAAGGACGCGAGCGACCTCAACCTCGGCGGGGTCGCGCGCAAGGTCGACGATCTGGCGCGGCGTACCCGGGACAACCACATCACGCCGGACGAGCTCGGCGGCGGGACGTTCACACTGACCAACACCGGCTCGCGCGGCGCGCTGTTCGACACCCCGATCATCAACCAGCCGCAGGTCGGGATCCTCGGCACCGGCGCGGTCGTGAAGCGGCCGGTCGTGATCGACGACCCGGTGGCGGGCGAGGTGATCGCGGTGCGTCACATCGTCTACCTGGCGC
This sequence comes from Mycobacteriales bacterium, assembly GCA_035548125.1. Taxonomy (GTDB): domain Bacteria; phylum Actinomycetota; class Actinomycetes; order JAFAQI01; family JAFAQI01; genus DASZTV01. The sequence goes on along the minus strand of DASZTV010000073.1, from coordinate 64,059 downwards.
TGACCTACGACCACCGGATGGTCGACGGCGCCGACGCGGCGCGCTTCCTCGGCACCATCAAGACCCGGCTGGAAGCCGGCGAGTTCGAGGCCGACCTCGGCCTCTGAGTTTCGCGGTGATCATGAGCGTTGATCCTTCTCGTACGGCGTGTCGCGGATTAACGGTCATGATCACCGGGGAGTGGCGGTCATGAAGGTCGTGGTGACTGGGTCGTCCGGGTTCATCGGTACGGCGCTCGTCGCGTCGTTGCGAGCGGGCGGTCATGAGGTCGTTCGGCTGGTACGCCGAGCGCCGTCCGGCGCGGACGAGGCGCGCTGGGACCCGGCGAGCGGCACCGTCGAGGCGACGGCGCTCGACGGCGCGGACGCGGTGGTGAACCTCGCCGGCCCCGGCATCGGTGACAAGCGGTTGACCCCGTCGTACAAGGCCGAGGTACGCAACAGCCGGATCGACGCGACGACGACGATCGCAAAGGCGGTCGCGAGTCACAAGGACACCGTGAAGGTGCTGGTGTCGGCGAGTGCGGTCGGCTGGTACGGCGACCGCGGCGACGACGTGCTCACCGAGTCCGAGCCCGCGGGCACCGACTTCCTCGCCGAGCTGGCGCGCGACTGGGAGGCGGCGACCTCCCCGGCGACCGACGCCGGCGTACGAGTCGTCATGACCCGCACCGGCATCGTGCTCGGGCGCGGCGGCGGGGCGCTGGGCCGGATGCTGCCGATCTTCAAGGCCGGGCTCGGTGGGCGGCTGGGATCCGGGCGGCAGTGGGTGTCGTGGATCTCGCTGGACGACGAGGTCGCGGCGATCCGGTTCGCGATCGACCACCCGTCGCTGGCCGGGCCGGTCAACCTCACGGCCCCGCACCCCGTCACGAACCGGGAGCAGACCGCGGCCCTCGCCCGTGCGCTGCACCGGCCGGCCGTGGCGGCGGTACCGCGCACCGCGTTGCGGATCGCGCTCGGCGAGTTCGCCGACCTCGGCGTACTGGCCAGCCAGCGCGCGCTGCCGCAGAAGCTGCAGGACGCCGGCTTCGCCTTCCAGCACCCGACGATCGACACCGCCCTCACCGCCCCCGCCTGACAGACGCGATCAGGTCAGGTGGGGTGGGCGTCGAGGCCGCTCACGAACCATTGCCCGTGCACCTGGGAAAGCACCATCTCGTAGTGCTGGGTACGACTTGTCCGTTGCGCCACGACCCTCCCCCCTCTGCCGACGATGGAGTACGCCGGAATCGTGTCGGTGAGGATCAGGTGCACCCAGCCCTTGGAGAAGCTCTTCACCCGGACGTGCTCGATGCGCTGGCGCATCCCTCGCACGTGCAGGCCCTGACTGCACAGGTTCCGCAGCGACGCGTGGTCCATGTTGAAGACGAAGGAGTCGCGGGTGTAGACGGAACGCAGCAGTGCCGGTCGGCACTTCGCGAACGCCTGCGCGCGCAGCCGGAACAGACCGTTGACGATCACGTCGTAGTCCGAGCTGTGGTCGGCCGGCGACGGGGCGACCACCGGACGTCCACTCCCGTCCGTCGGCTGCCCGCTCGGGTCGTGCGGGCTGAGCGCAGCCGCCGCAGGCGACGACACGTGCGCCCATCCGACGCCGCCGAGCGCGGCGAGCACCAGCGCACCGACGACAACGCACCCGATCGCGAGCGGCCGCGGCAGCCGGCGACGCGGCGCCTGCTCGGACCCGGGAGCAGGCGCCGCCGTCTTTCGAGGTCCGGACAGGCGTACCGGTCCGGCGCTGCAGGCCCGCAGTACGGTCGAGGCGAGCCGCTCCGCACCCGGTCGTGATGCCGGGTCGGTGGACATTCCCGCCTCGACCGCCGATGCCAAGGCCGCGGGTACCCACGGTCCGAGCTCCACGACAGAAGGGACGCGTCCCGTCGCGTCGGCGGGTCGAGGCGGTACCCCGGTCAGCGCTGCGTAGCCGACCGCAGCGAGACCGAAGACGTCGGCCGACGGCGGCGGCGTGGTGCCGGCCGCGACGGCGGGATCGTGAAAGCCGTTGTCGTCGTTCGGCTGCTCGCCGGTGATCAGCGCGAGCCCGAAGTCGGCGAACATCGGGCGACCGTCGGCGGAGAACACGACGTTGCTCGGCGTGATGTCGCCGTGGCGCATCCCTCGCTCGTGCGCGTCGGCGAGCAGCGAGGCGAGCGGGCCGAGGATCGTGACCACCTCAGAGGGGTGCAGCCGGCCGCGGCGACCGATCAGCGCGGCGAGGCTGCCGCCCGCGGCGAGCTCGGTGACGAGGACCAGCTCGCCCTCGCCCAGCTCGCGGATGTCGCGGACCCCGACCGCGTGGCCGCTGGCGATCTCCGCGAGCAGTTCGGTCTCGCGGCGCAGCCGGGCGATGCGGTCCGCGGACAACGGCTCCCAGAGCCGCTTGAGGGCCACCGGTACGCCGGTGGCTGCGTCGCGGGCCTGCCACACCTCGCCCGTCGTACCGAAGCCGAGCAGATCGGTGACCACGTAGCCATCGAGCGCGAAGGGCTGATCCACGCGCGGCATCTCACCAGTGATCCGCCGGTGCGCGGCGCGCGCTGTCCACAGCCGCGCTCGCGGCGGGCATACCGTGGTGAGGTGCAGATCATCCGCGCGGGCGTCGTGGAGTACGACGCGGCGTGGGCCTGGCAGCGGCAGCTGCACGCGCAGCGGGTTGCCGGGGAGATCGAGGACACCGTCCTGCTGCTGGAGCACCCGTCGGTCTACACGGCGGGCCGCCGTACCGAGGCGTGGGAGCGCCCGACGGACGGTACGCCAGTGATCGACATCGACCGTGGCGGCAAGATCACCTGGCACGGGCCGGGACAGCTGACCGGGTACCCGATCGTCGCGCTCCCGGATCCTCTCGATGTCGTCGGGCATGTCCGCCGGTTGGAGCGCGCCCTGCTCGACGTGTGCGGCACGCTCGGCCTCGAGGCGACGCAGGTCGAGGGGCGCAGCGGCGTGTGGCTGCCCGCGTCGCCCGGCGCGGGACTGCCGGAGCGCAAGGTGGCGGCGATCGGCGTACGGGTGGCGCGCGGCGTGACGATGCACGGGTTCGCGCTCAACTGTGACTGCGACCTCACGGCCTTCGACCGGATCGTGCCGTGCGGGATCAAGGACGCAGGCGTCACCTCGCTGTCGTTGGAGGTCGGCCGCCCCGTGAGCGTCGCCGACGTACTCCCCCTCGTCGAGCCCGCCCTCGAATGTGCGCTGGCAACCCCTAGGGACGAGCGGATGGCACATCCGCTCCACAGCGGGGCGGCGCTGTGACCGTGGCGCCGGAGGGTCGGCGGCTGCTGCGCGTCGAGGCGCGCAACGCGGCGACGCCGATCGAGCAGAAGCCGCCGTGGATCAAGGTCAAGGCGCGGATGGGCCCGGAGTTCACTGCGCTCAAGGGCCTGGTGAAGCGCGAAGGCCTGCACACGGTGTGCGAGGAGGCCGGCTGCCCCAACATCTACGAGTGCTGGGAGGACCGCGAGGCGACCTTCCTCATCGGCGGCGACGCCTGCACCCGCCGCTGCGACTTCTGCCAGATCGACACCGGCCGGCCGCAGCCGCTCGACCGCGACGAACCCCGCCGGGTCGCCGAGTCCGTCAGGACGATGGGGCTGCGCTACGCGACGGTGACGGGAGTCGCCCGCGACGACCTCGAGGACGAGGGCGCCTGGCTGTACGCCGAGACGGTACGCGCCGTTCACGCGGCGAGCCCGGGCACCGGGGTGGAGATCCTGGTTCCCGACTTCTCCGGCAGCCCCGAGCTGCTGCAGCAGGTCTTCGACGCCGCGCCCGAGGTGTTCGCGCACAACCTCGAGACGGTGCCGCGGATCTTCAGACAGATCCGGCCGGCGTTCCGCTACGAGCGGTCGCTCGACGTGATCACCCAGGGCCGCGCCGCCGGGCTGGTCACCAAGTCCAACCTGATCCTCGGCCTGGGCGAGACCCGCGAGGAGGTCGAGGCGGCGCTGCGCGACCTGCACGACGCGGGCTGCGACCTGGTGACCATCACGCAGTACCTGCGCCCCTCCCCCCGCCATCATGCGGTCGCCCGGTGGGTGAAGCCGGAGGAGTTCGTCGAGCTGCGCGAGTTCGCCGACGGCATCGGCTTCGCCGGCGTGATGAGCGGCCCGCTGGTCCGCTCCTCCTACCGCGCCGGACGGCTGTACGCACAAGCGATCGCCGCGCGTGCGCCGCAGAGCTGATCAGATCACGACCCCCGCGTAACCAGTCGCAACGAGAAGGTTTAGCGCCGTTCATTGCTGGGCAACGCGACTGTCACATCTCTCGGGGAGTCTGATGGTCATGCAAGAGATGGTGCGCACTCTCATCGGGGCGGTCTGGCCCGACGGTGGTCAGGGCACGGCCCGTCGTAACGCCTGGTCGGCGATGGTCGCGGACACCAAGCGCGCGCGTGAGCGCGAGTCGGTGGAGGCCGCAGTGAGGAGGGCCGCCGCCCCCCGCGAAGAAGCCCTGATCGGGGCGTACCGCTAGCCCCACCCACAGGCCCGGTGGGCAAGCCGGGCTGAGCACGCGGGCGGCCTCCTAGACTCGCCGCCATGGCCAGATCGAAGCCCCCCAGGAAGGCCGCCGCCGGGCGCCGTACGACCAATCCCGCTCCGGCCGCCGCCGAGGGCGCTCCGGAGGGCCGCGTCGCGCAGATGCGCGCGGTCTGGAAGCTCACCCGCGAGAACGACTCGAAGCTGATCCCGGTCGTCTTCGGCCCGGCGCTCGCCGTCCTCGCCGTCCTCGTCGTGGTCGGGATCCTGATCGGCCAGATCATCATCTTCGCGCCGCTCGCGGTGGTCCTGGGGCTGCTGACCGGCACGTCGATCTTCGGCCGGCGCGCGACGAAGGCGGTGCACGCCACGCTCGAGGGCAAGCCGGGTGCGGCCGCCGCGATGCTGCAGATGATGCGCGGCGACTGGCGGATCACGCCGGCGGTCGGGTTCACCCGTAACCAGGAGCTGGTCCATCGGGTCATCGGACGGCCCGGCGTGGTCCTGGTCGGTGAGGGCAACTCGACGTCCGCGATCCGCCAGCTGATCGTCGACCAGAAGCGCCGCGTGGGGCGAGTGGCCCCGGACACCCCGATCCACGACGTGATCGTCGGCGACGGCGAGGGACGGGTCGCTCCGGCGAAGCTGCAGTCCACGTTGATGCGGATGCCGCGCAAGCTGCGCAAGGCCGACGTCAACGCGGTCGAGGCGCGGATGAAGGCGCTCGGCGGGCCGAACGTACCGATCCCGAAGGGCCCGATTCCTACGCGGATGCCCAGAAAGCAGATGCGCGGCTAAACGTGGAGCGGATGGCACATCCGCTCCACCATGCGCGAGCGGATGGCACATTCGCTCCACCTGGCGAGTTGCGTCAAGCGCGAGACGCGGTTCGCGCTAGGACTGGTCCGCGCCCGACAGGAACTGCTGCATGTCGAAGTAGTCGCGCCAGGCTGCGATCTTCCCGTCACGGACCTCGAAGACGCCTGCGACAGGGACGGCAACCCGGTTGCCGCCGATGCTCATCCGGTCCACCCGCTCGGTGAACACCACCGAGCCGGACGCTGCGACGTTGAGCATCGAGAACTCGATCTCCGGAGAATCGGGTACGAACATCTCGAGCACTGCGCGGATCTCGTCCTTGCCGGTCGCCGCCGTCATGGGGATGTTGTGGTAGACCGCGTCATCGGTGAAGTAGCCCAAGATCTCGTCGAGGTCGCGCCGAGAGAACGCTTTACAGAAATCCCGTACGAGCTGCTCGTTCGCATCCACGCCAGGATCGTACGACCGTCGCAGATCGGCTCAGCGGCTGACGAGCAGCGCCGCGACCAGTAAGCCGATCGCGAGGCCCCATAGCCCAGTGACCACCAGGTGCGCGCATCGGACAGCTTCCGCGAGCCTGACGTTGATGGCGCCTGGAGGGCTCGCAGCCGCCTCCTACGTCAAGCTCGACGCGCCTGCACCCGCGCCTGCACCCGCCCCAGCGGTCACGGTCACGGTCACGCGGGCGCGGTCGCCGTGACGCGGAGCCGGCGCAGCTTCCCCCGGTTGTCGAGGCTTCGACGGCCCTCGGCGACGGCTGATGCCAAGGCCGGATGCTCCGACGGGTCGTGCGTCACGATCTCCTGCCAGCACGCGCGCTCGGCTTGCTGCCAGTCCGGCCGCTCCTCTCGTACGACGTCGGTGAAACCGGCCGCCGTGAGCGAACCGGCGATGTCGCAGGCACGCATCCGCTCAGAGACGTTCGGATCGTCACGGTCGACCGGTTCCCAGCCGGTGACGGCGATCCGACCGCCCGGGCGCAGCACCCGGGCGCACTCTCGCGCCACGTCGATACCGTTCGCGAACTGAAACGAGTCCAGAACCATCACCGCGTCGACGGAGGCGTCCGGCAACCCGGTCGCGGTCAGCTCACCGACCTGGAAGTCGGTGCGCTCCGGCGGCAGCCCGAATGCGCGAGTCGCAGACTGGCGGGCCTGCTCGACCGCTACCGGCGAGAAGTCCACGCCGACCAGGTCACAGCCGGACCGCTGCGCCAGCCAGCAGCCGAACGCGCCGACCCCGCACGCCAGATCGAGCAGCCGCCGGCCTGCTCCCAGTTCGAGGAACTCGCCGACGTCGTGCAACCCGTCGAGAGGGAGAAACGACGAGCCGCGAAACTCCGGAGGATGACCGAGGGTGTGGCGCTTGGCGTCATCCAGTACGTCGGCGTCGAGCTTCGCGGCGTACCAGCCGTCGAAGTACTCCGCGTCGTGCGAGCTCACGCCCCGCAGCCTGCCACGCGCTGCAGTGTGGAAGATTGCTATCGCCATAGTGGGGCGGATGGCACATCCGCTCCACTAGGTGCGGAGCATGACAGTGCCGGCGGCCCGGTCGTGCATCGCTCGGCCGTGGGTGTCGATCACCAGGGCCGGGGCGACCACCGCCAGCAGCAGGGTGCGCAACAGCACCCACTGCAGCTTCGGGCGCCCGCGGCCGTCCTCCCGCACCACGGCGATCCCGGCCACCCGCATCCCCGGCGTCTGTCCGGCCAGCGTCACGAACACGATTTCGAGGAGCAGGAACGCCAGATAGACGGAGAGGTTCTGCCGGTCACTGGTGTGGTAGCCGTTGTTGACGATGATCCCGATCACGTCGGCGAGCACGGCGTCGACCAGGAACGCAAGCAGCCGGGAGCCAAAGTTGGCGACGCTGCCCGGGCCGGACTCGGGGTACGGCGCCTCCTCGACCGACGCGTACTCGCGCTTGCTCGCGTCCTGCGACTCCTTGGGCACGGCATCACGGTAGTAGGGGGCTGTTGCCAGCCCGCCGGACCTCGATAGGTTGACGCCGTCGGCGTCCGCCGGCGCCGTTCGATGCAGCGCGACCGGTCGCGCGGGGAGGCACACGCTCAGATGTTCAACAGCGCCGACGAGGTCCTGGGCTACATCAAGAAGAACGACGTGCAGTTCGTCGACGTCCGGTTCTGTGACCTGCCCGGGATCATGCAGCACTTCACGTTCCCGGCGTCGAACTTCGGCGAGTCGGTGTTCACCGACGGGCTGATGTTCGACGGGTCCTCGATCCGCGGCTTCCAGCAGATCCACGAGTCGGACATGCTGCTGCTGCCGGACCCGACGACGGCGTACATGGACCCGTTCCGCCAGCACCCGACGCTGATCATGAACTTCTTCATCCACGACCCGCTCACCGGCGAGGCGTACAGCCGCGACCCGCGCAACATCGCGAAGAAGGCCGAGGACTACCTCAAGGGCTCGGGCATTGCGGACACGACGTACTTCGGTCCGGAGGCCGAGTTCTACATCTTCGACGACATCCGGTACGACCAGACGCCGCACTCCGCCTACCACTACATCGACTCCGTCGAGGCCGCGTGGAACAGCGGCAAGGAGGAGCCGGGGGGCAACAAGGGCTACAAGCCGCGCTACAAGGGCGGCTACTTCCCGGTCCCGCCGACGGACCACTTCACCGACCTGCGCTCGGAGATGGTGCGTCAGCTGATCGAGATCGGCATCGACGTCGAGATGCAGCACCACGAGGTCGGTACGGCGGGCCAGGCGGAGATCGACTTCCGGTTCGGCACGCTGCTGAAGACCGCCGACAACCTGATGAACTTCAAGTACGTCATCAAGAACGTCGCGCGCCAGCATGGCCGCACCGTGACGTTCATGCCGAAGCCGATCTTCCAGGACAACGGCTCGGGCATGCACTGCCACCAGTCGCTGTGGAAGGACGGTGCGCCGCTGTTCTACGACGAGCTCGGCTACGCCGGGCTGTCGGAGATGGCGCGCCACTACATCGGCGGTCTGCTCAAGCACGCTCCGTCGCTGCTGGCGTTCACCAACCCGACGACGAACTCCTACCGCCGGCTGGTGCCGGGGTACGAAGCGCCGGTCAACCTGGTCTACTCACAGCGCAACCGCTCCGCCTGCTGCCGGATCCCGATCACCGGCTCCAACCCGAAGGCCAAGCGCCTGGAGTTCCGGGTGCCGGACCCGTCGTGCAACCCCTACCTCGCGTTCTCGGCGATGCTCATGGCGGGCCTGGACGGCATCGTCAACAAGATCGAGCCGCCGCAGCCGGTCGACAAGGACCTCTACGAGCTGCCGCCGGACGAGCTCGCGGCGGTGCCGCAGGTGCCGGGATCCCTGGAGACCGTGCTCGACGAGCTCGAGGCCGACCACGAGTACCTGCTCGCCGGCGGCGTCTTCACCCCGGACGTCATCGAGACCTGGGTCGAGTACAAGCGCGAGCACGAGGTCGACGCCATCCGGCTGCGCCCTCACCCCTACGAGTTCGCGCTCTATTACGACATCTGATGCGGGCAGGTCGCTGACCTGTGATTTCCCAGCGAAAACGGCCGCTGACCTGCGAAAACGCTTCCGAGCGCTTCTCATCGTCAGCGGTCGTTTCTCGTTGTTTTGCGCCCCTGGTGCGCCCCTGGTGCGCCCCTGATGTGCCCCGGACGGCCCCCGAATGACATGGACGTAAGGCACAGATGCGGGTCCTTGAGGGCTCTCAAGCGGGGGCGGTTAAGTCGCGCAATGGCGCTCGTCCCGCCGCGCACCGGTCGGCCCCGCGCTCGGTAAGAGGTAGGCACTTCTCGGACATTGGCACGGGTCGTCTCGGCACTCGGGACCAACTCCCGACCGCCCCGGTAGACAGCCGACCTGTCTGCCAGTTGACGGTCACGATGACCCGGCTCGAGTGAACGGGGTAGTTGATTGGCGCTGCTGCACGGATGGGTGACATCTTGACCAGATCTTGCAGCAGTCCCCCGGCCCGTTTCCGAGCCTCCCAACGTCTACCCCTGCTCTTCTGTGTTCGGCGGTTCCGAGCACACGTCGAGGGAGGTCAACCGTCGAAGGAGGAGTAATTAGTCCGCCGCGGTCAACGCGCCCCGGTGGATCGCATCGACGACTCGCGTCACGCCTTCGGTACGGGTGAGGTCGATGGCGCCGCGCATCTCAATGATGCGCAGCAAGGGATACAAGGTGTCCAGCACGGCCCATGTCCGCTGATGAACGTCCTGGGTCATCGGAACAGCGCTGGTGATCGGTTGGCGGGATGCCGTGCCGGCGTTTCCGAGGTCCGCATTGATTTGCGCGGTGACAGCTCGCCAAAAGGTGAGCACATCGTCAACACCATCGTCATCGGGTACCCGACCCTCGGCCTGCAGCCTCGTGGTCTCGTCGAGGATGCGCTGCATGTAGCCGACGAACTCCCTACCGTCCTCCGCTGCATATGGCTGCGTCACCAACTTCTGCATGAACCTCACCCCTGCCGGGATCTTCCTACAAGAGCGGGGACAAGGGAGGCACGGCCGCAATCAGACGGTCAGGCCAAAAGTGCGGGCGGCGTTGTGGTGGACGATGTGCATGATCTCGGCCTCTGGTACGCCGTCGAACTGTTTGTCTACCGACGCCTGCGAGTCGGGGAAGACTCCCTCATGGTGTGGGTAGTCGTTGCCCCACATCAGGCAGTCCAGTCCGGTGATGTCGCGGTTGCGAATCGCGACCGGGTCGTCCATGAAGGTGCAGGCGATCTGGCGGCGGATGTAGTAGCTCGGTGGAGCCTCGGTCGCCTTCATCGGCGCGAAGCCCTGATCCGTAAGGAACTGGTTGCCGAACCGTCCGGCGTAGTGGTGGTCGAGAAAGTTCATCAGCCAACCAAGCCAGCCGGCCGAGCACTCCGTCATCACGATCCGGAGGCCCGGATGCCGTTCCAGGATCCCGCTGCAGGCAAACCAACAGATCGTCTCCGCCATGCCCATGGACGTGATGGCGAACCCGGTGGTCGCACCCTGACCTTGCACGAAGCTCGTCTGCACAGCCCACGGATACAACGCCCGGGTCGGCCCCACGTGGGTGGCAAGCGGGACCCCGAGGCTCTCAGCGGCCTCCCATAGCGGCTCCCACGCGGGGTCGGTGTACGGCCGGTTCGGCAACACGTCCGGAAGCAGCGCCGGCCGCATCCCAAGGCCAGCGGCGCGCTCGAGCTCGCTGACGGAAGCATCGATGTCGTTCAGCGGCAGGCTGATTCCAGGGGCAAACCGGTCGAGGTGATCCTTGAACTCGTCGTGGAGCCAGTCGTTGACCAAGCGAGTCCACGCGATGTCGACTTCTGACTCGCGGTGGACGGCGAAGGCCGCGGCGCCGATCAACACTGCTCCGACAACCCCATCGCGGTCGAGTTCGTCAATAAAGCGCTGGGCGGTGAAGCCGACGTTGGCCTGTGCGCAGACATCGGCAGCGAGGATGCGGGCCAGGCCCGCCTCGTCCTCAGGGTCAACCTTGACGCCTTCGGCCAGCAGCGCGGTCATTCCGTCTGCGGCGCCGCCCATGATCTCACGCATTGCCTCTGGCACCAGCTCCGGTCGAATCAGATACGTGCCGTCGGCTCTTGTCTCGAGATGTGTGACCTTGGAGCGCAGTCGCTCCGGCAGTTCGTCCGCCAGCCTTGGCGGCGGCGCGATATGGCAGTCGGTTGTGATCAACGGTCGAGTCGCCATACCGCGACCTTGCCACCCTCTGGCGTGAGCGTCAACGGCGTTCACTCGAGAGCATGACAAGATCTGTAGGGCAGTCTTCTGCCTTAACGTCGATCCAATCTCGCAGTCAGGCAGTGGAGGAGAACGTTGGCGACTCGGGCAGCGCCTGCACCGACAACACGCGCAAATCTCTCAACCAACGACATCGTCGATACGGCGCTCGAACTGATCGCCGAATACGGCGTGGAACAGTTGTCGATGCGCCAGCTGTCAGCGCGCCTGGGCTCCTCGCTCGGTGCAACGTACCGCCACGTGGCCACCAAGGAAGCGTTGCTCCATCTGTGTGGCGAACAGCTCATCGCACGCAGTTTCCGCCCGCTCGTGCCGGACGAGGACCCACTTGCCTGGATCCGCGAAAGGGTGCTGGACCTGTACGACGTGCTGCGCACCCATCCAGGAATGGCGGCGTACATCATCGGCCAACCTGACATCGTCACGACCGAGCTCGTCACATCGGTTCAGAAAGCGCTGCTCGCAGCCGGGCGCTCCGAGATCTCCAGCGACCATGCCCGGCTGGTGTTGTTCTTCTACTGCAGCGGAGCTCTGCTGACCGATGCAGCCAGCTTGTTCGCCAGCGCCGGTATCGCCGAGCCAAGGCAACTCATCGCCGACGGCCTGGACTACATCCTTCAGACCGGCAGCGCGTCACCGGAGACGGCGGCCACCCCCCCGAGAGGCCGCCGCCGACGTCGCGCCTCGTGACGCGCCGCTGCACTTCCCCTCCGTCCGCTCAGGTCACCACGACCCGAGCGCTGGCCACGTTGGACAGCTGCCGGTACAGCGCACTGACGTCCCCGTCGCAGTGCCCAGTCACCCGCGCCGTGACGAAGTAGGTACCAGGCTTGTCGTAGGTGTACGTCGTCGAGCACTCGACGTGGGCCGAGCTGCCGTCGATCTCCTCGCTCTTCGGGAAGGCACCAGTCCCTTCAAAGTCCCATGACAACCCGGTGATGGTGCCCCCTGCCGGCGGAGCGTCCGCGATCGCGTTGATGGCCACGGGTTCGCCTACCTTGACCTCTGCGCGACTGCTGCCGTTGGCGGTGAGGGCGACGACCGGCTGTACCCCGCCGCGTTCCGCGGCGGTCGCGGGCAGGCTTACCTTCCCATCGGCGTAGCTGTAGCTGGTGTCTGCTGGCTCTACGCCCTGCTCGCACCAGGCGACGAGGTCGACCAGCCCCTGCTCAATGAGAGGCATGTAGTCGATCAACCAGGTCGAGGTGGCGCGCTTCGGGTCGGACGGCGCGAACATCACCGGGATGTGCTCGGCGTTCTGCGTCCAGCGCTGACGGAAGCGCTCCTTGAGGCCCTGCTCACCCTGGGCCCGCCGCACCGCCTCACGGTAGACAGTGCCTTGCGGCGGCCACAGTGACGCGTCGTGGGTGTGGTGGATCCACAACAGCTTGCCCTCGTACTTTCCGGAGTACGGAGTCCCCATCAGTGGCGACTGGAGGGGTACCGGGTGCTGCTGATAGATCGGTACGCCGTCGACCCGCAGGAAGTCGAACTGTGGGTCGTCCATCAGGTGGTGGCGGTAGTAGTAGCAGAACGCCAGGAATGGCCGGTTGTCGACATGGACGGTGTCGCCGACCTCCACACCGGTAAACCGCTGCAGGTTGGCCTCGCCCACGCCGTCGCACTGGAACACGTCGCCGACGGTGTTCAGCACATAGAGCTGGCGGCCCGCAGCCTTGCCGGTCATCACTCGAACGCCCGCGCCGAGCCGATAGCCGCCGCCGATGCCCTTGATCTCGACCGCGACCGGTAGGTCCATCCCGTTCGTGCCGGCCAACAGGCTGACCATCAGCTTCATCATCGCGAACTGCTCGTCTGGGAAGTCATCGGGATTCTCAAGGAACACACGGGGCGTGATTACTCGACTGACCTCGCCGGTGAAGTCGATGACGTCGTCCGCCACCAGGTGCGGCGCGTCATGCCCGACGTAACCAGGCTTGGTCCAGAAGCTCTCGAAATAGTCAGCGTCGACCTCCTGAAGCTCGCTGGCCATCGACGTCCACAACCAGATCTGACCCATCGGCTGGCCGATCATGAACTCGTCGCCGCGTGGGTAGCCGAGGCGGTAGAGGTTCGCCAGCTCCTCCCGCTCGTGGGTCGTCAGTCCGACATACGGGTCGCCACTGCCGCCTGCTGCGGTGGCGTCGACAACACCTGCGATCTTGTCTCCGAGGATGCGCTGCACATTGAACATCGCCGCGAACGACATCACCTGGGCACCCTGGACGTGCTTGGTGGTGCCATGGTCGTCGATGTCTCCGCCGCCCATGAACGGCAGCGCCCCGTCCCAGATGTCGGCGCCGTACTCTAGGTTCAAAGGAGAGCGACGGCCGCCCCCGCTGCCGCCCCAGACGTAGCAGTGGTGGGGGGCCTCGCCGTACACCTGCGCGGCGACGTGCCGAGAGAAACGCCCCGCCTCATTGTTGGCCCGGTATCCGTAGATCGTCGGGTCGTCGCCGGCCCGCGGGTCAACGTCATCACCGATGTGGCCCTGGTTCGACTCCGACAGGTAGCCACCGAGCCGGATCGTCAGGTCGAGGCCACCGATCATGGCGCCCATCGGGCCGCCGAACGCGTCCTCGTGTCCACCGTGCGCACCTTCGAGCGGACTGAACATCCGTCCCTGGTATGCGTCCGGTGGGGGAAAGTAGAAGGTGAACCTGGTGTCTGTGTTCGCGAAGCCTCCGTGCACGTGACGGTGCGGCGCCGGGCTCTCTCGCCACTCGTCGACGTCGATGTACGGCGCGCCGAAGTACGAGTCAGTCGGCTGGTACGTCGCCACCTCCAAGGTGCCGAAGTCGGGGCCGAAATCGGCTCGGCCGGCCGCCTTCTCCTGGGCATCAACCGTCATGAGTCTCTCCTTCGATGGGCACGATGTGAACGATGTTGACTACGACGGAGTCGCGCTGTCAAGAACGACCTGCAGCGCGCCCGGCGGTCACCGGCTTGGTCTTGCGTGGCGTCGACGACCGCGCGGAAGCGGGCCGGCGGGGCCGGCTCGCTCGGGCACCAGAGCGGTTGATGGCCGCCTCGTCGACACCCAGGTAGCTGGCGATCACCTGCGGGTCATGACGCACCTTCGCAGGCGGCCCCTCGGCGATCACTCGGCCTAGGTCGAGCGCGTACACCCGGTCGCACAGTCCCATCAACAACGGCACATCGTGCTCGACGATGACGATGGCGCAACCTAGGTCCTCGCGGATGGCACGTAGCAGCGGTGCGAACGCCTCAGCGTCGCGCTGCGCGACACCGGCGGTTGGTTCGTCGAGCAACAGGAAGCGCGGCCGCGCGGCGATCTGCAGCGTGAGATCACAGATCCGACGCGTGCCGGTCGACAGGTCCGCCGCCAGGGTGTCAGCCCACGGCGCGAGGCCCGTACGCTCGATAAGGGCGTCCGCCTCGGCGCGAATGCCCCGTTCGGCCCGGGTGACCCACGGCGCGCGGACCATGGAGGAGACCGCGCCAATGCCGCGACGCGCACCCAGCACTGCCTGCACGGTCTCCCGCACGGTGAGCCCTGGGAACAGGTGCGCGGCCTGGAAGCTACGGCCCAGCCCGTACCCGGATCGAAGGTCCGTCGGCAGCTTGTCGACGCGGTGGCCGTCGACCCAGACCGAGCCCGAGTCCGCCCGTATCAGCCCGGTAATGACGTTCAGCAACGTGCTCTTGCCAGCACCGTTCGGCCCGATCAGCCCGACGATCTCACCGCGCTCAACCCGTATTGAAGCGCCGTCCAGCGCCCGGATCCCGCCAAAGGTGACCGTCACATCGTTGACGTCTAGCGAAGAGGACGACTCCGCAGCCTCAACGGCTGCGCCGCGAGCACGCACCTGGCGGCTGAGCCGCTCCAAGATCCGCTCCCACCGGTCCTGAACGGCACCCGCAATCCCGCTCGGATACGCAAGCAGCACTCCAAGGGTCAGCAATCCGCTGAGTGCGAGCTGCGCGCCAGCCTGTCCCCCGGACCCGAACAAGCTCCCGAGATGCGGGCCAAGAAAGAAGACGGAGGCGTAGATCAGGAACGATGCACCCACGGCGCCACTTGCCGAGCCCAACCCTCCGATGACGGGCAACGCCAAGATGCTCAGCGATAGGTCCGGCGTGAACTGGTCCGGGCTGACGGTCCGCCAGGCGAGCCCCCATGCGACGCCGGCCGCGCCCGCGAAGAACCCACTGATGGCAAGTGTCATCAGCTTGACCGTGGAGGGCGTCACGCCAAATGTCGCGCTCGCCCGCTCGTCGTCCCGCACTGCGATCATCAGTCGGCCCGGCGTGGATCCGCGCAAAGCCCGCGCCACGATCATCACCGCGACCAAGATCACCAGCGACAGGTAGTACACCGACAGGAGCCCGTAGACCGACCCGACCCAGCGCAGCACAGGAGTAGGCGACAGGTCGACATTCGGCGTGACCGAGCCCGTGAACCACTTGGACCGAAACAGCCATTCGTTGGCCACCAGGGCGAAGCCGAGGGTCGTAACCGCCAACGTGAGGCCACGCACCCGAAGTGCCGGGATGCCGACCACGGTCAAAACGACGGCGCCGGCGGCACCCGCGGCCACCACAAGGACCGGAAGGCTCACCCCGTGCGATGCGAGCCGGGCTGCTACGAAGGCCCCCATCCCGAGCACAGCGAAATGCCCGAGGCTGAGCTGTCCGCCCCACCCAACCAGCATGGTCAGCGAGACTGCGACGACCGCGTAGATCAGGATCAGACTCAGCTCGAAGCGATGGCCGTCCGAACGCAGTCCTGGCAGCAGCGGGAGCAGCACCCCAACACCGATGCCGACGAGCCGCAACAGCGCGGTGTGGCGACGTACCAGTAGCCGGTCACGAACATTCCCGGGTATCCGCGCGGGAGCTCGGTCGTCGACAGCGGCGCCCCTGGTGGCGAACGCGCTGGCGACGTCGCCCCCGCGAAGGAGAACCACAACCAGGACGACGGCAAACATCACCAACAGGGCCGTGCCGTCGTTGGATGTGACTCCGATGGTGACCTGCTCGACGACTCCGAGGGTCAACCCGCCGAGCAACGCCATCGGGATGGACGAGAACGCACCGAATGCGGCGGCACCGAGCGCCACGAACAACTGCTCGGGTCCCAACGCCGTCGCATCGAAGCTGGCCTGTGAGGGCGCTTGCAGGATCGCCGATACCGCCGATAGCGCGCCCGCGATTCCCCATGTCACCGCGCTGACCCGCGCCGGCGATATACCGCACAGCCGCGCCGCATCTGGGTTGACGGCAGCCGCGCGGATCATCTTGCCGAGGACCGTGTAGCGCAGGAACAGCGCAATCGCCGCGACAAGTGTCGGCACCAGTATCAGGATCAGGACGTACTGCCCGCCGAAGATCACGCCGCCGAAGGTGAAGCCGCTCTTGACGGGCAGCGGAAAGCCCTTGACCTGCAGGCGTGTGGCGTCGGGTTGCAACGCCGGGATCAGCACCAGCGCGAGAAGCAGCTGCGACACGCCCAGGGTGAGCAGAAGCACCGACACCGTCGACGAGGACCGTGAGCGCATCCGCCGGATGAACAGTCGCTCAACCACGACCCCCGTGGCAACGCCGGCGGCGAGGGCCACAGGAAAGGCTGCTGCGTAGCTCCAGCCTGAGTCCAAGCAAAGCTTGGCGAGGATCAATGCAGACAGCGCGCCGAGCTGGCCGTGCGCGAGGTTGAGGAACTTGTTCGCCCGATAGACCAGCACCAGTCCGACAGCGAGCAGCCCGTAGAGCATGCCCGACAGCAGGCCCAGCATCAGCCAGCCGAGACTCAAACGCTTCGACCCCCTGGTAGATGGTCCTCCGATAGGAGGATCGCGGCTTGGGCGAACGAACTAGGGCGAATGAAGATGGGGCGCAGCATGCCTCGCATGAACGTCGTTCGCAAGGGCCCCGGAACGCACCGTACAACGGATGGCGCGGATACCTGAGGTGTCTTGCGCGAGGGTGAAAATAGTGCAATCGTCTGCCGAAATGCAACAAACCGACTGCGCGCGATGACTGAAAGACCGGCATCCGATACCGAGGCCCTTCTTGACGTCCGGAACGTGGCCTTCTCGTACGGCTCGATGCAGGTGCTGTTCGACGTCTCCCTGCAGGTGCGGGCAGGAGAGTCACTGGCGCTGCTGGGCACAAACGGCGCCGGGAAGTCCACGCTGCTCCGCGTCATCACCGGCCTCGAACGACCACGAGGTGGACGTATCCTCTTCGCCGGCGAAGACATCACGGCCACCGTGGCCGAGCGGCTGCCCGAGCGAGGACTCCTCCTCGTACCTGGCGGCAACGGGGTGTTCGCGGACATGACGGTCCGCGACAACCTCGAGATGGCCGCGCTGCCTGCCCGCCGCGAACGAGATTCGGCGCGTCAGCGCCGCACCCACGTCTTCGAGGTGTTTCCGCACCTTGCGCGGCGGCTCGACCAGCGGGCCGGGTCCCTGTCTGGAGGCGAGCAACAACAGCTGGCGCTCGCCAAGGCGCTGCTGGTCCAACCACGACTGCTCTGCATCGACGAGCTCTCGCTCGGGCTCGCGCCCATCATCGTCGGGCAGCTCATGCAGATCGTCCGCGATATTCAGAGGTCGGGCGCGGCGTTGATCCTCGTCGAGCAGAGCCTGAACATCGCGGCCGAGATGTGCGACCGCGCTCTGTTCATGGAAAAGGGCGAGATCCGGTTCGAGGGCCCACCCAGCGATCTGCTCGAGCGCGACGATCTCGCGCGGGCCGCATTCCTCGGCGTCGGCCGATGAACCTGCCCGTCTGACCGACACGAACTGTATGGACCATCGGGAGGCACCGTGACGCCGTTTCAGCAACTGCGCCTGTGGCTGCGCGAGGGCCCACCTGTCGAATGGGCGATGACAGCAGTCGCATTCGTCGTCGTTGTCCTCCTCGTCGTCTGGGCAGCGCTCCCGACCACGTCCGGCGGAGGATCCTCGGCGGCGCTGGGGAGCTTCTCGCAGCCCTCGCAAGGGGCCCCGCAAGGCGGTCAGGCGGGTTCGGGTGGCACAGGGCAAGGCGGCAACGGCCACACGGGGGGCGCGGCGCACCCCGGCGGCGGATCGTCACTGCTCGGCACCGGAGGGTCCGGCGGGTCCGGCGGGTCCGGCGGGTCCGGCGGCTCATCGAATGGCGGCGCGTCCTCGCCCGGGCCCAGCCCGGGGTCGACAGCGGGGTCCGGCGGCTCCGGCACGTCCGGTCAGCACACCCCGTCGACACCGCGCTGCCCCAGCGCTCCCACCGGCGAAGGCATCACGAACAGCACCATCACCGTCGGGGTGGTCGTCGTCGATCTGGGGGCGCTCAACTCGCTGGCCGGGCTCGCGAGCGCGAAGAGCGAAGAGACGGCCTACCGGGCGGTCTTCAACAACATCAACGCGCACGGCGGTGTGGCGTGCCGCAAGCTGGTCCCGAAGTTCTACTCCGACAACGTCACCAGTGCGAGCTCGGAGCAGACAGCCTGCCTGAACATCCAGCAGGACCATGACTTCGCCGTGATCAACAACCTGTACAACCCGCAGACGATCAGCTGCATCCCGCAGGCGAAGATCCCGAACTTCTGGTACACCTCGCCGCACGTCCCGACGCTGCGAAAGTACTACCCCTACATCCTGTCCTGGGCTCCGGACTATGACCGGCTGATCGCCGACTACATCCTCGGCGCGAAACAGGTCGGCTGGTTCAAGGGAACAAAGAAGATCGGCATCCTGGACTCCACCTGCTATCCAGACGAGAGCAGCGACATCCGCCGCGAGCTGACCCGCGCCGGATATCCCTCCAAGACCTGGTCGGTTTACAACTACGGGTGCAACCCCAGCGTGACAGGGAACGCGTCCTTGAGCCAGCAGACCGCAGCCGCAGTGCAGTTCAAGAGCGCCGGGGTCAACCGCGTCGTCAGTGTCGCCTACGACACGACTCCCGGGTTCGCCAAAGCCGCGCAGCAGCAGCACTACTACCCGAAGTACGCGCTGATGAGCGACGCCGAGGTCCAGCTCACCGATCACTCGTCGGACCGAAACCCCGGCAGCATGAACGACGCGCTCGACATCACGACCGACCAGGTCGGCGCTCAAGACACCGCGGGGTACCAGTTCAACTCGGAGACAAAGGCTTGCAACCGGCTGATGAGCAAAGCGGGTCTGCCTGCGCCGACGAGCGGAACGGCCAAGACCGCCGGCGCGCTGGAGGGTGTCGCGTGCGTCAGCACGTCAATGCTGGTCGCTGCGATCGAGAACGCGCCGTCCCTCAACCGTGCCTCGCTCGCGGCCGGCCTGTCGCGCGCCGGACGACTCGACCTCGGTTTCCCAGCAGGCCCGGCCCACTTCACCGTCGACGATCCGACCGGCGGTGAGTACTGGCGCACGGGCGCGTTCCACTACGCCTGCAACTGCTGGGTCGTGACGAGCCAGAAGTGGCGACCCGGCTTCACCCCGTAGCGACCCGGCGAGGATCGACATGAGCCACCCAGCACCCAGCGACCTGCATCTCGGGGCCTTCACGGCGAACGGACCGTGGCTCGTCCAGCCCGAGGCCATGCCCTGGCGAGCCGGCCTGGACGCGCGGCGCGAAGCCACCAGGCAGCTGGTTCCGCAGCTGGTCCGCCACCGTCTGCTACCGGGATGGCACGCGTGCCGCGTCACGGCAGTGCTCGTCAGGCAGGTTCTGCCATGGTGGCTGCTTGAGCGGCGTCGCGGCGGCGACGAGGCCACCAGCCTCCTTGCAGTCCGGCTCCGACGCGCCTTCGAGCGGCTCGGCCCGACGTTCATCAAGCTCGGTCAGCTGGTCGCATCCGGCGAGGGGCTGCTGCCAGCGCCGTTGATCGCCGAGTTCAAGAAGCTGCAGGACCGCGTCGCCGAGATGCCGTTGCCAGCGGTGCTGCGGGTTGTAGAGGCCGACCTGGACGGCACGGTGGCGGAGCTGTTCGAAAGCTTCGACCCGACGCCGATCGCCGCAGCGTCAATCGCCCAGGTCCATGGTGCGACGCTGCCGGGGGGCCAAGAGGTTGTGATCAAGGTGCAGCGCGAGGACATCGCCACGATCGTGCGCAAGGACCTCCGCGTCATGATGTGGCTTGCCCGGCTGCTGGTCGGCCGGATCAAGGCGGCCGGCCTGGCCAACCCGCCGGCGTACGTGGAGTTGTTCGCCGAGACGATCGTCGAAGAGCTCGACTTCCAGCTGGAGGCGCAGAACCTGCTCGACATCGCCGAGGTGCTCGCACGTACCGAGCAGCGGCAGATCGTCTGTCCTCGACCTCACCCATCGCTCATCACGCGTCGCGTGCTCGTCATGGAACGCCTCTACGGATACCGCATCGACGATGTCGACAGCATCAACGCCGCCGGCATCGACACCGCTCGCGAGATGCTGCGGGGGCTGCTGAGCAGCTTCTTCGAAGGCGCCATCATCTTCGGGGTCTTCCACGGCGATCTCCACGCCGGCAACACTCTGGTGACCGCGGATGGCCGGGCGGCGCTTTTCGACTTCGGGATCACCGGTCGCTTCCCGGAGCCGAAGCGACTCGCCGTCATGCAGATGATGATGGCGTCCGCGACACAGGACTATCGGGCGCAGCTGTCGGCCTTGGTGGACCTAGGCATGTTCCCCGCGGGTACCGACGTCGACGCCGTCCTCGCCGACCTCGACCTCGACACCCTGACGGCCGCCGTCACCGCCGGTCCCGACACCGCGGTGATGGTCGACACCATGAAGCTGGTGTTCGGCAAGCTGCTGGGCCACGGCGCAAAGATCCCCAAGGAGCTCATGCTGCTCATCAAGGGCGTCATCTACCTCGACGGTGCGATCACTAGCCTGGCCGCGAATCTCAACATCGGCGAGGAGGTCGGTCATCTCTTCACCTACATGCTCGAGACCCACGGCGACGCGTTGGCGATGGCGCTGGGCTTCGACGTACGACTCATGAACATCGACCCGAAGGAGATGATGGCTCAGATGACGGCGATGTCCGGCCTGGACACCGACGGGGACGTCACCTTCGGAGAGATGCGTCGTCTCCAGGCGCAACAGCACGCAGAGATCCGAGAGCTGATCCAGCCGAGAAGGCGCAAGAAGTCGATATGACCGAGGCAGCGCGCACGTTCGACCTCGCCGATGCGCCGATGGCGCTGAGCCGCCGCGACGGCTGGCGCTGGGTGCGCGAGGCGGGTGAGGTGTTCCAAGCCGCCAATGGCACCTGGATGCTGACCAGCCCCGAGGCGGTGCAGTACGCGCACCGCAACCCCGAGCTGTTCTCCTCGGCGAGGGCCTTCGATCAGCTAGGCAGTCCAGTAACCCTGATCCCGATTGCAGTCGACCCGCCAGATCACGCCCGCTACCGCCGGGTCCTCGACCCGATGCTCGCCCCCAAAGTCATCAACGAGATGGACGACTCGTTGCGCTCACAGGCACGCGAGCTGATCCAAACCTTCGTCGATCGCGGCGAGTGCGACATCGTCGACGACCTCGCTCGCCTGTACCCGACTCAAGTCTTCCTGACCCTGTTCGGACTGCCACTCGCCGATCGCGACCAGTTCATCCTGTGGGCCGAGACGATCATCGAGCACTCGAGCCAGGCCCAGGGAGACCTCTCGCCGGAGCTGGTCGAGAACGCGCTCGCGCTGTACGCCTACCTCCAGGCCTGCATCGCTGACAAGCGCGCGAGACCGGGCGATGACATGCTCTCGCGGATTCTTTCGATCGAGGGCGACGATGCGTGGACAGAGGAGGAGGTCCTCGGGCTGTGCTTCCTGTTCGTTCTCGCCGGTCTCGACACCGTCACCGCAATGATCGGCTTCATGATGCACGAGCTCGCTCGTGATCCGGCGCTGCGGCAACGCGTGGTAGTCGACAACACGCTGGTCCAGCCGATGATCGAGGAGGTCCTTCGCCTCGAGCCGCCGGCACCCATGACGCCGCGGGTGACCACTCGCGAAGTCGAGGTGTGCGGGGTGAGGATCCCGGCCGACTCGTTGGTGATGCTCTGCCTCGGCACCGCGAACCGCGATGGGGCCACCTTCCCGCAGGCCGACTCGGTCGACCTCGACCAAGCCGACAAGGGTCATCGCGCGTTCGGCGGCGGCAACCACCGATGCCTGGGCTCCCATCTCGCTCGCCGGGAGCTGCGGATCATCGCGGAGGAGTTCCACAAGCTGATCCCGGATTACCAGGTCTCTCCGGGCTTCGAGCCAGAGATCGCCTGGCCCTCGGGCACCTTCCACCTCAAGCAGCTGCCGCTCGTCTTCCCGGTGGAGCAGGCGCAGTGAAAGTCTCCATCGACCCCGACCGCTGCAGCGGCCATGGTCGTTGCTACGTCACCGCACCGGAGGTCTTCTCCGACGACGACGGGGGGTACGGCCAGGTCATTGGCGACGGCGCAGTGACCGGCGAACGGCTCGACGCGGTGCACCAGGCGATCGCCGCGTGCCCTGAGCAGGCGATCGCGCTCAGACGCCCTTGAGGGCCGACTCCGACCCCATGAAGCTCGACATGATGTCGTTGCCGATCAGCTCAGCGGGTTCGCCTCGAAACACGATCCGCCCCCGGGACAGCAAATAGACGTGGGTCGCCAGATCCAAGGCTTTGGCGACGTACTGCTCGACCAGCAACAGACTCGAGCCCTCAGCGACGAGCTTCTGCAGGAACTCGAAGATCGCATCCACCACGATCGGCGCAAGGCCCATCGAGACCTCGTCGAGCATGACGACCGGCGCGCGCTGGACGTAGGCCCTCGACAGGGCCAGCATTTGCTGCTCGCCACCGCTCATCGTCCCCGCGACCTGGGACAGTCGCTGCCCAAGCTTAGGGAACGCGGCGACCGCGCGCTCCAACGCCTCGGCTTCGGCACTCGTGCCTTTCGCCGCGAACATTCGCAGGTTCTCGCGGACCGTGAGACCGGGAAACACACTGCGGCCTTCGGTGACATGGCAGATTCCGGCCTGCGCGAACCGCTCAGCGGGACGTCCCGCGAGCTCGTCGCCATCGATCCGGATCCGTCCTTGGCTGGGCCGTAGCAGGCCCGACGCCACCCTCAGCAGCGTCGTCTTGCCCGCGCCGTTCGGGCCGAGCAGGGCAACGATCGTGCCGGCAGGAACGACCAGATCGACGTCGCGAAGCATGATCGCGTCGCCGTAGCCCGCAGTGACCCCCTCGAGCTCGAACCTCATCGTCCACTGCCCGATTTCGTGGGGAGGCCCTCGTCTTCGCCGAGGTAGGCCGCGCGGACCTCGGCGCTCGACCTGGTCTCGGCGGGAGTGCCGTCGAAGATCATCGAGCCGAAGTCGAGCACATATATATGGGCACACACCGCCATGACGAGGGTCATGTCGTGCTCGACCAGCAGGATCCCGACACCACGCTCGTCGACGACCCGCGTCAGGATCGCCCCGAAACGGGCCGTCTCCTCCTCGTCCAGCCCGGACGACGGCTCATCAAGGAGCAGCATCGGGTAACCGCCCGCCAGGACGCGGGCAAGTTCCAGCAGCCGTCGCTGACCGGTGCTGAGGATCGAAGCCGACGTCTCCGCGAGGTGCGCGATGCCACAATCCTCGAGTGCTTGCTGGGTACGCTGCGCGACCTGCCGGCGCTGCTCGCGTCCGCCGGTGAGCTGCCGGAGCGGGTTGCGGCCGATCAGGAACACCTCTGCGCCGAGCGCGGCATTCGCGCGTACGGTCATACCTGAGCACACCTGTACCTGCTGGAAGGTGCGCCCCAACCCGAGCCGTGCTCGCGCCGCCGTGCCGACCCCCGTGACGTCGCGGCCGTCGAGCAGCACCCGGCCACTCGTGGGCTTGATCAAGCCGTTGCAGGCATTGAACGTCGTGGTCTTGCCAGCACCGTTGGGACCGATCAAGCCGGTAATCCTGCCGAGCGGAGCATGCAGCGTCGCAGCGGAGACCGCGACGTTCCCGCCGTACGACACAGACAGAGCATCGGTCTGCAAGCCAGTGGTCATCGGCTCACGACCGAGACGAACGAATCGGCTGCGGCAGTCGCCGTACGGTGCGCGACCGGGCTGTGCGCCAGCCGGTCACCCTTCGCGATGCCCTGCGCGCGCAACGCCGCCGAGAGCCGATCGCGATTGGCGAGCACCAGCCCGGACAGAACCGCTGCAATCCCGAAGAAGAGCGTCTGATAGTCAGTGCTGAAGCTGGTGACGTAGCCCGGCAGAACCTCGATGAGCAGCGCCGCGAGAGCGGAGGTGAGCAACGGTCGAGTGCCGACGATCGCGCAGATCGCGAGGACGGCGACGAGGATGAGCGACTGGATCGGCATGAACGCTGTCGTGCCGACCGGGAACTGGGTGATGACCAGCGCACCGCCGATGCCCGCGAAGAAAGCCGAAAGGCAGAAGACCATCAGCCGCGTGACGTTCACGTTCAGGCCAAGGGTGGCCAGCATCATCGGGCTCTCCGACATCGCACGAAGCAATCGACCGAACCGGCTCCGTTGGATCGCCACCAGCGCCACACACACGATGGCAACCACGATGAGCGCGAGGTAGTACGTCGACTCGTCACTCCCGGTGAAAGGGCCCGCGGCCGGTCGGTTGACCGACAGCGCCGTCGTCCCCGAGCCGAACATCAAGAAGGTCGGATAGATGACAAACTCCATGACGATCCCGAATCCGAGAGTCACCAGCGCGAGGTAGACCCCGGACAGCCGGATGGCGGGAATCGCCACCAGTGCGCCAACCGGCACCGTGAGCAAGCCTGCGATCAGCAGGGCCAACGGCCAGGGGACACCATGGCCGGCCACGTGAGCCATCGTCGTCGCACCGAGTGCGGCAAACGACATCTGGCACAACGAGATCTGGCCGGAGGTCCAGATCAGCAACGCAAGCGAGGCGAAGATGACGAAGCTGCTCTCCGCCGAGATCCACTCGGGGAGCCGCGAGCCGACCGCATGCGGGACAAAGACCAGTGCCAGCCCGAGCACAGCAGTGATCGCGCCTCCACTTCGGCGACTGAGCTGCGCCGCGTTGGACACCAAGCCGCGAAAGGCCAGGTTGCCGCGCGGCAGCAGGCGAAGCGGAACCACCAGCAGCACGGCGATCAAGACGAGGAAGGGCACCGCGTCAGCCAGCTGGCTGAATGGCGGTGTGGTGAACCAGTCCTGGGTCAGCGCGGCGATGACGCCGACGACCAGGCCACCGACGTAGGTCATCGGCAGGCTGGCGAACCGCCCGATGGCGCAGGCACCAAAGGCCTGCACGACGAGGAAGGTCAGCTGGGTCACGTCGAGACCTT
This sequence comes from Mycobacteriales bacterium, assembly GCA_035548125.1. Taxonomy (GTDB): domain Bacteria; phylum Actinomycetota; class Actinomycetes; order JAFAQI01; family JAFAQI01; genus DASZTV01. Next base: position 38,786 of record DASZTV010000073.1, on the reverse strand, counting down.
GCGAACGCGCGAGCAGGATCCCGGAGATCGCGGCGAATCCGCAGCCGATCGACCAGGCGGTGCGCCGTATCGTTGCCGGCGGCTCGCCGGTCAGGCGGACCAACGTCGCGTTGTCCACCACTGCACGCATCGCGACCCCGAGCCGAGCCGTTCGCAGGAATGCGTAGAGCGACACCGCACCGACCAAAGCCGTGACCGCGATGATGACGTCTTCCCAGCTGACCAGGTAGTCCGCGACGGTGAAGCCGCTCTGGGGAAGGAACGGCGGGAGATCGCGAACGACGTCGTGGACGTTGACGGAGAGAGCGCCGTCAAGAAGCAGGAAGAGCCCGACGGTCACGACCACGACGACGGCCGCGGGCGCATCCGAGAGGGTCCGCGTCAGCCACTCCATGACAGACCCGACTCCGACCGAGAAGACCACGACCACCAGCAGCGCTGCGATCGGCCACGGCACGTTGTGCTGATCGTGCAGCGCATAGAACAGAAACGCCGCCGCCGCCGCGATCGCACCGTGCGCGAAGTTGAACACGCCGGACGTGCGGTAGGTCAGGACAAGGCCAAGACCCGACAGACCGTAGAGCGAACCGGTGACGAGTCCACCGATGACGAAGGGAAGCACACCGTTCCTAGGGTTCGCAGAGCTCGCACGGAGTGCGACCCGCGCGCTCGTGGGCACGCCGCGTCGTGGAGGTCGTCTCCTTGCCTGCCACCATCGGACAGGTCGGTCGGTGATAGCGGGTCATCGCGACTCCAGCCACCGGACGGTTCTCGAGATCCTCGGCAAGGCGGTCATCCCAATCTCCGCGGAGCGGCGTCGCTCGCGGCGGTAGCACCATCATCCGCGCCCTTCCGACGTGGCTACGGCCGGCAAGCAGCCAGTAGCCGTTGCCAATCCCCGAGACGATCAGGCCCACGACGCCGACGTTGAACCAGGCCAGCTCATCCCGCACGGTGAGCTCGCCACTCACCTGATACCAGCTGACGGCAATGAACACGAAGCCGATCACGTTGAACGCGATCAGCCGGCTCAGCAACGGCGCCGTCCAGGGCCGCAGCGCCCGGATGTCACGTTCCACGACACGCTCGAGACTGAACGTGTCGGTCCCGTCAACGGCCACGTTGCGTCCGTCGCGACGACGCGGTCGGCGACCCCGCGTCGTCCGGGTCCACCCGCTTGTCGCGATCGGCCCGGATGTCGCGATGGATGTCGTCGAGCTTGCGCCATTCGTCGCGAAGATCCGCCGAGAGCCACAGCGTTGCGCCGATGCCGAGAGCGAAGATGCCGAACAGGCCGTTGGAGGCGAGATACGGGATCTGCTCCGTGGGCAACGTCGCGTCGCTGACACCCAGGTAGCCGACGATCAGCAACACCAGCCCAAGGATCGCCGCGACGACCGCAAGGGCTCGATCCCACTGAGTCCTCACCCATCGGTAGAGGTCCACGGCACCCGCACTCCTATCCATCGAGTCAGCTGACCCATCCCGAACGCGGCCAGGGCGGCGGCGAAGACGACGAGATAGAGGCTCCTGATGTCGAACAGTCCGATCAGCGCGGCTGGTGCGACCGTGGGGGCGGTCGTCGCGCCGGCGACGTCCGGAGCGGTCCCGCCAGCCGGGGGAAGACTCGAGCTTCCCGTCACGGGCGGCAGGCCCCCCGACCCACCCGGGGCAGTCGCGCCGGAACCCGCCGCGCTGCCGGTCGACGGTGGCGCCGGGTTGACGGTGCCCGTGCCCAGACTCGACTGCAGCGCCGCCGTCGCCCCGCCGAGGGTGACGGTGTAGCTGCCCTCAGCCGTCCCGATGCGCTTCGACGGCACCGGGCCGTCGATCTCGATGGACGGCGCGATCACTCGTCCCTCGTGCAGCTGCGCGGTCGCCACACTGAAGGTGATGCCCTGAGATTTGAGAGTGCGGTCGATGATCGAGCTGAGCGGCAGCTGCACGGTCGTGCCGGCAGCGTTCACGCCCTTGGTCGAGATCTCGACCGGCACGCTCCCGACCCGCGCACCGTCGATCGTGATCGACGTCGTCGGAGTGACGATTCCCGTCGCGTCCATCGTCTCGGTTGCGGTGGTGGTGATCTGCCCGATCGCCACTGGGCCGACCGTAAGCCCCTGGATCTCAGAGGTGGCCGTTGCAACGACCGTGCCGTCGGGCCCGACGGTGATCGAGGAGTCACTCGTCAACCGCGCAGTGCTCAGGCCGACATCCAGCTGCAGACCAGCACTTGCCGATCCGCTGACTCTCGTCGGGGCGTCAGTGGCCTCGAGCGCGTATGAGCCTTCACCGGTCGACGCGGTCGGAGTCGTAGAGTCCGCAGTCACCTCGAACGGATAGCTCGGCAACGGCGGAAGGTGGATGGGGGGCAGCCCGCTGGCGCCAGTGCCGAGAAGCCCGGCCACCAGCCCCGGCAACGACAGAAGGAACTGACCAGGGTCGGGAAAGGACGCGAAGCCGGTTCCTTCCCCGAGCGAGTCCAGCGAGGCTTCGCCGCTCGGACCGCCGCTGTCGAGCGGAGTGTCCGTGAGAGGGGCACCCGGCAGGTCGACCGCGATCTCTGATCCGACAGCTGCGGCGGTCGCCTGGAACGCATGTGGCTGCACGGCGGCTTCGGGCGAAGCCGTGCTCGACGCGGGTGCGGCGCTGAGCAGACAGGAGGCGCCAAGCGGAACGGCCACGGCAGCGGCAGCCGCGAGCCTGAGCGCTCGCCGTCTCACGACGTCTCCAATCCGGCGCGCCATACCTCTAGACAAGTTAAGTATATTGCGTCTTGCCTTGGTGCGCCGTCACGGCTACTTCTGGTCGGGAGCTCTCATGCACGTCTGCGGTCAGCGGAGTCGCGTACGCGCGATCATCGCGATCATCGCGATCCTGACCTTGACCGCATGCGGCAGCAGGCGCTCGCACGAAGCACTCGAGAACGCGCTACGCGGCACCGGCGTCGCCACCACCGCCCAGCAGTCGGGCTCAGTCAGCCCACCCACGGCGGTCCCCACGGCCGGCGGCGGCACGACCGCAGGCGGCAGTGGATCCGCCGGCACCGTGATCGGTGGCGGGACGACAAGCGTCGGCACGACGAGCGGCGGATCGACCGGCTCCGCCGGCGCGCCGGTGACCAATACTGGCGGGTCGACCACTGCGCCGAACAGCCTCGTCCCCGGGGTTGAGAAGTGCGCGGCAGAGAAGGCGCCGGTGGTCATCGGCAGCGTCGGCGAACAGTCCGGCCTGGCAGGCGCAGCAGTCGCCGGCGGGGCCTCGATGGTGTCGGCATGGGCGGCCTACGTGAACTCGCTGGGTGGCCTGCGCTGTCACCCCATCAAGTTCATCAAGGCCGACGACGGTGCAGAGCCGTCCCGAAACGCCGCCCTCACCGAGCAGCTCGTCGAGCAGGACCATGTCGTGGCGTTCGTGTTCAACAACGCGCCGCTCGCGGCGACGGGCAGCGAGAGCTACTTGGTCTCTCATCACATTCCGGTGGTCGGGTCGGAAGGCGCAGACGACTTCTACAACGACTATCCGAACTTCTTCCCGCAGATGCCGTCGGGCAGGTGGGCCATCTACGCGAGCTACGCCGGTCTGCCGAGCCAGCTCACGGCATCTCAGCGCCAGCACGTCGGTCTCATCTACTGCATCGAGGCCTCGGCGTGCTCCATCTTCGGCAGCGCCGAGGGCAAGGCCGATATCGCACACGACGGCATGCGGCTCGTGTACTCGGCGAGCGCCTCACTGACCGCGCCCGACTTCAGCTCCGAATGCCTCGGCGCGAAGCGCGCCGGCGCCACGTTCCTGATCATCGTCCTCGATCCGAACAGCATCCACCGCGCGGCCGCCAACTGCCGGTCAGCGGGCTACACCGGCAGGCTGGGCACAGTGGCCAGCGTCGTGGTGCCTGACGACGCCAGCGACAGCAACCTGAACGGGATGATCTTCGACAGCATCGTGAAGCCGTGGACAACGAAGGGCAACGCGCAGATCACGCTGATGAACCAAGTGATCAGCCAGTACGCGCCAGGCCTCAGCCCGATCGGCACGCCGGCGCAGGGTTGGACCGCCGCGCAGATCTTCGCCTACTCCTCGACCTTCTGGCCCAACAAGCAGAAGATCAGCAGCGCCGACATCACCGCTGCCTTGGACAAGGTGCGTCACTACGACGCGGGCGGACTAACCGGGCCGATCAGCTACTACCCGGGCAGACCGGCGCCGCCGGTCGTGTGCTGGTTCGAGATGAGCCTGAACAAAGGAAAGTTCTCCACGCCCGACAACGGCAAGCGGCAGTGCAAATAAGATGCGCAGCCGACCGGAAGCAACGGTCCGTTCGTTTCTCGACGCGATAGTCGCGTCGGACACGAGGGCGGCTGTCGCGCTCTTTGCGCCGGACGCGGTCTATCACGAGCGCGCTTGGCACGACCCAGTGGTCGGAACCGAGGCAATCGCCGCAGAGTTCGACCGGCAAGCCGGGATCTTCGCCGACTTCTCCTACGAGATCCGTTCGATGCTCGCCACGGAGTCCGTGGTCTTCACTGAGCGAATCGACAGCATGACGATCGCTGGTACGCCAGTGTCGTTGCACTGGGCGAGCGTCGCCGAGCTCGACGCCGACGGCAGGATCACCGCGATGCGCGACTACTACGACATCGAGGAGCTGAAGAGCCAGCTCGCGCTCTAGTGTCCCGCTGTCATCTCAGCCGGTTGATCGATGTCTGCATCATCGCGATGATCCGGTTCGGATAGGCGCTCGACTCGGCCAGTGGGATCGTTCCGCTCCGCACCGCGTTGTCGGCGATCACGCTGGTGATCAGCATGATCCCGACGTCGGCGAGCAGCTCGTAGTAGTCGACGTCACCGATCGATCCACCGCCGAGCTCCGAATAGCGTCGGATCGTCCCGCCCCGATCGGCTATGCCTTCGAGACGCCGGCCGCCGCGTGCCTCGCACAACAGGTTCTCGAACATCAGCCACCACCCAAGGTCCAAACCCGGGGGTCCGGTGGTCGCTGCCTCCCAGTCCAGCATCGCCGCGACGCTGAGGTCGTCGGCGAACACGATGTTGCCCATGCGCGCATCGCCCCAGATCACCACCTCGGCGTCATCGGCGGGCATCAGGTCACCGACCATCTCCAGCGCGGTCGCCAGCACCTCACGGCCGTATCGTCGCCCGGGCTCGCAGGCGTCGTACCAGCGCCGCACCATCGCCACGTGGCGCGCGAGTGCCGTCCCCTCCCCCGGCTCGGCGAGGAACTCAAGACCCTCGCGCCGGTCAACGCGATGCAGCGCGATCATGGCGGACAGGCCGTTGTCGTACAGCTCACTACGACGAGCGCGGTCGAGGTCAACCGTCCATCCGCGCGAGTGCCAGCTCGGTACGTCGACGGGAACGCGCCCGTCCACCCGATCCATCACATAGAACGGCGCGCCGAGCGCCGACGAGTCGGGCTCGACGAAGCGAACATGCGGGACCGCGACGCCGGCAAACCGCGCAAGCGCCTGCATCGTGCGGGCCTGCCGGACGGCGTCGGCAGACAGGTAGACCTGGTGGTCCGATGACTGCATCCGCAGGACGAGGTCGTGGGAATGTTGCTCCCCGGCGGCGTCGCGCCACGACGCCGCGAAGAGCATCGTCTGGCCCGAGAAGCCGGCACTCGGGGTCGACAGGTCGCCCACCGACAGGTCGTCACAACCGTCGGCATGAAGCCGATCGGTCATCCACGCGGCGATCGCGTCACGGGTAGGTAACAGCACTCCCCCCTATCGTTCGAGCATGCGACCGGATGACAACAGCGAGCTGGTGGACGTCCGCCGTCTTGGTGCGTACGTCCTGCCCGGCCGGGTGCGCGACCCACGGCCGGCCGTCGCCCAGGCGCAGGCCGCCGAGGCACTCGGCATGGGCACCGTCTGGCTCTCTGAGCGATGGGGCACGAAGGATCTTGGCGTCATCGCCGGGGCGCTGAGCCAGACGACCACGTCGGTGAAGATCGCCTCCGGAATCACCCAGTTCCTGGTCCGCCAGCCTGCGGTGCTCGCGTCGATGGCGATGACCGCGCAGGCCATGACCGACGGGCGGGTGGTGCTCGGATTCGGCCGCTCGGTCGCCTCGCTGTATCGCGCCGCCGGCCTACCAGCCATGACCAGCCAGATCTTGGTCGACTCCGCGGACATGTTGCGCCGGCTGTGCCGGGGCGAGAAGGTCTCCTACGACGGGCCGGCCGGCGCGTTCCCGTCGCTGCGCCTCGCCGACATTCCCGACGTGCCGAGCCCCCCACTGGTCCTCGCGGCAATCGGACCGAAGACTCTTGAGCTGGCCGGCGCGCACTTCGACGGCGTGCTGCTCCACCCCTTCCTCACACCGGAGGCCGTCGGTCGCTCGGCGCAGACTGCCCGGCTCGCGGCCGAGGCGGCCGGCCGCGAGCCGGACGCTCTCACCGTGTACGCAACCGTGGTCACCGCGTCGGGCCTGCCGACCGCTGAAGAAGCCGCCGTCGTCGGCGGCCGCGCCGTCACGTACTTTCAGATCCCCGGTTTCGGCGAGCAGCTTGCCGCGATCAACGGCTGGGACACCGAGCCGCTCCGGCGGCTGCGAGAGCACCCTCAGCTCGCCGGCATCCGTGGGGCGGCCGACTCGGTGCGCACCCGCGACCAGCTGACGGAAGCCTCGGAAGCCCTCCCGCGCGAATGGCTCGCATCGGCATCCGCAGTCGGAAGCCCTGTGGAGTGCGCGGAACGACTCCACGAGTTCATCGACGCCGGCGCGGACGAGCTCGTCCTGCACGGCAGCACCCCCGAGCAGCTCGGCGACGTCGTACGCGCTACCTCCGATGGCGGTCGCCAAAGGTGATGTCCGCGAGACGGGCGATGCCGGGAATGTCCCGTCCGATCCATGATGGCTTCGCGACATGGCCCCCCGGTGGCCGCGCCCAGTCGACCCAGCCACCCCAGTCAGCGCGCGACATCGTGTCAGCGTCAGGAAACTGTGCGAGCGCCGCGACCCAGTCCGTGCCGAGCAGCCGCATCTCGCGGGTCGTCCACCAGTCGTCCTCGGAAGCCCACTTGCCGTCACCGGCGTACTGGATGACCTGAAGGGATGGACATTCAAACGGCGCGCCACCAGGCGCGGGATTGTCGGCGCGGTTGATCACCTTGTAGACGACCTGCGAGCCGTCGATGTTGTACCAAACCAGCGGTGAGTAGACGAACGAGGCGTACGACATCGTTCCCTCGAGGAACCGCTGGATCTCCGATGGTCCGTGAAACGTTCCCCAGTAGTGGTCGTTGTACGTCGCGTCGTCGGTGAACAGCTGCGACCAGGCTATCCAGTCTTCGAGGACCGGCCCGGTCATGAAGTAGTGGCGAAAGGCCTCTTCCACCTCTTGACGCGGGTAGGTCGCTTCGCCCATCAGGCCTCCAGCCCTCTGCGCCGGCGCGCATCGGCGGCCTGCGGTTCGTGGTGTCGGGTATAGGTCTCGAGCCATTCCGCCGGCAGGACCTTCCATGCGTCGCCGACCTTGAGTCGACCGCCATCACGCAGCCGCTCCGAGGCCACGACGTCAGCGAGGAACACTGTGTTCTCGTCGCAGTCCATCGAGTTGACGACCCGGCCTTCGACATATGCGAGGGCATCGGTCAGGATCGGCGAACCCGTGACGCCCTCCTTGGTGGCCAGCGCCGTCAGCTTGTCGCCATCGCGTCCGGAGGTCGCGCCAAGAGCCATGATGATCGACAGTGATGCCTCAAGCGACTCGGGTGGATCGGCGGCCAGCAGATGCATCGCGAAGACGCCCGAGCGCATGACGAGGTCGTGGGTGAGGTTGTACTTCGACAACCCGATCATCGCCCGAGGCGCCTCCGCGACGATGCTGCCCGATCCACCGGACAGAGCGATCAGGCCGTTCGCTGCCTCGCCACATCGCGTGGTGACCGCGAGCGGGTACATCCGCAGGCCGCCGAGGGTGAAGGCCGCGGCCTCGAGGTCCACTCGGCGACGGTAAACGCAAGCGTCAGATTAAGTCAACGGCGTTTGGCACGGCCGACATTTGCCCGGTTACCAAGTGTCCTCGCGCCGAAGCCTCCCTCGATGGCGCCTTCCAGCTGCTCCCGCCGATGACTGATCCGCCACCGGCCGTCGACGCAGCGGTACTCGTCGTCGTAGCGACCCCAGTGGTCGAGCCCGTGATGCATGAACACGAAGTAGTAGAGGCTCGCCTGCGCCGCCACCTCGGACACGACGCGGATGGTGACGGTCGACGTGAAGTGGCGAAGAACCGGACGATCGCGCGGTGTCCCCGCTGCCTTGGCATACGCGACGAAACTGCGCCCAGCCTCCTTCATGACCTCGGCGATCGCCTGCCTGCCCTTGGCAGCAACCCCTTCGATCTCCATGACAGCGTCGTCCGTGAACATGTCGAGCATCTCGGCCATTCGGCCCGAGTCGCCGTATGCGTTGTATCCCGCAATGCACTCACGAATCTCTTCGCGGGCGACCAGCTCCCACAGCTCCATGGCGCGGAGTATCCCGCGCCGTGGCCTCGAGGTCGTCGGCGCTCTCGACCAAATCTGACATGTGTGATTACCCTGATTCCGTGACGACCACCAGCGGCTGCCCGGTCACACATGGCTTCGACCCGCTCGATGCCGAGTTTCTGACGAATCCGTTCCCCCAGCTCGCGGACATGCGGGCAACGGGTCCGGTGCTCTTCTACCCCGAGCTCGACCTGTACTTCGTCACGAGGTACGCCGAGATCGAGCAGGTGCTGCTCGACCGTGACACCTATCTCGCGGCGAACGCCTCATCGCCGGTCTACCCGGTCTGCCCCGCAGCTGCCGACATCCTGGCCGCCGGCGTGCGCAGGGTGCCGACGCTTACCAATGCCGACCCCCCACGGCATGCCCCGATGCGCACCGCCGTGCTGCGCAACATGTCCCCGCGACGGATTCGCTCGCTCGAGCCGGTCCTGCGCGAGCAGACCCAGAAGATCCTCGACGGGTTCAAGGGTCAGGCGACCGTGGACCTCGTCGCCAGTCTCGCATTCCCGCTTCCCGGCTACGCCGGGTTCAGCCTCCTCGGCTTCCCCGAAGACGACTGGGAGCTGCTCAAGAGCTGGTGCACCAAGCGGATCCTGCTGACCTACGGCCAGCTCTCCGACGAGGAGCAGGTCGCCGTCGCACACAATGTCGTCTCGTTCTGGACCTACGTCGAGAACCACGTCGCCAGCCGGCGGAGCGAACCTGCCGACGACTTCACCTCCGACCTCCTCGCGTGGTCCGACGAGCACGAAGAGGTGAGCTTCAACGACTGCGTGAGCATCGTCTACTCGATCGCTCTCGCAGGGCACGACAGCACGACCAACCTGTTCACCGGCGGTCTGCGGTATCTCCTCGCCAACCAGGACCAGTGGAAGATGTTGGTCGCGGATCCGAGCCTGATCGACAACGCGGTCGAGGAGATGCTGCGCTACGACCCGCCGATCCTCGGCTGGCGGCGGATCACCAGCCGTCCGACAACACTGGCCGGCGTCGACCTTCCACAAGGCGCGCAGCTGTTCATGACTTTCGCGTCGGCCCACCACGACGAGGAGCACTTTCCCGAGCCCGACCAGTTCGACATCACCAGGGACAACGCCCGCACCCACCTCAGCTTCGGCAAGGGCGTTCACCTGTGCCTCGGGGCACCGCTGGCGAGACTGGAGATGAAGATCGCGCTGGAGCTGTTGACCGCGCAGTACCCCGACCTGCGTCTGGTCGAGGATCAAGACTTCGCCATGGTGCCCAACCTCGTCTTCCGCACAATGCACGAGCTCCTCGCACATACATGAACCTGGGCCGCCTCCTGACCAACGCGGCCCGCCGGACCCCTGACGCGCCGGCCATCACCCAGGGCAGCAGCACGACCACCTATCGGGAGCTCGCTGAACGCGTAAATGCGCTGGCGCATGCGCTGCGCCGACTGGGTGCGACACCCGGCGCGCGTGTCGCCTGCATGATGCCGAACTCCCCAGAGCTGATCGAAACGATGTTCGCCTGCTTCACGGCAGGGATCGGCTGGGTACCGCTCAACGCGAAGTTCCAGGCATCCGAGATCGCGTACCACCTCGAGGACTCCGGCGCGATCGCGCTCGTCACCAGCTCAGCAATGCGAGATGTCGTCGACGGCGCCATCCCAGACGACGTCCACGTCGTCGCCGTCGACGGCCCGGGCGGCGCCGATGCGGACTGGGCCGGCACGACGAGCTACGAGACCGTGCTCACAGCGGAGCGGGATCGCGAGCCACTCGACCTGACCGTCGACCGCGACACGCTTGCGTGGCTGTTCTACACATCCGGCACCACCGGTCGCCCGAAGGGCGCGATGCTCACCCACGGCATCCTGTCCTTCGTCACGGCTTCCTGGCTCGCCGACCTCACGCCGATGTCGGGCCTCGACGTCACGCTGCACGCGGCTCCGCTCACCCACGGCGCCGGATTCCACGCACTGGCCACGACCGCCCGCGGCGCGCATCACGTGATCGCCTCGCCCGGGCGCTTCGAGCCAGCGGCGATCTTGGACGTCATGGCCGAGCACAAGGTGACGAACACCTGGCTGGTGCCGACGCAGATCATCATGCTCACCGATGCGGCAGGCGATCATCCCGTCGACCTGCCGGACCTCAAGCAGATCGTCTACGGCGGTGCACCATTCCCGGAGCCCGAGCTCCGTCGTGCGCTCCAGGCATTCGGGCCCCGCCTGGTGCAGCTGTACGGCCAAGGCGAGACGCCCATGACCGCCACGGTCCTCACTCCCGACGACCATCGGGCCGCCCTCGCCGTGCCGCCACCGTCGCGGCTGTCAACGGCGGGGTACGCACGCCCTGGGATGTCGCTGCGGATCGTCGACGAGAACGACAACCCGGTTCCTGCGGGCGTCGTCGGCGAGCTCGTCGTCAGCGGTCCGGCAGTCATGACCGGCTACTGGAACCGACCCGAGGAGACGGCGCTGGCCCTCCGAGGTGGGTGGCTGCACACCGGCGATCTCGGGCGCATCGACGAAGACGGCTGCTTGACGCTTCTCGATCGAGTCAAGGACATGATCATCACCGGCGGCTCCAACGTCTACGCCGTCGAAGTCGAGGCGGTCCTGCTCGGCCACCAGGACGTCAAGGACGTCGCCGTGATCGGAGTGCCGGACCGCACGTGGGGCGAGCAGGTGGTCGCCGTGGTCGTGACCGCATCGGGGGGTCCGGCGATCGAGGCAGAGCTCGAGGAGCTCTGCGGCACCTCGCTCGCGACCTACAAGCACCCCCGCCGCTACTGCTTCATCGACGCACTGCCGCGCAACGCGTACGGCAAGATCCTCAAGCGGGAGCTACGAACGATGATCACCGACGGGACCGCCGAATGACGTCCGGCCGACCGCGCAGCGACCTTCCGACGATCGAGCCCGAGACCGAGCCGTTCTGGCAGGCCGCGGCGGAAGGCCGCTTCCTGATCCGACGCTGTGCGGACTGCGGACGCGCACATCACTACCCGCGCCCCTTCTGCCCGTTCTGCTGGAGCGGCGAAGTGCCGTGGGAGGAGGCCAGCGGCAGGGCCACGCTGTACACGTACTCCACGGTCTACCTCAACGACCTGCCGCCGTTCGACGAACAGGTGCCCTACGTCGCAGCCGTCGTCGATCTCGAGGAGGGACCACGGGTCATGACCAGGATCATCGAAGCGACCGCCGAGGAGCTGAGCATCGGAATGCCGTTGGAAGTCACCTTCAGCCCGCTGAACGACGACATCGTGGCGCCCTACTTCCGGCCGGCCCGTTGAGCATCGAACGCAATCTCATCGCCGCGGCCGCCAGCGCCCACTCACGCGTCGAGATCTACTCAGGCGTCGCCCGCCTCGCCAAGACCGTGTGGGCGAGCGAGGTCCGCGAGTCCGGCACACCCCGCGACACGGCCATCATGTTCTGCCACCCAACGGCGAACTTCCTCGGCCACTACGCACTTCCCGGCATCGCCGCACGCGGCTTCGGGGCGATCGGGCTCACCACGCGTTACGTCGGCAACGACTCGTCCCTGTTCATGGAGAACTGCCTGCTCGACATAGGTTCCGTCGTGCGACACCTGCGCGAGGTGCTCGGCTACCGACGCGTCGTGCTCGTCGGGAACTCGGGAGGCGCCTCGACCGCACCGTACTACCAGGCACAGGCACGGAACCCCACCGTCAGCAACCCGCCAGGAGGTGGGCCGGACCTCACCCAGGCCGACCTACCGCCAGTCGACGGGCTCGCGATGTTCATGGCCCATCCGAGTCGGGCACGGCTGTCGAGCGAATGGCTCGACCCTGCGATCACCGACGAGCTCCGCCCGTTCGACCGGGACCCCGCGCTCGACATGTACGACGAGCGGAACGCGCCTCCGTACACGGCGGAGTTCATCGCGACGTACCGCGCCGCGCAGCTCGAGCGCAACCGGCGAATCTCACGCTGGTGCGAGGAGCAGCTGGCCGCGCTGAGCTCCGGCAGCTCCGGTCCCGAAGGTCTCGACGACGTCCCGTTCGTCGTCCATGGCACCTGCGCCGACCTGCGGTTTCTCGACGGCGCCATCGATCCGAGCGACCGGCCGATCGGCGTCTCGTTGTGGGGCCCGCCGGCGATCGCGAACTACCTACCAGCGGGCATTGGGCGCTTCAACACCGCGCGCTCGTGGCTCAACCAATGGTCGGTCGACCACTCGATGGGCAACGCGCTGCGCTGGTTGCCTGAGGTCGGCGTGCCGGTCCTCGTCGAGTTCGGCACCGCCGACGTCACCGTTCATCCGCACATGGGGCAACAGATGCACGAAGCGGCCCGGGACACCAGCGAGCTGATCGCCATCAAGGGCGCCGGCCATTACTACGAGGGCACACCAGAGCTGCTGGAGCAGGCACTTGACGCGATGGCCGACTGGGTGACCCGCAAGGTCGTGGCGTGACCCGCCGAGTGGCGGTCGCCGGGGTAGCACTCGCCGACCTCGACCAGCCGGAGCCGGCAACGCCGTACGGGCTTCTTGCGCAAGCCGGCCGCAAGGCGCTGGCCGGCAGCGGGCTCGGTCCGAGCGACATCGATGGCTTCGCGTCGACGGCCCTCGGCGCGCTGGCTCCGATCGATGTCGCCGAGTACCTCGGGCTTCGGCCGCGATGGCTGGACTCCACGGCGGTCGGCGGCGCGGCGTGGGAGGTCATGGTCGCGCACGCCGTCGATGCGATCGCAGAGAACCACGCAGACGTGATCCTGCTCGCGTACGGGTCGACCGCGCGGTCCGACATTCGCAATCGGCTGCGCATGGGGAGCCTCGACTGGGGTTCGCGCGGCCCGATGCAATGGGAGGTCCCGTACGGCCACACGTTGATCTCGAAGTATGCAATGGCGGCCCGCCGACACATGTACGAGTTCGGTACGACGATCGAGCAGCTCGCGGAGATTGCGGTGTCCGCGCGGTTCAACGCCGCCGACAACCCTGAGGCGCAGGAGCGCACGCCCATCACGATCGACGACGTGTTGTCGGGACCGATGATCGCGGACCCGTTCACCAAGCTGCACTGCTGTCTGCGCTCGGACGGCGCGGCGGCCGTGGTGCTCGTGGCGGAGGAGCGGGTTGCGGACCTTCCGGTCCCTCCGGTGTGGGTGCTGGGGACGGGCGAAGCCTCGTCGCACGTCTCGATGAGCCAGTGGGAGGACTACACCACCGGGCCGGCCGCCGTGTCGGGCCCGCTGGCCTTCTCCCGCGCCGGCGTCAGCCCGGCGGACATCGACGTATGCGAAATCTACGACGCGTTCACCTCGATGTTGCTGATCACGCTGGAGGACCTGGGATTCTGCGCGAAGGGCGAGGCGGGAACATTCGTCGCCGACGGCCGGCTCCGGCTCGGAGGCGACTTGCCGACCAACACCGACGGCGGCGGTCTGGCTGCGTGCCACCCCGGACAGCGGGGCCTGTTCCTGGTCGTCGAGGCCGCCCGGCAGCTGCGCGGGGAGTGCGGGTCGCGCCAGGTGGCCGATGCCAAGCTGGCTTGCGTCAGCGCGACCGGCGGCTGGTTCTGCTCCTCGGGAACACTGATCCTGGGCGCGAGCAGCTAGCAGGCACTCAGAGCAGGCCGCGAACGATCACGCCGGTCATCAGGTCGACGAGCTGCTCGGTCGTCAGGTCGTCGCGGGTAGCGACGGCCTGACGCGGCACTCGCTCGACCACCGACAACAAGACCCACGCGGCCGCGGTCGGCGAAAAGCCCGGCAGCAGCGCACCCCGCGACAGGCCGGCAGTGAACGTCTCAATCAAGGAGCCGATCGCACGATCGGCCGTCGCCTTCAGCTGCGGGCTGACCGGCTCTTCAAGCCAGATCCGAAGGATCCCGCCCTCGTTGTTGGCAAACCGCACGACCGACTCCACCCAGTCCCGCACCGCCGTCTCGACATCGGCTGCCAGAGTGACTGACGCGAAGGCCGTTCCCAGCTCGGCGACATGAGCCGCGCAGCGGTCGGAGACCATCAGCAGCAGGTCGAGCCGGTTGTCGAAGTACTTGTAGAACGTGCGCCGCGACAAGCCGGCCGCCGCAAGGATCTGATCGACGCTGGACCGCCGGTATCCCGATGCGGCAAACGCCGACGCACCCCCGGCGACAAGCTGCTCGATGCTTGCGCGTCCCGCTCCGCTCATCGTCGCGAACCGCTCACGGTCGAACGCGTCGGCGGTATCCGGGCCGGCGTTGCGACGGTCGGCGAGCGGCAAGCGGACGATCGCGGGCGCCGGCGTCTCCTCGATGGTCGCCGCGTACGCCGAAGCAGGAGTCGAGGGAAAGAGCAACCGCTGGACACAGACCGCGAGGGTGTCCAGCATCTCTCGGTCGCTCGCGCCGGTCTGTTGCGTGAGTCGGTAGTAGTTGAACCGCTCGATCATGGTCTGCAGAGCGAGCGCGATCGCTGCCGGCTCCAGACCTCCGAACGTCGCATCGGCGAGCCGGTCAGCGAGCTGGCTCGTGTAGTTCTCGACGAACCGCACGATCATCGGGCGCAGCGGCGTCTGTGGGCCGTCGATGTGAGCCCACTCGACGAAGATGGTCGCGTACTTGTCGTAGACGTACGCCCACTCACCCAGCCACCAGTGCACGTTGTCGTAGCCGGCAGCGTTCGCGCTCAGTGGTCCGAGCCGTCGTACGACCCGCATCAGCTCGGCGCCGCACGCCTCGAGGAGCTCGACGACCACCTGATCGCGGCTGTCGAAGTACTGGTAGAACGTGGCCCGCGAAACGTCGGCCTCACGTGCAATGTCATCGACCAGCGTCGCGTGGACGCCGTTGTCGGCGAACAGCCGAAGCGCGATGTCGAGCAGCCGCTGCCGGGTCCTCGCCCCCCGCCGACCGATGACCGGGCTGTTCGGCCCGTAGCTCGCGCGGCGGGTCAGCGCCTTGCCGGTCACGGCTCGCCCTGCAACCACGGCTCGGACCATTGCGCCTCACGGGCAGCCTTGAGTCCCTTCATCCCCTCCGACGCAAGGATGTCGCGGAACGTTCGGCCGTCCGGTGCCCGCGCGCCAGAGGACTGGCGCAACGTCACGGCGTCTCTCGCCAGCGACTCGGCCCGGCCTTGCGCCTCGCCGCTTGCGTCCGCGATCGCGTCGATCGCCGCCTTGTTCAGCGCGACTGCCTCGCGCGGCATGCGCGCCAGCCGGATCCCGAGATCGAGGCTGCGCGCGTCAAGCTGCTCGTCTGCAACTACAGCGAGCGCCAGCCCGATGTCCCGGGCCAGCCAGGCATCGATCGGCTCGCCGGTCATGATGAGGAACTTCGCCCACTGCCGGCCGATCATCGGCACGAGCGGGCTCGCACCGATCAGGCCGAGCCGGCCCTCGGGCAGCCCGAACTGCGCGGTCGTGCTGGCGAGCACGATGTCCGCGCTGCATGCGAGCAGCAGACCCGCCCCGAGGCAGTAGCCACGAACCGCCGCGATCACCGGTATCGCGGTCCGCCGCACCTCCTGGTGGAACGCATCGGCGTCCGCGACGAACTCCTCGTCGTCGGCGAGCGTCTGCCTCGGGCTCGCCGCCGTCAGATCCGCGCCTGCGCAGAAGTGGCTGCTCGTGCTCGTCAGCACGATCGCGGCCACCTCGGGGTTCGCCTGCGCCGCCCCGAACGCGTTCAGCAGCTGGCCACGAGTGCCGTCCGGACCAGGCGAGAGAACGTTGCGTACCTCGGGTCGGTCCAGGCTGATCACGGCGACGCCGTCCTCGATCCGGACGACGACATGCTGATCGGGCACATGTTTATTCTGACACGCATGTTGATCCGCGGGACTCATGCGAACCTCGCCCGGCTGCTGCGCCCGAGGACGGTCGCGGTGGTCGGAGCGAACGAGTCCCTCGCGATGTCGAACAACGCGGTCCGCCCGATGCTGGCAGCCGGCGTGGACGTCCGCATGGTCAACCCGCGACGCGATGAGGTCTACGGCCTGCCATGCGCCTCCAGTCTGACGTCGATCGGCGAGCCGATCGACGCGGTGCTCGCACTCGTGAACTCCGAACGTTCGGTGGACACCGTGCGCGAGGCCGCGGAGCTCGGCTGCGCAGGCGTGGTCGTTGCCGCGGCCGGCTTTGCAGAGGCGGGCGAAGCCGGTGCCGGCCTCCAGGCCCGGCTGAAGGAGATCGCGGACAGCGCCGGGATCGCCGTCATCGGACCGAACTGCAGTGGCTACATCAACGCGCGAGCCGGCATCAACATGTTCACCGGTGGCGCGATCTCGCCACGCCCGGGCGGACTTGGGATCGTCTCGCAGAGCGGGTTCCTCGTCCGCTCGGCGCTAGCCGCCGCGGGGCGCCGCCAGCTGGGGGTCAGCATCGCGGTGTCGTCCGGCAACGAGGCCGTTTGCGGACTCCCTGACTACATCGACGTCCTCGCCGAGGACGCCGACACATCGGTCATCGGTCTTGTCGTGGAGAAGGTTCGCGACGCCGAGTCGTTCTTCGCCGCGGTCCGTCACGCCCGCGAGCGGGGTACGGCGGTCATCGCGCTGAAACTGGGCCGGACCGACTCCGCCCGCTCGATCATCCAGTCACACACCGGCGCGATCGCCGACGCCGCCTGGGTCTACGACCTCGCGTTCCGCGAGCACGGCGTCCTCATCGCCCACGACATCGACGAGATGCTCGACATGGCGCAGCTGTTCGACCAGCTGCCACGACAGCGGTGGCGCCCGATGCGGCGCGCGGCGCTCATCACGAGCTCCGGTGGAGTGTCGGCGCTCGCATCCGACCTGGCGACCGAGGCGGGCGTCGACCTGCCACCGATGCGCGAAGTGGCCGAGTGGGTGCGCGAGACGATCCCCGGTGCCGAGACCGTGAACCCCTTGGACATGACCGGATTCGTGGTCACCGATCGCGGCGTCCTCGGCGAGCTGTTCACGCGATACGCGACGGCCGACTCGATCGACCTGCTCGGGCTGTGCTGGTGGGTCGGACCCGGTGACGCGGCGTGGGGCCGAGTGCTCCTCGAGCCGTTCGCCGACGTCGCGGCGACGAGCGAGACGCCCTGCGTGGTGACGTCGCTGGAAGACGCCGCGGTCGGGGACTGGACCTCGGACTGGCAGGAGCGCGGGCTCACCGTGACCGCCGGCGTGCGCTCGCTGTATCGGGCGATGGACGCGATGACCAGCTTCACGACGTACGTCGATCCGGGTCCACCCGACCCCATCGGGTCCGCGGTGGCCGACAACCCGATCGTTGCTACTCCACCAGGCGCGCTCGTGCCCTTTGCGCAGGCGATGGACCTGCTCACCGAAGCGGGCGTTCCGACGGCGAACTACGTCATGGTTCCGGCCGATGCCGACGGCGTTCCCGAGCTAGGTCAGCTCGGCGAACGACTGGTCGTTAAGCTCGCCGACGTCGCGCACCGCACCGAGCTCGGCGCGGTCTCGATCGGCGTCGAGGCCGGCGCGGTCGGCTCCGAGGTGGATCGGCTGCGGGACATCGCCCGGCGTGAGGGCCTACCGGCAACCGTCGTCGTCCAGGAGCAGGTCGCGGCGATCGGAGAGGCGTTCACCGGATTGCAGACCGGCACCGACCTCGGATCGTTCGTGCTGTTCGGTCGGGGTGGTGTCCTCGTCGAGACTGCCGGAGGCGTCAGCGGGCGGACGCTTCCGCTGACCAGGGCAGCTGCGGAGAGCCTCGTCGACGAGGTCGCCGGCCTTGCGGCCATCACCAGGTTTCGCGGCCAGGCGGCCTGGCCGACCGACGCGCTCGTCGACGCGCTGCTAGCCATCGACCGGCTCTGGAAACGGCTTGGGACCCACGTGTCGTCGGTCGACGTGAACCCGCTTGTTGTGACGGCTCACGGAGTCGTCGCGGTTGATGCACTGATCCTCGCGAAGCCCTAGCGCCGGCCCGGCGGGCCACCGTGCGTCATCGGGCGAAGCAAATCTGACACTCGTGTCCCAGGGTTCTATAGTGGGCCGATGAGCGGATCGCTGCGTCCCGCCAAGCCCGCGATGCTGAGCCACGCGGCCTTCGTCACCCACGACACGGCCGCCACTGCCGACTTCTTCACCCGGCTGCTCGGCATGGAGCTGGTCAACGCTGTACTCGATGACAAGATCCCCTCGACCGGTGAGCCGGTGCCGTACTTCCACTCGTTCTTCAAGATGCAAGACGGCTCCACGATCGCGTTCTTCGAGGCGCCTGAGCTGCCCGAGCGACCGGCCCCCCCGCATCCGGCGTATGACACCTTCGAACACCTGGCGATGCAGGTCGAGGGCCGGGAACAGGTCGACGCGTGGTCGGAGTGGCTGACGGCGAACGGCGTGGAGGTCGTCGGCCCGGTCGACCACAAGATCATCTACAGCGTCTACTTCCACGAGCCAGGAGGGCTACGACTGGAGATCACCACACCGCTGCTTCCGGTCTGGAACGACAACGCGGACGCCGCAGCCGAGAGCCTCCGCGAGTGGGAGGAGATGAAGAAGGCCGCCGCGAACGACGGCATACCGCTCACGCGGGCCGTGGCTGAGCTCGCCGCGCGGCGCAGTCACCGGCGCGCCATGGACGACCGGCCCGTCGAGTCCGTCGAGTCGTAGAGAGGCTCATCGTGGACGTGCCGAAGATCATCAGCGTCGACGACCATGTCGTCGAACCTGCCCACGTCTGGCAGCAGTGGCTGCCGCGCCAGTTCCGGGATGCCGGGCCTCGAATCGAGCGACGCGGCATCCGCACTATCGAGTTCACCGGAGCAGCCGCCTACAAGGAGGAGTTCGACGAGGACTCCCCCACGAAGGTCGACTGCTGGCGCTTCGGTGACCTCGTCTACACCCACAAGCGGATGGTTGCGGCGGTCGGTTATCCGGTCGAAGAGATGACGATGACGCCGATCACGTATGACGACATGCGGCCGGGCTGCTATGACCCCAAGGAACGGCTCGCCGACATGGACGTCAACTGGATGGAAGCATCGATGTGCTTCCCGACCTTCCCTCGATTCTGCGGCCAGACCTTCAACGAGCATCCCGACCGCGAACTCGGACTGGCATGCGTCGTTGCCTACAACGACTGGATGGTCGAGGAATGGTGTGGCGACTCGGGCGGACGCCTGATTCCGCTGTGCCTGATCCCGTTGTGGGATCCGCAGCTCGCGGCGGCGGAGGTTCGCCGCAACGCCGCTCGGGGCGTACGAGCCGTTGCCTTCAGCGAGCTGCCGTTCCACCTCGGCCTGCCGACGATCCACTCCGGCCACTGGGATCCGTTCTTCCAGGCGTGTGCGGAGACCTCGACGGTCGTTGCGATGCACATCGGCTCCTCGTCCCGCATGCCCGCGACCACGCCCGACGCACCACCCGCCGTGACGGCCACCCTCGCGTTCGGCAACGCGATGTTCTCGCTCGCCGACTTCCTGTTCTCCGGCGTCCTCGTGAGGTATCCCGACCTCAAGCTCTGCTACGCCGAGAGCCAGGTCGGCTGGCTGCCGTACATCCTCGAGCGGATCGACGACGTGTGGCATGACAACCAGGGTTGGGCGGACACCAAACGAATCCCCGAGCCACCCTCGTCCTACTACTTCCGCCAGGTCTACGGCTGCTTCTTCAAAGACCAGCACGGCATGGACTCCCTCGCCCAGGTCGGTGTCGACAACGTCCTGTTCGAGACGGACTACCCACACAGCGACTCGACCTGGCCGAACAGCAAGGCGGTTGCCGAGAAGCTGTTCGATGGGATGCCCGAGGACGCGGTGTACAAGATCATGCGCGGCAACGCGATCCGGATGCTCGGCCTCGACCACCTTGCCCACAGTCGCTGACGCCTTCGACGACGCAGTTCGTCGGGACGGCGACCACGAGGCCTACGTCGAGGGCGACCGCCGGATCACGTTCGCGCAGTGGCTCGCACTCGCCGACTCGATGGCGGCCGAGCTCATGGACCGCGGCGTACGCCCGGGCCAGGTCGTGGCGATCATGCTGCCTCCGTCGATCGACTTCGCAATCTGCTATGCCGCGATCGCCCGGTGCGGCGCGGTGGCGACCGCGCTCAACCTCCGGCTCGGGCCGCGCGAGACCGCCGCGATCTTCGCGGCCTGCGAGCCGGCGCTCGTCATCCACGACAAGACCGAGGCCGTCGTACCGCCGACCGACGCTGCACTGATCGAACGCACCGAGCTCGAGGCGATCTGCTCGCGCGACGGCCTCGGTGATCGACGGCCACGAGGCAAGGCGACCGATCCCGCGGTCATCATCTGGACGAGCGGCACGACAGGGACCCCCAAAGGGGCCTGGTTCGACCACGACAACCTCGAGGCAGCCGTCGCGTCCGCCGGGGTCATGGCCGCCCGGCACGACCGACGGCTCGTGGCCACGCCGTTCGCGCACGCCGGCTATCTGGCCAAGCTGTGGGAGCAGCTCCAGACCGCTACCACCATCGTGATCAGCCCGACCCCCTGGCGCGCGGAGGACACCGCGCGCCTCGTCGTCGAGGAGCGGATCACGATGCTCGGCGCGGTACCGACGCAGTGGGCCAAGCTCACCGAGCTCCCACAGCTGCGGCCCGAGGCGCTGCCGCACCTGCGGGTGGGGATCTGCGCAACGGCACCGGCCTCGCCGGAGCTGATCGAACGAGTGCGCGAGCAGATCGGATGCCCACTCATCGTGCGCTACGCGATGACCGAGGCGCCGAGCATCACCGGCACCGATCCCGATGACCCTCCCGAGGTGCAGTCTCAGACTGTCGGCCGGCCGCAGGCCGGAGTGGAGATCCGGATCGTCGACGACTGCATCCAGGTGCGCGGTTCAACCGTCATGCGGGGGTACTGGCACGCGACGCAGGCGACGGCGGACGTGCTCGATGCGGAAGGCTGGCTGACGACCGGCGACCTGGGCCGGCTCACACCGGAGGGCAACCTGGTGCTCATCGGCCGCGCATCGGACATGTACATCCGCGGCGGCTACAACGTGCATCCGCTCGAGGTGGAGAACCTCCTCGCGACGCATCCGGCAGTCGACCGAGCCGCCGTGGTCGGCGTACCCGCCGACGTGATCGGCGAGATCGGCGTCGCCTTCGTCGTACCGGCCGATCCCGCACACCCACCGACGCTCGCGGAGGTGCGAGCGTTCGTCGCCTCACACCTCGCCGACTACAAGTGCCCGGACCAGGTCGAGATCGTCGACGCGCTGCCGCTCACTGCCATGTTGAAGATCGACAAACCCACGTTGCGGGAGCGCGCGACCCACCTGCGCGGACGCGCAACGAAGGAGAGCAGATGAGCAGCCTGCTGGAGGGCAGGGTCGCGATCGTGACCGGTGCCGGCCACGGAATCGGCAGAGGCCACGCCCTCGAGCTGGCGAAGCACGGCGCAACCGTGGTCGTCAACGACCTCGGCACGTCAGTTCGGGGCGAGGGCGAAGGACGCGACGCGGAGATTGTCGCCGAGATCATCAACGGACGTGGCGGTACGGCCGTCGCAAACTTCGCCGATGTCGGCGACGAAGAGCAGGCGACGGCGCTCGTCGACGACACGATGGCGCAGTTCGGCCGGC
Organism: Mycobacteriales bacterium; assembly: GCA_035548125.1. Classification (GTDB taxonomy): domain Bacteria; phylum Actinomycetota; class Actinomycetes; order JAFAQI01; family JAFAQI01; genus DASZTV01. The sequence continues at coordinate 16,787 of DASZTV010000073.1, read as the reverse complement.
TCGACATCGTCGTGAACAACGCCGGCATCGTTCGCGACGCGGCGATCTGGAACATGCCCGCCGAGGACTTCGACCTGGTGATGCGGGTGCATGTGCGCGGTACCTGGCTGATCTCGCGGGCAGCGGCACGGCAGTGGCGAGCGCAGGCGAAGGCGAACGGCGGCCAGGTCTATGGCCGGATCATCAACACGACCTCGGGCGCGGGTCTGCTCGGGAACTTCGGACAGACCAACTACGCGACCGCCAAGGCTGCGATCGTCGGCATGACGCTGACCCTCAACATCGAGCTCGCCGGGATCGGTGTCACCGCCAACGTGATCGGGCCCGGCGGGCTGACGCGGCTGTCGGCAACCATGCCGGGCATGCCGGACCCGGTTGAGGCGGACGAGCGAGCCGAGGAGGACTTCGACCCGCTCGACCCGTCACTCTGCTCACCGGTAGTGGCCTGGCTCGCGAGCCCGGAGGCCGGGCACGTGAGCGGCCAGGTGATCCGGGCGATGGATGAGCGGATCATCCTCATGAACGGGTGGACTGAAGAACGGGTCGTCCGGAGTGCTGGCAAGCGCTGGGATGCGACCAAGCTCGGCGCGCTGTTCGCGACCGACGTGTTCGAGACCCGGGCGCGCGGCCTACGAATGGGCTAACAGCGCGCGTTCGTGCTCGCGAACGGTGCCGAAGACGCCGGTTTGCGCGTGGACCCGCTTGAGATAGAGGTGCGCCGGGCACTCCCAGGTGAAACCCATGCCGCCGTGCACCTGGACAGTCTCTCGCGCGTTCCAGATCGCCGTACGGGTCGCGACCACGCGAAGCGCCGCGACCTGCTCCGCCGCATCGGCCCGGCGCTCCGCGACGCTGAGGGCGGCGAACACCAGCTGGGCGTCCGCGAGCGCCGCGCCGACGGCCATGTCCGCGCAGCGGTGCTTGATCGACTGGAACGCCCCGATCGGCGACCCGAACTGCTCTCGGGTCCTCGCATGGTCGGTCGACATGTCGCGGCATGCTTCGGCCACGCCGACCAAGACGGCCGACGTGAGCAGCGAACCCCGGCGAAAGACCGGATCGACAGCGGCGGGCAATGAGGACAGCGGCTCGCCCGTGAGCGTTCCGGACTCACGGGCGGACGCCTCGTCGAGACTTGGCAGCGACTGGCGCCCGACACAGTCAGCGACATCGTGGATCGAGACCAGATCCGGTGTGGCCACCAGCACGTGCGTGGCGGCGCCGGCGTCGACCAGCGTCACGTCGTCGCCGGCGCCGGGGATCGCGAGAGCTGCCCGCGCCGAGCCACACAGAAAGCCCTTCGCAAGCTCGTCCGACCCGGAGTACGCCGCGACCCGCGCGGCGAGCACCGTCGCGACCAGTGGCCCGGGCATCGCATGCCGACCGACCTCCTTGGCCACCAGCGCTTCCTCGACCGCGCCGAAACCCGCACCGCCGAGCTCCTCAGGGAGCCCGAGTCCGAACCAGCCCAGCTCTACCGCCCCGTGCCACAGTCGCTCGGGATCGTCGCGTCCCACGTCTGCGAGCAGCTTCGCCACTGCTGCGACGATCGCCTGCTGTTCGTCGGAGATGGTCAGGTTCATCGCGGCAGTCCGAGTACCCGCTCACCGACGATGTTCCGCTGGATCTCCGACGTACCGCCACCAATGGTCTGCGAGTACGACATCAGATATTCGTCGTCCCACGCCCCGGGCCCCACGACGTCGATCGCAAGCCGCATCAGTCGTTGTCGCAGCTCCGAGTAGAACAGCTTGATGATGGAGCCTTCCGGACCCGGCTGCGGCTGATCGGCGTTGCGCACGATGCTGGTGTACGTCAGCGACCGAAGCGCGATGATCTCCGCGCGCATCGTCGCGAGACGGACGGCGACCTCGTCGTCGGCGATCGCCGGCCGGCGCCCATCTGGGCCGGTGTGCTCGCGGGCGTGCTCGATGAGGCGATCGCAGATCTCGCTCAGCTGGACCTGACCCGCCGTGAAGGCCGTGCCCCTCTCGAAGGAGAGCGTCGACATTGCCACCTGCCAGCCGCCGTCGATCTCACCGACGACATTGGCGACCGGGATTCGTACGTCGTCGTAGAAGACCTCGCAGAAGTGCTCGTCGCCGTTGATCGTCTTGATCGGCCGGACCACGATTCCGGGCGTGGCCATGTCACAGATCACCCACGTCAGACCTCGATGGCGAGCCTCGGCCGGGTTCGTCCTGATCAACAGCTCCTGGTAGTCGGCGATGTGGGCGAAGCTGGTCCACACCTTCTGCCCTCTGACGACGAGCTCGTCGCCTTCGAGTACCCCCGACGTGCGCAGCGACGCGAGGTCGGAGCCGGCCGACGGCTCGGAGAAGCCCTGGCACCAGACGACGTCACCGCGCAGGATCTTGGGCAGGTGGAAGGCCTTCTGCGCCTCGGTGCCGGACGCGATCAGCGTCGGTCCCGCATGGCTGAGGCCGACGAACCGCGCGTCGATGTCCGGCGCTCCCGTCTTGGCGTACTCCTCGAACCAGATCAGCTGACGAAGCACCGACAAGCCGAGGCCCTCGTACTCCGTCGGCCAGCCGACACCGGCCCAACCGCCGTCCCACTGCCGCCGCTGCCATGCCAGGTCGAAGCTCCGCATCGCCTGGTGGTCACGCGGGCGCGGGTCGGTCGGGAAGTTCTCGGACAGCCACTGGCGGGCGGACTCGCGGAACTCCTCGTCGGCAGGCGACACGCTCAGATCCATGCCCGTCCGGCCTCCGACGAAAGGGGTGACACAACTGTCAGAAAGATAGCCGGTCGCGCCAAGAGAGCGGTCTTCTGCCTGCTAGGTTCAATTATTCACCGGCTTATCCGGGGCGTGAAGGTGAGGTTGATGGGCTCGCTCGACGGCCGGATCGCTCTCGTCACGGGCGCGAGCCGAGGACTCGGTGCGGCGATCGCCGTGCGGCTCGCCGGCGCCGGCGCGCACGTCGCGCTGAGTGCCCGCACCCTTGACCCGGACCCCCGCTACGCCGGCACCCTGCGCGACACGGTGAGGATCATCGAGTCGAACGGCGGTAGGGCGAGCGCATTCCGCGCCGACCTGTCGAAGTCGGACGAGCGGCGCCAGCTCATCGCGGACGTCACCGCCGCCACCGGCCGGATCGACATCCTCGTGAACAACGCCGCCGTGACCTTCTTCCTGCCCTTCGTCGGGTTTCCCCGCAAGCGACTCGACCTGATGCTCGAAACCCAGTTCATCGCACCGTTCGAGCTCTCCCAGCTGGTCGTGCCGGCAATGTACGAGCGCGGCGAGGGCTGGATCCTCAACATCTCCTCGCGGGCCGCCGAGCATCCGGAGGGTCCGCCATGGGAGCCGATGTTCGAATCCGGCTGGACGGCGTACGGACCGTGCAAGGCGGCCCTCGAGCGACTGACGACCGCCCTCGCCGCAGAGGGATACCCGCACGGCCTGCGGGTCAACGCGCTCGCCCCCCTCTACAACGTCGCGACCCCGGGCGCGAGCGCCCACGACCTCGTCGCCGACTTCGAGCTCGAACCTCCGACGTTCGTGGCGGAGGCCGCGCTCGCCCTCGTGGAGGGCGACATCACCGGTCGGATCGCGCTGAGCCAGCCGTTCCTCGCCGAGCTCGGGCGTACGCCGGCATCCCTGCCCGACGGCCTCGGATGACCCCGACCTGGTGGGCCCTCGTCGAGTCGGCCGCGGACAGCCGGCCTGATCGGCCGATGCTGTACGACGAGAGCGCCGTCTCGACGACATTCGCGTCGTACCGAGACGCTGCGCTCGATGTCGCCGCCGGGCTGTCCGCGCTAGGTGTCACTCGCGGGTCGGTGGTGAGCTGGCAGCTGCCGCCATCGGTCGAGGGGGCCGTGCTGATCAGCGCACTGGCCCGACTCGGCGCGGTTCAGAACCCGCTCGTCACCACCTTGCGGTCCAGCGAGCTGGCCTTCATCACCGAACAGATAGGCAGCGACGTCTTGATCACACCGCGTCGCTGGCGCGGCTTCGACCACGAGGCGATGGCTCGGGCGACCGGGATCACGACCATCGCCGTCGACTTCGACGACGCGGCTGAGACGCCGCGGCTCCCGGTCGGCGACCCCGCGACCTTGCCGGCATATCGCCCCCCGGAGCCGGCTGACACCCGATGGGTGTTCTACACCTCCGGCACGACCGGCGAGCCGAAGGGCGTCCGGCACTCCGACGCGACGATCGTGAGCCAGTCCGACATTCTCGTCGACCGGCTCGAACTCGGTGAGGACGAGGTGTTCCCGGTCGTCTTCCCGATCGCGCACATCGGCGGGCCTGGGATCCTCGCCACCTCGTTGCGTACCGGTCTGCAGCTGCCGTTGGTGTCCAGCTTCGACCCGGCCAGCACCCCGTTTGCGCTCACCCGCTTCGAGCCGACGGCGCTCGGGATCGCGACGCCGTTCTTCCACGCCTACCTCGCCGCCCAGCGCGCCCACGGTCCCGAACGACTGTTCCCGCGGCTGCGAATGTGCCTCGCAGGAGGTGCACCTGTTCCGGACGGCCTCAACGAGCAGGTGCGAACCGAGCTCGGTGGTGTCGGCATCTACAACGGCTGGGGCCTCACCGAGTGCCCGATGGCGACATATGCGCCGCGGGAAGAAACCGGCGACCGCATCGCCGCCACCGTCGGCAAACCGGCGGACCGCGTCGAGCTGAAGGTTGCCGAGAGCGGCGAGCTGTTGCTGCGCGGCCCACAACGTTTCCTTGGCTACCAGGACGCTCGTCTCGACGCCGAGGCTCTCGACGCCGACGGCTTCGTCCGCACCGGCGACCTCGGCCACGTCGACGACGATGGCTGGGTGCACGTCACCGGCCGGATCAAGGAGATCGTGATCCGTAGTGGGGAGAACATCTCGACCCGCGAGATCGAGGACGTCCTGGCCGTCGATCCTCGCATCGCCGACGTCGCCGTGATCGGCATCCCGGATCCGCGGACCGGCGAACGCTGCTGCGCCTGCGTCGTCCCGGTGGCTGAGGCCGAGCTCGGCCTCGGCGACCTCGTCGCGATCTGTCGTGCCGCGGGCCTGGCTGTCTACAAGATCCCTGAGCGGATCGAGACCCTCCCCGCGCTGCCGCGCAACGCGATGGGCAAGGTCGTCAAGGATCAGCTGCGGCGCCAGGTGCTCGGTCAGGAGCAGATCGCGTGACCGCGGAGACTGCGCAGGAAGACGAAGCACGGACCGTGCTCTACGACGTCGGCGACGACGGCGTGGCACTCATCACCCTGAACCGGCCGGAGCGGAAGAACGCGTGGAACCCGGTGATGGAGCGCCGGTTCAACGATGTTCTCGACGAAGCCGACCACGATCCGCGCGTGCGGGTGGCCGTGCTGACCGGCGCAGGCTCGGCATTCTGCCCAGGAGTCGACATCCAGAGGCTCGACGACATTGCGGGCCTGCCGATGGACACGACCGGCCGTAGCGTCCCGAGCCGCTCACACGCCTTTCGCAAGCCGCTGATCGCCGCGATCAACGGACCGTGCGCCGGGCTCGGCCTGGTCCAGGCCCTGCTCTGCGACGTGCGGTTCATGGCTCGTGGCACGCGCCTGTCGACGGCCTTCGCGAAACGAGGGCTACCGGCGGAGTACGGCGTCAGCTGGCTCCTCCCCCGCGTCGTCGGGATCGAGCGCGCTATGGACCTGATGCTCACCGGGCGTGCCGTCGATGCCGACGAGGCGTTGCGCATCGGTCTCGTCGCATACGTCGTCGAGCCCGAAGAGCTTGTCGCGAGCGCCAGACGGTACGCGGCCGACATCGCGGCGAACTGCGCACCGACCTCCCTCGCGCTGATCAAGCATCAGACGCTGACCGACCTGGACGTCGACTTCGAAGGCGCGATCCACAAGGCGTACCGAACGATGGCCTACACCGCGACGAGCAACGACTTCCGCGAGGGCGTGGACAGCTACGTCGAGAAGCGGCCGCCCGCCTTCCCGCCTCTCCCGGACGACTTCGACCCAGCGGCCATCACCGGAGCCGACATGCCGGCGGCGCACCTCGCGGCAGACCAGGCCGGCAAAGCGTGAGAAAGGGACCGGCATGCCCAAAGACCGGATAAGGGTCGGCATCATCGGCGTCGGCTGGGGCAGCATCGTTCTCGCCCCTGCCTTCCGCGCCGTCCCGGAGTTCGAGGTGGCCGCAATCTGCTCGAGACGCCCGGAGCGGGTGGCCGAAGCGGGGCAGCGCCTCGGCATCGAGGACACATCGACCGACTGGGGGGCGTTCGTCCGCCGCGCCGACCTGGACCTGATCGCCGTGTGCACGCCCACCGACCTCCATCACGACCAGACGATCGCCGCTGTGCGCGCGGGCAAGCACGTCCTGTGCGAGAAGCCGGCCGCCGTCGACTCCGGCCAGGCCAGGAACATGCTCGAGGCAGCCGAGGAGAGCGGCGTCGCGCACGCCGTCAACTTCGAGGGCCGGTGGCTCGTCGACCGGCTCCCGGTCTGGGACATGGTCGACGAAGGCTTCCTCGGCCGGCCGTACCTGGCGCGCGTGTCGACCGTCGGCGACCTTTGGCACCCAAGCCGGCGACTTCAGTCCGAGTGGATGTACCGGGTCGAGGACGGCGGCGGCTACCTGATGGGCTTGTCCTCACACGACATCGACTTCCTCACTGCACTGTTCGGCGAGCCCGAGGCGGTGTGTGCTGACGTCAAGACCTCGGTACCGACCCGCGAGCGTGAGGACGGCAGCCTCCTCGAGGTCACGGCCGACGACACGTCGACCGTGCTGATCCGCATGAAGAGCGGGGGCACCGTCTCGGTCTCGTCGTCGATGATCGGGTTGCACGTGGATCGGCGGGTGCTGGAGGCCTACGGCAGCGAGGGAACGATCGAGATCACCAGCACCCTGATGGGCGGCGAGAGCGCCTCGGCCATCCGCGCCGGGAGGGTCGGCGAGACCGGCTTGCACGACATCGCCCTCAGCACTCGTCGCCCGCGAAGCGGAGTCGAGATCCCGGCCCGCCGGGCCGGCTCCGCGATTCTCGCGCTTGCCCTGATGCTCGAGGACTGGTTGCCGGCCTTCGAAGGGAAGCCCACACCCCGGGTCCCGACGCTTCGAAACGGCTGGATCACCCAGGCAGTCGTCGACGCGGCCCGCCGAAGCTCCGCCGGCGAGGGCTGGGTCGGCCTGGCTGTCTAGATGGCGATCACCTTGCAGGAGCTGGTCGACCCGGCGCACACGGCCGTCGTCATCTCGGAGATGCAGCGCGGAATCGTCGGCGACCTCGCCCGCTCGCCGATGCTCGAGATGCAGCACGCGGTCGATGAGCATCACGTGATCCCGGCGATCGCACGCCTCGCTGATGCCGCCCGCGCCGGCGGGTCACGGGTCGTTCACGCGACGCTGCAGTTCCGCGCGGACCGGGCCGGCGTCCGGATCGTGACGCCGTTGATGGCGGTGACGATGAAAAACCCCGACTACCTGCTGATCGGATCCGCCGAGGCGGAGATCATCCCGGAGCTCGGTCCCGACCCACGCGACATCGTCGCCGCGCGGATCCACGGTATGTCCGCGTTCAACGGCACCGAGCTCGACCCGATCCTGCGCAGCCTCGACATCAAGACCCTCGTGATTGCCGGCATCTCGCTCAACGAGGCCGTCATCGGAATGGCGATCGAGGCGGTCAACATCGGATACCGGATCGTGATCCCACGCGATGCCGTCATGGGTTTGCCCGAGACGTTCGCGGCGGACATGCTGCGCTACTCCTTCGCCTTGCTCGGCAAGGTCGTCACGGTCGACGAGGTCATAGCGTGCTGGACGACCGCGTGAGCAGCGGCGTCGAATGTCCACCTGGCTCGCCTGACCCTCGTCAACGGGTCAGCAACAGACATCCCGCGATCGGGCCACCGCCGTTGCTGACAACGGCGACCTCCGGGTTGTCTTTGACCTGGCGATCGCCGGCCTCCCCGCGCAGCTGGACGCAGGCCTCGTGGAGCACCCAGTAGCCGTGCATCCGGCCAGCCGAGAGCTGTCCGCCATAGGTGTTCAGGGGCAGCTCGCCGTCCAACGCGATACGCGTGGCGCCCTCGACGTACGGACCGGCCTCGCCGTCGCCGCAGATGCCGAGCGCCTCCAGCCAGGCGAAGGTGAGGTAGGTGAATCCGTCGTACAACTCGGCGATGTCGAGATCGGACGGTGTGAGGTCGGTACGACTCCACATCTCGGCGGCGGCATCGACCGAGGCCATCTTCGGGTAGTCCGGCCGGTGGAACCAGCCGCCGGTACCGCTCGATCCGCCGACCGCCTCGACCCGTACTGCCGGCTTCGGGCAGTCCGGCGCGTAGTCCGGAGCGGACACCACCACCGCGATCGAGCCGTCGACCGGGACGTCGCAGTCGAACAACCCGAGCGGTGAGGACACCGGCCGGGCACCGAGGTAGTCCTGCATCGTGATCGGATCGCGGTAGACCGCACGCGGGTTCAGGGCCGCGTTGCGGCGTGAGTTGATCGCAAGCCAGCCGAGCTGCTCCTTGGTGGTCCCGTAGATCTCCATGTGGCGGCGGCAGTGCATCGCGAGCCAGTTGACCGCCGAAAGCGCGTTCGCCGCCAGCACCTCCTCGATGTCGGCCATGACGTCGATAAGGTTGCCCTTGCCTTCGTCCGGTGCATCACCGTCCCCCCCGGCACCCGGCACGAACTCGCCGCCCATCATCTGGACGGTGCGGTAGACCAGCACGTGGCGTGCGCGTCCCTCGACGACCGCCTTCGCCGCCGACATGACCGGCGAGAGCAACCCGCCGGTGGAGAAGCCCCCGCCGCGGTAGACGGGCTCAATCCCCAGCGCCGCCGCGGCCGCCGAGACCGGGGTGTCGCCCATCGTGGTGACGCCATCGATGTCCGCAGGGGTCAGGCCGGCGTCGGCAATCGCCTCGCGTGCGCTGTGCAGCGTGTTGTCGAGGTGGGAGATCCCGGTTCGGCGGCCGATCTGGGAGATGCCGAGTCCCGAGACGATCGCGCCCTTGCAGGGAGTGTCGGTCACCGGCCTTGTCCGATCAGCTCGAACACCGGATAGAAGATCTCGCCGTGATCTTCGAAGTGGATGCGTACGGCGGAGCCGCTGGCGACGTCGTCCTCCGTGCAGCCGACCAGGTTGGTCATCAGCCGCAGGTCGTCCTGCTCATCGAGGGTGACGATCGCGATCAGGTTCGGCGGCGGGATGTCGGGATGGAACTGGTGGTAGTTCGTGGTGTAGGTGAACACGGTTCCGTGGCCGCTGACCGGACTGAGGGCAACAGCTCCGCCGCACACCGGGCAGGAGTCGACCGGAGGCAGCAGCCAGCGGTCGCACGCCTCGCAGCGCTGAACGAGCAGCTCACCGTTGGCGCCACCCGTCCAGAACGCGCGGTTCGCATCGGTCAGCTTCGGCAACAGGCGCGTCGGCACATCGACGTCAGTCAAGGCGGACAACCGCTCGTGCCGCCGAGAGAACCTTCGTGTCCGCACCGATGGTGGCAGTGAGCAGGACCCGAACCCGGCCGCCATCGAGCTTCTCGGTCACCTCACCGGAGATCGTGAGGTCAGTACCCGTGTCGTCGTCGGGCACCGGCACAGGAGAGGAGAAGCGCACCCCGTATGACTCGACCCGCGTCGGGTCGCCGACCCAGTCCGTCACAAGCCGCCCAGCCGCCGCCATCGTGAACATGCCGTGCGCGATCACGTTCGGCAGACCCACGCCGGTCGCCACTCGCTCGTTCCAATGGATGACGTTGAAGTCCCCGCTCGCACCGGCATAGCGGACCAGATCGGCACGCTGGACGTTGACGACGCAGGCAGGGATCGTCGTACCGACGTCCACCTCGTCGTACGTCGGCATCAGGAAGCCACCGCGCGCTCGGCCGTGCCGCGGCTGATGAGCGACGAGGTCAACGTCGCAACGGCGGTGCCGTCGGTCAAGGTGACCTCCATCGTCGTCTCCATCAGCTCGTTGGTGCCGGCGTCGCGGATGTCCGTCACGGTGTTGACCACGCGCAGCACGTCCCCCGCGTAGACCGGACGATGGGCGATGAACTCCTGCTCACCGTGGACCACCCGTCCATGGTTCAGCCCGAGGTCCGCATCGTTCATCGGCGAGGCGTCCCGGAAGCGGAATCCCAACACCGTCAGGAACGTCGGCGGCGCCACGACATCCGGGTAGCCGGCGGCACGGGCGGCCGCGACGTCGCGGGATAACGGGTTCAGGTCGCCGATCGCGGTCGCGAACGAGCGGATGTGCTCGCGACCGACGAGGTACTCGTCGGTCGCTTCGTACCGGCGCCCGATGAAGGCACGGTTCAGCGGCATTGGACCTCACTCAATCCGGAAGATGATTGCACCATAACTTAGGCCGCGGGTTCGCGGGGCAGGCCGAGCACCTGCTCGGCGAGGATGGTGCGTTGCACTTCCGACGTCCCGGCGTAGATGGTGCCGGTACGAGCGAACAGCGAGACCTGCCACCAGCTGTTGGTCGACATCGGATCCGCGCCCGGGTCGTCACAGCGAAGCGGCCGACTCGGGCCTTTGCCGACCGGGATCAGCCCGTCGAGGCCTTCGATGTCGAGCGCAAGCTGGGTCAGCTCGCGGTGGTACTCGCTCCAATACAGCTTCGACACCGACGCCGCCGCACCGATCTCCTTCTCGGCGAGGACGTCGGTCAGGATCCGGTAGCCGAGGAAGCGCATGGTCTCAACCCGGGCGTAGCAGCGGGCGATGCGCTGGCGCAGCACCGCGTCCGACAGCTTGCCGCGCGCCTTTGCCACTGCCACCAGGCGGTCGAACTCCGCCCGGAACAGTAGTGGGTTGGTCGCCGCCTCCTCGCCGCGCTCGAACGTCAACAGGGTCCGCGCAACCGACCATCCGGCATTGACCTCACCGACGAGCCGATCCGCACGAGTGTGCGCGTCGGTGAAGAACACCTCGCAGAACTCCGACCCTCCCGCCATGTGCCGGATGGGTCGGACCTCCACCCCCGGCTGGTCGATCGGCACCAGCAGGAACGAGATCCCCCGGTGCTTCGGCGCCTGCGGGTCCGTGCGGGCGAGGACGAAGATCCAGTTGCAGCGGTCCCCGCCCGAGGTCCAGATCTTTTGCCCGTTGACGACCCACTCGTTGCCCTCCAGCACGGCCCGCGTCCGCACCGACGCCAGGTCGGAGCCGGCGCCGGGCTCGGAGAAGCCCTGGCAGAACCGGATCGCCCCCGAGAGCATCTCCGGCAGGAGCTCCGCCTTCTGCTCGTCGGTTCCCCACTGCAGCAGGGTGTTGCCCATGAGCTTGAGGGTGGTCGAGTCCAGCGGCTGCTCGCCGAACGGCGCCCCCACCCGGGTCAGCTCCTCGACGAGGACGACCTGATGCAGCTTCGACAGCCCGCGGCCGCCGTACGCCGTCGGCCAGGCGACGCCGAGCAGGCCCCGACGGTGCAAGGTCCGACGCCACTCGGCGACCCACTCCCGGGTCTGCTCGGATGTCGGAATCGCCCCCACTCCGCGCCAGTCCGCCGGCAGCTCCTCGGCGAGCACGGTGCGGACCTCGTTGCGGAAGGCCAGGACCTCGGTCGGGTAGCTGATGTCCACGAACCACTCCGTAAGAACAGGTGAATGAGATATACGATAACCGCGAGCCGCGACCGGGAGCATGAACGTGCAGTTTCGCTACGACCCCGAGCATGAGGAGCTCGCACGGGTTGTCCGCCGCTTCCTCGACGGGGTCTCCGCCGATGCTGATGTGCGCGCCGCCATGAGCTCCCCGCTCGGCTGGGACCCCGCCACCGTCAAGCGCTTGGCGGTCGAGCTCGGCGTCTTCGGCCTTGCCGTGCCAGCGCAGTACGGCGGCGCCGGCTACGGCGTCACGGAGCTCGGCGTCGTCTTCCAAGAAGCCGGGCGGGCCTTGCTGTGCGCTCCCTTGTTGAGCACCGCGCTCAGCTCGGCGCTCCTGCTCGACCTCGGCGACAGCGCCGCGGTTGACCTGGTCGCCGACCTCCTCACACAGATCGCGGCCGGCGAGGCCATCGTCGGTCTCGCCACACGTCAGACCTCGAACGCCCGGCAGACCGCGCGGGGATGGCGACTCGACGGAACCCATACCTGGGTGCTCGACGGCCACGCCGCCGACAGCTTCGTCGTCTGCGCCACGACCGAGCAGGAACCCTCGCTGTTCCTCGTCGACGCAACCGATCCCGGCACCTCCCGTGAGCAGATCGAGACGGTCGACGCCACAAGACGATTCGCCACTGTCACCTTCGCCGACGTCTCGGGCACCCCCATCGGCGAGCCCGGTAGCGCGACGGCGGTGGTCGAGCGCAGTCACGACCGGGCCCGCATCCTGCTCGCCGCCGAGCAGGTCGGGATCGCCGAACGCTGTTTGGCGATGGCCACGGACTACGCAAAGACCCGCGAGCAGTTCGGTCGACCGATCGGGCAGTTCCAGGCCGTCAAGCACAAGCTCGCCTCAGTGGTGCTCGAGGTCGAGGCAGCGGTCTCAGCCGTGATGTACGCCGCCTGGATCGCCGACCACGATGCCCTGCTCGTGGCGGAGGTGGCACGGATCGCGGCATACCAGTCCGGCGAAGCGGCGGCACTCGCCACATCCGAGAACATCCAGGTCCATGGCGGGATCGGCGCGACCTGGGAGCACCCGGCTCACCTCTACCTCCGTCGCGCGACCGTGAGTCGCCAGCTCTTCGGGGACCCGCAGGCCCACCTCGAAGGCCTGGCGCAGCTCATCGACGCGCGGGCCTGACGTGGCAGGAACCGTCGAGGGCCGCTACGCCGGCGACCTGTCGGAGTACCGAGTCGCGCTGCGCACGTTCCTCGGCTCCTCGGATCTCGACGCGTGGCGAGGCTGCTACATCGAAGACGTCGCAGAGGAGATGAAGTTCGTCTCCGGCATGGTGCAGGTCATCTACGACGCGGACTTCGGAAAGTACGGCTTCCCGGTCGCCGTCGGTGGGCTCGGCGGAGATGTCCGGCACTGGGCAGTGATGTATGACGAGCTGGTAGCTGCGGGCCTTCCATTGACCGGTCAACACAGCCTGATCACCACCCTCGCCCAGCCGATCGCCCGCTACGCACCCGAGATCGCCGCGAGGTATCTGCCGGCCTTCGCGCGTGGTGACGAGTGGTGGGGACAGGGGTTCTCCGAGCCCGAGGCGGGCAGCGATCTCGCGTCGCTGCGCTGCCGGGCAGTGCTGGAGGGCGACCACTACCTGGTGTCCGGGCAGAAGCTGTGGACCAGCCACGGCGCGACCGCCTCGCACACCGTCCTGCTCTGTCGAACCGGGACGGCCGAGAGCCGCCACCGAGGTCTTTCGATGCTGTTCTTGGACAACGACATGCCAGGCGTGGAGATTCGCCCGATCTACCTCGCGAGCGGTCGGGCCGAGCTCGCCGAGTGCTTCTTCGACGAGGTGCGGGTGCCGGTCGACCGGCTGATCGGCGGGGCCGGCCAGGGCTGGGAGATCGCGATGTACCTCTTGCAGTTCGAACGTGCGGTCTACGCCTGGCAGCGCGCGGCCGTCCTGCTCGAACGGCTCGGCACGCTCGCCGTCGCGGTGCGTTCCGGCGAGCTCGCACGCCGGCAGCTCGGCACGGCCTACCTCGACCTGATCGGCCTGCGCGCCCGAAGCGTCGAGACGGTCCGCCGCCTCGCTGCCGGCGAGACCGTCGGACCCGAGGCCAGCGCGGACAAGCTCCTCCTCGGCGCAGCGGAGCAAAGCGTCTACGACGCCGCACGGAGCCTGCTCGGCGAGCGGTTCGCCTTCAGCAGCGATCCCGCGATGCGTCGGTGGGGACAGGAGTGGTGGTTCAGCCGTACGACGACGATCTATGGCGGAGCCGCCGAGGTCCAGCGCGGCATCATCGCCGACCGAGTGCTCAACCTCCCCAAGGGCTGACTGACATGGATGCAGACCAGCTCGCGTTGCTGTCCGCCTCGCTCGACGAGATGTTCGCCGATGCGGTGGGCGACGTGTCGAGGGTCCTCGCGGAGCTCGGCTGGGAGGACGTGGTCGCCGAAGACCAGGCGGTCGCTACCCGGCTGCTGTTCGCCGCCCACGCCCGCGCCCGCGCCCGGACCACGATCCTCGACCGTTTCGTCCTCGACGCACTTCGTGATGACGTCCCGGCGCTCGCCTCGTCGGTGCTGTGGCCCTCGGGGACGGCCGACGGCGAGATCCACGGCGTCCTGACCCACCTGCCCGCTGACGACGACATCGTGGTCGCACCGGTGGCCGGCGCAACGGCGACTTCGCTCGCCGTGGTCCGCGGTGCCGACCTCGTCACAGTGCCGCTGCATACCTTCGACCCAGCCCTCCATTGGTTCGAGGCGACGGTCGCGACCCCGGCCGGCCTCGTCGCGACGACCAGATGGGACAGCGCGGTCGCGGCCGCCTGCCGCGCCCTGGCCACCGAGCTGATCACGTTGTCGCACGAGGTGCTCCGGCTGTCGGTCGAGCACACCAGCACGCGGACCCAGTTCGGCGCACCGATCGCGGCTTTCCAGGCCGTACGCCATCGCCTCGCCGACGGCCGGGTTGCGATCACAGCGGCCGAGGGACTGCTCGACGTCGCGTTCGACGATGGAGGCCTACTGGCGGCCCGGCTCGCGAAGGCGCAGGCCGGGCGCGCGCACCAGTTGGTGAGCGGCCACGCCGTCCAGGTATGTGGCGCGATCGGTGCCACACTCGAGCACCCGCTGCACACCTTCATCGACCGCGGCGTCGTCCTCGACTCCTTGCTGGGCCGATGGGACGACATCGTCGGCGAACTCGGGGACCTGGTCCTGGCCACGACGACGGCGATGCCACGGCTGGTCGAGGTCTAATGAACGCGTGACCGCAAACGCTGGCCAGGCGCCTCCGGGACGCACCCGCCGCGCGCGGGGATCGCTGTCGCGCGAGGAGATCCTGTCCGCGGCGCGCGAGATCGTCGAACGCGATGGGTTGCGGCAACTGTCGATGCCGACGCTTGCCAAGCACCTGAAGTCGGGGGTTGCCAGCATCTACTGGTACTTCAGGAACAAAGAAGATCTCGTCGACGCGCTCGCTGGTCTCGTGCTGCACGACATCCACCAGCAGCTGCCTCCCGCAGGAGACGGTCCCTGGGACGAGGAGCTCATCGCCTACTTCGCGGCGTTCCGCGAGCTGTTGCTGTCCCTCCCGGCGTACCGGGAGATCGTCGCCTACGCGCCAGGTTCGATCGCGCACTCACGACTGACCCGCGCCGCCCAGCGTCGCCTCGATGAAGGGTTGCACCTGCTCACCCTCGCGGGCCTGTCGCATCAGGCTGCCACCGACGCGTTCGCCGCGTGCCTGAACTTCACCCGCGGGTTCGTGACCATGGAGCAAGGCGTCATCGTCAGCGACGCGGCCCGAGCCGCGACGGAGGCAGCCGGCAGTACCGACTCGCTTACCGATCGCGACCGCGACGTCGCGTACCTCAACGCGCTCGGCGAACAGCAGTTCATGTACGGGCTCCGCCTGATGGTCCGCGGGATCAGCGCCGAAGCGCTGAGCCCGCCGTGATCAACGGGTAGAGCTCGTCGGCTCCCCGCTCGATCACGGCGCTTCCGAGCCGCCACGCCCATCCGGCGTCTTCGTACTCCCGGGTCCACGACCACAGCCGGCGGGTCAGGTGGTGAAGGACGTACTCCTGCGTCATGCCCATGGCGCCATGCGCCTGATGCGCCGCCCGGGTAGCGATCCGCGCCGCCTCGCCACACACCGTCTTCGCGGCCCACACCTCGAGCGGCGCGGAGCCGCGCTCGTACTCGCGCGAGGCGATATCGGCGGCCATCGACGCGATCGCCGCCTGCTGCGCGATGTGCACGAGATGCGCCTGCACCGCCTGGAACCGTGCGATCGGCCGGCCGAACTGCCGCCGTTCGTCGGTGTAGCGGACAGTGAGGTCCAGGACCCGCTCCAACGCGCCGGCCATGAGACACACCCTCGTCAGTGCACCTCGCAGCCGCAACGACTCGATGTCCACGCCGGGGCCGGCGGCAGCCCACACCGCCGGTGTGACGTGGTCGCACACAATCGAGCCGCGCGGCTCGCCGGCGAGGTTGGTCGCCGCCGTGATCATCAGCTCGTCGCGGTCGAGCTGCACCACGACGCCATCGAGAAGGGCGACAACGTGAGAGCAGCGCTGCGCCCACGGGACGCCCCGGAGCGTGCCGCTGACCGTGGAGCCGTCCCACGACAGATCGTCGCCGTCGCGCGGCGCGACCGCCGTCAGCGGCGTAGCAGGCATCGACAGCCCGGAGCTCGACAGCAGCCAGCCGGCGAGCAGACCGGTCTCGGCAAGCGGAAGCGGTAGCGCGTGCCACCCGGCGATCCGCAGGACTCCGAGCGCGTCCGCGACCGAGCCGCCCTGGCCACCACGGTCCTCCGGCACGGAGATCCCCGGCAGCCCCATCTCGCTGAGCGCCGCCCACATGGACTGCGACCAGCCGTCGCGCTCCGCATCAGCGAGCGCGCCAGGCGTGACCACCTGACTGAACAGCTCATCCGCCGCCTGGTCGAGCAGGTCGTCGCTCACCGGGCGAGGCCCTTCGCCGCGACGGACAGGAGGATCTCCGTCGTACCCCCCCGGATAGTGTTCGACGGCGCAGTGAGGATCGCCTCGCACAGAACCTGCTCGAACAGCGACTGCGACTCCGGTGTGGGCTCGATGTCGATGAGCTCCTGCAGCCCGAGCAGCAGGTCCTGCTCGAAGCGGGTGCCGATCTCCTTCACCAACGCCGCCTCTTGCACCGGCGAACCACCTTTGTCGATCGCTCGGGCGATCGACAAAGACAAATTG
>DASZTV010000072.1:0-8618 GCA_035548125.1 Mycobacteriales bacterium | reverse complement strand
CTGCTGCTCGACAGCGGCACCTGGTTCCGGCTGGACCGGCCCGAGCTGCGCCGGCTCCGCGACCTGATCGAGGAGGCGAAGGCCCTCGAGGACCGACCGAGCGACAGCCTTCGGCTCACGCCGGTGCAGGCCGGCCTGTTCGACGAGCTGGTGCAGCTCGGGGTCGTCACCGAGCAGAGCGAACGGTGGTCCCGGTCGGCCGGCGCGCTGCTCGCGCTGGAGGAGCTGCCGCATCCGGATCCGCCCGCCGGGTTGCGCGCCGAGCTTCGGCCCTACCAGCTCGAGGGCTACCAGTGGCTCAGCTTGCTCTGGGACCTGCGGCTCGGTGGGGTGCTGGCCGACGACATGGGGCTGGGCAAGACCGTGCAGACCCTCGCGATGGCGGCGCGGGCCAAGGCCGACGGCTCGCTCGGCGGAGAGGCCGGCCCGCTGCTCGTGGTGACCCCGACCAGCGTCATGGCGACGTGGGCGTCGCAGGCCGCGACGTTCTGCCCGGACCTCGACGTCCGGGTGATCCCGGAGACCGAGAAGAAGTCCAAGCGCACGATCGCCTCACAGGCCGACGGCGCCGACCTCGTCGTCACGTCGTTCGCGCTGTTCCGCATCGACGAGGAGGCTCATCGCTCGGTGAGGTGGAGCGGCCTGGTGCTCGACGAGGCGCAATTCGTCAAGAACCACCAGGCGAAGACCTACCAGTGCGCCCGCCGCCTGCCGGCGCCGTTCAAGCTCGCCATCACCGGCACGCCGCTCGAGAACTCGCTGATGGACCTGTGGTCGATGCTCTCGATCGTCGCGCCGGGGCTGTTCCCGGACCCGCAGCGGTTCAAGGAGTTCTTCCAGCGTCCGATCGAGAGCGGCAGGTCCCCGGAACGCCTCGACGCGCTGCGCCGCCGGGTGCGGCCGCTGATGTTGCGTCGTACGAAGGACCTCGTCGCCACCGACCTGCCGCCGAAGACCGAGCAGGTGCTCGACGTCTCCCTCAACCCGCAGCACCGACGGATCTACGACACCCACCTCAACCGGGAGCGGCAGCGGGTGCTGCGGCTCGTCGCCGACATGGACAAGAACCGGATCACGATCCTGCAGTCGCTCACGACGCTGCGCCAGCTCACGTTGGATGCGGCGCTCGTCGACGAGGACTACGCCGGAAAGTGCCGGTCGAGCAAGATCGACGTGCTGGTCGAGCAGCTTCGCGAGGTGGCGGCGGAGGGTCACCGGGCACTGGTGTTCAGCCAGTTCACCCGGTTCCTGTCGACCGTGCGCACCCGGCTCACCGAGGAGGGCATCGGGTCCTGCTACCTCGACGGGCGGACCCGGGACCGGCAGCAGCGCATCGCGGAGTTCACCGAAGGCGACGCGCCGGTCTTCCTCATCAGCCTCAAGGCCGGTGGCTTCGGCTTGAACCTCACCGAGGCCGACTACGTCTACATCCTCGATCCCTGGTGGAACCCGGCGGCCGAGGAGCAGGCGATCGACCGCACCCACCGCATCGGGCAGGACAAGCCCGTCATGGTCTACCGGCTCGTCGCCACCGACACCATCGAGCAGAAGGTGATCGCGCTGCAGCAACGCAAGCGCGACCTGTTCGCCGCGGTCGTCGACGGCGGTGCCGCGTCGTCCGGGGCGCTGACCGCCGAGGACGTCCGCGAGCTCTTCGCCTCGTAGCGCTAGTCGGAGTCCTCCGCCGAGCCGAGCTCGACGGGAGCCAGGTCCGACTGCGGTTCGAACCACACGGTCTTGCCGGGACCGCCGTCGGTCCGGGCGTCCACACCCCATCGGCCGGCTGCCTCGACGAGCAGCAGCCCGCGACCCGTCCCCGCGGTCCCCTGCCGCCGGCTCTGCACCGGCACCAGCGAGGAGTCGTCGCTCACCTCGATGCGCATCGTCGTACCCGAAGGGACGACGCGCACGACGCAGGGACTCGCGGCGTGCAGGCACGCGTTGGTCACCAGCTCGCTGACGCCCAGCCGCGCCGAGTCGATCAGATCGTCGTGGCCGAGTCGGTGCAGCGCGTCGGCGACGTAGCGCCTCGCCGCAGCCGCAGCAGAGCCCACCGGGTCGAGCCGCAACGGGGCGACTGCGCCGGGGTCGGCATTCTGTCGCCCGTCCGGCACGGTTCCGAAGTATGACACCGGTGTGGGGCGTACCCGGAGATTGCCGGGACAATGAGCCGGGAACGACGCAATTTTCCTGTCAGCGACGTCCCGTCAGCGAACGAGCATCGGATGAGGTGAGGATGCCCACCGTCTACCTCGACGGCTTTCCGGTGCAGCTGTTCCACGCAATGCACGACGTGACCGAAGACCTGATCCGCGACTACCAGCTCACGGCGATGAACGCCGACGAGCCGTTCACCCTCGCGGACATCGCGGTCGCGCGGCAGGCCAAGCATTGGGTGGCGGCCGCCGCCGACCACCAGCCGGACGGCGTGACCCTGCAGCTTGACCTGGCGATGGAGCAGGTCGCGGCGTTCCCGGTACTGCAGGCGGTCCTCGATCACGCGAACCGGCTCGCGCGCGAGGAGCGGTTGCTCGCCCCTCCGGTGCTGCCCGAGGTGGCGGCGTTCCGCAACTGGTTGTGCGACCAGGTCGCCGGCCAGCCCCGAGGAGCGCAGCGGGAGACCTGGCGGCTGCCCGACACGCTGGAACAGCCGAGCCGGACGCCGGCCAGCTGGCCGGAGCTGTCGAGCCTGCCGCCCGGTCAGGCGTGGCTGGTCGGTGACGACTCCAACCGGATCATCGGGGCGAGCCCGGCGGCGCTCGAGCTGCTCGGCTGGGAGTCCCTCGTCGGCGAGCGCATCCTCGCCGTCATCCCGCCGGCGTTCCGCGAACGCCACGTCGCGGCGTTCACCCGCAGTCTGCTGCGCGACGAGTACCCGCTGCTCGGCAAGCCACTCGCGGTCCGCGCCCTGCGCAGCGACGGCACCGAGATCGACGTCACGCTCACGCTGTCGCGGCACGAGGCGGAGGGCGATCGGACCGTCTTCCTCGCGCAGCTCGACCCGACCGGCTAGCGGCGGCCTTCGGAGCCCGATCTCCTTCTCCAGACTGCGCGGTTTCCCGTCCCTGGACGGGGAAGCGTTCGGGCATGAGCGAAATGGCACCCGCCGACCAGGCGACGGCCGACCAACTCACCGACTGAAGGATCCGAATCGGCTGCACCGGCCGAGCCGCCGAGGTGATCTGAGGCGACTCATCCGCTCACCGTGTTCCGCCGGGCCGGCCAGGTTTACGGCATACCCCGCCCGGGCACGGGCAGTAGGGGCCGTCTGCGCACACGCCGGCGAACGCCCCAGGAGGGACGGGTGCCGATGGCGACGATGGTCCTCTCGCACGTCGGCAAGGTGTACGACGACGGCACTCGCGCGGTCACCGACTTCAACCTGGAGATCGAGGACGGCGAGCTCATCGTGTTCGTCGGCCCGTCGGGATGCGGCAAGACCACCGCGCTGCGGATGATCGCCGGCCTGGAGACGATCAGCGAGGGCGAGATCCGCATCGGCGACCGCGTCGTCAACGACGTACCGCCCCGCGACCGCGACGTCGCGATGGTGTTCCAGTCCTACGCGCTCTACCCGCACATGAGCGTGCGGGAGAACATCGGCTTCGGGCTCAAGCTGCGCAAGGTCGCGAAGGCCGAGCTCGACCAGCGGGTGGAGCACGCCGCCTCGATCCTCGGGCTGACCGACCACCTCGACCGCAAGCCGCGAAACCTCTCCGGCGGGCAGCGGCAGCGGGTCGCGATGGGACGGGCGATCGTCCGGCAGCCGCAGGCGTTCCTCATGGACGAGCCGCTGTCCAACCTCGACGCGAAGCTGCGCGTCCAGATGCGCGCCGAGATCGGCAAGCTGCAGCGCGACCTCGAGGTCACCACGATCTATGTCACCCACGACCAGACCGAGGCGATGACCCTCGGGCACCGCGTCGCGGTGATGCGCAGCGGCGTGCTGCAGCAGGTCGCTCCGCCGCAGGAGCTCTACGACCGTCCGATCAACCTGTTCGTCGCCGGCTTCATCGGGTCTCCGGCGATGAACTTCCTGTCCGCCACTTTGCGCAACGACGAGGCGTCCGGCGAGTGGCAGGTGGAGCTCGGTACGCACCGGCTGCGAGTGCCCGAGGCGGTGACGTCCGCGAGGCCGGCGTTGAAGGCGATGCGTGACAAGCCGCTGGTCGTCGGCATCCGACCCGAGGACATCGAAGACGCCGCGATCGCCGGAGCGCAGGACGGGCAGACGCTCGCGGCCGTCGCCGAGCTGGTCGAGCCGTTGGGCGCCGACATCATCGTCTACCTCTCGATCGACGTACCGCCGCTGGCCGACGCCGAAGGGCTCGCCGACCTGTCCACCGAGCTCGAGGCCTCCCCACTGATCGCCGCCGAGGCGAAGTCCACGGTGGTCGCGCGATTCAGCCCGCGCACCCGCGTCGGCGTCGGCGAGCAGGTCGTCGCGGCGATCAACACCGAACGGCTGCACTTCTTCGACGCCGACACCGGCGAGGCGCTCTGGGATCCGTGAACCCGGGCCTGGCAGACAGGCCTCCCATTCGTCGGTCTCGTTCCACCACGTACCAGAGGAGAACTACATGCGAACAGGGCGAAAGGCGTTCGTCGGGATCGCCGTGACCGCCTCGCTGGCCGTCGTCGCGGCGTGCGGGTCGAGCAGCTCCGGGGGCAGCCCGAGCGGCGGCGCGACCAGCCCGTCGGCGGGCAGCCTCGGCAACTTCTCGGGCAAGACGTTCACCGTCCTCGGCCAGTGGACCGGCGAGGAGCAGGCGGCGTTCCAGAACGTCCTCAACGGGTTCCAGAAGGCGACCGGCGCGAAGGCGCGCTACACCGCCGCCGCCGGCGGCGACGAGGCGACGGTGCTCGGTGCGAAGGTCAACGGCGGCAACCCGCCGGACGTCGCGACCATCTCGCTGCCCGGCGCGCTCGCCCAGTACGCCAGCGCCGGCAAGCTGGTCCCGGTCTCCGCTGACGGTCAGCAGGCGGTGAAGGACAACTTCGCCGAGGAGTGGTCGACGCTCGGCTCGTACAAGGGCACGCTCTACGGCGTACCGATGGACGCCGCCAACAAGTCCACCGTCTGGTACAACGCCGACGCGTTCAACGACGCAGGGATCTCCGACACCCCGACCACGTGGGACGAGCTGATCCAGGACGCTAAGACGCTCGGCGACTCAGGCGTCAAGGTCCCGATCGCGGTCGGCGGCGGCGACGGCTGGACGCTGACCGACTGGTTCGAGAACGTCTACCTGCGCACCGCGGGCCTGGACAACTACGACAAGCTGACCCACCACCAGATCCCGTGGACCGACCCGACGGTGGCGAAGGCGCTGGAGACGCTCAAGCAGATCTGGGGCGACCCGAGCCTGGTTGGCAGCCCGAGCGCTGCGCTCAAGGTGCCGTTCACCGGTTCGGTCGACGCGGCGTTCAAGGCCAAGCCGACGTCGGCGATGGTCTACGAGGCGAGCTTCGTCGCCTCCACGATCACCGGCGACAAGGACCCGGCCGAGGTGGGCACCACGGCGAAGTTCTTCGACTTCCCGTCGATCGACGGCTCCTCACCGGCGCTCGAGGCGTCCGGCGACTTCGCGGTGGCGTTCTCCAAGAAGCCGGTCGTGCAGGCGTTCCTGACCTACCTCGCGAGCCCGGAGGCAGCGAAGGAGCTGGTGTCGTTCGAGGGCAGCGGCTTCCTGTCGGCCAACAAGAACCTGGACACGTCGGACTACCCGAACGAGACGCTCGGGAAGCTCGCCGACGCGCTCGTGTCGGTCGGCGACAACTTCCGGTTCGACATGTCCGACCAGACTCCGGCTGAGTTCGGCGGTACGCCGAACAAGGGCATGTGGGCAGACCTGCAGTCCTTCCTCCGCAACGGCAACGTGCAGCAGGCGCAGCAGGCGCTCGAGCGCGACGCGAAGAACGCGAAGGGCTGGACCAGCTGACAGAACTACCCGCACCCGGGCGGCGGCGCCACGCGCGGCCGCCCGGGGCGCGGCGCTGGCACGCCGGGGTGTTCCTCGCCCCGGCGCTGATCCTGCTGCTCGCGATCGTGCTGTACCCGCTCGTCTACTCGGTGATCCGGAGCCTGTTCGACGACACCCCGTCCGGCGCGGCCGGCTCGTGGGTCGGGCTGAGCAACTACAAGCACCTGTTCACCGACACCTCGACGTTGCGGGCGTTGAAGAACAACGTCATCTGGGTCGTGGTCGCCCCGACCGTGGTGACGATCCTCGGGCTGATCTTCGCGGTGCTGTCCGAGCGGATCCGCTGGGCGACGGTGTTCAAGACCGTGCTGTTCATGCCGATGGCGATCTCCGGACTGGCCTCGGCGATCACGTTCAGCCTGATCTTCGCCGACCAGCCCAGCCGCGGTCTGGCCAACACGGTGAGCATCGGCGTACACGACTTCTTCATCGGGTCCAGCCGCTATCCCGGACTGCATCCGCGCGACCCGTCGCTGCTCAACGGGAGTGACAAGGCCGGCTACACGACCAAGACCGCGGTGACACCGGGGTCGGTCGTGATGGTGCCGCTCACCGGGCTGAACCTGACCTCTCCCCCGTCCTCCACCGCCCAGTCGAAGACGCCGAGCGCCGGGGCCGGCGTCAACGGCGTGGTGTGGAACGACTTCGCGCTCGGTGGCGGCGGGACGCCCGGAAGGATCGACCAGGGCGAACGCGGCCTCGGCGGCATGAAGATCCAGGCGGTCCGCGACGGCAAGGTCGTCGCCACCGCGACCGCGGACGACGACGGCGACTTCAGCTTCCCGTCGCTGACCAGCGGGAGCTACCAGCTGCGATTACCGGCGAGCAACTTCGCCGCGTCGTACGGCGGGCTGTCCTGGCTCGGCCCCAACCTGATCACGCCGGCGATCATCCTGGCCTGGTTGTGGATCTACGCGGGCTTCGCGATGGTGCTGCTCGCGGCAGGCATGAGCGCGATCCCGCGCGACACGCTGGAGGCGGCGCGGGTCGACGGCGCGACGGAGTGGCAGGTGTTCCGGCGGATCACCGCCCCGCTGCTCGCGCCGGTGCTGCTGGTGGTCTTCGTGACGCTCGTCATCAACGTGCTCAAGGTGTTCGACATCGTGTTCGTGATCGAGCAGTCCGCCGGTGCCAACGGCAAGTACGGCGACGTGCTCGCGGTGAGCCTGTACCAGGACTTCGGCAACCAGCAGTACGGCCTGGCCAGCGCGATCGGGGTGTTCCTCGTACTGCTCGTGATCCCGGCGATGATCAGCAACATCCGGCGCTTCCGGAGGGATCAGGGATGACCAGTCTCGCCGGCACCGACATCGTCACGGGTTCGGTCCATCGCAGCCTCGCGTCGCGGATCGTGGCGCGGACCGGCGGCGGTGCGCTGCGGATCGCGCTGATCGTCATCGCGCTGATCTGGCTGGTGCCGACGTTCGGGCTGCTCGTCGAGTCCTTCCGCGACTCCGCGCAGTACACGAACGGCGGCTGGTGGGACGCGATCGCCCACCCCGGCCAGCTGACGGTGCAGAACTACTCCGCGCTGGTGCACAACAACTCGATCATGTCCTCGTTCGTCAACACGATCGAGATCACCGTCCCAGCGACGCTGCTCGTCATCGTGATCGGCGCGGCGGCGGGGTATGCGTTCGCGTGGATGGACTTCCCCGGCCGCGACTACCTCTTCCTCATCGTCGTCGGGCTGCTCGTCATCCCGATCCAGATCGCGCTGATCCCCGTGCTGAAGCTCTACAGCAACCTCGGCATCTCCGGAACGATCACCTCGGTGGTGCTCTTCCACGTCGCGTTCGGCCTGCCGTTCGCGGTCTTCCTGCTGCGCAACTACTTCGCCGGCATCCCGCGCGACCTGCTCGAAGCCGCGCGGATGGACGGCGCGAGTGAGGCGCGGATCTTCTTCCGGCTGATCCTGCCGCTGGGGCTGCCGGCGATCGCGTCGCTGGCGATCTTCCAGTTCCTCTGGGTGTGGAACGACCTGCTCGTCGCCTTGGTCTTCACCAACCCGTCGAGCCAGCCGATCACTGTGGCGCTGGCCAGCCAGACCCGGCAGTTCGGCAGCAGCATCGACATCCTCGCGCCGGGCGCGTTCCTCTCCTTGATCGTGCCGCTGGTCGTGTTCCTCGGCTTCCAGCGGTTCTTCGTCCAAGGCGTGATGGCCGGCTCAGTGAAGTAGCCCCCGGCGGCTGTGGACGGCGGAGGCGCGCTCGCGCGCTGTGGATAAGTTCTCTGGACGCCGGGGCTGAGGCCGCAACCGCGGCCCTCGCGGCTGCCCAGACGGCGGTCGCCGCCGACCCGCACGCGCTGCCCGACGAGGCCCTGCTGGACCTCCTCGACGAAAATCTGGCGAGATCCCCACACCCACAAGATCAACGTCGCCCGGGACGTTGGCCCACCGGACCACACGCGTGCCCTTTCCGCGAGAGGATCGGTGCGTGAGTGAAGCTGATGAAGTCGAGTGGCCGGCAGCGGCAACGTTCCCGCAGTACGGGATAGCGAAGGACGCGCTGCTCGCTGAGCTCGTGGCGAACCGTCACGACGACGCGGACTGGCGCGCCGGGCGGCTGTTCAGCCTCGTCTACCACCCGGACCATCCGGATCTCGAGGAGACGCTCGCCGCCGTGTCGCGGG
>DASZTV010000071.1:0-7821 GCA_035548125.1 Mycobacteriales bacterium | reverse complement strand
AGAACGTCGAGGCGGTCGTTTTTGAGCGGTACTTCACTCCTTGGATCGCCCGGGAGGCCGACATCGCAGCATCCACCGACGACACAACGGCTGCTGGGACAGGAGAAGCGAAGTGACGAGCGGAGATGAGGGTGGCCGTCGCGCGTCGTGCGGTTGCCGTTGGACACCGGGAATCGACCTGCCAACAACGGAGTGTGAGCCGCATTCCGCGGACCCGATGTTGGCGCACGGCCCCCACGATGTCGTCCCGTTCGCGCCTGGATCGCTGATCACAACGGCTGCTTCTCCTCTTCCCGCTGATCTTGGAGGTACCTGATGACCACCCGCCTGTTTCGTTGTCGGGTACTGGTAGACGGGAAGGTGCGCTGCCAGTTCGAGGGCGACAACGAATCGTCCGGCGAACACTGGCGGGAGACTGGCCATGCTCGCTGCACCTGCTGCGGGGCGTTCCTCGAGCTCGGCGAGCAGTTGAACTGCCTGCGCTGTATCGGCTGGACCCGGACGAACCTGATCGACATCACCGATTGCGTAGCGGTCGCGCCGAGCGTGATCGAAGGTGCGGCGTACCGGGGGATGCTGCTGATCGACCTGCTGGCGATGACCTCGGACGGCTCGATCGAGTCCGCCGTCCAGTCCGCCCACCCGGACCTCTACCGGGGCGTCGAGATGCCGTGGGACCCGATCCCCGTCATTGCTGCCTTGTACGGGATCGAGCGGACATGGCGGGAGGAGTTCGGCCACCCGGCCCGCATGACCGACGCGACGATCACCTCCTGCGCCAACTACCTGATCGAGTGGACCGAACGGGCAGGACGGACCGTGCTGGGGTTCGACGACGACCACGCGACGATCCGGGACCTGGCGAACCGGCTGCGCCACCAGGTCGGGGTAGCCGACGACCCGATGCGAGGCGTGAACTGTTTCGACTGTGACGGCAGCCTGGTCCGCATCTACCGCCCACCCACGGTGGAGACTCAGCGGCGGGTAGCGGAAGCGCTCAGGCCGGTGATCGCCCAGCGCCACGCCGAGCGCACCTACGGCGTGGTGGTCTCCGCACCGTTCCCGGTGGACGCCGAGAAGGTCTCCGGCTCCGATGCGGACGGCCTCGAGGACTTGTGGGGATGCCAACGCTGCCAGCGGGTCTACGAGCCGAGCGAGTACTACCTGGCCGTGAGGGCGAAGCTAGAAGCCGAAGCCGTCGAGAAGGCAGGCTAGTGCCATGACCGCACCCCTGATCCTTGCCTGGTACGAGTCTTATGGCCGACTCGAGGTCGAGGAGTGCAGCACCCTGGAATCAGCGCTGGACCTCCTTGACTCCCTCGAGAACCGCGAGGAAGGCATCTCGGTGCGAATCGAGACCATTACGCCAGGCGGCACGACCGAGGTGATCGACAGTACGGCCCTCAGTCGGATGATGACCCAGCGGGCGGGAGACCTGTACGAAGCGCAAAGGAAGCGCGAGCGAGAGAACCCACCACCGATCGAGGTTGCAGTTCTGCATATCGGTTATGGCGACGACGCAGCCGAGATCAAACGGTTCACCGACCGCGGCCATGCGCAAGCCGAGATCGACCGACTGAAACCGTTCCTCGGTGACCGCCTCGCCGTCGAGTGGCACTCGTGACTCTCGTCAACTCCCGCGACATCTGCCAGTTCCTCAACGCCGACCCCCACAAGCCCCGAATCCGTCAGTCCACCCTGCGAACATGGGCCGCTCGAGGACGCCTCACCGTCCACGGCAAAGACGGACGGCACAACCTCTACGACCGCGACGAGGTACTACGCCTAGTCGCCGCCCGCGACACGCCGCCCGCAGAAGTGACGGAAAGCGCGGAGGACTGTAGCGTTTAGAGGTCTGCGCAAGCATGCCCACGCGCAGCCTCAGCCGTCGAGCCAATCTCCGGCCCCCTTCTCCGGGTAACCGCAGCACTCACCTACAACCTTCCTGGTCTTGGCGCTTCGAGTTACCCGGACACCCTTCACCCGCGAGGAGCAGCAATGGCCGCGATCGGCGAAGCAACCGTCAAGGTCATCCCGGACCTCACCGAGTTCAACCGGCTCATGGCCGAGATCCCCGACCAGGGCGTCACCGTCCAGGAGACGATCGACTACACGCGCGACGCGACCGGTGACATCACCCGCACCGTCCGGACGGTCTCGCTGATCAAGGGCGTCTAGCACGACCGTGCGCGACCTACCTGTCACCGACCCGCGCCTCTGGGGCCTCACCGTCCAGACCCAAGCCGGTGTCGTCAGGTTCACCCCAGCCGACGACCCACCTGCGGCTGGTGTACGGGAACCGCGCAGACCGAAGCCACCGGTACCCAGATCCCTAGCCGCCTCCCTGCCGTGAGCACCGGCCGCAACACCACCACCCGCGACCAGCACCGCGCCGCCATCCGCCGAACCAAACCACCGTGCGGCATCTGCCACGGCGACATCGACTACACACTCAAGTCCCCAGACCCCAAGAGCTACGTCGTCGACCACATCACCCCGCTCAACAAAGGCGGCACCGACACCCTCGACAACAAGCAAGCAGCCCACCGCGACTGCAACCGAACCAAGAGCGACAAGACCCAAGCGGACAACAGCCCGCGGACCTTCATCACCACCCGCACCTGGACCCCAGGGGGACCCACCCCCCGACCCACATCGCCGCCCCTCGTGGCATAGGCGGATTCCCCCCATTTGGTTTTTCCAAGGAGGCCCTGATGGCTCCTCGGACTCCGTTGCGGGCTGTGAAGCCTGATGAGACGGCCGAGAAGGGGAAGCCGAAGTCCATCTTTGATGCGGCTGAGTCGGGTGTTCGGCTCGAGGAGCTGCGGGCTATGCGGCGGCGGATCGCTCGGGCGATGGATGATCCGAATACTCCGGCTCGTGATCTGGCGGCCCTGTCTCGTCGGCAGCTGGAGATCGGCAAGGAGATCGAGGCGATCGTGATCTCTGAGGGTGACCATTCGGTGGTCGCGCACACCGACGATGAGTCCTTCGACGGCACCGGCTACTGACCTCAGGCCTCTTTCGGAGGTCGCGCGGCATGTCATCACCCCTACCGGGATTGTGGCGACGGGCTGGCCGAAGGTTCGGGATACGTGCTCGAGGCTTGGGTGGGGTTTCGACGGGTGGCAGGACGGGTCCGGGCGGCTGATTCTCGCGAAGCGGGCCGATGGGCTGTTCGCGGCGGACACGATCCAGATCAGCATCCCGCGGCAGGCCGGTAAGACCTACCTGATCGCTTGCATCATCTTCGCGCTGTGTTTGCTGAACAAGAACTTGACGGTGATCTGGACGGCGCACCGTAAGACGACTGCGGCGGAGACGTTCGCGCAGTTCGATTCGATGGCGAAACGGCCTCGGGTTGCGGCTCATGTGCTTCAGGTGTTCCGCGGCAAGGGTGATGAGAAGATCCTGTTTAACAACGGGGCGCGGATCTTGTTCGGCGCTCGGGAGTCCGGCTTCGGGCGTGGTTTCGCTGGGGTCGACGTGCTGGTGTGCGATGAGGGTCAGATCATGACCGAATCGGTCATGGAGGATCTGGCCGCTACGCAGAACACGGCCCCGAATCCGCTGTTCTTCCTGATGGGCACTCCACCCCGCCCGCGGGACCCTGCGGAGACGTGGCTGCTGTTCCGGCAAGAAGCTCTCGATGGGGATTCGGAGTCCACGCTCTACATCGAGACCTCGGCCGATCGCGGCGCTGACCCGATGGACCGTAAGCAGTGGCGGAAAGCGAACCCGTCGTTTCCTCACCGCACCACGGAGCGGGCTTTGCTGCGGTTGCGGAAGAAGCTGAAGAACCCGGATTCGTGGAACCGGGAAGCGCTTGGGATCTACGACGAGCTCACGAAGCAGTTCTCACCGGTCAACGGTGTGATGTGGGCGGATGGTGTCGATGTCGGTCCGGTCGACGGCACTAAGCCGAATGGGCTTGCCGTGGACATGTCCCACGACCGGCAGATCAGCGTCGGTGCCTGTTGGGTTGAGGAAGCCTCGGAGCACGTCGAGGAAGTGTGGGCTGGGGTTAACGAGGCGGCGTGTGTCGAGTGGGTTGCTGTCCGTGCGGGTCGCAGGATTCCGGTCCTGATCGACTCGGCGTCTCCGGCGGCGTCGATGATCCCGGCGTTGAAGGCTCGTGGCTGCAAGGTGCTGTCGGGGTCGGCGTTGGACATGGCGAAGGCGTGTGGCGGGTTCGTGGCGGCGGTTGAGGAAGGCCGTCTGACTCACGGCGACCAGGAAGCCGTCAACCAGGCTCGTGATGGCGCACGGAAACGGGCGATCGGCAAAGCCGGCGGCTGGGGTTATGACCGCACCGACGCTTCCGTCCGCATTCACCCGCTCGTGGCTGTGACGTTGGCCCGGTATGCGTCCACGTTGAGCAAGCGACCGAAGACCCGTGATTCGTCTGCCCGGAGGGCGGTGCTGCTTTGACGCTCACCGCCACCGAACCGATGACGTCGACCGCCGTGACGGTGCCGGAGTTCAGCGCGAACGAGAACGCCATCCTCAACGTTCTGTTCCGTCAGCTCGAGGCGAAGACGGAACGCAACGTGCTGCGGGCGTGCTACTACGACGGGAAGCGGGCGATCCGGCAGGTCGGGTCGATCATCCCGCCGCAGTACTTCCGGCTCGGGTTGGTGTTGGGCTGGTCGGCGAAGGCCGTGGACATTCTGGCGCGGCGTTGCAACCTTGACGGGTTCGTGTGGCCTGACGGCGACCTGGACTCGATCGGCTACAGCGACGTGTGGGAAGGCAACGACCTAGGCGCTGAGATCGATCAGGGCATGGTGTCGTCGCTGATCCACTCGTGCGCGTTTGTCGTCACCACGAAGGGCGGGCGGGGTGAGCCGCCGGCCCTGATCCATTTCAAGGACGCGATGAACGCGACCGGAACGTGGAACCCCCGCACCCGCACCCTCGACAACCTGCTCTCAGTAACCGGCCGGGACAAGGACGGGCACGTCAACGAGATCGCCCTGTACCTTCCGAACCTGACGTTGACCGCCCGGAACGACGGCGGGTGGGTGCAGACCGACCGGCAGGAACACCCGTGGGGTGTCCCAGCGGACCCGCTGGTCTACAAGCCGCGGATCGGCCGGCCGTTCGGCTCGAGTCGGATCTCCCGCGCGGTGATGTCGCTGCACGATCAGGCGTTGCGAACCGTGATCCGGCTTGAGGGTCACATGGACGTGTACTCGTTCCCTGAGATGTGGATGCTCGGCGCGGACGAGTCGATCTTCAAGAACGCAGATGGCACCCAGAAGGCGTCGTGGCAGGTCATGTTGGGCCGAATCAAAGGCATCCCGGACGACGAGGACGCCACGACCCCACGCGCGGACGTGAAGCAGTTCCCGGCGTCATCGCCTGGCCCGCAGCTCGAAGCGCTCAAGCAGCAGGCGCAGCTCTTCTCGGGTGAGACATCCATCCCGTTGACATCGCTCGGTGTCAGCGACATGTCGAACCCGACGTCGGCCGACTCCTACATCGCGTCGCGTGAGGATCTGATCGCGGAGGCTGAGGGCGCCACCGATGACTGGCGTCCTGCACTGCGGCGCGCGGAGGTCCGGGCGCTCGCGATCGCGAACGGGCTATCGACGGTGCCGGACGAGTGGAAAACCATCGATACGAAGTTCCGTTCCCCCGTGTACCTGTCACGGGCTGCGCAGGCAGATGCAGGACTGAAGCAGATCGCTGCCATTCCGTGGTTGGCGGACTCGGAGGTCGGGCTCGAGCTCCTCGGCCTCGATGAGCAGCAGATCAAGCGGGCGATGGCCGACAAGCGCCGCGCTCAAGGGTCTGCCGCCCTGAACGCTCTCCTGGCCAACAGTGGCAACGGCAGCGTCCCGGCAACTGCGTAGGGGTGTAGCGACCCTTACGAACGGTCTCGCCACCGACCTGGACGTGCTGTGGCGGCGGGCCGACACCCCGAAAGCCGTCGAAGCCGCTCTCCACGACGTGCTCCCGGCGCTGATCGACATGTACGGGAGCGCGGCGGGTGCGCTCGCCGCGCATTGGTACGACGACCTGCGGGAGCGCCGCGAAATCCGAGGAAGTTTCACTGCCGACGTCGCGGATATCCCCGACACCGGGGCGCATGCGCTGATCGGCTGGGCCGCGGATACCGCCGCCGACTATGCGACGTTCCAAACCTTGATCGCCGGTGGGGCGCAACGCCGTACAGCGAACTTCGCCCGCCGCACCGTCATGGGCTCGTCTGTGGCGGACCCGCACGCACGCGGATGGATGCGCGTCGGCGTAGGTGAATGCGAGTTCTGCCAGATGTTGCTGGGCCGCGGCGCCGTCTACACGGAAGCCACCGCCGATTTCGAGGCTCACGACCACTGCCAATGCGGGGCTGAGCCCGCTTTCTAATCGTCCCCGGCCGCAACGGCAGGGGTTTCCCGGAACGGGAGTGAGTACCGCTATGTCCGAACAAACAGCCGAGGCGACCGCAACGGAAGCCACGGAGACCGAAGCAACCGACCCCCCCGCCGCCTCCGAGCCGCCGAAGCCAACCGAAACGGTCGACTTCTGGAGGCAGAAGTCCCGCGAGAACGAAAAGCGGGCCAAGGAGAACGCTGACGCCGCGAAGCGTCTCGCTGAGATCGAAGAGTCGCAGAAGTCCGCCGAGCAGAAGCAGGCGGATCGGATCGCGCAGCTCGAGAAGGAAGCGAACGACGCTCGCACAGAGGCGTTGCGGTTCAAGGTCGCCAGCAAGCACGGCATTTCCGACGAGGACGCCGACCTGTTCCTGACGGGCTCCGACGAGGAGACGTTGACCAAGCAGGCCGAACGTCTCGCCGGCAAAGCGGACGAGCGGAAACGCAACGGCAACCACGTCCCCGGTGAAGGGACAACCCCCCCGCCCGGTGAGGCAGGAGATCGCGCGTTCGCGCGGTCGCTGTTCTCCGAGGGCTAACTCTCTCAAGGAGACCCAACCATGGCCACTCTGGCTACCAGTGGGCTGACGCTCCCGAACCACCTCGCCAAGGGGCTGTGGAGCAAGGTCCAGACCACCGCAGTGATCCCGCGACTGTCGGGTCAGACCGCGATGATGTTCGGCACCACGCAGATCATGACGTTCACGACCAAGCCCAAGGCTGAGGTCGTCGCTGAGGCTGCGAGCAAGTCGCAGTCGCAGCCGGCGTTCAGCACGAAGAACGTCGTGCCGCGCAAGGTGCAGGTCACGCAGCGGTTCAACGAAGAGGTCCAGTGGGCCGACGAGGACTACCAGCTCGGTGTGCTGTCGGCGATGGCGGACGCGGGGGCTGAGGCGCTGTCCCGCGCCCTGGACCTCATCTACATGCACGGGATCAACCCGCTCACGGGTGCGGCGATCTCCGGGTCCCCGGCGAAGATCCTCGACACCGCCAATGTGGTCGAGGTCGCCACCGCGAACGCCGACGAGGACATCGACACCGCTGTGGGCCTGATTCTTGCGGACGGGTTCTACTCGGTGACGGGCATTGCCCTGGACCCGACCTACGCCTACAGCCTGGCGACGATCCGCGACGACGACTCCGGTCGCAAGCGGTACCCGGAGCTCGGCACCGGCCAGAACCTCACGTCGTTCAACGGGCTCGACGCCGCGGTGTCCACCACCGTGTCGGCCCCGGAGGCGACGATCTCCGGTGGCGCCTACGAGTCGGTGAACCCGAACGTGAAGGCCATCCTCGGTGACTTCCGCAGCGCGTTCCGTTGGGGTGTGCAGCGTCAGGTCCCGATCGAGGTCATCCGTTTCGGTGACCCGGACGGCTCCGGTGACCTGAAGCGGCAGAACCAGATCGCTCTGCGGCTCGAGGTCGTGTACGGCGCGGCGAT
>DASZTV010000070.1:0-53255 GCA_035548125.1 Mycobacteriales bacterium | reverse complement strand
CGGCGTGCTCGCAGTCCTGCGTGAGCTGGTAGCTCGGATCGGTGTATCCACGGAAAATCTCCGGATAGTTCGTCACCACGATCGCCGCGTTGGGCGCGTCATTCGCGATGCGTGAATACAGATCCCTGAGGGCGTTGCTGTTCTGCAATGCTTGGATGTTGTCGTGCGACTGGTCCAGGTCGGACGTGCAATGAGCAAGCACGAAAGCCTTCTCAACGCAGGAGGTCAAGGTGTCTTTGAAGCCGACGTCATCGCCGCCCGCGGTTAGCAGTACCGCGTTGTCGCTCGAGGACAGGACCGAGACCTGACCGCCGTCGGTGTCTCCGTCGTGCGACGGTGGCGTTCCGAGGATGTTGTCGGTCGTTGCTGTCAACGCCGCTCGAAATTTGACCCCCTAGCGCCGGTTGAAAATTGACCCCCTGATGGTCATTCCTCTGGTTGTCCGGCTGCGGGGACGCGGCCGAGGTCTCGGTCTTTGAGTCGATAGCTGTCTCCTTTCAACGCGATGACTTCGGCGTGGTGGACGAGCCGGTCGATCATTGCGGCGGCGACGACGTCGTCACCGAAGACCTCACCCCACCGGCCGAACGGCTTGTTGGACGTGACGATCAGCGAGGCGCGTTCGTAGCGGGAGCTGACGAGCTGGAAGAACAGGTTCGCGGCTTCGGGTTCGAACGGGATGTAGCCGACTTCGTCGACGACGAGCAGCGGGTAGCGGCCGAGCCGGACCAACTCGGACTGCAACTTGCCGGCGGCGTGGGCGTCGGCGAGCCGGGCAACCCACTCCGAGGCGGTCGCGAACAGGACCCGGTGCCCGGCTTGGCAGGCCCGGATCGCCAGGCCGATGGCGAGGTGGGTCTTGCCGGTGCCTGGCGGGCCGAGGAACACCACGTTGTCTTTCGCGGTAACGAAGTCCAGTGTCCCGAGGTGGGAGATCGTGTCGCGTTTCAACGATCGTGCATGGTCGAAGTCGAACTCCTCGAGGCTCTTGCGGGCCGGGAACCGGGCCGCCCGGATCCGGCCCTCGCCGCCGTGTGACTCCCTTGCGGCGACTTCGCGTTGCAGGCAGGCGACGAGGAACTCCTCGTGCGACCACGACTCCGAGCGGGCGCGGTCGGCGAGCCGGCCGACCGACTCGCGCAGCGTCGGCGCCTTCAACGCTCGGGTCAGGAACGCGATCTCCGCGGTGGTGTCGCGGCTGGCAGCAGCGGTCTTCGTGGGCATCAGGCGACGCCCCCGTCGAGGCCGAGCGCGTCGTCATAGTCGGTGAGGCAGCGGATCTCGACGTCGGGTTCGGGTGCCGGCCGCACGATGCCGATCCGTTCCCGGCGCAGCAGCTTCGCCGCAGCGAGGTGTTCGGGGTCGCTGATGCTCTGGTGCTTCGCCCAGGCGCGTTCGTGGTCGGCGACCACCCGCCCGTCGCAGAGCACCTTGACCCGGTTCAGGTCCGCGACGATCTCGATCCGGCGGCCGATCACCGCCGGATGCACCGAATAGTCGTTGCCGTCCAAGCGGATGTAGTGGTCACGAGCCAACCGGGTCGACGACCGCCATCCAGTCACTGGCGGGACCGGCGGCAACGCGAGCATCGCTTGGCGGTCCGCGGCGATCCGGTCCGTCGGTGCGCAGCCCAGCACCCGCCGCGACTTGGGGTTGACCGTCGAGAGCCAGTCACCGAGCTGGACGTTGAAGTCAGCGGGACCGGTGAACGATCGGCCCGGCAGGAAGCTCGTCTCGAGATAGCCGTTCGCCCGCTCGACCAGACCCTTGGCTTCCGGGTCTTTCGGCTTGCAGACATAGACCTTCGTCGCGAGCGTGCCGCGGAACGCCTGGCACTCCGCGGTGAGCAGCGGCTCGGGTCGGCGATGTTTGCCGATCGCGCCCTCACCGTCCCAGACCAGCAACCTGGGCACCCCACCCAGACCGTTGATCAGCCGCCACCAGCCGTCGAACAGATCCTCCGCCGACCGCGACGGGATCAGCAGCGCCGCCAGCCACCGTGAATAGCCGCTCACCATCGTCAGCACCGGCAGCTGCTTCGCGGTGCGGGTCTGCCCGAACCCGACCGGCAGTTCGATCTCGGGGAACCAGAAGTCGCACTGCACCAGCTCGCCCGGCGCATAGCTTGTCCGCGACGCCGGGTCCGGCGGCAGGTAGGCCGGCCGAAGCAGCTGAACCCGGTCCTTTAACACCGTGATCCCACGGTCCCAGCCGATCCGCTCCGCGATCACCGTCGACGGCATCGTCGGATACGCCCGCAGCAGCTCACGGATCGCCGGCTCGAACGGATCCACGATCGACGGCTGCCTCGGCCGCTCATAGCGCGGCGGACCGTCGCTGGCCAACGCCGCCCGCACCGTGTTCCTGCTGATCCCCATCACCCGCGCGATCACCTTGATCGGCTGCCCCTCGGCCCGGTGCAGCCGCCTGATCTCCGCCCAGTCCTCCACGCTCAACACCCCTTCGTCCTCCTGGCTCGGTTAAGGCCAGGCTCGTCAGAGGGGGGTCAATTTTCGGACGGCGACACGGGGTCAGTTTTCACGCGGCGGCGACAGAAGGATGTTGTTTCACCGGTCTGCTGCTGGCGGTGTGGACATCTCGTCGACGGTCAGGTGCTCCTTCTCGAGTTGACGTGCCTTTCGGCAGGCGTCAAGCGAGATCCCCGTGAAACCAGTGCAATCAATCTTGACCCCGTGCTTTGACGGCGGCAACAGGTCTCCACAAGCTGCGAACGCGTCTTCGAATGTGTGGTCCTCCTGGCAGCGCGTGAGGACTTCAGTCTGACAATGCCTCGGCTTCTGTGCATGAGAACACGCGGCATAGTCCGCTGCGTAGCGGGCGAGTTCGCTCCCGCTGTCGTGCGTTGCGACTAGACGACTTGGATCTCCGCCACAGGCTGACAGCAGCAGGACTGCGCCTGTTCCTATTAGGACCCGAGCCCTGATCGTGGTCATACCGGCATCGGCGCGCTGATCGTCGG
Source organism: Mycobacteriales bacterium (assembly GCA_035548125.1). Lineage (GTDB taxonomy): Bacteria > Actinomycetota > Actinomycetes > JAFAQI01 > JAFAQI01 > DASZTV01. The sequence goes on along the minus strand of DASZTV010000070.1, from coordinate 50,275 downwards.
AGAGATGACCGTGATCGCCCCGGTCGTATCGGTGAAACCGACCTGGTTACCGAAATCGTCATACGACGCGCACAGCGGCCCCGCACTGACGCAACTCGCCCGCGCGAATCCGCGCTGCGCAGACTGTTGAGTCATTCTGCGATCCGCACGATCGACTAGCGCCTCGTGCGAGTGACAAAGAGTCCAAGCCCTAACGCTAGGAACAGGGCCGCAGCGATCAGCGCATTGATCAATGATCCCCGAAAGACAAACCAGAAGAACGCGGCGAACAACCCTACGACCAGCATTGCGAGACGTACTTCGCCGAGGGTGAACTGCGGCGGCGGATCGGATCGGCCTTTGACGCGATTCGCTATCCACGTCACGACGGCCGCCCGAATCCTCTCTGTCTTCGACATCCGTCGTCCTCTCAACGGGTTCAATCGAGGCCAGGAATGCGATACGGCCCCGGCGCCATGATCTTTGTAGACGTGCTTCCTTGGTAAAAAAAGTCGTCGATTAGCGTTGCGGCGACGCCGATAGGCCACGCGAAAACCCTGCCCGAGTTCTTGACAGCAAACTTGAGTAGTTCCTTTCCGACCTCCTTAGAGATTCCGCGGATAGGTGCGCGTCGTTGACGTGATGCAGGCACAAGCACTCGGAGGATTTCGGGTTGTCGAGACTCGTCTTCCCCGCGAGGTGCCTGTGCCTGCCCTGCCATCTTCTGTCATGGACCCGTTGTGGAGCCAGTTCGCTGCGTTGCTTCCTGAGCGTGAGGTGTCCCACCCGTTGGGATGTCACCGGCCGCGGATCCCCGACCGGATGGTCTTCGACAAGCTGGTGCAGGTGCTGATCCTCGGCGCGGCTTACGACAGGGTCGCGGACGCGTCGTGTTCGGCGACCACGATCCGGGACCGTCGTGATGAGTGGATCAGGCTCGGCGTGTTCGAGCAGCTGGAACAGATTTGCTTGGACGCCTACGACCAGATCGTGGGTCTGGAACTCGGCGATGTCACCGTCGATGGTTGCTTGACCAAGGCTCCGTGCGGCGGTGAGGCTGCCGGCAAGTCGCCAGTGGATCGCGGAAAACAGGGCACGAAACGGTCCCTGCTCACCGACGCGCTCGGTGTCCCGCTCGGATGCGTCGTGGCACCGGCGAACCACAACGACTCCCCGCTGCTGCGTCCGACGTTGGAGAAACTCGCCCGGTTCGAGTCCCGGTTCGGGGTCGGGCTGCCTGATCAGATCACGGTGCATCTCGATGCCGGTTACGACAGCACCAAGACCCGCGAGCTGCTCGACGAGCTCGGCTGCGATGCGGTTATCAGCAGGAAAGGAACACCGCTGCAGACCGGTGCACGTTGGGTAGTGGAACGCACCAACTCCTGGCACAACCGAGGATTCAGAAAACTCGCCATCTGCACCGAACGTCGCGTCAAGGTCATCGAGGCATTCATCGCCCTCGCCAACGCTGTGATCATCATCCGCCGGCTACTCCGCACCGCTTGGACCACACACCGCTGGGACACCCGACCAACCCGACGCCCATGACCTATCCGCGGAATCTCTTAGCAAGTTCCTTCGAGATCTTTCCACTCAAGAGACCCTGGAAGAATTGGACTGTGTTGGAGAGCCCGAAGTCCTTCGCGGCCTTGTGCCACCGCCCATTAAAGATGTCTACGATCGCGTCGAAGGTGCTGTTGTAGCTGAAACCTTGGACGATCTTCTTCGCGATTCTGTGAGCCTTCTTGTGGGCTCTGTCTCCACCGAGGTCGAGGCAGTTGATGGGGTCTTGGTCGCAGTAGTCGTAGGCGTTGGCGCTACCTCCGGGGACAGGGTCGACGCTTACGAAACGGCCGACATTGGGTAGGTATCCGCGGACGCCCATGAGCACGACACCGCTGATGCTGCTGGCGTCGCGTTGGTGGCCGCCGAGCCAGCCGTAGCGCGGGCCGGTCGTCGTGGTGCCGTGGATGTCGGTGGGGTTGCCGAACTCGTCCGCCACGACCGGGGTGACGAGCTCGTTGGGGTCGGCCGGGTCCGCCGTGCCCAGCACGTCACCGCGAGCGTCGGTGAGCTGGTAGGTGATCGCCATGGTGCTGCCGGTGTCGCTGGTGGTGGCAGCGAGCATCCCGGCCAGGTCCGCATCGTTGACCGTGGTCGCGCTCACCCCGCCGGCGCTGGTCACCACCGACCACGACGGCGAGTCACCGGCCAGGGCACTGAAATGGTTCACCGTCGCGGTGCTGCTCCCGGTCTGGGTCGAGGCAAGGTCACGCCCAGCGGGGTCCAGCGTCCAGGTCTGGGTCACCCCACCCTGGGTGAGCGTGTTGACCATGTCATCGGTGTAGTAACCGACCGACACCGCGCTACCGCCGCTGACCAGGGACGACGGCACGGACGTCATCCGCCCGAACGCGTCGTAAGCGACCCCACTCGCCGACCCTGAGCTCAGCAGCCGGTCCGCGTTGTCATACGACAGCGACTGAGACGCGCTCGGCGTCCCGCTGCTCTGACAGCCGCCGCCGACCGCCGGCGGGAACGTGTCACGCCCGGTCCGGTTGGAGTCCTTGTCCAGGGTGTAGGCGCGGGTCGTGCACTGCCCGTCGTAGTACTCCTCCTGCGCCAACCCGAGCCGACCGGCGTTGTCATAGCTGTACGTCGTGAACAACCCATCCGCAGGACGACCCTCCTGACGCACCGCCCCATGAATCGTGTAGATGTCATCCGCTTCCACCCACAACAACGTCGAGGAGCTAGACCACGTCTTCTGCGTGACCTGACCGTTGGTGTCCGCGACCTGGCTCATCACCGAACCGTCCGGCAACGACTCAGCAGTGAGCAGACCATCAGCGTCGTAGGAGGCCGTGTAGCTGCCGACACTGGAGTAGCCACTCCCACCGGCATACGTGAGGCCGGTCGGCAGACCACGCCGCTCGCTGCCACCGTTATAGGCATACGTCGCAGTCTGGACCGTCGCACCCGACGGCGTCTTCAACGTCACCGTAGAAGGCTGATCGCTGATCGTCGGAGAGATGACCGTCGTCGCTCCGGTCGTATCGGTGAAACCGACTTGGTTACCGAAGTCGTCATACGACGCGCACAGCGGCCCCGCACTGACGCAGCTCGACGCGACGCTGTTCGACTCCACCACCGGCAGACCGGTGCTCGAGTCGTAGTAGAAGGTCGACGCGGGGATGGACGTTCCCAGCCCGCCGGTCGTCACCACCGAGGACACCCGACCGGCGACGCCGCCGTTGTCGTAGCTCGTCGTGGTCGTCTGCGTCCGCTGGGTCCCACCGGCGTCGGTCACGGTCGAAGTGACCACGATCGGGCGGAGCAGGTAGTCGTAGCTCGTCGCCTGGGTGGTCGGCAGGCCCGGTAGCCCCGAGGTCGTGGGCTGCGCGCCGGGCGCGGTCTTGCACAGCTGCCCGACCCAGGCGGTGTTGACGCAGTTCGCGATGTTGGTGGTGCCGACGGTGTAGTAGGTGCTCACCGTCGTGCCTGGGCTGCTGGTCACACCCGCAGCGCTGGGCTGGCGGGTCTGGACCACCATTCCGGTCGCGTCGTCGATCTTGGTCTGGCTAACGATGTAGTTCGCTGAGCCGCCGGCCATCTCGGTGATGACCGACTCGGGGCTGCCGTAGTCCCATCCCGCCTTGTCGGTGCTGTTGAGGCCGTAGGCGTAGTCGGTGGTGAGGTCTCCGATCTCGCCGGTGGAGTAGGGCACCGTGCTCAGCGACGCGCCCTCGACCTGCTGGATCACGTCGTGCGCGGGACCGCCGGTGCTGTAGTCCGACGGCGTCGTGTAGGGGTAGTCGACGGTGCCGTAGCTGTAGGAGGTGCGCTGGCGCGCCGCCCCGCGGATCCCGTTGGGCAGCGAGACGTTGGTCATCGTCGGGGAGAACACCGCGGTGAGGTCGATGCCGTCGCCGCTGTACTTCGAGATCGTCGCCAGCGCATTAGCCAGGATCGATGACGGGCAGCCGGTCGGCAGGCCGGCGACCGCGCAGGCGCTGCCGGTCACATAAACGCGGTTCTGCGGCGAGAGGTCGAACACGTCGTTGCCGAGCTCGTCGTACTGCGTCGTCGAGACCGCCCACCCGGCCTGGGTGGTGCCGTTGAACCCGGCGACGTTGACGACGTCGCCGTTGCCATCCATCGCGTAGACGGTGGCAGGGCGCAGGTCGGTCGATGACGCCGTAGTGCCCGGCGGGAAGACCGCGGTCCCTGTCACTGGCAGGTCGTACTGACCCCAGGTCGCGGCGGTCCCGGCCGACAGGTCGGGATAGTTCGCGGAGCTGGTCGCGCCGATCGGGGCGTTGTAGACGAACGAGGTCTGCTGCGTCGCTCCTCCGTAGGCCGAGCTGTGGGTGCGCTTGACATCGGCGACTCGGTTGGAGGTGTAGTCGATCGTCCATGCCGCCAATCCGGCGGGTGTCACGCTGACGACGCGGCCGGAGCCGTCGTAGGCGTAGGTGGTGGGGAGCACCGGGGCGGCGTAGTTGCAGGTGCTGGAGACGTTGCGCGGGTCCCAGACCTGGGTCAGCTGCTTGCTCGCGTTGTAGGCGTAGCAGGCCAGGTCGGTGTTCGCCGCGGTGCCGGTCGACGTAGCGGTCTTGAGTGTCACCTTGGTGATTTCGTTGTTCGCGTTGTAGGTGAAGTTCAACGCCTCGCAGCCGACCGCCCAAGTCGTGTTGCACGTCACGCCGCTGGGCTGCGGAGCCAGCATCTGGGTGGGGTAGCCGGTAGTCGCGTTGAACGTCGTGGTGACGACCGAGCTGCTCTTCGCCGGGCCAGTAGGGCTGGTCTGGGCGGACTTGTAGACCCACGGGTTGGACACCGACGGCGTGCCGGAGGTGTAGAAGGCGGTGAACGTCACCTGCTGGGTGTCCGACTTCACCCCGTCGCCACCATCGGCGGGCTCGCTGAAGGTGAACACCGCGGTGGCGCCGCTGCCGACGGCGGTGAGTGTCTCGTTGCCGGTCTCACCCGGGGCGAGGGGGAACCCGCTGCCGCCGTCCCACAGGAAGTGAACCGTAGTCGTGGGTCCCTGGACAGTGACCTCCGCGCCGTTGAACGACAGCGTGTTCACGTCGGCGCCGTCGGTGGGAAGCGACGCCGTCCATCCCGGGCCGAACGGGCCAGCCGTCGGGATGCTGGAGCTCACGAAGGTGCGATCGACGCCCAGCACCCCGCCGAAGGCGGTCGTGACCGCGGCGTCTGCCGCGTCGATCTCACAGCTTCCGGTCCACAGGCTGACCTGGCACGGCCCGGCGCCGGTCGTCGCGGCGCTGCTGTCCATAGTCGCGCTGTTGAACGTCATGGGCTGGTACGGGCTGAACCACGAGTTCGCACCCTGCACGAACTTCGCCCGCACGAACAGCAGCTGAGAGGTGGCGTGGTCGTTGAGCGCAGCGAGGGTCGCCGCGACGTCCCACGACAGCGCGGTGCCCCCGGACCCGGAGCGCGGCGCCTCCGCGTAGAGGCCACCGGAGACCTGATAGGTGCTGACCGGCCAGGCGGACAGCGTGCTGCCGTTGTTGGTGACGTTGCCCGCCGGGATCGTCGCCCAGAACCCGCCCGGCACCTCGTACTGGAACGTCACCTGCGTCGCGGCGTAGTGACTCGTCGCATCGAGCTGGACTTTCCCTGCGAAGGGGACGTTGAGGTTCGCCGACACCGCCTGGTTCGGGGTCGGCGCGGTCACCCCGGCTGGACCCATTCCGAAGCTGAACGTCTTGACCGCGGACAGGTTCCCGGCGGCGTCGATCGCCCACGCCGACAGGGTGTTCCACCCGGCCGGGGGTGTCAGCGTCGCCGTCCAGCTGCACGTGGAGGTGCAGGTTCCGGCGCTGGTGCCCTTCACCTCAGCGCCGTTCCAGCTGTAGTACCAGCTCTGCACGTCGGTGGAGGAGTCGGCGAAGGTGAAGCTGCCAGAGGTGTGAAGACCGCCGCTGTTGTCGTCCCACGCCCCGGCGGTGTAGGTCGCGGAGGTGATACTCGGACTCGCAGGGGCGGTCGTGTCGACGAAGAAGCTCGTGGTCACCGAGCTCAGCGAGTACACCGTGCCGTCATAGCCCCACACCTGCAGCGAGTAGCTGTGGTTGTTGGTCAGGTTCGAAGCCACGGTGTAGCTGACCTGACCGTCGCCGGCCCGGCTCGCGGTCACCTTGTTCAGCACCGTCGTGCCGAGCGTGGTGTCGGTGAGCGTGAACGCCGCGGACTCGGTGCCGCCGTCGGGATCAGTGACATCCGCGGTGAAGGTCGGCTTGAGGGTGTTGACGTAGTTCGTCGCGCCCTTGGCGTGCAGGTTCGCCACCGACACGTCATACGGCGTGTTCGGATAGTGGTCGTAGGTGACGGAGATGTAGGGGTAGTTGCCGGCGGCATTGATGGAGCTGAACTGCAGCTGGCTCGTCGCGCTTTCCGGGCTGGCCCGCAGACCCATCCCGACGACCGGGGCCGCACCCGACGCCCAACCTGACACCAGCGCGGTCACATCGGTGCTCACCCACCCGGGGGAAGCACCGTTGCTCGCACTGGTCGTCGCCGACGCGGACCCGGCCCAGCTCGGCTGGTTTGACCAGGTCGTAGCCGCGCCTGCCACGCCGGTCGACCAGATCGACCACGACTGGGCCGGTGAGTCCGCGACGGTGTTGTAGAGGTTCAGCGTCGCGGCGCTGACACTGGTTCCGAGGATCGCGGTGTCGTCCCAGTCCATGAACGTGCGCGTCCGGGATCCGCTCACAGCGCCAACCGAGTCAGTCGTGGCACTGCCGCCACTGAAGCTCGGAGCACCCTCGTCGATCCACGTGTCGTACGTGCTGGACAGGTTGATCCCCGGATCGAGCACCACCGGGTACTGGGTATCCGCAGCCTGCAGGTAGGACTGGCTCGCAGCGACGTAGAGCTCAGGGCTTCCCGAGGACGTGTCGAACGTGTCATCCAGTGACTGCGGCGCCGACCCGACCTTCGTCGGGCTGCCGGAGCCGGCGGCCGACCACCTGCTCGCGGGAGGCGTCGTCGCCACCACCGTCCCATCAGCCGTCGCGTACGTCACAACCCCTGACTTCGCGGCAGTAGCCGACAACGCGCCGCCAAGCCGCATCGGAAGCCGCAACGCGACCGGCACGGTCGGCCTGGACTTCACGACGAAGTAGGTCTCAATCCCCGTCGGGCGTACGGCCACGACCAGGTCGATGTTCGGCTGTACATCGGCGTAGGTCGCCTCGCTGCCCGTCACCGACGGCGTCGGAAGCGAGTCCGGCCAACGCCACGTGATCGCGGTCTTCCCCGAGCCCACGCTCACAAGATCCTGCGTCTTGCCAGCCTTTCCGCCACCACCCGACAAAGTGATCGAAGTGCCGAACGCCGCCGGCGACAAAGAGCCGTCCTCGCCCGTCACCAGCGACGTGTCGACATCCCGCCACCCGCCGCCGTCGGAGAACCTCACCGGGCCGGCGCTGATCCGGGCCGTCTGCGTCCCATCAGGATTGGCCCACGTCTGGCTGGTCGGAGTCGTCGCGTCGTCGATCAGCACCCGCGACCCCTGCCTCGCGGCGAGCCGCGACGCGATCAGCGGGTTCGACGCATGTGACACCTTCGACACCGCCGAGCCGGCGGCGCTCGCCGGGACAGCCGCAACCGCAGCCATCCCGTAGGCGAACAACGACGCAGCAAGCGTCGCCGCGCAGGTGCGCGGCAATGAGCGGGCACGACGAGTGGACCGATCCACGATGAACCTCCAGCAAAGCGACAGGACAACGACGCTCAGCCGGATGTACGGGCCAGACGGACCGTCACCGCCGAACTCAACACTCGTTAGGCAGATAGCCCCCCGCCTGCCGAGCGCAGATCGTCGCGAGACACATGGTGCGATCCGGACAAACAAGAAACCATGGCGAACGCGGATGATCTTGAGTAGTCACTTCGAGCTGATCCGGCGTCACGCGCCAACCGATGTGCTTGCGGTCACCGCCGGGGACATCCGCTCAGCCGAGCGCGCCGGAGTCCCGGTGCGAGGAGACCGTCTCCCAGTCCATTCCTAGCTCCAGCAAGATCTCTTCGGTGTGCTGGCCGAGCTCCGGTGCGGCCCTTCCTTGCATCGAGGGCTGCTGGTCGAACTGGTACGGCGGGGCCACCACCTTGAAGCTGCTGCCGTCGTTGGTAGCACCCCGCCGCGGTGGTGAGTCGCGGTCACGCCGTGGTCACGAACGGTGTGACCACGACGGACTTGCACGAACATCAGTGGACGTGACGTCTAGCGCATCGACCCTCTGACCTGGGACGATGTACCTGTACATACCTGGGCAGACGTCAGCGGACGGTCACAGGGGCAGGTTCGAATCCCACGCCCTCCGCTCTTGTGAGGAGTCGCGACATGTGTCGCGGCTGGGGCGTCGCGGGCCATCGGTCTGCGGTCGTTATTGAATGTGCTCCGCCACGGTGGGGAGGCGGGAAATGGTCGCACTCGAGCAGCTCGCGGCACCGAAGGCGGACCTCGTCCTCGAGGGTGGTGGCGTCAAGGGCATCGGCTTGGTCGGCGCCGCCATGGTCCTTGCGGAGCACGACTACGTGTTCCCGCGCGTCGCGGGGACGAGTGCAGGCGCGATCGTGGCGAGTTTGATCGCTGCCCATCAGGTGGCAGGCCGACCGCTGTCCGAGCTCGAGGCAATCATGAACTCCCTCGCCTACCAGAAGTTCCAGGACGAGTCGTTCCTCGAGCGCCACACCGGCCCACCCGGGGAGATCGCTGAACTGTTGCTGCACATGGGCATCGCCAAGGGCGAATACCTGGTGGAGTGGCTCGGCAACGTGCTCGACGACCTCGGGGTAAGCACGTTTGCCGACCTGCGAATCTCCGACGACGACGACCCGGGGACGAGCCTGCCGCCCGAACAGCGCTACCGGCTGGTGGTGCACACGAGCGACATCAGCCGCGGGGTCCTCGTACGACTGCCGTGGGACTACCACTACTACGGCCTCGATCCGGACTCCGCGCTCGTGGTCGACGCGGTGCGCGCGAGCATGAGCATCCCGTTCTTCTTCCGTCCGGTGACGGTGCGCACCTCCACCGGGAAGAGCACCTGGGTGGACGGCGGCATGCTCAGCAACTTCCCGATCACGGTCTTCGACCGTACGGATGGCAAGGCTTCACGCTGGCCGACCTGGGGCGTGAAGCTCTCCGCCCAGCCGGCGTCGGTCCAGGTGGACAACCCGGCGGGCAACACCTTCGAGCTCGCGGTCGCCTGCCTGCACACGCTGTTGAACGGATGGGACCGCTACCACCTCAACGACGTGGGCGTCACGGCTCGGACCATGTTCGTCGACACCGCCACGATCGGCGCCACCGACTTCGGGATCACTGCAGACGCACAGCAGCTGCTCTTCGCCAACGGTCGCAAGGCGGCGACGTCGTTCCTCAAACGCACTTCCGCGGTGAAGCGGTCGAAGTAAGCGGCAGGTAATCGGGATTGGCTACGCTGCCCCGGGTCATTGAGCGTCATGTGACGCGCGATGGGGGGCGGCAGGATGACGTCAACAGCGGGCGGGTCGTTTTCGCTCGAAGAGCGCAACCCGTCCGGGCTCAAGCAGAGCCTCGGCCTGTACTTCCGCAACACGATCCTGCCGGCCTTCCTGCGCTTCCTCGGCCGCGTCGCCCCGATCTGGCATCTGCCGGGAACCAACGTCGTGATCGTCACCAGCTTCGACGCGTTCGAGGAGATCTACTCCCGCCACTTCGACTTCGAGGTCCCGTACGAGAAGCGTGTGGAGATCCTTCGCTGGCAGCACTTCATCCTCGCCCTGCAGGACACGCCCGAGTACCACGACATGTACGACAACATCACTCGGTTGTTCAAGCCCTCGGACACGACCCGGGTGCAGAAGATCGCTCGTGACACGACCGAGTCCATTCTCGCGAACTCCCACGGCGACCTGGACTTCCTGCAGGGTCTGGTGAAGCCGGTCCTGCTGTCCATCGTGGAGCAGCACTACGGGGTGAAGGTCCCGGAGGAGCACTCGAAGGCCTTCTTCGACGGCAACCTCGCCGGCAGCGGGTTCCTCTTCAGCGGTCCGAAGATCACGAAGAAGCAGGCCGAGACGGCAACGGCCGCGGTGGATGGCGTGTGGCCCGTGTTCGACGCCGCCATGGCCGAGGCTCGCGCACATCCTGACCCGACGACGGTCCTCGGCCGGTACTACCTCGAGGGGCTGAACAAGACCTTCCCCGAGGCGAAGATGCGCTCGGCCCTGATGACCATGGTCGGCGGCTACCTCCCGACGTGCGCGAACGGCAGCGGTCGGGCCATGGACCTCTTCCTGCGCACTCCGGACGCCATGCAGTACATGCAGGATGCGGTGGAAGCGCAGCAGGACGAGATCGTTCTGGCGGGCATCAAGGAAGCGCTCCGCGCGAACTACATCATCCCGTTCCTGTGGCGGCGCGCGACCAGCGACACCTATCTTGGCGAGGGGACGACGAAGCGGAAGGCGATCCGCAAGGACCGGATCCTCGCCGTGTCGCTGCAGGCAGCCATGCAGGACAAGCGGCGGATCGCCAAGCCGAAACAGTTCGACCCGTACCGGTCGCCCACCGTCCGGCCGGTCTACGGCCACCAGTTCCACTACTGCATCGGCGCGCGGATCGCTGACGCGGTGCTCCTCGAGGTGTTCAGGGGTGTGCTCGAGCGCCGACCGGTCCAGGCGCGCAGCAAGAACCGGTGGGTCGGTGCCTACCCGTGGAACATCTGGGTGACCCTGTCGGAGCCGGGTGCGGCGCCGTGACGATGACCACCGCTGAGTTCCGCGCTCTGCAGTCGCCGATCACCGCCATCTCCCCGCTACGCCGAGGCACGTCCTGGCTCGCCGCGCTGCTGCTGGTCGTGCTGCGACGGATCTCGAAGCTGACGATGGCGCGGCAGCTGGAGTTCATCCATTTCGCGCACTGGCAGCGGCTTCGTACGAAGGACTTCCCCCGGTTGTCCCCCGAGCAGCCCCGAGAGGACTTCCCGTACGACTTCTTCGTCTTCTCGACGAACTACAACGGCGACTGGGACCAGTACATCGACACGTTTGCCCGGGTGCGGCACATCCGGCTCGGCATGCGGGCGCTGTGGGGTACGTCGCAAGGCTTCCCGGGTCCGATCCCGCTGCGGAACTTCAAGCAGTACATCCACTACCTCAGCTACGCCGAGGACCTGTACTACAGCGCCTACCCCGGGTCGACGGTTCGCACCATCGAAGCCGCCCTCAAGGTGAAGGAAGCAGTGGCGAGCTTCGTCGCCGGAGGCAAGCCTGGCGAAAGCCCTGCCGCGTTCAAGCAGCGCTACCTCAGCATGGTCAAGGCGATCGCGCCGAGCCTCGGCAGCGCGCCCGCGCGTTCCCCGTTTGCAGCGCCGACGCTCGGACCGGTGCTCGGCCGGCTCGCCGGCGGGAAGGACACCTCCCAGACCGTGTTCGTGGCGATGAGCCCGATCGAGGTGAAGCCGGAACATCTCGTGACCACCGGGATCGCCGACCGGATCGCGGCCGCGAGCCGCGCGTCCTCCCCGTCGCCGTTCGCAAAGTGCCCGATGGTGCATTTCGCTCGCCTGGTCGTCCTCGACGACCTGCGCCCGAAACTCGGCGCGGAACCGGGACCGTCGCTTCGTACGAACTACCTGATGTTCGTCGCCGCGATCGACGGCCAGATCGACGACTTTCTCGACTGCCTCTACGCCGCCGACCCCGATTTCGTTCACGACCTGTGGGGGCGTTGCCTGGGGTACCCCGAAGATCGTCGAGGGCCGGTCTTCCTGCGACGCTACATCGCGCGGTCGCTCCTGCCGGTGCAGCTGCCGTTTGTGGCGTTCAAGGGCCAGTCCGCGCACGACATCCGCAGCGCGGTCGCGATCCACGCCGAGATGCTCGAGTGGCTGGCGAAGGTGCGCTGCACTCGGATCGGTGACGACGAGCTGATGACCTCCTGGCAGGAGCTGCAGGCGCAGCTGTTCGCCGGAACGCAGGCCCCCCGATGAGCGACTCGGTTGAGCAGCACGACGACATCCAGGCGTTGTTCCGCGGCTTCGGCCGGAACTGGCCGTGGGCGCTGTTCTGCTACCTCTCCTTAGGCCCGGAGCCGTCGCGGAACCGTGAGTTCCTTCGCACCTTGCCGCACGCTCTCGGGAACGGTGACCGTCCGACGTCGGTCGCCGAGGTCGACAAGCATCGAGACGACATGGCCTTCGACGCCACGTTCAACGTGGCGTTCACCTACGGCGGCTTGTCCAAGCTCGGGATCGCCGCGGACATCCTCAGTACGTTCCCGCAGGAGTACATCCAGGGCATGCGAAAGCGCGCGAGGGTCAACCACGACTACGGACGGTCGGCACCCGAGTGCTGGGAGCACCCCTGGCGGGACGGGTCGGTCGACCTCTGGGTCGGCGTCTACACGCGAAGTGATGAGGTGCGCGAGCGGCAGCGTCAACGGCTGGCCGCCCACCTCGCTACGTACGGGATGCGCATCGACGGCGTCGACCTGCCGCAGCTGATCACCGCAGGCGATACGCCGGTGTGGATCGACGACCCCGCGTGCCAACCGGAAGCGTCGCAGCCAATGGAGCACTTCGGGTTCGGCGACGGGCTCAGCAACCCGCCGATCAAAGGCCTGTCCTACTCCGGCAAGAGCAACGCCGGCGGCAGGATCGACGCGAAGGGGGAGTGGCAGCCGCTCGCCGCCGGCGAGTTCCTTTACGGCTACCTCGACGAGATCGGAGAAGTGCCCGAGGGGCCGGCGCCGTCGGGCATCGGGTGCAACGGCAGCTACCTCGTCCTGCGGAAGCTGTCTCAGGACGTCGACGCGTTCCGCTCATACGTGGCGGCACAGGCGGAGCTCAACGACATCGGCGCTGACACCCTTGCCACGAAGCTGGTGGGGCGCAGTCGAAGTGCCGAACCGCTGGTCCCGCGACGTAGCGAGGATCGCAACGACTTCATGTACTCCGACGACAAGCTGGGGATGGCGTGCCCGCTGGGCGCGCACTTACGACGAACCAATCCGCGCGACAGCCTCGGGTTCCAGAGCCTTCTCGTGGACCGGCACCGCATCCTTCGGCGCGGCATCCCGTACGGGAACCTGGTACCGCGGGAGCGGGCGATGAGTGAGGTGAACCCGCTCGACCTCGGGACCGACGGCAGTGCGCCGTACCCCGGGCAGGGGTTGATCTTCCTCGCGCTCAACGTGGACATCTGCCGGCAGTTCGAGTTCGTCCAGAGCCAGTGGATCAACTTCGGCAACGATCTCAACCAGGGCAGCGACCGCGACCCGATCGGCGGCGCGCGCGATCCGGAGCGGCCTGAGAACAATCGCATGGTCATCCTCAGCGACACGGAGGACGGCATCGTGTTGTGCCCGGAGATCCCCTCGTTCGTCGAGACCCGGGGCGGCGACTACTTCTTCCTGCCCGGCCGGCAGGTCTACGCCGCCATCGCCGAAGGTCGGTTCAGCTGAGCAGCTCGCCGGCGAGCCGCTCGACCCTGGCGTACCCGTGCGTCGCAGCGAGGTCGCGCGCTCGCGTCAACATCCCGCGCGCGCGCTCCGGCTCGGTGGATTGGAGCAGTCGTCCCCACTCGAGCTGGGTAGAAGCGATGAAGAACGGCGCCCGTAGCCGCTCGTGGATGCTGAGTGATCTGGCGAAGTGGGCGCTCGCCTGCTCGGGCCTCCCCAGCGAGTGAGCGAGCACACCGAGGTAGTGAGCCGCTCCTCCGGTCATTGCGAGACCGGTGAAGCCGACGCGGTCCTCCCACGGCGACAGCTGGTCGTAGAGCTGCGCCGCCACGTCGAGGTCACCCACGGCCGCAGCCGCCACCGACCAGTGCGGCGTCATGGAGAGGAGGTAATAGGTGGGGCCGAAGCCGAAGCTGCCCTGCCGGGTGTCGGCGATCACCTTCCTCGCCGCGTCGAGATCGGCGGTCTCGACGTAGCCGACCGCCCGACCCGCGGCCAGCGCCGGATGAGGGTTGGTCGCGCTCAGCTGTTCGAGAATCGGGAGGATCTCGCCGAGCCGGCCCTGGTGCCAGCGGATGAAGACGGTCTGGGCGAGGTTCACCGACGCGGCGTCCGGCTGACCTGAGTCGGTGCCGAGCTTCAGCGCCTCATCCGCGAGCCGTTCGGCCTCGGCCACATCTCCGGCGTGCAGCGCCCGGACGCCCTCGAACAGGGTCAGGCTCCACAGCAACGCCGGCTGGGAAATCTCCGTGACGAGGTTCTTGCTCTCTTCCAGACACTGGTCGGCTTCGTCGATCTCACCCGACATGAGAAGCGGGTACCGGCGGGTGATGTAGGCCTGGAAGCGGGCAGACGGGTCGCCGAGGGTGCGCGCCAAACCAACCGCCTCAGCGGTCAACGCGAGCCGCTCGTCAAGCGTGTCGGGATGGTGCACCGCGATTCGCGGCAGGCAGATGGCGTCGATGAGCGCGGCAGGATCGTCGGCGCGACGGGCAACTGCGACGGCCTCGGCGGCGACTGACCTGCGCCGCCCCGGGTCGACCTCGTAGGTCAGCTCGGAAGCCAGCGTGGCCAACAGCCGGGCTTGTTCCGGAGAGTCGGGCTCGGCGAAGGTCAGGGCGGTCTCGATCAGCTCGATCATGGCGAGATCGCCGTGATCACTGGCGTAGAAGCCCCGGTGCGCACCGAGGGCAGCGCGAACCACGAGCGCAGCCTCGCCCAGCTCGGCGGCCTGCGCGGCGGCGTCGAGCAAGGTCTGGCGAAAAGCCGCGTTGCCCGACTGCCGCTGGGCGATGCCGAGGCTGACCTTCAGCTGGCAGCGGACCTTCTCGTCTACCTCGCTGACCGCGTCGAGGACGTCGAGCGCACGCGAATAGCAGCGCACGGCTTCGTCTGGACCCAACGACGACAGCGCGCTGTCGCCGGCGAGCGAGGCGTAGTGGATCGCCTTGCTCGCGTCGGTGGGAACTGCCGTGGCGCCCCAGTGCCGGGCTAGCTCGACGACCCGCGCTCCGAAATCGTCGCCGGACAAGTCCTCGAGGGTCTCGGCGACCCGGCGGTGAAGGCGCTGTCGACGGGTGGCGGACAGTCCGCCGTACACCGTGTGCTGGATCAGCGCATGGTGGAAGGCGAAGCGGCCGGGCGTGCCGGGCACCTCGGTGACCAGCGTCGCGGCGCTGGCCCGCTCGAGGAGGTCGAGCACCCGGTCCTCGTCGACCCCCGCGGTGGCCGCCACCAGATCGAGATCGAAGTACTGACCGACCACCGAGGCGACCCCGAGGATCTGCTCCGCCTCTTCGCCGAGCCGGCTGACCCGGTGACCGATCACCTCGCGAACACTGGCCGGAAGTGACTGCAGGTCGAGAGATCCCTGGGTGACCCAATGGCCGTCGGGACTCTGCCCGATGGCCTCCGTCTCGTACAGGTGACGCAAGATCTCGCCGGCGAAGAACGGGTTTCCCCCGGTCTCCTCCCACAATGCGGCGGCGAGAGCCTGGCCGTCCGCCTGCAGCGGGTGACCGCTGCGATGTTCCATCAGGTCGAGGATCTCGCCTTCCTGCAGGCCGGCGAGCGGAAGGATCTGGGCGCGCGGCTCGCGACGGAACCGGGCGAGCAGGTCCGCGAGCGGATGGTCGGGGCTGACCTCGGTGTCCCGGTACGTCGCGAGGACGAGAACCCGCATCTGCTCATCGAGGCTGAACAGGTGGCGCAGCAGCTGAATCGTCTCGCGGTCGGCCCAGTGCAGGTCGTCGAGCACGACCACCACTGCTGCCTGCTCACTGACCCGCGCGAGCAACCGGGCGACCGCACTCCACAACCGGTAACGCTCGGACTCCGGATCACCCGCCGGCTGCGGTTCGGCACCTGCCGGCGTCACGTCAGGGAGGAGCCGGCGGAGCTCCGCGTGGTGTTCCGCCAGGTAGTCGTCGAGCAGGCCGTCGGGAGTGTTGGCGACGAGGTAGCGAAGCGCCTCCACCCACGGCTGGTACGGCCGGCCCACCTCTTCGTCGCAGCGCCCGTACAGGACGGCGGCGCCGAGATCGCTCGCGGTCGCCGCGAGCGCCGAGCACAGCCGAGTCTTTCCGACGCCCGGCTCCCCCCCGACGAGGACCACCTGGTGCTCGCCAGCCCAGGTCGCCGACAGGCAGTCGTTCAGCGTCGCCCACTCCGACCGGCGGCCCACGAACGCGGCACGGTGAATGTCGGCCAGCCGCGGCGGGACCGGGACCGGAGCAGCTTCGCGGGCCGGGTCCCATCCGACTTCCACCACGAGGACCGGGTCGGGCAGCCCCTTGAGCTCGTGTTCCCCGACCACTGTGAAGCGGTGTTCGGTACGCCGGGCGATGAACCGTACGGCGTCGGTCGCGAGGATCTGGCCTCCCTCGCAGATGGCACAGATGCGTGCCGCCTCCACGACGACGTCACCGTGGTAGTCGTCGTCCTCGCGGAACGCCTCACCGGTCGACAACCCGACCCGTACCCCGAGCGGCTCACCGCCGGTCCGGTTGTGGCGGTCCACCGCCTGCTGGATGGCCACCGCTGCATCGAGACCGGCCTTCACCCCACCGAAGACCGCCATGATCCCGTCGCCCAGGTCCTTGCCCATCTCGCCGCCGTGAGCGGTGACCGCGTGACGAAGGTCCTGGATGTGCTTGCGGCGCAGGTCCTCGGCCGCCTCCCGGCTCAGGCTGGAGAACAGAGCGGTCGACCCGGCCAGGTCCGTGAAGAGCACGGTCACGGTCGTGGTGCCCGCAGCCGCCGACCGCTCGCTCACGCCGAACCTCCGGTCGGCGCGGCGCTCCGGGTCTGATGCGTGTGACCCCCCACGGGATCACGGTAGCGGCATCTTCCGTTGCGAGAACTAAGTAAGGTGCGCTCGTGCGGAGCCCCGACCGGTGAACATCGCAGACCACGCAGCGACCCGGCCGGACGCGGTTGCGCTCATCGGACCCGGCGAGGAACGGGTGACGTACGGGGAGCTGCACGCCCGCGCGATGCAGGTCGCGGGACTGCTGCACGAGGCGGGATTGCGTCGCGGCGACGCGGTAGCGCTGATGCTGCCGAACCGTCGGGAGTTCCTCGAGGTCACGTGGGGTTGCCAGCTCTCCGGGCTGTACTACACCCCGGTCAACACTCACCTGACGTTCGACGAGGTGTCCTACATCGTCGACGACTGTCAGGCGCGAGCGTTGTTCATCGACGGGTCGATGGCGCAGCTGGCCGCGGATCTCCGGGCACGTGACGGCCGGGTCGAGGTGTGGGTCGTGGTCGGGGACGCGTGGCAAGGGTGGCAGTCCTACGCTGCGGCCCTCGCCGGCGTGACCGCTCAGGCAGAGGTCTCCGACGGTTGCGAGATGTTGTACTCCTCGGGCACGACCGGACGCCCGAAAGGAATCCGCCGGCCGTTGCCCACCGAGAACGGCTCCTGGGCGCAGGGCGTACTGGAGCAGGCGGCGACACACCTGCACAAGGTGACCGGGGAGAGCGTCTACCTGTCGCCCGCGCCGCTGTACCACGCAGCCGGCGTCAACTACACGATGGCGATCCATCGCATCGGTGCCGCGACGGTCATCGTCCCGAAGTTCGACGCCGAGGACACGCTGCGGCTCATCGCGCAGCACCGCGTCACCCATGCGCAGTTCGTGCCGACGATGTTCGTCCGCATGCTGAAGCTTCCGCCGGAGGTCCGGGCGAAGTACGACCTGTCCAGCCTGCAGTGGGTGGTGCACGCCGCGGCACCGTGCCCGGTCGAGGTCAAGCAGGCGATGTTCGACTGGCTCGGCCCGATCATCTACGAGTACTACGGCGGCACCGAGGGGTTTGCCGGCGCGACGATCGGTCCGCAGGAGTGGCTGGCGCACCCCGGGTCCGTCGGAAAACCGCTGACGACGGTTCACGTGATGGGCGAGGACGGCCACGAGCTGCCGGTCGGCGAGGCGGGCGAGCTGTTCTTCGAGGGCGGTCCGGAGTTCGAGTACTGGCAGGACCCGGAGAAGACCAGGTCGCTGTCGAACTCCCACGGCTGGCGGAGTCTCGGCGACATGGGCTACGTCGACGAAGAGGGCTACGTCTATCTCACCGATCGCGCGACCTTCATGATCGTCTCGGGCGGGGTCAACATCTATCCGCAGGAGACCGAGAACGTGCTGATCATGCATCCGAAGGTCGCCGACGCGGCGGTGTTCGGCGTGCCGAACGACGAGTTCGGCGAAGAGGTGAAGGCGATCGTCCAGCCGCTGGACGGCGTCGAGGCGAGCCTCGAGCTGGCAGACGAGCTCATGGAGTACTGCCGGACGAACCTGGCCGCGTACAAGTGTCCCCGTTCGATCGACTTCGACCCGGAGCTGCCCCGCGACCCCAACGGCAAGCTCTACAAGCGGCGCATCCGCGACCGCTACTGGGAAGGCCGCAAGTCCCGCATCCTCTAGGAAACCACTGATCAATGCGATCAATGCGCTGTCCTGCTGCGGACGGCATTGATCGGTGATTCCCTAGGTATCCGACAGGAGGTCGCTGTGACGTCGTACAGGTCGGGGACCAGCAGCATCGCACTGCTCGGCGAGACGATCGGACAGAACCTTGCGCGCACCGTCGCCCGCGTCCCCGATGCGGAGGCTCTGGTCGAGTGCGAGTCCGGCCGGCGATGGACCTATGCGCAGTTCGGTGCCGAGGTGGACCGGCTTGCCCGCGGGCTGCTCGCGGCGGGCGTCGATGTCGGAGAGCGAGTCGGCATCTGGGCACCCAACTGCGCCGAGTGGGTGCTCCTCCAGTACGCGACGGCACGGATCGGTGTCCGCTGAGACCCTCGCCGAGCGCAGCGCGAAGCTCTCGCGACCTCGATCGAGCAGCTCGGCCTGCAAGCGGCCGCGGCGACGGTGACCGCCTGACCGTCGAAGCGGCGCACGCGGCGCCGGCGTCCGTGATGAGGTGTCGGGGTGAGTGACGAACTGCGCGAACAGCTCCTGGACAAGGTCGGCCGGCCGATGGGACTTTCGGGGCCCTCCGTGGCGCCAGACCCGGTCAACGTCGCGATGATCCGGCACTGGGTCGACGCGCTGGATGACCGCAACCCGGCGTACGACGTCGACACCGCGCGATCGACCAGCTACGGCGAGCTCGTCGCGCCGCCCGCCATGCTGCAGACGTGGACCATGGGGCGCCCGACCATTGAGGGCATCCGCGAGCGTGGCGGTTCGGCCGGCGAGGTGGGCGCCGACAGCCCGCTGGAGATCCTCAAGCAGGCCGGCTTCGTCGGCACGCTGGCGACGAACTCGGTCCTCACCTTCGACCGGTACCTGCGGGTAGGCGACGTGCTCACCTCCGACACCGCGCTGCACTCGGTGTCGGAGCAGAAGCACACCGGGCTGGGACGCGGCTACTTCATCGCGTGGTCCAACAACTTCTACGACGCATCCGGTGCGCCGGTAGGCAACCAGCTGTTCACAGTCTTCAAGTTCGCGCCGGGACCTCCGCCCGAGAAGCGTGAGGGAAGAGCACCGAAACCGCCGGTCGAGGCCCCGACCGGCGAGGAGCTGCCGCCGTTCGACCTGGAGGTGACGGCTACGGTCATCGTCGCCGGCGCGATCGCGTCGCGCGACTTCATGCCGGTGCACCACGATCGCGACTACGCCGTCGCGCAGGGAGCGCCGGACATCTTCATGAACATCTTGACCAGCAACGGCTACGTGTCGCGCTACGTTACGGACTGGGCCGGCGGCGACGCGCAAGTCCGGCAGATCTCGACGCGGCTAGGTGGGCCTGCGATCCCTGGCAAGCCGCTGCGGTTCCGCGGACAGGTCTCCACGGAGAGAACCGGGGACGACGGTGGGCGGATCGCCGAGGTCGCCGTCCGAGCGGACAACGACCTCGGCAATCACCTCACCGCAACAGTCGAAGTTGCGGTGCCGCGCTACCAGTAACGTCGGCGCGTTGTTCCGCTGCCGACCCACGGGCCGGGTGTGAAGTTGAACAGCAATCCCACGATCAGCAGGATCACGCCGACGACGACCAAGACATGCATGGTCGCGACGAGACCGATGATGAGTAGAACCAAACCGAGTAGAGCCATCTGACACCTCCTACGTTGGGTGACCAGATACCCGCTCAGCTCACGAGCAGTCCCGCGCCTCTCCGGTGCGGAAGAAAACACAAACGTTGCTCGCGGAGCGCATGAGGTGTCGACACGCCCGGGTAATGCCACTCCCGGAACGTTTGTGTTTTCTACGACTCGAGCCAGCGGAGGACGGCGAGGACTCGGCGGTGGTCGTCGGAGGACGGCGCGAGGTCGAGCTTGTTGAAGATGGACGTCACGTACTTCTCGACCGAGCCGGCTGACAGGTGCAACGTCGAGGCGATCGCGGCGTTGGCGCGGCCCTCGGCCATGAGCCTGAGCACCTGGCGTTCCCGCGCGGTGAGCGACTCGACCGTGTCGGTACGGCGGGTGGTACCGAGCAGCTGCGTGACGACCTCGGGGTCGAGCACCGTCCCACCCGCCGCGATCCGCTCCAGCGCATCGAGGAACTCACTCACGTCGGCGACCCGCTCCTTGAGCAGGTAGCCGACGCCTTCCGCGCCGTCGGTGAGCAGGTCGGCGGCGTAGCGCGTCTCGACGTACTGGGAGAACACCAGGACCCCCAGCCCCTGATAGCGCCCCCGAAGTGCGATCGCCGCCTCGAGTCCTTCGGTCGTGTGGGTGGGCGGCATCCGGATGTCGACCACGATGAGGTCGGGTCGGTCGCCGTCGACCGCCTTGATCAGCTCCGTCGCGGTCGGGACGGCGGCGACGATCTCGTGTCCGCGCGCGGTCAGCAGCTGCACCAGCCCGTCGCGAAGGATGGCGGCGTCTTCGGCGATCGCGATGCGCATCAGGACTCCGAGCCCGAGAACGGGATCGCGATCGTAATGTCGGTGGGCCCGCCGTCAGGGCTCACGATCGTCATCGTGCCGTCCACGGTCGCGACCCGATCCGCCAGACCGGCGAGTCCGCTGCCGATGGTCCGGCCGGCTTCCGCGCCACCGGCCCCGTCATCGTGCACGCGGAGGTAGACCGCGTCGTCGGCTTCGCGTACGTCGATCGAGGCGCGGTGTGCGCCGCTGTGCTTGATCGCGTTGGTGAGCAGCTCTGCCGAGCAGAAGTAGAGAATTGTCTCGATCGCCTGGGACGGTCGACGCGGCAGGTCGACCCGCGCGGTCGTCGGCAAGGTCGAGCGAGCGGCGAGCGTGGTGATCGCGTCGGGAAGGCCGTTGTCGAGAGCCGGCGGGTGGATGCCGCGAGCGAGGTCGCGGAGATCGACGATCGTGCCTTTCGCCTCGCGATGCGCGGTGTCGACGAGCTCACGCACTCGGTCGAGTGCGACGCCGGAATCCGTGCCGGCGAGCTCCTCCTTGACCATGCCGAGGTTCATGGCGAGGCCGACCAGCCGGGCCTGCGCGCCGTCGTGCAGGTCGCGCTCGATGCGGCGCAGCGTTGCGGCGGACTCGTCGACCGCGATGGACCGGGTCTCCTCCAGGGACTGGATCCGGCGGTCTGCGTCGGTCGGTCCGAGCAGCCCACGGATCAGCGCGGCATCGAGTCGGGTCACACCGCGCACGACCCACGGAGCGAGCAGCGTCAGGACGATGCCGCCCGCGAACACCAGCCAGACCCGCTCGGTCGTGTCCGCGTACCAGTGCGGCCCGAAGCTCAGACCGTGATGGATCACACCGCGGTCCTTCTGGTGAGGGAACCGGTACCAGATCGGATAGGTCAGCCCACCCAGGCTGTAGGCGAAGAACGTGACGGCAAGGACGAAGTCGACGATCGCGAGCGGAAAGCGGATCAGCTGGAACAGGATCGAGCGCCAGCCGTGTCGCTCGCTGATGTACCCCCAGATGCCGGGACGGCGACGCACGAGGGGCCGTTCGACCTCGAGGCCGAGGAAGGTACGACCAAGCCCTCGATTGGCGGCTCCGAATCCCCGCGAAATCGCGACTGCGAGCCCGAGAAGCGGTAGGCCGACCAGCGTGACGGCCAGGCCGGCCGAGACGCTGATCGACGTCACGACGAACACGAAGCCGGCGATCGCCAGCGGGAACCCGAACAGGCAGTACCCGAGGGCACCCCATGTGAGGCGCTCGCCGTACACCTTCACCATCCGCATGCCGACCAGCGTGCCGCACCGCCCACTGATCATCTAGCCGGTGCGCCCCCGACTCGTGGTGGGGTTTTCCCTACCCCAACTCGGGGGGATTCCGGCTGTTGCAGGTGAGAGCGGATCAGCAGCCTGGCAGTCATGGATGCCATCGAGATTCAGCACCTGACCAAGAAGTACGGGGACAAGCTCGCGGTCGACGACCTCAGCTTCACCGTGCAGCCGGGATGCGTCACCGGATTCCTCGGGCCGAACGGCGCGGGCAAGTCCACGACGATGCGACTGATCCTCGGCCTCGACCGGCCGGACCGCGGCACCGCGCGGATCGGCGGTGTTGCCTATCGGGACCTGCCGTTGCCGCTTCGCCGCGTGGGCGCGTTGCTCGAGGCCAGGGCGCTGCACCCCGGGCGCACCGCGCGGGAACACCTTCGCTACCTCGCGGCGACCCAAGGGATCGCTGGACGCCGCGTCGACGAACTGCTCGAGCTGGTCGGCATCGCCAACGCGGCGGATCGCCGGGTGGGTGGATTCTCGCTCGGCATGGGGCAGCGGCTCGGCGTCGCGGTCGCGCTGCTCGGTGATCCGGGCGTCGTCATCCTCGACGAGCCGGTCAACGGGCTCGACGTCGACGGCGTGCGCTGGATCCGCGGCTTGCTGCGCTCGCTCGCCGACGAAGGCCGGACAGTACTCCTGTCGAGCCACCTGCTCGCGGAGGTGTCAGTGACCGCGGACCACCTCGTGGTGATCCAGCAGGGCAGGCTCGTGGCGGACTGCCCGACCGAGCAGCTCACCGCGGATGACGCCGGCTCGGTGCTGGTGGTGGCGCCGGAACGGCAGCGGCTCGCCGATGTCCTGATCGCGGCCGGCGCCACCGTCGACGTCCGCGACGTCGACACCCTCCAGGTGTCAGGGCTCAGCGCGCCTCGGATCGGCGAGCTGGCGTTCGACGCCCGCGTGCTGATCCACCAGCTCACCCCACAGCAGGCCTCGCTCGAGGAGGCATTCCTCGAGCTCACCGAGTCGTTCAGGAGCACGTCATGAGTGCAGTAGCCTCCGTCCACCGCGCCGTCCCGCAGCCGCCGACCGCCCAGCGGACGGGCATCACGCCGCTGATGAAGTCGGAGTGGATCAAGTTGCGGTCGCTGCGATCGTCGAGGTGGACCGTCGCGGCGCTCGTCATCGTGACCGTCGGCCTCGGCGCGCTGTTCTCGGCATTGACCGCCGCCCACTTCGGGGACTTCTCGGCCAAGGAGAAGGCCGATTGGGACCCCACCAACAACAGTCTCGCCGGCGCGGCGTTCGGCCAGCTCGCTGCAGCCGTCTTCGGGGTGCTGGCGGTCACTGCAGAGTTCGCGAGCGGGACGATTCGCAGCAGCGTCGCCGCCGTTCCCCGTCGTACGCCGCTGCTGTTTGCCAAGGCCGTCGTCTACGGTGGGGTCGCTCTGGCCGTCGGGCAGCTGATCTCATTTGCGTCGTACTTCATCGGGCAGGCGCTCTACTCCGGCCACACGCCGATCAGCCACATCGCCGACGCCGGGGTGATTCGGGCGATCACGCTGACCGGTTGCTACTTCGCGTTGGTGAGCCTGATCGCTCTCGGGATCGGGTTCGCGCTGCGGCACACCGCAGGTGCCATCACATCGCTGGTTGCGCTGCTCATGGTGTTCCCCGCGGTCGTCGCGGCGCTCCCCACCGGAGCGCAGAACGCGATCGAGCGCTTCATGCCGGAGCAGATTGCCGCGTCGTCAACGGGTGCCGTCGTTCCCGAGGCGCACTACTTCGGGCCGTGGACCGGCTTCGGGGTGTTGTGCCTGTACGCCGTGCTCGCGATGGCGGTCGGCGGGTGGACGTTCCTGCGCCGCGATGTCTGACTGGCTGACGGCGGCGCTACTCCATTCCTACTTCTTGCCGTCAGTTGGCGCCGAGCCCGGCGTAGTGGGTGATCGGGGCTTGGTCGCAGTTGGCGTAGCCGTTGACGTACCACGTCATCAGCTGGCCGCCGCCGCGCGACTGTGCCACGAGGATCGACCAGGCGTGGTTGACCTCGACCGCTCCGTGGACCTTCCCGACGTTCATCGGCGCGACCGTCGTGTGCACCTTCGACTTGTTGTGTCGACCGAGGTACAGCGTGCCGGAGCTCACCCCGACGGGCGGGGTGTCGGTGCTCGGGTCGGAGCCCGGGAGGAATGAGATGTGCACCGAGTCGCACCCGCTCTTCCGCACCTTGAGCGCGGTGTAGGTGCCGGCCGTGTTGTAGAAGTACACCGAGTAGTGGAAGCCGTGATAGGTCCCGCCGTGACCGAGCTGCGGGAACAGGTCGGCGAACTTGACCTTGCCGAAGACGTGCAGCTGCTTTCCGGCGGCGGTGACGAGGCCGCCCTTGTGCGTGAACGCCGCGATGCGGATGGCGTAGACGCCGAGCTTGAGCGCCGGCACCTTCGTCTTCCCGCTCGACTTCGACAAGGTACGGATCGTGTGCCAGCCGCCGCCCGTGAGTGCGCGCTGGAGGACGAGAGAGTCGCCGGACACACCGGAGGAGCTGTACCTGATCGTGGTGGGGTGGCCCGCCTTGGCATGAGCCGGAACCTTGAGGTGAATGCTCGGCTGACTGGCTGCGCTGACCGGCAGCGCGGTCAGCATCGAGACGCCGAGGGCCAAACCTCCGACCAGGCACGCGATCCGTCGCATCAATGAGCTCCTCAGATTGGTCTTGGGGAAACCCTAGATCGTTCAGCGCGTGAGGTCAGGCCCTGCCGGCGGGTTATCGCTCGACGGGTGGGGAAGGGGAGGCAGGTCCCGGTGACGTACCGCCACGTCTAGGAGGCTGCCATGTTGACTCTCACCCAGGATGCTCGCGACGCGATCGTCAGTCTCGTGGATCCCGCCGATCCCACCGGCCACGCCGGGCTGCGGATCGCCACCACCCTCGCGACGAACGGCCAGGGGCCTCAGCTCGGCCTGGAGTTCGCGACGGAGCCGGCCCCGGGAGACAGCGTCATCGACGAAGGCGGCGCGCGGGTGTTTCTGGACTCCTCGGCAGCGGCGATGCTGGAGGAGCAGACTCTGGACGTCCGCGTCGACCAGGCCGCGCAGCAGGTCGACTTCTACGTGACGCCGACCGTCCCGTAGCCAGGCCTACCGGGCGATCGGCAGCGTGACAGTCGTTCCGCCCCGGCCGACCCGCACCGTGTTGGTCGCCGGAAGCAACGGCGAGAGGACGACGCTGCTCGGGTCGTTGAGATCGAGCTGGAAGGTCGCGGGCAGTGCGTTGGGGAGGTTGTACGACGTGAGCCGTAGCTGCAGCCGATGACCGGCGCCGAACCGGTACGCCGTCGGCGCGATGGCAATCTCGTAGCGCAGGAACTTCCCGGGGCTGATCGCGCGCGGTCGGCGTAGCGACTGCAACGGCTCGATCCGGGTGCTGCCCTTCGCGAGAGCGCGCATCGACGCGCGGAGCTGACCTTCCGCGACGATGTGTTCCGAACCGTCGGGCGTGACATCGGAGAGCTTGACGAACCAGTCGGTGTCTCGTGCCGTCGACGCGGCGACCAGGTGGACCGCGGTCGGACCGTTGAGCGTCATCGGGTGCGCCAGGACCGGTGTACGCCACGTCAGGCCCTGGTTCTCCTCGAGCCGCTGGTCGAGCGGCAGGTACGGGGAGATCGCGACGGTTCCCTGCTCGTCGAGGGCCATCGACAACCCTGCGGTCGGGTTCGCCAGGTAGCGACGAAGTGCCGCGCGGTCGTGCTTCGTCGAGATCGTCGACGCGTCGAGTGACTCTGTCACGAAGTGCGTCGTGGGCAGCGGCCACGCCGACCCGTTCACGTAGCGGTTGCGCTGCTGGACGTAGACCCGCACGCGCGGCGGCTTCGGGACCGGCAAGCCCATCAGGTAGCGCTGGAAGAACTGGATCTCCAGTGCCTCGACATTGTCCGGATCGGGCGGGTTGGTCGTCGGCGCCAGCTCACCACCGCAGCCCTTGTGCGTGCACGGGTCGATGTGCACGAACGTCGGTGCCTTACGCTTCTCCAGCGCCTCGTACATTCGCAGGTTTCCGGCTTCGAAGGCGTCGCGCCAGCCGTCGAGAACGTAGACCGGCACTTTGATCCGCGACACGTGCGTGATTGGCGATCGGTCGCGATAGAAGCGGTTGTCCGTGGTGTTGGCGAGGTAGTCCAGGGCGATGCTGCGCCCGGTTGCTTGAGACAGCTTCGCCCCAATCGTTCCGGGCAGCATCTGCGGCGACGTGTTGGGCGTGACCAACCCGGGTCCGCCCTGCACGGCAAGGTATTGCGTGTCGAAGGAGAGCGACAGGATTCCGCCCGGGTACGCCGCATCGTTGTAGAGGTCCGACAGCGCCTCGTTGGGCGCGATGGCCGCGAGATGCGACGGCTGCCGCTCGGCGACCAGGTACTGCATGATCCCGAGGTAAGAGCCTCCGGACATCCCGACCTTGCCGGTCGACCAGGGCTGTCGACCGAGGAACTGGACGACTTCCTTGCCGTCGCGTGCCTGCCGCGGTGAGAAGTAGTTGTCGTTGAGGTTGCCGCCGCTTCCCCCGGTGCCGCGGACGTCGACCACGGCGAGCGCGAGGCCGCTCTTGGCGAAATCGGCTGCCGAGTCGCAACCGCACAGACCGGTACGTCCGTAAGGCGTCAGGTCCAGGACGACGGGGAATCGTCCCGGCGCCCGCGACGTCCCGGTGTGGGACGGGAACGTGATCGTCGCCCCGAGCTGGACTCCGTCGTCCATCCGGATGAACCGTTGGATCGTGAAGCTCTTCGCGTAGTGGGGCAGCGTCGGACCGGTCGCCGCTCGGGACTCGCCGGGCCGAGCGAGCAGCGTGGTCGAGACCAGCGCGAGCGCGATGGCAAGGATCGTGTGGCGTCTCATCGGTTCCTTACGGTGGGTAGCAACAGCCGCGACGCCGCGAGGCCTCCGGTTCGAACGGTGTTGAGCCCTGGTGGTGAGGCGAGCTGGTCGATCGGAGTGCCGACCACGTACAGCCGGATCCGGTCACCCGTCGCGAACCGGTTGCCGATCGGCAGGATCTCGACCTGGTACCGGCGCATGGTGCCGACCCGGGACACCTTGCGCGCGGCGAAGACGTTGTAGGGATCGACGATCCTGCCGTGAGCGTCGACCACTGAACGCGAGCGGACGATGTCCGGGTACGCGGTGCGCAACGCTCCGGTACCCACCGGGTACGCCGTCCCGTCGGGCCGCACGTCCGCGACCACGAGGTAGAGGTCGGTGGCCGGTGCGGTCGACGACAGCCAGATGTCCGCGGCCGCCGGGCCTACGGCGATCACCGGGCGGGTGAGCGGAGCGGTCGTGTAGGTCAGCGACGTCGGCGCGGCCAGCTGAAGGTCGGTGAGTGCCGGCAGGTACCTCGCCGCCTGGTCCAAACCGGTGCCCGCGACCACGGCGATCGTGTGGACGTCGGTCTCGAGCGCGTCCGACGGGATGAACGGGTAGCTCTGCGTCGCGACTGCCGAAGGCCGGCTTGCCGAGAGCACTCCGTCGTGGAGCGAGCCGACGCTGCCGCTCTTCGCGCCGCTGAGGTAGAGCGGCGTCCAGCGGGTGCCTCGCAGCGGCCAGCTGTCACCGGTCAGATGGGTGACATGGTTGGCGAGGAACTGCTCGCGGCTGCCGTTGGACGCGTACAGGCTGACCTTCGGTCGGTTCGCGGCGCTCAGCGGACGGCCGAGCAGATAGTGCTCGAACCAGTTGCGGTACTGCGGGAACGGTCCGGGAGTGCCGGCCGGGTGACCGTCGTGTGCGCCGTAGACCAGCAGGTGGCTGCCGTATCTCTTCGTTGCGTTGAACGCGAGGAACGGTCCTCGCGGCTCGACGTCGTAGAAGCTGGTGTCGGCGAGGATCGGGATCCGGTCGCGATCACCCCGGAACGTCCGCTGCCGCCAGAACCGGTCCTCTGTCGGGTTGCCGAGCACGTCCAGCGCCGCTTGCGGGTAGCCGGCGAGCGTCGGGACGGTCGTGCCCGGCTCGGTCTTCAGCCGCTGTGGGCCGTTGACCAGGGTCGGTTCGCCGATCGCGGTTTCGACGAACGCGCCCGCCGCCAGGTTGGGGATTCCGCCGATGTCCAGCAGGTCGCGGTAGAGATCGACGCTCCCCGCCATCAACGCCGCGGCCTTCACGCACGGCAGGTGCAGGTGCATCGTGTTGTAGGCCACGATCGCGCTCGCGGAGAACCCGTAGTAGCCCAGTGCGCCGTTGCTCCACGACTGCCGGCACGCCCAGCCGAGAAACGCCGCGAGGTCGCGTTGGTCCGGGGGCCCGGTGGTGGACAGCGCGCCCGCCGACAAGCCGGTGCCGCGCCACTGGAGCTCGACGTAGTTGTAGGCCGGACCCAGCCAGGACAGCGTGCTCACGGCGGGTGAGTACGGGCTGTCCTCGACGATGACCGGGCGCGGCCGGAGCGAGCCGAACCCACCGACCGTCGCGTGCAGGATCGTGCCGTCCGTGGACCGGAACGACAGCGACTTGGACACGAACGGCGGCGCGGTCGAAGCGTGGCTCGGACCGGCACTGACGATGAGGTAGCTCGCCGCGACGGCGAGCAGGCTCACTGCCGTGCCGCGTCGGCGCGAGGAACGCATGAACGAAGTGTTCGGCGCCGGCCCGTGAAGTCCCGCTAGGTGTCGAGACCGATGTCGAGGCCCGGCGCGGCGTGGGTCAGCGCGCCGACCGCGAGGAAGTCGACCCCGCTACTGGCGACCGCGTGCGCGTTGTCCAACCGCAGCCCGCCGCTCGACTCGAGACGCACATCGGGTGCTCGGTCCCGAACGATCTCGACGGCCTTGACGAGCTCATCCACGGTGAAGTTGTCGAGCAGGATCTCTCGCGCGCCGTGCGCGAGCGCCTCTTCGAGCTGCGCGAAGTCGTCGACCTCCACCTGCACCACGTAGCTGCCCGGCGGGTACGTCGCGGCCACCCGGTCGAGTGCGGCCCCTACCCCGCCGGCCGACGTGACGTGGTTGTCCTTGATCAGCACCGCGTCGTCCAGGCCGCGGCGGTGGTTCGTCCCGCCGCCGCACCGCACGGCGTACTTCTCGAGGTTGCGAAGCCCGGGCGTCGTCTTGCGGGTGTCGCGGATCCGCGCGCCGGTATCGGCGATCGCATCGACCCAGGCGCGGGTGGAGGTGGCGATGCCGCACAGGTGGCCGAGCAGGTTGAGCGAGAGCCGCTCCACCGCGAGCACGCCGCGCGCGTCGCCCGAGACTTCGGCGATCACCGATCCGGGAACCACCCGGTCGCCGTCGCGCAGCAACGGCCGGAGCGTCGCGCTGTCGCCGAGGCAGACGTCGTACGCCGCCATCAGGACCGGTATGCCGGACAGCACGCCCGGTTGCCGCGCCGCGTAGCGCGCGTCGATGCGCGCGTCCGCCGCGATCGTTGCGACAGAGGTGAGGTCGCCGATCGTCCCGAGATCCTCGTCGGCTGCCCGCCGGATCACGGCGATCACGTCGTCGGCGTCGAGCCCGGCATCGGCGAGTGCCGCAGCGGTCTCGGTACGCAGCGTGCTCATGCGCTCTGCTCCAGTTCGGTGCGGTCGTGGCCGGCGCGTTCCACGGCGGCGACGGGCGTCCCGTCCTCTCCGAGGCGGACGACGACGTGGCGCTGCCGCCACCACTCACTGCCGGCCGGATGGTCGGCGCGCCAGTGACAGCCGCGG
This sequence comes from Mycobacteriales bacterium, assembly GCA_035548125.1. GTDB lineage: Bacteria > Actinomycetota > Actinomycetes > JAFAQI01 > JAFAQI01 > DASZTV01. Next base: position 20,481 of record DASZTV010000070.1, on the reverse strand, counting down.
CTCTCCTTGCGTTCCGCCGCCGCGGTCACGATCGACAGCGCCGCCAGCCACTGGTCGCCGACGGAGCTTCGCGTCGTTCTCGCCGCCCGCATCGTGGACAGGCGCTCCATCGCCTGCTCCAATGCCGGGGCGGTCCGCCGGATGCCGGCCGCGTCGCTGAGCAGCTGTCGGATGCGGGGGAGCGAGGCAGTCGCAACCGCGGGCGCCGGCGCGGCGCCCTCTCCCGGTCGGCGAGCCGCTGGCGGCAGCGCAACGGCGAGTCGCGCGGCGACGCGGGTGCCGAAGACCAGGCCCTCCACCAGACTGTTCGATGCCAGCCGGTTCGCGCCGTGCACTCCGGTCGCGGCGACCTCACCGACCGCGTAGAGCCCGACGACGTCGGTCTCGCCCCAGGAGTCGGTGCGGACCCCACCGCACAGGAAGTGCTGCGTCGGCACCACCGGGATCGGGGCGACCGCCGGGTCGATCCCGCGTGTCAGGCACGCGGCCGCAACCGTCGGAAAGCGCTCTGCGACCGCGTCGACCATGGTGGCGTCGAGGAACACCGAGCCGCCGCCGGCGCGCACCTCGTCCACTCGCCGTGCCACGACGTCACGGGGAGCGAGGTCGGCGAGCGGGTGGCGGCCGGCCATGATCGCGCGGCCGCGCTCGTCGCGCAGTACGGCGCCTTCGCCGCGTAGCGCCTCGGTCAGCAGCGGCACCTGGCCCGCCGACGCTCCGATGTCCAGCGCGGTCGGGTGGAACTGCACGAACTCCAGGTCGACGAGCGACGCCCCGGCCCGCAGCGCCAGTCCGAGTCCGGCGCCGGACACCTCCGCGGGGTTGGTGGTCCGGGCGAACAGCCCGCCGACGCCGCCGGTGGCCAGGACGACTGCGCGGGCGCCGACCGGGTGGCGTCTGTCGTCGGCGCCGCGCAGCACGACGCCGGTGACCTGTCGGTCGACCGTGAGGAGGTCGGCGACCGAAGTGGCTTCGAGTACGTCGACGTCGCTTCGCTGCACCGCGGCGGACAGCACGCGACTGGTCTCCGCGCCCGTGGCGTCGCCGCCCGCGTGAACGACGCGGCGCCGGCTGTGCCCCCCTTCGCGGGTGAGGGCCAGCTCGCCGGAGGGTTCACGATCGAGGTGCGCGCCGGCCCGCAGCAGCTGCGCCACGCCGGCGGGCGCCGCGTCGGCCAGGATCCGAATGGCGTCGGCGTCGCCGAAGTCCGAGCCCGCCGTCATCGTGTCGAGCGCATGGAGCGACGCCGAGTCGGAGCGGTCCAGCGCGGCCGCCAGCCCGCCCTGCGCCCAGGCGGTGCTGCCGCCACTGAGCGGGCCGCTTGTGACGAGTGCGACCCGTCGCAGCCCTGCTAGCCCGAGCGCAGTCGCGAGCCCGGCGGCGCCGGACCCGACGACGACGACGTCGTAGCTGTCTGCAGCGGTCGCGGTCATTCGCCGCCGCCGGGCGTGCCGATCATGACCATCCGCTCGACCGACCGTCGGGCCCGTACCGCGACGTCGGCGGGGACGTCGACCTCGTCGCGCTCGTCGCGCAGGCAACGGACGAGCAGCTCGGGCGTGATCATCTTCATGAAGCGGCAGGAGGCCTCGGGGTTCATCGGCAGGAACTTCGCGCGGCGGTTCGCCTGCTGAAGCTGGTGAAGCATCCCGACCTCGGTCGCGACCAGCACCGTCGTACTGGTCAGCTGTCGCGCGATGTCTGCCATGCCACCGGTCGACAGGATGTGGGTCCGCTCGGCAGGCAGGTCGCCGGTGTCGGTGAGGAAGAGCGCCGAGGTTGCGCAGCCGCACTCCGGATGGATCAGCAGCTCGGCGTCCGGGTACGCCGCGACCTGCTCCCGCACATCGGTGGGCGAGATGCCGGCATGGACATGGCATTCGCCGAGCCAGACGTGCAGGTTGTCGCGACCGGTCAGCCGCCGGACGTGCGCGCCGAGGAACTGGTCGGGAAGGAACAGCACCGGCTGGTCGGCCGGGATCGACGCCACGACGTCGACGGCGTTGGAGGAGGTGCAGCAGATGTCTGCCTCCGCCTTCACCTCGGCACTGGTGTTGACGTAGGCCACCACGGCCGCGCCCGGGTGTTCGGCCTTCCACTGCCGCAGCTGGTCGGCGTCGATCGTGTCGGCCAGCGAGCAACCGGCTTCGGCAGTCGGAATGAGAACGGTCTTGGCGGGGGAGAGCAGCTTGGCCGTCTCGGCCATGAAGTGAACGCCGCAGAAGACGATCGTGTCGGCATCGGTCTGCGCGGCGATGCGGGAGAGGGCGAGCGAGTCGCCTACGTGGTCGGCGACATCCTGGATCTCGGGCAGCTGATAGTTGTGCGCCAGGACCACCGCGTTGCGTCGCTCGGCCAGCCGCCGTACCTCCTCGCGCCACTCTGCGAGATCGACGGGCTGCCCGTCGGGGAGATACGTCAACGTCGTAGCGGGCATCAGGTGCCATCCCTCTCCTGGTGGATGGAGTTTTCGCCTATCAGGCGAATACCTCAAGGCAACCGTACCATCGGCGCGTGCGCACTGCCGAACGCGGGGTCCCCAACCGGCCCGCCTACCCCCACGAGGTGGTCGCCGTCGTGCTGTCGGTCCGCGACGGTGTGCTCTCGGTCCTGATGTGGCGGCGGGCACAGGCGCCGTTCGCCCGGCGCTGGTCGTTGCCGGGCGGCGGCGTCGAGGCGACCGAGCGGCTGCGCGCCGCGATCCTGCGCCACCTCGCCGAGAAGGTCGACGTGACCGAGGTCGCGCACCTCGAACAGCTCGCGACCCACAGCAACATCCAGCGGGATCCGCGCGGCCGGGTGCTGGCGACGGCGTACCTCGGCCTGGTGCCGTCGTCCGTGTCCCCCGACCTGCCGCCGGACACCACGTGGCAGCCGGTCGCCGACCTACCGCCGACCGCTTTCGACCACGCGGACTTCATCTCCGCGGCGGTCGAGCGACTTCGCGCAAAGCTGACCTACACGAACATCGGCTTCGCGTTGGCGCCGGAGGAGTTCACCCTCTCCGAGCTGCGAGATGTGATCAGCGCCGCACTCGGTTACGCCGTCACGCAGACAAACCTCGCGCGCGTCATGACCCGTCGCCGGTTGATCGAGCCGACCCGCGCCCGCAACCGACCGGGACCCTCGGGCGGTCGTCCCGCGATGCGTTACCGGTTCCGGTCGCGCGAGCTGGAGGTCACCGACCCGTTCGCGGTGCTGAAGCCGCGCGGCGGCGTGGCTTAGGCCAGTCCGGAGAGGCGCTGCAGGATCAGGCCGGCCGGCTCGGCGGTCGCGTTCCGATAGCCGGTGCCGGCCCACAGGTTCACCAGCTCGGGGTCGCCCGCTGCTGCCGCCGCGCGGCGCAGCCCGCTCGTGAGGTGGTGCAGCGCCGGGTAGCCGAGCGGCGCGATGTCGTCGAACCGGTCGATGAAATCGTTGCGCAGCCCCCGCGCCGGCCGCCCGCTGAATGCGCGCGTGACGACGGTCACCCGACGCTGCTCGGCGATCGCAGCCTGGTGGACCGCCGAGGCCCCGCTCTCCTCGCTGCGAAGCAGCACGGTGCCGACGAGCACCCCCGCTGCGCCCGCTTGGAGGGCCGCGCGGACGTCCGCCGGAGTGGAGATGCCCCCCGCAGCCAGCACCGGGAGGTCGGTCCGGGCGCGGGTCGCCGCGACGAGCTCCGGCAACTCCGCCTCGTCGGAGGGCCGTTCGGGATGCAGCGTTCCTCGGTGGCCGCCCGCTGCGGCCGCCTGCACGGCGAGCACATCCACGCCGGCCGTCACCGCCTCATCGACCTCGCGGGGCGACGTGATCGTCTGGACGGTCAGGCTGCCGACCCGCCGTAGCGCGTCGACGACCGCCGGCTCGGGGACTCCGAACGTGAAGCTCACCACCGGGACCGCAGCGGCGAGCAGCAGGTCGATCTTGTCCGACCACGCGTCATCGTCCTCGCGCGGTACGTCGTCGACCGTCAGGCCGTACCCGGCGGCGACCTCCTGGACGGCCGCCGCGTAGCGGCGGTATGCGTCCGGGTCGACCGGAAGCCGGTTGGGAGCGAACAAGTTGACGCCGAAGACGTCCGTCGCGGCGCGGACCTCGTCGAGCTGCGCGCCGAGGGCATCCGCGGACTTGTAGCCGCCCGCCAGAAAGCCGAGGCACCCTGCCTCGGCCGCCGCGGTCACCAGTCTCGGGGTCGTCGGGCCACCCGCCATGGGCGCTGCCATCACCGGGCTCGTCACACCGAGGCTCGTCAGCGCGCCGGTCAACGAAGTCACCCAGCCAACGTACGGCGTGTCATCGTTTTCCCGTGCTGTTGATCCTCGGGGTGGTCGCGCTGCTCGGGGCGGCCTTCGTCGCGGGACGCTGGTACCTCCACCAGTACGACGCGATCGGCCGGCGTCGCCGGTTTCCAACCGTCACCGTCGTCCTGCTGGTGATCCTCGCGCTCGCGCTGTCGGTGCCGACGTTCCTTCGGCACCACGAGGAGGCAAAGCTCGGCGACGTGGCGTCGACGCTGGTCGGCGCGCAGGCCTCCGTGCACTGTCAGACGTTCGGCCAGACGTTCACCGACCTGTCCGGCGACCTGGGCTACGTGAAGTTCGGCGCCGACGGTGTGCCCGAGCACCACACGACGATCATGCGCGGGCCGTGTGCGGACCTTCGCCACTACTACGGCGGGGATCAGGACCGTCCCAGCGCGGCGGAGATCATCGCGGTCCACGTCCTGACCCACGAGTCGATGCACATGCGCGGTCAACCCGACGAAGCGATGGCCGAGTGCGAGGCGATGCAGCGCGACGCGGAGACCGCCCAGCTGCTGGGTGCGACACCCGAGGAGAGCCTGAAGCTCGCCCGCGACTACTGGCTGGTCGACTATCCGAACATGCCGAGCAACTACCGGTCTGAGGACTGCAAGCTCGGCGGAACGCTCGACGAGCACCTGCCCGACCCGCCCTGGACACGTGGGGACTACCCGCCCGTCACGCTCCCCGCCGGATGAAGATCGGGCTGGTCAAGGACTCCATCAACAGGTCGTCGCGGCAGATCGTGGTCTGTGACCCGATGATCGGATCGCACGCCGCGGTGCGCAGCTGACGGCCGTCCGGCTCCAGCAGCTCGGCGCGTACGAACATCGACGCCTTCGGGATCCCGCCCGCGCCCGGCGTGAAGGTCAACGTTCCGGAGAGTGGCAGGTGCACGAGAACAGTGCCCTTGTCGGTCACGATCCGCACGAGCGAGAGTGGCAGCGCGTTGACTGTGCGCAACCGGTACGCCGCCCCCCGCTTCACCACGTCACCCGCGATCGCTTCGTACCGCCCGTCGTGGTTCGCGTCGGCCTCGAGGTAGGCCTGCGCGCCCAGCTCGGCGGGCGGGAGGTCGGAGACGAACGTGTGGTGGGCACGAAGCCCGGCGAGCACGCCCTGGACCGTGCGACGGGTGACGTAGACCCACGTGGTCGGGTCGCCGACCCCCTGGATCGAGTCGGTCAGCCGCCAGTGGGAGTCGCTCCCTCCGGTGACGCCGATCCGGTCGCCACGGCGCAGGAAGCCGTCGTACCAGCGCAACGAGAAGTTGTTGTCGTTCGCGCTCGGCAGCGGGCGCTGGAAGGCCCACAGCCCGATGTTCCAGACCTCGATCGTGTCGGGCACCACCTTGCGGTGGTAGGTGTGCAGCCAGCTCAGGTCGCTCGGATGGTTGATCTGGAACACGCCGCCGTTGGCTCGGAGCGAGTTCGCGAGCTCCCGCATGCCGCGGACCGTCTTGTCCTTCGGCGCCGCGTCGCACCCGACGACCTGCTTCGTCGGGCCGTGGTTGCCGTAGCACGAGCGTGCACCCAGCATCTGGACGTGCCCGGCCTGGGAGTTCTCATAGCCCGGGATCGAGACGAAGTCCGGGTGGGCCTTCTCCCACGCGAGTACGGCGGGGTCGGTCTGGTTGACCACGTTGTTGTGGTCGGTGATCGCCACGAAGCCCAGACCCCGTTGGAGCGCCTCGCTCAACCGGTCGGCGGGCGGGAAGCCCCACGTGTAGAAGTCCTGGCAGGGGCGCCGCGCGGCGCGGGAGGGCTTCGTGTAGTCCCACGCGGTCGCCGGGGTGATGCAGACGTCGTGCCCGTAGATCGTGTGGACGTGCAGGTCGCCAGGGATCCAGAACCCGTGCGGCGCCACCCGTTTGGCCGGTGCCGCCGAGCGATGGGCCGAGGCGACCGCGGGTGTGGCGAGCGCGAGCGTGACGACCGCCGCCGCCGCGATCGTGATTCGCCGCAGTCCCACGTCGGAAGGTTCGCCGCCGGGGGAGGTCAACCTTCCAGGGCTGAGCGCCGTTGTTAAGGGGTACGTGATGGGGGCCACGACGAAGGAGACCCTGCCGATGCCGCCATCGCTGCGCGCTGGGATCGGCGCCGCGTTGGCGGCGGTGACGGGGATCGGGGCCGTGTTGGTCGCGATGCCGTCCACTGCGGTCCCGATTCGTGACCAGCACAACGCCTCGATCAACGTCTCGAATCTGCAGCTCGGCGCCGCTGCCATCGTCCAGCAGGCGATCGACGGTGGTGCGTTGACCGAGGCACCGCCGACCTTGGCGACGCAGCCGGCGAGCGCGCTGATGACCGCTGTCTACGCGACGCTGACCAAGGCGCGCGCCGATGACCCGAGCCTCAAGCCGGTCGACACGACCGCCCTCATGGGACCGGTCCCCTACAACCTGAGCCACCCGCTGCGCCCTCGTCCGAGACACCACCGCGTTGACCTCACGCACACGCTGCGCCGGTTCGACCACGCCGTCGGCGTCGGCCTGTCGCGCGGTTTGGGACTCAACCGCAAGCACGACCACGTCATGCCGGCGCGTCCGCAGGCCGCCGACGGCGTCTTCGTGGAGCCGTCGCTGCCGGCGTTGCCGGACAACCCGACGGTCGCGATGGTGGCGATCCGGGCGGCGATGACCCGGCTCGGCGACCCGTACGTCTGGGCCGCGGCCGGACCGGACACGTTCGACTGTTCCGGGTTGGTGCGCTGGGCGTACGGCAAGGCCGGGCTGAGGCTGCTGCACTACACCGGCTATCAGTGGCAGGAGGGCAAGCTGATCCCGCCGCGGGACGTGCTGCCCGGCGATCTGATCCTGTTCTACCGGGATCTCAGCCACATCGGGATCTACCTCGGGGCGGGGTGGATGCTCAACGCGCCGTTCACCGGCCAGTACGTCAACGTGGTCCCGGTGCACCGCAAGGTGGCGGGCATCGTTCGTCCCTGAGCCGTTACAGCAGTCCGGACGGCGTCGGCGTCGGGGTCGCCGGCGGCGGCGCATCGGCGCCCTTCCAAGCGATCACGACCGTCCGCCAGCCGAGTGACTTGTAGCCGCTGCGGGTGTGGGCGTGAGTTCGGTAGACGTGCGCCTTCCACGTCGACCCGCCATCGCGCAGCGGCCCGAAGACATCGTGGTGGTGGGAGCAGTGATAGATCAGCGGGTGCCCGTCCACCTTGCGGACCGATCCGACGTCGTGCAGGCAGCGGGTCTTCGCGCCGATCCGCAACCCCCACGGCACGGCCACCGCGCGGAATCCGGTGCCTCCCGCCGTGCTGTTCCTGACGTGGACCCGGACCAGCTTGTGCACCCACGGCTTCGCCTGGCACACCATCGTTTTCGCGGGTGCGAGTGGCCAGCACGGATCGAGCACGCCGGCTGCCGCCGCCGGCGCCGTGCACCGGTATGCCGTCCCGGTCTGGTAGGACCCGGGCTGGCAAACGCCGTGCCCGACGTGCTTGACGACCTTGAACGACGCCTTCACCGCACCGCCCGCATCAACCGGGTTGATCGTCCGCACGTCCGTTGCGTGGGCGGCCGCGCCCCGGGCTGCGTCGCTGAACGGCATCGCAACCAAGATCAACGGCAAGAGCGCAATGAAGGGAGGGGAGAGAAGGGCAGCTAGTCGGTTGGTTGCCTTTCCTTGCACCTTGCGGACCGTACCCCCGCCGAGACCGCGTAAGTGGCCCAACTCGGGCCGAGTTTGGCCGCCAATGGCGGCCTGGGCGGTGGGTGTGTAAACCGAAGATCACGGATGCGCGTCGTACGTTGGTGATCGACGGAGTCGCTACCGACCCGAGGGGACGATTCGTGACCTCCCCGGACCGCGCTGCCACGCAGCGTGACGCGGACGAGGCGCTCGTTGCGCTCTACACCGCCCACTACTACTCGCTCGTCCGGCTCTCCGCGCTGCTGCTGCACGACACGGCGGCTGCCGAGGACGTCGTGCAGGACGCCTTTGTCGCGATGCACAAGTCGTGGCGACGGCTGCGGGAGCCGGACAGCGCGCTGGCCTACCTGCGGCAGGCGGTGGTGAACCGGTCACGCTCGCGGTTGCGGCACCTCAAGGTCGCCGACCGCAAGGCGCCGGCGCCGATGCCGGATGCGCCGAGCGCGGAGTACTCCGCGATGCACGAGGTCGAGCGCTCCGGCGTGATGGCGGCGCTGCGCGGCCTGCCTCGCCGCCAGCGTGAGGTGCTCGTCCTGCGGTACTACGCCGACCTTTCCGAATCCCAGATCGCCGACGCCCTGCAGATCAGCAACGGCGCCGTCAAGAGCCACGCGTCGCGCGGGATCGCCGCGTTGCGTGAGTCCCTGGAGTCGCAGTCATGACCAACGACCGAGACCGTCGAACCGAAGACGCGCTGCGCCGAGCCATGGCCGGCGAAGCCGACCAGGTGGCGCCGCGCGGCGACGGGCTGATGAAGATCCAGCAGCGGGTCACCGCCCGCGAGGCGCGGATGCGCTGGCTGCGTCCGGCGCTCGCCGGTGGTACCGCGGTAGTGGTGATCGCCGCCGGAATCGGGGGCTACGCCATCGCGAAGCAGCACGACGGCAAGGCCTCGGTGGTCGTCACGAACACTCCTCCCGACACGCCGACTCCGACGCCCGTGGCGGGCGGATACCCGACCGCAGCGATCTTCCCCTTCACCACCGCTGCCGGAGAGCAAAGCTGGGAGAAGCAGTTCAAGCAGGGCAGCTCGCCGTGGGTCTCCGACCCGACGGCGGTCACCGAATCGTGGCTTCAGTACTACCTGCTGCAGCACGGCACGTTCAGCTACAGCGCACAGACAGCGGATGGGTCATCCGATGTGACGGTGAGCCGCAAGCTCGGCGGGACGGACCACGCCGTGTCGGTCGTGCATCTCGTCCAGTACCACCACGCGTGGCTCGTGACCGGTGCCTCGGACCCGGCGGGCCAGCTCGCCTTCACCGCCCCGACGCCGGGTGCTGCGGTCACCTCGCCGGTGTCGGTCAGCGGACCGGGTTACGGCGTGGACATGATGGCCAAGGTCGAGGTGCGTAACGCCGAGACGCCGGACCTGTTCGGCCAGGCCAACACCGGTCAGTTCGGCAACGGCTCGGCGCACTGGTCGGCGTCGGTCCCGTTCACCGCGACCTCCGATGCCGGCGTGATCGTCGCGACGGTCGCCTCCGAAGCCGACGGTGGCCTTGCGACATTGACCGCCGAGAAGGTCACCTTCTCCGCTGCTTCTGCCACGCCGAGCGCCGGCTCGTTCTACGGCGCGCAGAACGGCCGCCTGGCGAAGTTCAACGGCCAGACCGGAGCCAAGGAGGGCGACCTCGACGCCGCCAGCAACGAGGGCGACGTCACGGAGGTGCGTCAGTACGGCGACACCCTGTACTTCACCGCGCGGGTGGGCGACTGCATCCCGACGCTCTACTCGATGCCCACGGACGGCGGGTCGTCGCCGGCAGTGGTGGCCAGCGCCGACCCCAACTACGGCATCGTCGGGTTCGATCTCAGTGCGGACGGCACGAAGTTGACCTACCTCGAGTCCTCCGGCTGCCACCAGAGCATGGCTGGGAAGGGCAAGCTCGTCTTCGCGAACCTCGCGGACGGGTCCAGCCACACGATCGACTTCCCGAGCGAGCCGCCGGCGATCATCGGCGACCCGGTGTGGGAAGCCGACGGCAGCCACGTTGACGCGTTCGTGCGGACCGGCAACGGCGGCTACCTGGCGCGGTACGACTCGACGAGCGGCACCAACCCGGCGCCGAACGCGAACGCGTGCAGCGGCTACGACATCAACGACGGCATGCCCGGCGCGGTCACGACCGGCCCGGACCGCTCACTCTGGTTCGCCGTCCAGACCGGCACGTCGATGCAGGTCATCAGCTGCGACGGAACGACGCCGACGGTCAAGTTCACAGTTCCCAAGAACGACACCCCGACGTCCCTCGCGGTGAACGCGGCGGGAAGCGCGCTGCTGACAGACAGCTCAGGAGACACCTGGACCTGGACCCCAGGACAAACCAGCCCGAGGGCGCTGTCAGAAGCATCAAACGTGACCTCACCGACTTGGTAGTGGCGTGGGGGAATGTGCGGGCGGAGCGGCGTTGGCGATTCGCAACGGGCGAGCGCGAAGCGCGAGAGCGGCGACTTCGCCACAGCCGCGGAGGCCGCACATTCCCCCACGCAACCGACATAACAACATCAACCGGGTGGTCTCCATATAGATCGGAGTGACTAGCCCGAAACCATCCGCGTTCGCCATGTTCACGGGCATGGCGATTGTCGAATCCTGTGTAGGGCGCCGACCAGGGCCCAACGCCAGCGGGACACAGGAGCTCGACGATGAACAGCCACACCCTTCGCAGCACGATCGCCGCGGGCGCTTGCGCCGTCCTCGGCATCTCCCTTTCGGTCGCTCTCGGGGTTGCGCCCCGAGTCGTCGGCGACGACCACAACGTCCGCCTGGTCAGTGCGACGGGCACGACCAGCGACGCGGCGTTGTCGCAGCTGCTCTACCCGACCGCTCCGAGTCGCGTGCAGGCGCCGTACCAGGCCGTCCAGGCGGCTCCGGTCAATCACGCGGTCAGCGCGCAGCCCCATGCGACGACCCACGCGGTCCGGTCCGTGAGCGCGCATGCCGGCGCCGCGCACGTCGTCTCCGCCGTCGCCGCCTCTGCCACCACCAAGCACCCCGCGGCCACACACAAGAAGCACCACAAGCACCACAAGCACAAGACACACAAGAAGCACCACAAGGGCGCCATCAAGTCCGCCCCCAAGCACGCGGCGCGCATCACGCCGACCAACACCGCGGTGTCCAACGCAATCGCCGGTCTGAAGAAGTACGTGCACACGCCCTTCTCGATCAATGCCTCCGAGGTCGCGCAGTTCGGTGACGCCGTGTGCAGCGCCTTCGACAGCAACACCAGCTACGCCCACGTCAAGGCCGAGATCATGGACAAGGTCAAGCAGATCCCGTTCACCACGGTGGCTGCGGGCGCCGCGGACTACGTCGTGAAGACCGCGGTCAAGCTGTACTGCCCCGGCTATTCCTCGCGCACGGCGTAGGGCGTCGTCATGCCGGAGACCAAAGCCCACGCGATTCCCGCACAGCGCACCGCTAGCGACGCCGCGACTCCTACGGCGCTCTCCGTCGACGGTCTCGTGGTCGACGCCCCGAGCGGAACCCGGTTGCTCGACCGTGTCGGATTCGCTGTCGCGACCGGCACGCTCGTCGGCGTGGCCGGCCCGACCGGATCGGGCAAGACCACGTTCGCCGGCGCGCTGACCGGCACTCTCGCCCTCACCTCCGGGTCGATCAAGGTCGACGGACGTGAGGTCGTCGGCCTCGACTCGAGCCATCGCGGCATCGGCTACGTGCCGCAAGAGGATGCGCTGTACGCCGAGCTGACGGTACGGCGCTGCCTCGCGTACGCCGCCGCGCTCCGGATGCCCGACCAGGGCGCTGACGAGCAGGCGAGCCGGGTCGACGCAGTGCTCGACGAGGTGCGGCTGTCCGCGCAGTCGGACCTGTTGGTCGGATCACTGTCGGTGGGTCAGCGCAAGCGGGTCTGCATCGCGATCGAGCTGCTCAGCCGTCCTTCGGTACTGGTCCTCGACGAGCCGACGTCGAGTCTCGACCCGGGTTACGAGGCGAGCGTCATGGCCACGCTGCGTCGGCTCGCCGACCTCGGTCACGTCGTGATCGTCGCGTCGCACAGCCAGGCGGCGCTCGCCGGCTGCGACCAGGTTGCCCTGCTGAGCTCGGGCGGCCGACTGGCCTACTTCGGGACGCCGGCCCAGATGCACGCGTCGTTCGGCACCACCACCGCAGCGGAGCTGTTCTCCGCACTTGACGGGTCGGAAGATCCGGCGGAACCCAAGACGCAGGCGGAGCTGCACCGCGTGCCCGCGTTCGACCGGCGGCTTGCGGCGGCGCCGCGTACGTCGGTGCGCAGCCAGCTCGCGACGCTCACCCGGCGCTACTTCGACCTGACCTTCGCCGACCGGCGGCGCACCTGGCTGTTCGCCGCGCAGGTGTTCGTGCTCGGCGGTCTGCTCGCGATGTTCGTGGCGCCCGACGGGCTCGCCCGTCCGGCCGAGAACGTCGACTACGCCGTGCCGATCTCGGCGACCGGCATGGCCGTGCTGCTCGTGATGTGCGTCTCCTGGCTCGGCATGGCGAGCGCCGTGCGCGAGATCGTCAAGGAACGCCGGATCCTGGTCCGCGAGCACCGCGCCGGCCTGTCCGCCGCCGCCTACGTCGGCTCGAAGATCGCGGTGCTCGGTCCGCTGCTCGTCCTGCAGGCTGCCGCCGTCAGCATCGTCGCGGTGCAGCGGCAGTCGGTGCCCGGAAGCGGCGCGGTGCTTCCGTCGGGCCTGCTCGAGATCGTCGTGGTGATGTCGCTCGCCGCGGTCAGCGCAGTCACCCTGTCGCTGTTCGTGTCCGCGGTCGTGCGCTCCGCCGACAAGGCGCTCGCAGTGCTTCCGATGCTCGTCGTCGTCGAGTTCGTCCTCTCCGGGCTCACCCCCTCGGTGAGTTGGGTGCCCGGCCTCGCGCAACTTCGCGACCTCGCGTCGACCCGGTGGGCGGTGCAAGGCGTCGGCGCCACCGTGACCGGTGATGCTGGCTCCTGGTTGTCGGCGGTGGTCGCACTGTCGGCCCTCATCGTGGTGACGCTCGCGGCGACGTATCTCGCGGTGCGGCACTCGCTGCGGCTGCCGACCACCAGGACCCGCCGGTCCCTGACGGCGGTGATCCGTGACGGAGTCGGCAGGCTGAACCCCGAGATGGTCCGGCTGTCACGTAACGGCGCGGCAGGGCTCGCTGCTGTAGCACTGCTCGTGAGCGGAGCCCGAGCGCTGGTCCCGGCCTTCCAGGGCCCGACGCCTCCGATCCTCGCCGCCGGCGCGCACCAGGGCCCCCATCAGGGACTGCGCGTCGACGACGTGGCAACCGCCTTGCCCGGCTTGCTCAGCGACATGTGGTGGCTGTGGGATGCCGGGACCCGGTTCAGCATCGACGTGACGGAAGCGGCGTACCTCGCCTCGAAGACCTGAGGTCTTCGGCATGATCGACCGGTGAGCTCCGCAGCATCCGGCAAGGGCGTCAGCCGCAGGTCCCTCCTCGTCGGGGGTGCCGGCGTGCTCGCCGGCACCGCGTTGGCGGGACGGGCGGCGGCGGTGCCCACGACCCGGCTGTTCTCCGCGAGCGACCCGCACGTGCGGGCGGCGCTGAAGGTGCTCGGCAAGGGCAAGCTGCGACACCCGGGCTCGCGGCCGTTCCCTCACCTCGCCGCCGGCACCGACACCATGCCGGGCATCGAGCACATCGTCGTGCTGATGCTGGAGAACCACTCCTACGACAACTTCCTCGGCATGCTCGGGCGAGGCAAGGGCCAGACGCCGCGGGGCGACGGGTTCACGATCGGGGCCAACGGCAAACCGACCGCTAGCAACCCGTACGGCGACGGGCGGATTCAACATGCGTTCCGGATGCCGACGACCTGCCAGCTCCACTCGCAGCCGAGCAACGAGTGGACGGCCTCGCACCAGCAGTTCAACCACGGCAAGATGGACGGGTTCGTCCGCTCGCAGATCAGCCCGACCTTTTACAAGCAGAACGGCCCGGTGGCGATGGGCTACTGGACCGAACGGGACCTGCCGTTCACCTACGACCTCGCCACGCACTTCCCGGTCTGTGACCGGTTCTTCTGCTCGCTGCTCGGGCAGACGCACGCCAACCGGCGGTTCCTCATCGCCGGCACCTCCGCGGGCATGACCGGGGACTTCGAGACCGAGGTCAACCAGCTTCCGTCCGACGTGTCGCTCGTGCTGCCACCGAACGGCACGATCTTCGACCGGCTCAGTGCGCACGGGATCAGCTGGACCGACTACTGCGCGTCGTTCCCGCTCGGCGCGACCGCCGAGCTGTTCCCGGTCGCCGACGTCCAGAACCTCGTGAAGAACAAGCCGCTCGAGGCGTTCTTCGCCGATGCCGCCGCCGGGACCCTTCCGAGCTTCTCGTTGATCGACCCAGACTTCGGGACCCAGTCGCAGGAGAACCCGCAGAACATCGTCGTGGGGGAGAAGCTGCTGCAGGAGGTCGTCGAGGCGATCGGCAAGTCACCGGCGTGGCACAAGACGGTGTTCATCCTCACCTACGACGAGCACGGCGGCTACTACGACCACGTCCCGCCTCCGGTGGCACTCGCCCCCGATCTGATCGCGCCGCTGGTCGGGCTGAAGGAGAAGCAGTACGACGGCTTCCGGCGTTACGGCTTCCGGGTCCCGACCGTCGTGGTGTCGCCGTACGCGAAGCGACACCACGTGTCGTCACAGGTCTACGACTTCGGCTCGATCCTGGCGTTCGTCGAGCGGAAGTGGAACCTCGGCGCGCTGACCTACCGGGACGCGAACGCCAACGACCTGACCGACTGCCTCGACATGGACGCGCTGCAGCGCAAGGAGCCGACGTTTCCGAAGCTGCCGAAGCTGCGCAAGGCCAACTACCGAGCGGCGACCCTGAAGTGCAGCACCGCCGGCCCGGGCCAGATCCCGCCGAAGTGGTCGGTCAGCGGGAAGCGGAAGAAGGATTGATCCGCTGCACGTTCGCGGGCGGCTTGACGGATGCGCTCGTCGGCGTCGCGGACGGGACGACCGAACCCTTGGTCTCGCCCGTGGTGGGGTCGGCGTACGGGTCCACGCCGGCGCCCGCGGGGACGCCCGTGGCGTAGACGCCCTTCGCGTCGGCCATCCGTACCTTCGCCGCGGCGGGCGGGAAGCCGGTAGCCGTCGTCAGCTTCATCACGGCGATGCCGTCCTGGACGTTCATCGGCTGCCAGGTCGTCCCGTCGGTGCTGTAGTCGATCGAGGTGGTGCCGGGCCGCCCGACGACGATCAGCCATTCGGTGATGTTCGGGACGCCGTCGTGAGAGTCACGCGTGGGGATCGTCCACGAGGTCCAGCTGAGGTCCGGGACGACCTTCTGGTCGCTCTCGCCGAAGTCGGGACTCCCGTCCCAGCCCTGCAGCCACTGCATGACGTGAGGGCTGCTCTCGTCGGAGTACAGCGCCCACTGGGTGCCGTCTCCCGTGGTGCCCGCCGCCCACACCTTGATCTTCTCGGGGCCGGACGCGGTGTCGTACGTCGGTGCAGCGGCGGCGAGGAAGTGCGGGTCGACTGCTCCGTCGTGTCGACCGACGGTCCAGGTCTGCCACCACGGATCGGCAACGACCTGCTGCTGTCCGTTCCCGCCCCCGCTGGCGGGTTGCAGGACGTGGTGACCCGCCCCACCGGTGTTGTTGGTCACCAGGATCCCGACCCCCGCGATCGCGGCGACGGTCAGCACGACGCCACCGGTGGCCGTGGCGCGGCGCACCGCCCGCCGCTGCCGGCCGCGGCGGATCGCGGTGAGGTGCAGGTCCGCAATGGGGGCGGCCTGCTCGGCCGCGTCGCGCAGGCCGTCGCGCACCAGGTCTTCGACGTTCATGTGCGGGTCCTTTCGGGGAGTGCCTCAGGCGAGCTGCGGAGCGCGGCAAGGGCGCGGGAGATCTGGCTGCGGACGGTCGGTTCGCTGCAGCCGAGGGTGTCGGCGATCTGGGCGTCGGAGTAGTCGGCGTAGTAGCGGAGTACGACCGCCGCCCGCTGCTTCGGCGGCAGGCCGAGCAGCATCCGGCGTACTGCGTCCGTGTCGGAGAAGTGATCGGTGTGGTCCGGGCGGGATACGTCGGGGACCACCGCGCGGGGTTCCACCCGACCGCGGTGGCGCCGCCACCACGACACGTGCCGGTTGACCAGCATCCGCCGGACGTAGGCCTCCGGGGAGGTTGCGGCCTCGATCCGGCGCCAACTGGCGTAGGCGGAGGCGAGGGTGTCCTGGACCAGGTCCTCGGCCTCCGTCCGGTCGCGGCACAGCAGCGTGGCGAACCGGGTCAGCTCGGGACCGCGAGCCAGGACGAACTCCTGGAACGTCTGATCTGACATCGCTCTCCCGCCGTGGTGAACCGGTTCACTCATGACAACGCACCGGGGGGGCGAGACGCTGCACGGAATCTCTCGAATAATCTGACGGGCCGTCAGCCGTCCGGTCGTGGGCGGTGGTGGCGTGGAGGACGCAATGGCTCGGATCGACCTTCCCGACGGCGATCAGCTCGAGCTGATGGAGAGACTGTCCGCCCACTTCGACGCTGGCGAGATCGTCGAGCTGTCTCTCGTGATCGGCAAGTACCTGTCGCAGGGCCGCTTGATGCAGGTCCTCGGCCTCGACCAGACCTGCAGCGTTCCGACGGGAGTGTGACGTGCCTCGTACCTATCGGGTCGTGCAGTGGAGCACCGGCCACGTCGGCAAGCACGCGATCGCCGGGATCGACGCACGCCCCGACCTCGAGCTGGTGGGTCTGTGGGTCTCCAACCCCGACAAGGTCGGCAAGGACGCGGGGGAGCTCGCTGGTCTCGGCCGGACGCTCGGGGTCGCCGCCACCAATGACGCGGCGGCGCTGCTCGCCCTCGAGCCGGACTGCATCGTCCATACGGCATGGGCGGACGACCGGATCGTCGAGGCGCTGGGCGATCTCGCGATGTTCCTCCGGGCCGGCGTCAACGTCGTGTCGAGCAGCCCGGTGTTCCTGCAGTACCCGTACGGCGTTGCCGATGACCTGGCCGCCGACGTGATCGCTGCGGCGCACGAAGGGGCCGCGTCGATCTTCGTCAACGGCATCGACCCCGGGTTCGGCAACGACGCCCTGCCGCTGCTGGTCACCGGAATCAGCGAGCGGATCGACGAGGTGCGCTGCATCGAGCTACTGAACTACGCGACCTACGACCAGGCGGACGTGCTCGGCGGGATCATGGGGTTCGGCATGCCGCTGGACCAGACGCCGTTCATCCTGCTGCCGGGCGTGCTCACGATGGCGTGGGGCAGCATCGTGTACCAGCTCGCGAAGGCGCTCGACGTGACGCTGGACTCGGTCGAGGAGAGCTACCTCCGGTTCCCGGCTCCCGAGGACTTCGACATCCCGACCGGCACGATCGCCAAGGGCACCCAGGCGGCGCTGCGGTTCGAGGTGCGCGGCATCGTCAACGGCACGCCTCGGCTGGTCCTGGAGCACGTCACCCGGCTGCGGGACGACCTGGCACCCGACTGGCCGCAGCCTGCCGGGCACGGCTGTTACCGGGTGGTCGTCAGCGGCGAGCCGAACTACACCGTCGACCTCCAGCTGCTGGGGACGGACGGCGACCACAACACGGCGGGCCTCAAGGCAACGGCGATGCGGCTGATCAACGCCCTACCCCACGTGGTGGATGCCCCACCGGGTCTGGTGACCGCGCTGGATCTTCCGCTCGTCGTCGGCCGCGGTCTCGTTTCGACCGCCTGACCGCGGTTCGGCGGGAATAAGTCGCGCGGTGGCCGGTGCTCGTGACAAAGTAGTAAGAAAGCGCAAGGACCGGATCGACACCCCAGTTTCCCTGTCCGCCTCGGACACCGTGTCTCCGTGACGTGATCGGCGTGAGATGGGAGGTGCCAGATGACCTCGGAGCCGCTCGATCTGGCATCCCCGGAGTCCGTTGACGTAGCCGGGCATGACTCGCTCAGCATCGTGCTGGACGCGCCGGAGTCGGTGAAGCAGTCCTGGTACGCGAGCCTCAAGGCGCACCGCAGGACGTGGACGGCGATCCGCGGTTTCCGGGAGGTGGTGCTGATCGGCGCGGTGTACTCGATGTACGACCTCACCCGTTACCTGGTCGAGGGCAAGTCGAGTGTCGCGTTCGGGCACGGCCGGTCGATCCTGCATTTCGAGAAGGTCGTCGGAGCGGCGCCGGAACACGCGCTGAACAAGCTGTTCTCCGCGCACCTGGCGCTCGGCCTCCCGGCCGACTACATGTACGCGACGTTGCACTACATCGTCACACCGGTCGTGCTGGTCTGGATGTGGCGGCGTCACGGGGCTGCGTACTCCTCCGCCCGCACCGTTCTGATGATCGCAACGATCCTCGGCCTGGTGGGCTTCTCGCTGCTGCCCGTCGCGCCGCCGCGGATGCTGCCCGGATTCATCGACACGATGGCGCACTTCTCCCACTACGGCTGGTGGAGCAACGCGGCGAGCGCCCCGCGCGGTCTGGGCGCGGACACCAACCAGTTCGCGGCATTGCCCTCGCTCCACGTCGGGTGGGCGTTGTGGTGCGGCTGGCAGCTGGTCCGGTACGGCCGGCATCGCACGACCCAGGTGCT
The DNA here is from genome assembly GCA_035548125.1 of Mycobacteriales bacterium. Taxonomy (GTDB): domain Bacteria; phylum Actinomycetota; class Actinomycetes; order JAFAQI01; family JAFAQI01; genus DASZTV01. The sequence goes on along the minus strand of DASZTV010000070.1, from coordinate 1,993 downwards.
CGGAGTGCTCTACCCGCTGCTGCTGTCGGTCGACGTGATGGCCACCGCCAACCACTACCTGGTCGACGTGCTGGCGGGCGTGGCGGCGGTCATCGTGGCGATGGGCATCGTGCGGGTGCTCACCCGGTTCGGCCTGGTGCTGCCGCCGGGCGCGGAGGCACCCGAAGTACCGGCCGGTGCGTCACCGGCGATCGCCACCCCCTAACGTCCTCCCCATGCCCTCCAAGTACGCCGGGATCGGCGTCAGTGCGGGGGTTGCCGTCGGACCGGTCGCCCGGGTCCACGGCCCGGTGCTCCCGCCGCGTGACGGAGCGCCGATCGACGCCGCCGCGGAAACCGCGCGTGCGCTCGACTCCTTCGAGGCGGTGGGGAGCGAGCTGGAGGCGCTCGCTTCCCGGGCCGGCGCCTCGGGTGCGGTGCTCGTCCGGCAGGCCCGGATTGCGCGCGACCCGTCGCTCATCGCGCTCGCCAGGCAGCTGGTCAGCTCCGGCCGGGCCGCTCCGCGAGCGGCGTGGGAGGCGTTCGCGGCGTACCGCGACATGCGTGCCGCCGATCCGATGCGCGCCGTGCCGGACCGTGCCGAGCTCGACGACATTCGTGACCGGGTGGTCGCCCGCCTGCTGGGTGAGCCGGCCCCGGCGATTCCGGATCCGGGGACGCCGTTCGTGCTGGTCGCCCGGGATCTCTCGCCAGCGGTCACCGCCGGGCTGGACCCCGAGCGGGTGCTCGGCATCGTGACCGAGCGCGGCGGACCGACCAGCCACACGGCGGTGCTGGCCAAGTCGCTCGGCATCCCCGCGGTGGTGGCCTGTCCGGGCGTGGCCTCCCTTCGCAGCGGGCAGCGGGTGATGGTCGACGGCGCAACCGGCGAGGTCGTGGCCGACCCCGACTCCGACGCGGTCGGCGCGGCGGTCAAGCTGCCCGAGCCCGCCGAACCGGAGGAGCACGGACCCGGACGCACCCGCGACGGCAAGCCGGTGCAGCTGCTTGCGGCGGTCGGCGGCGCGAGCGACGTCCCTGACGCGCTCGCGGCAGGCGCCGAAGGCGTCGGCGTCTTCCGTACCGAGTTCGCGTTCCTGGACCGCGAGGAGCCGCCCACCGTCGCCGAGCAGGCGGCGGCGTACCTGGAGGTGCTCGACGCGTTCGCCGGCCGGGAGGTGACGGTGCGCACGTTGGACATCGGAGCCGACAAGCCGGCACCCTACGTGCGGCTCGGTGACCAGCCGAACCCGGCGCTCGGGGTGCGCGGGCTGCGTGTCGCCAGGCGCCACGTCGAGCTGCTCACCGACCAGCTCACCGCGATCGCGATGGCCTCTCGCGGGTCGAAGACGAAGGTCCGGGTCATGGCGCCGATGGTCGCGACGACAGCCGAGGCGGCCTGGTTCGCGGCGCAGTGCCGCGAACACGGGATCGCGACCCCCGGGGTCATGGTGGAGGTGCCCGCCGCAGCGCTTCGGGCGGCAGATCTGCTCCAGGTCGTCGACTTCGTCTCGGTCGGCAGCAACGACCTCGCGCAGTACACGTTTGCCACGGACCGGGCGGACGGCGAGCTCGCTGATCTGCTGGATCCGTGGCAGCCCGCGTTCCTGGATCTGGTGGCGACGGTGCTACGGGCCGGCGCGCTCGCCGGCCGGCCGGTCACCGTGTGCGGTGAGGCGCCCAGTGACCCGATGCTCGCCCTGGTGCTGGTCGGTCTGGGTGCGGGCGCGCTCTCGATGACCCCCCGCGTCCTCGCGGACGTCCGGGCCACGCTGTTGCGGCACACCGCCGAGGACTGCGTCCGTTACGCAGCGGCCGCGCTGTCGGCGGACGGGCCGTCGGAGGCACGCGCGCGGGTGCGTGACGCCATCGACAGCTGATAGGTCCTGACTCCTGAGTCGGGCAGCGTGAGGACTCACGTTGCCGATCGAAGGGGTTCAGGGTGTCGGAGTTGTTGCAGCCGTCGTTGGCTGGGTCCAGGCTTGTCGTGGCGATCGATCCGGGGAAGGCGCAG
>DASZTV010000069.1:0-4001 GCA_035548125.1 Mycobacteriales bacterium | reverse complement strand
GTCCAGCCACCACTCGTCGATCCCGTCCGCGGCGATCGGCGCATGCAACGCGAAGTACGCCGCGATCTGCCGCTGTTGCGTCAGGTCGAAGACATGGCATTGGCCGAGCGGATCGATCTGCTGGAGCGTGCACATCGCGTCGAGCGGAAGCGGCCCGGTCTTCGCCACCGTCGCGTCGTACTGGGGGTCGGTGCTGTCAATCGACGGATGGATGTTGAGCGCCAGCGCGATGCCATGGCGATGGGCCCACGCGACGAACTTCCTGGGATCGGGGAACAGCGTGCTGTTCCACTCCCACCCGTTCCACGACCAGGCCTTCGTGCTGCCGACGACGGCGCCGGCGAGCACCGGCGAGACGGGGTTGGGCTGCCGCTTCCAATCGGTGTCGATCGAGAGCGTGTCCAGCGGCACCTTGTTGCGCCGGAACTGGGCGAGAAGCTTCGGATAGTCAGACGCCGCGTAGGCGTAATAGCGCGAGAACCAGACTCCGAACGCGGTGCGCGGCAGCAGCGGTGCCGGTCCGCTGAGAGCCCGCAAGTCGCGCAACGCCCGGGCGTAGTGACGGCCGTACCCGAACAGGTAGCCGTCCTGGTAGCCCGTTGGCGTGTCCCGAACGGCGAATCCAGGCGCCTGCGACGTCAGCAGCGCATCGCGCGAGTCGTTCAGCAGGTACCACCCGGCCCGGGTGAGCAGGCCCGGGTGCAACGGCACGGGACCCTGCCGGTCGTCCAGCGCGCGAACCCAGCCACCCAGGTTGCCGCGAGCCGCGGCTGCCGACCAGCCCGGATGCACCGTCCAGTCCCCGTTTCGCGAACGCACGGTGACGTTCTTCGTGGTGAAACGCCCGCCGATTCGGTAGCTCAGCTCGAGGGCGGAAGTCCGGATCGTCAGCACGCCGTGGGAGCGCGACGCGGTGAAGCCGGAGACCGGGTGGTCCTGCGCCACCATCGTCGGACGATCCTCGAAATGCCCGCCCGGTGCGTACTCGAGGCGGATCAGGGTGGGGCTCAGAACCTCGAAGCGGGCAGCTCCCGCCCGCACCGCGGGTAGCGGCGCGGAGGTGACCGGCCCGGCCCCGGAAGGCGTAGCCGGCACGATCGCGAGCCCGGCTACGACAGCGGCGAGGCAGGCCAGCCGAACCCGGTTCATTGCCTCGGAAGCATGCCCCACGACGCTGCGGAATCAGCGCCTGACAGCACTGTGACTTGTATTTGGCATCATCTTGATGTCATCCTGATGTCATGCAACTCGAGGGCTACGTCCAACTGATCCGCGACGACCTTCTCCGGATCGCCGCCGTCGGCGACGAGGCGACCGCCCGGGCCGCCGAGCTGCTGTCCGTCGCGCTCGAGTCCTCGCTGGCCCGCCGCCTCCAAGAGGCTCTCGCGGAGGCCGCCCTGGAGCTCTCCGACTCACTCGACCAGGGCAGCGTGGAGGTCCGGGTCTCCGCCGGTGAGCCCGAGCTCGTCTACATCGGCGCCGAGCCCGCATCGGAGCCGGCGACCGACGAGGCGCTCGACGCCCGGATCACGTTGCGGCTCCCGGACCGTCTCAAGACACGGCTCGACGACGCTGCCGCAGCAGCCGGCGTCTCGGTCAACACCTGGCTGGTCCAGGTCCTCCACCGCTCGCTCGAGCCACGCCAGGTCCCGGCGGGACAGCGCCGGCTCACCGGCTACGGCCGCGCCTAGCACCCGCCCCGACGTCCCTCACCGTCCCAGTCCCCTCGGAAGGAACCAATCCAATGATCGACAAGCGCTTCGCAACTCCCCGGCCGGTCCGCCTCGACGTGAAGCTCGCGATCGCCGACGTCGAGATCCGCACCGTCGACGGCACCGAGTCCAGCGTCACGATCACGGGAACCGAACGCCTGCTCGACCTCATCACGGTAGACCTGGTCGGCGACCGGCTGCTGATCGAGATGAAGCACAAGATCTTCGGCGGATGGGGTCAGCGCTGGGGCTCGATCGACGTTCAGGTGACCGTCACGGTCCCGCACCACAGCGAGGTCCGCATCGCCTGCGCGGCCGGCGATGCGTTCATCGACGGCACGCTCGCTTGCCTCGACATCAAAGGGGCTTCAGGTCAGTTGCGGGCAACCGGCGAGATCGTCGGGGACGCCACCGTCAAGACGGTCAGCGGCGACATCCGGCTCCCGCGGATCGGCGGTGACCTCACAGCCGGCACCGTCGCCGGTGACGTCTTCGCCGACTCTGTCAGCGGTTCGGTGACCGCCAAGTCGGTATCGGGGGACATCCGGCTCGGGTCCGTTCAGGCCGGCCAGGTCAAGGTGCACTGCGTGTCGGGTGATGTCGAGATCGGCATCGCCGTCGGCAGCAACGTCGACGTCGACGCGACCTCGACGTCGGGCTCCCTCAGTTCCGAGGTCCCGCTCGCCAGCGCCCCGCGCGGCGACGGCGCCCCGACCGTGGTGGTGCGGGGCAAGACGGTCAGCGGCGACGTGCGCGTCTTCCGCGCCGCGTAGGCCTTGGCTCGCTCAGTAGCCGTATCCACCGCCGGAGCCGGTGCTCGGGCTGTGCGTCGGGGTCGGCGTGCTGGTGCTTGCGCCCCCGCTGCCCGGGTTGACCGTGCTCTTGCCACCCGAGCTGCTGCCACCGCATCCGGCGAGGGCAACGGCGCCGATGGCGAGAATGACGGCCGCGTGTGCGGACCGGCGACGCCGTATCGACGTCAAACCCGGAACAGACATGTCACAACCTCCAGAGCTTGGGGTTTCGTGTCCTTGAACGCAGCCGAAGGACACCCGGTTCACTGAACCCGCAACGCGATTCCTCCGTGGTCTGATCTGACAAGGGTTGATCGGAAGGAGGAGCCACGGCTGCCGACCAGTCGCTCGTCGTTGCGTCACCACCTTCGCTGCGGCCGTTCGCCGCGACCTTCCGACCGCTGGCCGCGCTCCGCCGCCACAATCCCGCGGCGCGTCTCTACCTCCCGACGATCGGTGTCGCGCTGCTTGCGGTGTGGCTGTCACGCGAGGGGTGGCAGGTGCTCGCGCCGTGGGGCCCGCTGCACCAGGTGCGCACCGCAGAGTTCCAGCTCGCGGGCCCGGTCGTGATGGGCTTCGTGCTCACCGTGTTCGCGATCGAGCGGCGGTGGCCCGCCCAGCGGCGACCGGCCTTGGCCCGCGGCCACCGCGTCGATGCCATGTACTTCGGTGTCCACGCCCTCCTCGGCGTTCCGATCATGGTCTTGGCCGGCACCGGCTTCTCCGACCTGCTGGCCCGGCACGCCTCGTGGCTGGTGCTGCCGACGCTGCCCGCCGTGCCGCGCGCGTTGTTCATCGTCGCGGCGATCGTCGCCATCGACGCGTTCGACTGGGTCGCCCACTACGGAAGTCACCGGCTGGAAGCGCTGTGGCGTCTGCACGCGGTCCATCACTCGCAGGAAGAGCTGTCGATCCTCTCGACGTTCCGCACCAGCCCGTTGGTCCACGTCGGTTTCATCATCACGGCCATCCCGGTGCTCGCCCTCGCCGGCAACAACGCGACGCCGCCTGAGCTGCTCACCACGTTCGCATGCCTCGGTGCGCTACCGCACGCCAACGTCCGGTGGGGCTACGGGCGACTGGGGCGCTGGGTGATCAGTCCGGCGTACCACCGGGTTCACCACCGAACGACGGGGCGCCTCGACGTCAACCTCGGCGTGCTCTTCACGTTCTGGGACCGGCTCGCGCACCGCGCGATCTTCCCCGACCTCGGTGCACCGGTCCCCTGTACCGGGCTGGCCGGACGGCCGGTCCCGGTCGAGCAGGCGGCGGAGCAGCCCCGCTACCTCCGCCTGCTCGGCCAGCAGCTGTTCCAACCGTTCCTTCGTGAGGAGATGACATGAAACGCGTGCTCGAGGCCCACCGGGGCATCCCGCTGCTCGCCCTCTGCGCGATCGGCGCGGGCCTGTCGGTCGCGTCCGGTGCGATTCACCTGCATCTGTGGAACGAGTTCTACAGCGACATCAAGAACGGTCACTTGAACGTGCTGTTCCTG